>DASTOH010000211.1:0-24689 GCA_035720235.1 Anaerolineales bacterium | reverse complement strand
GCTCACGGCTTGGGCGCCGGTTCGATAGTCGGTTTTTGGCAGACCAGCCAGTTGGTCAGGTAAAGTGATGGCTGTGGGATTAACTGCTACATTGCCAAAATACAACGAACTGAATGCCTCAAGGCTTAGCAAAGCTCCTAGAACGATAAGCCCAATCGCAAAGGTGCTCTTCATTATCGTGATTATCGGGTTCTGTGACTAATTTCACAAGCGCTAAAAGGCGCATCGGCGAGATAGGCAAATCTGCCTACTCCAATAGACTTGCACTGCTCATTGTCGGCATGGCCGTTTGAAAAGAGTCAAAATGGCAAGATATAGAAAAACACCAATCTTTTTCAACCGCAGGCTCGGAAAATCGAACTGACCAATTCTGGAGCCATATTGAACGCATCTACGCTATTAAGCGTGGGTAGAGCACCCCATCCGAGGGGCGGGACATCTGAGTCAACACCCCAGGTTGACGTAAAAAATAAGCGAAAGTGCCTATAAAGGATAGTGCAGTAACCGAATTTACTTTGTTCTCAGCTTTCCTTAAACTGAAACTGGAGTTTATGAAAGGAGAATGCCATGTTTGGAACTGAGGTTATCCTGACGTTGATTCTGATCCGCATCATCCTGCCCGTCGGACTGATGCTCTGGCTGGGTGAATGGCTGAGGCAGCGGGAAATCCGTTACTGGTTTCGATAGACTGTGAAGTGGTGTATGGAAACCATAGCGACCTCCCTTGCTCTTTGTATTGGCTTGCTTATACGGCTGGCCATTCCCATCGCGCTAACAGTGGTTCTGGTTTATTTTCTGCGCAAGCTGGATGCTGGCTGGCAGGCAGAGGCGCAACTTCAGCCCATGCGTGCTCAAAAACCTGAATGCTGGAAGACAAAAGACTGTCCCCCAGATCAACAAAAAAACTGTAGTGCCAGAACCTCACCTTTGCCATGCTGGCAGGTTTTCCGCTTACCGAACGGCTATTTGCGTGAAGAATGTTTCACCTGCAAGGTGTTTCATGAGGCGCCCATACCTTCGTTGGAAATGAAACCCAGGAGAATGTAAATCATGAGTTCACGATTCGAACGATTCTTAATCGCCCTGGCATTCGCACTGCTCACTGCTGGCGTGACCCTCGTCATTGCCAGTGCGCAGGAAGGAACCAATCCTCCTGCCCAATGGACACAAGACTGTGCGGTATGTCACACTGAATTTCAAACAAACTGGCAAAGCGGCCCACATGCCCAGGCAGGTAGTGATCCCCTGTTTTTGGACGAGTGGACAAAACAAGGCAAGCCTGGCGCATGTCTGGTCTGCCATACTACCGGGTACGATCCCGCCACTGCAACCTACAAAGCTGACGGGGTTACTTGTGAATCTTGCCATAGCCCCATACCAACGGACCATCCTAAAAGCCCTATGCCAGTCGACCGCTCCACCGATCTGTGCGGACGCTGTCACAGCGATACTCGCTTCGGTTGGCAGGATTGGAAAGTCAGCACCCACTATCAACGCGGGCTGGATTGTGCAACCTGTCATGATCCACACAGTGCTTCCCTTAAAACTGTCGCGGAATCACGATTGGCTGAAAACGCTGATAAGGTTTCCCAACTCTGTATCACCTGCCACCAGGAATCCAGTATGGATTTCCCCTTAACAGCACATGCCCAGAAAAATATTTCGTGTGCCGATTGTCATGTGAAAGAGTCGGAGAACATTGAAGGCGCTCCCCATACTGTGCCCGACCATTCCTTCAGCGCGAGTTTGGCGTCCTGTAATACCTGCCATGTCCAACAAATGCATGGTCCCACTGAAGCGATAAATACAAAAGAATCTACTTTACCAACCTCAACCGGGCCAACTGAGGAAGTAAAACTCGCTTCCGTCGCCCCGGAACCTGATCCTGTCAGCCCAGTCGGATTCTCTGCGATGGCCGGTTTGATCGGTCTGGCAGGCGGCATGGTGCTGGCTCCCTGGCTCGAACGCTGGTATCAACGCGCTGTAAAACATAATAAGGAGGAAAACGATGACTGAGAAAAACATCCACCGACGCGATTTCCTGAAGCTGACCGCTGTGGGTGTTGCAGTCGCCGCCGGAACGCGTGCGGTCACTTCCACGAAAGCCTCGAGTGATACGCCCAAAGGCGAGCATCAATGGGCGATGGTCATCGACCAATCCAAGTGTATCGGTTGTGGGTACTGCACACTGGCTTGTCAGGCACACAATGACATCAACCCTGAAATCCAGTGGAACACTCTCAATGAAGTCGGCATGGTTGCTGATAAACATGTGTTTCTGCCCCGTCCCTGTTTACAATGCGAAAAAGCGCCGTGCGTCGAAGTCTGTCCTGTACAGGCAACTTACTACCGCGGGGATGGTATCGTGATGATGGATTATGAGAGATGCATTGGGTGCCGTTATTGTGAGGTAGCCTGCCCATATCAGGCCCGGTCGTTCAACTGGGAAGCCTTTACTGGTCAAAATCCAATGGTTCCAAAATGGGGCCAGCCTGAAATCGAGCGGCGTCCACGCGGCGTAGTGGAAAAATGCACATTTTGTTTTCAGCGCATTGATCGTGGTCTTGCGCTCGGTTTGACACCCGGCGTAGACCCAGATGCAACTCCTGCTTGTGTTGTGGTTTGTCCAGTGGGTGCTCGTATCTTCGGAGACCTGAACGATCCGGAATCAAACGTCAGCAAGGTGTTGCGCGAGAACCCATCTTATCGTCTGCGCGAAAACCTGGGCACAGGACCGCGCGTCTACTACATACCCGCTGTCCCGGAGAAAGAGGCGTAGCCATGTTCAAAAACTTGCGTTCCAAGCTTTTCACGCCCTGGATGGTATGGCTTGGCTTTCTGGGACTCATCCTGCTCGGTGGTCTGGTCGGCGGGATCTTTGTCTTGTGGCAGGGCTTGAGCATCACCAATCTCAGCGACCTCGTGCCCTGGGGTTTGTGGATCACGATCGATCTTTCGTCGATTGCGTTGGCCGCAGGTGCATTCAGTTTGTGCGCCGCTGTTCATTTATTCGGCCTGAAGCGATATGAGCCGATTGCGCGCACGGCAACCTTTGTCGGCTTGATCGGTTACACCATGGCGATGCTGGCGCTGGTCCTGGATATTGGGCGCCCCGATCGTTTCTGGAAAGCCCTGGTCTATTGGAATACACATTCCCTGTTGTGGGAAATCACGATAGCGATAATGCTATACACAACCGTCCTGGTCTTTGAAACGATGCCTATTTTTGCCCGCTTCGAATGGCTGCGGAAACACTTCCCGAAGATCGCTGCCAAGATGGAATCCATTCATCATTACGCGCCGATCCTCGCCATCATAGGGCTTGGTTTATCGAGCATGCACCAGTCTTCCCTGGGTGCAGCCTATGGCATCATTAAGGGCCGACCCTTCTGGTTCAAGCCTGAGATGTCTGTCTTGTTCATGTTCTCGGCGATTGTGGGCGGTATTTCTTTGACCCTTTTTGCCTCCATGTTGTCTTCGCGACTCACGCCCAAGGCAAAAACAAACGATGCTTTGATCGAGCGCGTCTCACGATTCGTGGGCTGGCTACTGATTGGATACTTTTACTTCCGTGCCTGGGATGCTCTTTCGATGTCCTACACCTATGATCCGGGTCGCAGCGAAGGCTTGCACTTGATGACCAAAGGACCGCTGGCGTTCAATTTCTGGATCGCTGAAATGCTCCTGGGAATGATCGTACCAATGATCCTCCTGTTATACACACCCACCCGTGTGAACCGCTTCTGGCGTATGACGGCTTTGTTCCTGGTCGCGGCTGGTGTCGTTGCCTACCGCTGGGATATCAATATCGCAGGCTTGCTGGTTGTCATGCCTTATGTTCCGGGCCAGGCCATCGCTTATACCAGTTACCGTCCTTCCTTGGTCGAAATCCTGACCGGCTCGGCGATTATTGCCTATGGACTGGCAGCCTTCTCACTCGGCGTGAAATACCTGCGCGTCGTAGACCATAGTTTTGTTGAACCAACGCATGAAACTATAACGGAAAAAAGCAGCGAAGCAGTGCCTGTGTAAGAGACCAATACATGAGGGCAGGCCATCCCCATGGGGATGGCCTGCCCTATTAATTGCCATTCGCCATTTATGAGTCGGTCCGGCTATATCAAGGCACCCCCATGTGCTATCTTTTTGAGAATCGTGTGGTCTTCACCGAACTTGCACAACGCGTCGCAGTGATCACGTAAATTATCGAAGGGAATAAAAGCCAGGCTAATATCTGTGAAGTCGTTCCGAAAAGCGGGACGTGTCAACTGCGCTATCACCTCTTTTTCACGCCGGTTCGGAGCGACCAGATAAAAGTGGCAGGTACACTCGGGAATGGAACGGGCCAAATCTTCCATGCGCAAGATGCCGGAATAAATGGAGGTGCTTTTCTCAATCTCAAAAGCACTGACGATTTCACTTGTACCTGGCTTTAGCCAGATCACATCGATCAGGCTCGTCGTGTCCATTATTTCTGGTGGCCAATTCATCGGCGGCAATATGGGGATCGTGAGCAAGGCGAACGCCTGGCCGTCATAGGAACGATGGCGGTCGTTGCGAGCCACAAACACATCGTATTTCAGTGCCCGTCCGATCTTAATGAGAAGATATTGAATTTGTGTGTGTTCAGACTCAGCTTGTTCCTCCGCCAGAACAGCTGCATGGCGAGCCCTGGCTACCTTCTCGGCTTTTGCCTTCTCAACCTGCAAAACGACTTCAATATTTCCCTCTACTAACAATCGCCCGGAACCAATTTCAAACAGAAGGCCCGCGAATGCCCCAAGGTCTTTCGAGAGTTGATCACGAAGATCGGTATTTGTCCGCAGAATGACCTCGCGCATTTGCAAGTAGCTTTCCCATGACCCCAGCTTCTTTTTGTCGTGAAAGAGTGCATTAAAGCCATTCACCATCGCCGTATTGAAAGGTGGCACGATGGTTGGATGCAGAAAATAAACAATATTCGCCACCGCCGGGCCGAGACCCTTAATTTGCGCAGCCGCAAGACGACTTATTTCTGCCAACACTTGCTCTTCACGCGTCGCATTCAGGCAGGCTTCCAGAAACGCGGCGAACTTGCGCTTGTTGGTTTCGTTCTCGTAGATATCAGGGATACGGAGCTTGGGTTTCCAGAAGAACGGATGCGCTGCGCCCTCAAATACTTGTTTCTGTTCAGTGATGGCATTTAGTACCACTTCCAGGGGCGAACCCTTGAAGTCGTTCCCGAATGTCCCAGCCACAATACTATCCACGGTATCACGCACGCCACGCCGGATGGCACGGAATGCCTTCATGCGTTCCTCTCCACCCACGAACCATGTGTTGTAGACTGACTCTGGGTCAGATTTGTATTGCGCAACAAGCCTGGTTAATGCGACCCTATCCATCGGGATATCCTTTCACGGTTGATTATAGGCCAAAGTGCGCATTCTTGGATGCGCACTTTGACGCTATTACCAGCCCTGGAATGGGGGTATGGTAGTGACAGAACAATATGACTCTTCATGAAGTCTCTGTTGCGGTTGGTGGCGGTCATGAACTGGACCGGGCCGGTCTGGCGGTATTCTCGGCTGTGGTCTTCATACTCGACGTGCTGGCCGCCGCAGTTTGGTGGTTAAACAGGATGACCGGGTTACTGGCTTACTGATGATGATGGGCGATGAAATTCAGTTTGGAGGAACCAAGTATGAGTGAACAGAAAGGCACAATTTTGATCACCGGTAGCAGTGGCAGGATCGGCTATCCGCTGGCCAAGCGTTTGGCAGAATCGTTTAATGTGGTCGGCTTTGACCGGCGCGCGCCGTCGCATCCCCCGACCAGCGCCGAATGTCTGTACGTGGACCTAACTCTCGATGAAAGCCTGCGCCGCGGGCTGCAAGCCATCCGCGAGCTGCACGGCAACCGCATCGTCTCCGTGATCCATCTCGCCGCCTATTACGATTTTTCCGGCGCGCCGAGTCCGCTCTATGATGAGGTCACGGTGCGAGGCGCGGAGCGCCTGCTGCGCATGCTGCAGGATTTTGAAGTCGAGCAGTTTATTTTTTCCAGCACCGATCTGGTGTATGCACCCTCCGCGCCCGGACAACGCATCAACGAAGATTCGCCGCTCCAGCCCAAGTGGCCCTATCCGGAATCGAAGGTCAAGACCGAGCAGGTAATCCACGCTGAGCGCCGCAAGATCCCCGCTGTCATCCTACGCATTGCCGGCGTCTACAATGACCTGTGCAATTCCATTCCGCTGGCGCAACAGATACAGCGCTTCTACGAGCACGACATCACTGCCTATCTTTTTCCTGGCGAGGTCACTGCTGGTCGTCAGGCGTTCGTGCATAACGAAGACGTGCTGGACTCAATCATGCTTGCGGTCGCGCGTCGCAAGGAACTGCCTCCCGAAGTGACGCTGCTGATCGGCGAGTCTGAGTCACCTAGTTATGATGAACTACAACGCATCTTCGGGCATCTAATCCACGGCTCAGAATGGAAAACACACTCTCTTCCCAAGTTAGCAGCCAAAGTAGGTGCGTGGGCACAGGAGAATCTGCCCTTGAACCGACCGCCCTTTATCAAACCATGGATGATTGATCTCGCCACCGACAATTTCGAGTTGGACATCAGGCGTGCCCGCACGATCCTGGGCTGGGTGCCCAAGCATTCGGTGCGCGACACCCTGCCGAAAATGATACCGGCGCTCAAAGCCGATCCGCTTGCGTGGTACCGTGAGAATGAGATCAAGCCGCCGCTGTGGCTGCGAGAATTGGCGTCCGCGTGCGATTCGACACAAGAGATGGAGCCGCATGAACTGATGCGCCTGGGCGAAGAGGTGCGGCGCGCAATCGCGATGCCCGGTCCAATGGCGATGCCCACACCGGCGGATCATATGAAAGGATCGGAACATGGCAAGGCATGATATGGCGAAGATGGGCGATTCGAACGCAGGCGACGGTGGCTCAATGGACATGGGTATGCACGAGTCCAATACGGGCGACGACGGAGTCGGCGCCAAAGAGCTGCAGCTCGAACAGATGCGCGCGCAGCAAACGCAGTTGGAACAGGCGTACCAACGCGAAGTGGCCGCACAGAAAAAAGAGGACGCCAAAGCCCGCGCGCTCATGGAGAGCGACCCGAGCGGGCACATCGCAATGATGAAGATGGAACAAGAACATCGGCAGTTGGCGCTCGAACTACCCCGCATGTTGCTGCAGCGCGAAGCGCAAGTCTATCAGGAATTACAGAGTGCGCAGGCTGCCGCCCAAGTCAAGATGCCCGAGACCGGCGCGATGATGGGGCAGATGGTGGCCATGGCGCGCTGGTCGCAGATTCCCGTGCTTGTGCTGGGCTTGTGGTTGATTGTCAGTCCCTTCTCGTTCGGCTATCGCAGTGTGCCGCTGATCTGGAGCGACGTGATCAGCGGCATTCTGGTCACGGCGCTGGCGGTGATCGCCTTTCGTACGCAGCGCGCCTGGGCCGCCTGGGCCAATACATTCGTAGGCTTGTGGCTGGCTTTCGCCCCGCTTGCCTTTTGGGCGCCGGACGCCGCCGCGTATGCAAACGATACGCTGGTGGGCGTGCTCGTGATTGTGTTCGCTATCCTCGTCCCGATGATGATGCAGATGGCGGGGCCCGAAGTGCCGCTCGGCTGGTCGTACAACCCTTCGACCTGGCCGCAGCGCGCCCCCGTCCTGGCCCTCGCCCTCCTGAGTTTCTTCCTGTCGCGCTACATGGCTGCCTTCCAATTGGGCCATATCTCCTGGGTGTGGGATCCGATTTTTGGCGACGGCACAGTTCTGGTTCTCGGTTCTGATCTGTCTAAATCATTTCCCATCTCAGATGCAGGACTGGGCGCGTTCATCTATCTTGTCGAACTCCTGTCGGGTTTTATGGGCGACCCGCGCCGCTGGCGTACCATGCCGTGGATGGTGGCCCTCTTTGGCCTGATGGTGGTACCGCTCGGCGTCGTCAGTGTCGTGCTGATTATGTTGCAGCCGGTCGTCGTCGGTGCGTGGTGTACGGCGTGTCTGCTCTCCGCACTGTTTATGCTGATTATGATCGCGCTTTCACTCGACGAAGTGATCGCGATGATCCAGTTTTTGGCGCAGACCCGGCGCGCAGGCAAATCGGTGTGGCGCACGTTCTGGCGCGGCGGCGACGCTATGGGGGATAACCTGACGCCGCGTCGCCCGGAGACAGAACATCCACGCCAGATGTTCTGGGGTGTGACGGTGCCGTGGACTCTACTCGTGAGCGCGCTGCTGGGTGCGTGGCTGATGATTGCACCCGCGGTCTTTCAAACCCAGGGTCAGACGGCACACAGCGATCATATACTCGGCGCGCTGGTCGTGACGGTCGCCATCGTCGCCTTTGCGGAGGTGACACGTGCCGCTCGTTTTATCAACATCGCGCTGGCGCTCGCCATTATTGTGTTGCCCTGGGTCTTCGGTGGAGCGACACCCGCATCAGGCATCAACGATTGGATTATCGGTGGGCTGATCATTGGGTTGAGCATTCCGCCGGGCAGGATCAAGAACACATATGGCGGTTGGAATGCGCTGATCGTATAAGCGACATAGTGCAAGATGCCTCATGCGCCACAGCCTAAATCATAAAAAAGAGTTACTCATGCTAAAACAAAACATTGTTCCTGTTCTCGTGGTGGAGCACCTGGACACATTTCATCCAGAAGCGAGCAGCATGCCGGTGAATCTTTACCGCACTGACACCAATCTGGTAATCAATGCCGGACTGCCCCGCTGCCTGCCGGAGAAAGTCCACGTCTTCGTGGCTCCTGCCAGGAGACTGATCCGTGTCGAGCGCCATCCGGGCGAGGAACCCATCCACGAGGAGCGCACCTACATTCTTTCGGAACTTCCGGAAGGTGCTGTCAGCCGCAAGCTTGACCTGCCGCAAGGAGAGTGGGCGTACGCTGCTGCCGAGGCCCACTTCGCCAATGGCCTGCTCACCGTCGCCATTCCCACACAGGCGCGGGCAGACTATCTGCGTCAGATGCACGCGGCATAGTCAGCAAAGAGAAGTGCAGTCCAGTGACCGCCGCGATCATCCTGGACACAAGGGAACCGGCGAGATCGGTGCGAAAATGTACGTTTTGGCACTGGAGATTCCGGTTGAGCAGATGGCGACCATCGGAGACGTGCTGCGGAGTTGATCGGCAAAGTCAAAACGACGTTGAAACTCTAGAATTGGTATCGAGGGTACAACTATGAAAGGAAGACCGAAGGTGCATCTATGAATAAGAATTCCATCGCCTTTGGGGCGCCAGGCATTGAGCCGCGCTGATCTGCAAGAATCATAACCCAAACGTGAAACGGCAGGACAGTTTGCAATTCAAATCAACCTTCGTGAGTTGACGTTCTTTGTAAAGGTAATGCGTCAAAGTGCCTATACCAGAATCGCGCCGTTCTGCGCTTGAAGTCCGAGCATCGATGACTTATGCTAGGGACAGGAATGTGATACTCGACCCTCCATTATTAGCCGCGTCTAATCAGATAGGATGGAAAGGAGGTCCTATGGTCATGAAGGAGAAGGTGAATAACAAGAAAAGTGGCAAAGTGCGGGTCATGTTTACCATGCCCGCGATTGACTGTTGCGGTTGCTTGTATCTGGTGGGCAGGTTCAGCGAGTGGAACGAAAGCGTTTACCGGATGCATTGCGCGGAGGATGGCAAGTGGTCACTGACGCTCGAATTGGAACCTGGACGTGATTATCAATATCGCTATCGCACTGATAAAGGCGTCTGGTTCAACGATCCGGTTGACAACGCCTGCGCCAAAAGCACATATACCTCTAAAAATTCCGTTGTGAGAACGTGAGCCGCGTAGCGGCTCGGCTTACGACGAACCTGATTGAAAGGAGAAAATCCCATGAAGACTTTACACTTTTGGCCTATCGCGTGGACTCTGGCGGTCTTTGCCGCCGTTGTCTTCGTACTCGATATGTTGTTTGGGGCGCTATTCCCCAACTGGTGGGTGATGCAGAAAATCTATGAGTTTCTGTTGCCCGGCTTCACCTTACTGAGTTGGGGCACGTTCTTCCTCGGCTTGGTGGAGAGTTTCATCGGCGGCTTCCTGACTGCCGTGATCTTCGTCCCGATCTACAATTACTTCATCAGCCGCGAGTCCCCCAAAGCGGCACCAAGCATGAAGCCGGTCAGTGAACACCATTAGGGCAACGACCTGTCTAATACTCCGGTCTCACCCAAATACAGGATTAGCCAGTACGGTTACCGTGACACCCGCGGAGTTTATCCGCATAGAGACTGGAACATTACAACGTAGCGGTTTTCGCCCGCCACCCGTTTCCATAGGCCGCAGACCCTCCCATGCGGCCTATGGTCTTATTATAAGTTTGCATATACAGAATACTGCCTAGAGATGATCCGACATGAAATTACCGTCTCGGTTGGTGGCGGTCATGAAATGGACCGGGCCGGTCTGGCGGCATTGATCGCCAGCCTGCCGGGTCTGCGCGTGATGCCGCTGGAGAAACAACCGCCTCCCCAAGTTTTGGTATGGGATGCTCAAGAAGGCACTGATGGTTTGCCATCCACGTCATCCGATACAGCCATTTTGCTGCTAACTGAAGATGCAGATTATGAGTCTCTTCCCGTAAGGGTAAACGGTCTCTTGTCCAAGGATGAACCGCCAGCGTCTCTTGGCATTGCCATTCGTCAATTGGCGCGCGGCGAACAATATCTCAGTCCGGTCATAGCTGTTGCAATCCTGCAAAAACGCAAAACAAAATCAGCGCTCACAGAATCCCAGAAATCCGTCATTAATTCATTGACCGACCGCGAACGCGAAATCCTCGATTTGCTCGCACAGGGTTTGAGTAACAAGGCGATTGCAGCGCGGCTGTATCTCAGCGTCCGCACCGTGGAAGGCCACCTGGCAAATATATATCCACGACTTGGCGTGCACTCGCGCACCGAAGCCATGTTGATGGCTGTCAGAATCAGGTAGTTTTACTCGATGATTTCAAGTGACTTAGCGCTTTGCCACATTTGAGTTCAATATTATCCTTCTTAAAATATGAAAGATTCTAGCACCCGACTTGCGATCCTTGGAACGATGTCTGATCTTCACAGACAGCCAATCGCTTATGATCTGGCTTGCTTGCGAAAGGTGGTCGTTGACCTCGCACCTGACCTGTTATGCGCCGAGATCACGTTAGATAACTGGGAGCAGGAAGAATTTTCGCGTGCTTCCTTCGAGGTTCGTGAAGCACTGGCTCCGGTGATTGCCTCAACGGACATTGTTTTGGTTCCGGTCGCGCCGACCTCTGAGCAGTATGCCGACTTCACGCCGGACTCTGGCTGGAGGCAACGCCTCGTACGGACTTTTGACCGGATTCTGCGCTGGGGGCAGATCCAGGCCGACGATGTCAAGACTGTTAATGGAATGTGGTTCGGTGCGTTCTGTCATACGGTATGTTGGCTCACGGAGATGATTTGGACGGCAAAGGAGCGCGCGGCATGGGAGAAGCAAAATGAAGATTTGGTAGAAAATATCGTCCATGCCATCCAGCGAGATAGTGGACGTCGTGTGCTGGTGGTCGTGCAGTGTCAGCGTTTACATCGCTTGATCCCACTCTTGCACGTTTACGACGATCAGTTCACAATGGTTGCTTATCAAAACTTATAGAGCCTGTCTATTGTCCGATGAAAGAGAGCTTTTATGCCAGGTCAACCAACCAAAATCCTGAAGCTGTTGATTATGCTGCTCATCCCGATTTTGATCATTGGTGGGGTAGTAAGGATGTTGGCTACTGACACATACCTTGCTTTCGAATATGGCAGGGTCAGTTTTCCAGCCGACTCGTTTGGTTTCACCGATCGTCAGCGTTTCATTCTTGCCTCAACGAACATTCATTATGTCCGTGCTCATCTGCCTGGTGATGAGCTCTCAAAACAAACCCTGAACGGTGTATCTGTTTACAATCCGCGTGAGGTGTCACACATGGCAGATGTCCAGGCGGTTTTCCAATCGGTCTTCCGTGTTGGGCAGGTATCATTGTTCCTGCTTCTCTTACTAGGTTTCATACTTTGGCGCAATGGAGGGAGCGTAACTGTTGCCTCGGCGGTCAAATCAGGAGGCATTCTAACATCAGGGATTGTCCTGTCGATTGCGTTGCTGGCGATATTTTCCTGGCAATTCTGGTTTGATAATTTTCATCGCATCTTCTTCAAGCCGGGTTCATGGCTGTTTTCCTACTCGGATACACTCATCCGCCTCTTTCCGGTGGAATTCTGGATCGATGCAACCTTGACGATTTCTTCATTCAGTTTTGTTGGTGGATTATTGTTTGTGTTGCTTGGCTGGCGATGGCAACAGGCTCTGGAACATCCGCAATTGCAGTGAAGGGGACAATCTGATGTGGAAAATCAATGAAGGTATATTGGCTATTTACTCAAACACGCTCACCGCTGATCGCTTGCTTTCCTGCGGCGCTGGTTGGTTGAACCATTCCCTCAAAATCTGATTTGGACGAATAAATAGTATATTAATCACAATTGGCCCGACGATACCAATTAGGAAGGAAATCCAATAGGAAAATTGAAGGTTATTGGTGAGCACAAGAATCTTTTGCCCCCAGTAATCCTGAATCGGCACCTGGAAAATCAGAATAATTAACGATGCCTGCCCAATATACTTGAAAATGGACGATAGCCAGGCGATCCGTTCGAACTGCTTGGAGAGTGTAAGGATGAAGTATATACCCAGCAAAGCTTCCGCGGTGTTAATCGCCAGCGAATCGAACTGTCTTGTATTGAAGTCGATCCTTTGCGGAAAATACCATACGAGCAGAGCCAACATGATTCCCGATATCCATAGCATCTTTGGATTTTCCAACAGGGTATCATTCTGTTTTCGGTTTAGTTCATAGCCGAAAATAAAAAAGAAACCGCTAACGGGTACAAGATCTATACTAAAGGGTAAACCATATAATACAAAGCTCCTGCCCATGAGATTCACGTCAAAAGGCCAGAAAAATTTCAGACTACGTACACCCACAGTATAAAGCACGCCCAGGATCAAGTATCGCCACTTATAGAGTGGTGTACGCTTCATGACTTTGAAGAAAACAAACGCAAACAAACTCACGGCAAACAAATGGGGAAGAAACCAGAGTTGTACCCAATCCAGGTAATGACCGTTCGCATACATGGCTTTGAGTAGACGCCGGGTAGCCATCACGAGGCTCACCTTTGAGAACGATGTGCTGGCTAAGTAAATTAGTATCAGTATAGCCATATATGGTTTTAGGACTCTGCTAAACCGGCTTCGAAGGAATGACCAGAATGGAACATCAGGCCGCAAGAACATACCCGACATAAAGAAGAACATTGGCATGTGGAATGAATAGATCAGTTTGTGAGCAAAAACTGAGATAAGTGCAAAATCATTATGTCCCATGACAACCAACACAATGCCAATGCCCTTCGCTATATCGACGTAATCGATCCGCTTCACCAATGCTATTGTGTGGGTGATGGGTTTGCTCAGTTCTATGGAGGGACTCTCTTGGATCATTAGCAAAACCTCGTAAGGGGCAATGGATTTTATTGGCAAAATATCATAGAAAGTATATGGGGCCACCCCGCAGTTCACCAGTGACATTCGACTTGTTTTGATATAAGCATTTCGGCTTATAGAAAAACCTCGCCCCACAATTGGCAAAGAGTAGAATTTATGACCTTTGATAAGCAGGTAGTTTTACCTACACATACTCAGCGAATCTGCGCTCCTTCAGAAACAGACTCAATGCTATCTTTAGGCTACGAAATTGATTGAAAGGAAGCACGTCATGAATATACAAATTATGCTTCGATTACTTCACACGCTGGAACAACTGCGCAAACATGAAAGTTGGACCCGCCAGCAGTTAAAGATCTATCAAACTGAAGCCTTACACAAATTACGCCAATATGCTTATGAAAAATCACCATTTTATCAAAGATTCTACAAAGGACTGATGGATCGTCCCTTACAAGAACTGCCAGTGCTTACCAAGGCCATGCTGATGGAGCACTTTGATGAATTAGTGACGGATCGAACGCTCCATCTGGAAGAGATACGTGCTTACGCCTCACAAGCGGTAGCGGGACAACGTTATCAGAATCGATATTGGGTCAATGCAACTTCTGGCAGCAGCGGGCATCCGGGATTCTTTCTTTATGATGAATCCGAATGGCTACATGTCCTTGCCTCCTTTGCCCGCAGTCAAGAATGGTCAGGAGTAAAAATTGATTTGACCCATCGTCAGAAAATGGCGACCGTGGCTTCGATCAGCCCCTGGCATATGTCATCGCAAGTCGCAGCTACTGTGAAAAGCTGGTGGCGTCCCTCTCTCCGTGTGCAAGCCAGCCAACCGTTGTCCAAAACAGTCGAGGAACTTAACGCCTGGCAACCAGAGGTGCTAGTTGCGTATGCTTCGATGTTGGGTATTTTGGCTGACGAACAGCTTGCCCGTCGCCTGCATATTAAACCCAAGTTTGTATACGGTGCCTCCGAAGTTCTCAGACTCCAAACGATTAAACAAGTCAAAGAAGCCTGGGGCATCCAGCCCTTCAATCAGTATGTTGCGACGGAGACCGCCAGTATTGCGGCGGAACATCAATCCTGCAGACGCATGCATTTTCTGGAAGACTTGGTAATCACTGAGGTTGTTGATGAGCAATACAGACCGGTACCACCAGGCGAATTTGGAGCGAAAATCCTGGTCACGACACTCTTCAGCCGCACGCAACCGCTCATCCGCTATGAAATAAACGATAGTGTTCGCGTGAGCACCGAGCCTCACAACTGTGGATTACCGTTTGCTGTATTGGAAAGTATTCAAGGACGCGTGGAAGATAGTCTGACCTTACCCGGCATAGAAGGTGGTCAAGTACTCATACGGCCCCTCGTGATCAACCGCATCATGGATATTGTGCCGGTGAGTGGGTGGCAGGTGGTTCAACAAGCGGATAACGGGTTGGTTGTTTTGCTCACAGGCGCGCGCAACGGATTGACGGATGAAGCGCTTGTGAATCAGATCAGCAATTCGCTGGCTCAAGAAGGCGCGCACGTACCGTATATCCGAATACAGCATGTATCTGAAGTTCCCAAAACCGCCTCTGGTAAAGCGCCTCTCATCAAGGCATACAAGCCCACATCTGTACACAAATAGTTTGATTTGCAGTTCGATCAAGTCCGGCAAGTGCTTGCCGGACTTTTTGCTTCAGGTAGTTTTACCTGCGGTCTTTGCGCTAATTAGCGCTCGTCCGATCTATGTTTTCCTGCTATTCTAGGAATATGAATGATGCAATGATTTCTGTTCAAGCGTTGACAAAGACGTATGGTTTCGGCGTCAGGAAAGTGGAAGCCGTGCGCGGTATTGACTTTCAGGTCGGTCGTGGGGAAATCTTCGGTCTCGTCGGTCCGGATGGCGCAGGCAAGACGACAACCATGCAGATGCTGTGCGGCATTCTGACACTCACGCGTGGACAAGCAGTCGTTGCAGGGATCGATGTGATTCAAAATCCCAACGGATTAGGTGGGCGCATCGGCTACATGTCTGAAGGTTTTACGCTATACGGATCTCTCAGTGTCCGCGAGAATCTGGATTTCTTTGCGGATCTGTACCGCGTCCCACTCAGGGAACGCGAACAGCGCATTGATGAACTGCTACGCTTCACTCATCTTGATCACGCCTCCGACCGCCGCGCCGAACATTTATCCGGAGGCATGAAGAAAAAACTTGCCCTTGCGTGCGCGTTGATCTACTCACCACAGGTTTTGTTTCTCGATGAACCTACCACCGGCGTGGATCCAGTCAGCCGCCGGGACTTTTGGCTTTTGCTGAATGACTTTCTCGAGCAGGGCATCACCGTTCTTGTCTCGACCCCCTACATGGATGAAGCCGAACGCTTCCATCGTGTTGCGTTAATGCACAAGGGCGAGATCATTGCCAGTGACACGCCGGCCGCTCTCCGATCCAGTTTGAGCGGCGAAATGCTCGACCTCTTTGCCCAGCCGCAACGCCAGGCACTTGGTCAACTAAGAAATCATCCGCGCGCGTCCCATGTGCAGGTCTTTGGCGAACGACTGCATCTTTTAGTCGCAGATGCAGTCACCGATCTGCCTGCACTGCAGCAAGATCTCTCCAAACACAACATTCAAATTTCAGATGCGCGTCACACCACACCCAGTTTGGAAGATGTGTTTGTCAATATGTTGGAGAGGCAGACCATGGACAATGGACGATTGGCCATGGGTGACCTATCGTCAATGGTGCATAGTCTATCATCCAATATTGCAGTCAATGTTTCGGAACTGACCAAGAAGTTTGGAGACTTCACCGCTGTCGATCAAATTTCCTTCCGTGTCAAAGAAGGTGAGATCTTTGGATTCCTGGGTCCCAATGGTAGCGGCAAGACGACGACCATTCGTATGTTATGCGGGTTACTGCCTCCCACATCCGGCGCAGGTACGGTTGCTGGTCGCGACATATTGACACAACAGAGCTCCATCAAGCCAGAGATTGGTTATATGTCGCAAAAGTTTTCGCTCTACAACGACCTGACCGTGGAAGAGAACCTTGATTTTTACGCAGGTGTATATGGATTGCGCAATTCGCGGCTCGAGACCCGTAAACGTTGGGCTTTGGAAATGGCAGGGCTCACCGGTCGTGAACGCGCCATGACGCGCGATCTATCGGGTGGCTGGAAACAACGCCTCGCTCTGGGTTGCTCGATCCTGCATGAACCCAGCATTCTTTTTCTGGACGAACCGACGTCAGGTGTGGATCCCATCTCGCGCCGCACTTTTTGGGATTTGATCTATGCGCTATCTGCGCGCGGCGTGACTATTTTCGTCACCACCCATTACATGGATGAAGCAGAGCATTGCAGCACACTTGGGTTGATCTATAACGGACGTCTGATTGCGCACGGCAGCCCGGCCAGCTTGCGGGCAAACATGCACGCGGGTCAGATGCTTGAAGTTTATTGCTCTGAACCACTACGTGCCTTGCGTCGTGTAAGAGAAATGGACGGCGTACTCAGTGCCGGACTTTTCGGCGACCGTGTGCATGTTCTCGTTGAAGACACAGATCGCCTCACGCGAGACATTGAATCTGCCCTGACCTCTGAGGCTCATCCCCTTCGACACATTGCTCCGATTCCATTTTCGCTCGAAGACTTATTTGTGACATTCATTGAAATGGAAGAGAGCAGGCAAAATACAACTCAAGGAAATACAGCATGAACAGCGAAGTGATTTTCAGAATCAGTTTAGGGGTACTCATACTTGTGCTCGCGCTGGTTCGCTTCCGATTCATCGGATGGGCAGTGGTCGGATTACCACAGGCGGACAGAAAAATTTCGATAGAGCATGTCGATCAAACTTGGTATCGTCTGCTCTGGTTCGTTGGCTGGCTTTGGGTGATTGCTCCAATCGTGTATGTGGTTGCACCACACTGGTTAGATTGGTTTGCAATCGAATTGGCCAACAATCTTCGTTGGCTTGGAGTTGGGCTGGGCGTCATCAGTATTATTTTTCTTACCTGGGCTCATCAAACGCTTGGAAAGAATTGGAACGTACCGGGAGTGGTGAAGGAACAACAGGTCTTGGTGACGGATGGCCCGTATCAGTGGTTACGACACCCTATGTATACCGCGTTTGCCCTGATCGCTCTTGCCTACTGGCTTATATCAACGAACTGGTTCATTGCATTGATTGGGTTGGCATATTGGATCATCGTTATCGCAAAGGTCGGCACGGAAGAAGCAGCAATGATCGAAAAATTTGGCGATGCCTATCGCGATTATATGAAACACACGGGGCGTTTCCTGCCACGTGTTTTGTGGGGAGGATGAGGCATGAATTCACGACTATTTTCCGTCCTCCGCAAGGAAACACGTGAAATCCTGCGCGACCCTTACACACTCAGCATTGCTCTTGTCCTGCCGCTGGTCATGCTGTTCTTATTTGCGTACGGTGTCAACACCGACGTTCGCAACATTCAACTGGCTGTGATGGACTTTGATCGGTCCGCAACCAGCCGAGATTACATACAAGCCTTTTTCAGCTCCGGCTATTTTGAGTCGGCAGGCATTATTCAGAACTATGAACAGGCAGGAGACATGCTCGACCGCGATACAGCCGATGCGGTGCTTGTAATTCTTCCGGGGTTTGCGCGCACTCTAAGCAATCGTGGACAGGCACAAATCCAAACTTTGCTGGATGGTTCCTATACCCCATCTGCCCAGGTAGCAGAGTCGTACATCGATGCGATCAACGCTGGCTACAACAGGGAGATTGTTTCTGAATATATTGAGCGCCGAAGCGGGCAGTCGCTGGATCAGTACATTCCTCTACGGGTACGATCGCGAGTCCTCTATAACCCCGGGCTGAAAAGTGTCAACGTCATTGTCCCAGGTCTGTTCGGTGTGATCCTAATGGCGTTGCCACCGTTACTTTCCGCGCTGGCGATTGTGCGTGAGAAAGAACGGGGATCGATTCAACAAGTATTTGTCTCTCCTATTCGACCCCTGGAGCTCATCATTGGTAAATTGATCCCTTACGCGGTGATTGCCTTCCTCGAGATGATCATCGTGTTTGCCGGCGGTATTCTTTGGTTTGGCGTACCGTTCCGTGGCAGCATTCTGCTCTTCCTGATTGCTTCTATCTTATATGTTCTTTGTACGGTTGGGATCGGACTATTGATTTCCACACTCACAAAAAGTCAAGTGACAGCCGGTTTGCTAGCCATCGTGTTGACAATCATGCCTTCAATGTTGTTCAGCGGGTTTATTTTCCCTGTCCACACCATGCCCACTCCGATGCAGGCGTATGCCAATGTTTTTCCGGCACGCTATTTCATAGACATTTCCCGCGCACTGGCCCTCAAAGGGCAGGGACTCGCCAGCGTCGCGCCAGCTATGGGATTCATGGCTGTTTACGCAGCCATCCTGATTCTATTTTCGGCATTGCGCTTCAAGAAACGGATTGGATAAATTATGACCACGCGCCTACTCGCCCTCCTTCGTAAGGAATTCATCCAAACTTTTCGTGATGTTGCCATCGTAGCCCTGGTGATTTATAGCTTCGCTGAAATTATCCTGTGCGGCTGGGCAATTACGATGGAGGTTAGGCATATTCCTACAGCTGTGCTGGATCGCGATAAGTCACCGGTCAGCCGCGCGCTCATCGAACGCTTCCGGCAGAGCAGCAATTTCCACCTGGATTTTTATCCCTCTGAGGAAGCGGAAGTCGAACGCCTGCTTGATTCAGATCAGATACTGCTTGGAATCATCATCCCCCCGGGCCTGGGTCGAGAGGTGGCAGCCGGCCAGCCGACAAATATTCAGGTCCTGGTTGACGGTACCCAATCCAACGCGGCATTGCTCTCTGTTGGATATGTCAATGAAATCGTGCGCCGCTATTCTTCTGGAATCCAAATCACTGGTTTGATTTTGTCCGGAAAATCCTTGAATGGATTACCAACTATTGTGAACAACGTTCGTGCCTGGTATCTGCCGGAACTGCGTTACATCCATTATGGGATGGTCAGCATGGTCACGTTAGCAGTTGTCTTGCTGGGCATCCGTCTGGCATCGGCTGCGATCGTGCGGGAGAAGGAATCCGGCACACTCGAGCAATTGATGGTGACACCTATCACGCCGTTGGAGCTTATTCTGGCAAAGGTCATCCCGATGATTGTCCTGGAAGTGGGCGGTCTGCTCATCGGGGTCATGCTGTCGTTTTTGGTCTTTGGCGTAGCGCCGCATGGCAATCCGGTTGCGACTCTTTCGCTGTTCATCGCGTTATCCACCCTGGCCTTCCTGGCAACGGTAGGGATTGGCATCTGGATTGCCACCTACGCTCGCAATCAGATGCAAGCTCTGCTGATCACCTTCTTCGTTCTCTTCCCGATGATGTTCCTGTCCGGGACAATCACGCCGGTTTCCGCCATGCCCCTCTGGCTGCAATGGCTGTCATTCCTCAGCCCGATGCGGCACTACCTATCGCTATCCTTAGGTATCTTCTTGAAGGGACTGGCCATGGACATTGTCTGGCCGCATGCGCTGACATTGACCGTATTCACCATCCTGATCTTATGGATTGGTCTGCGTCGCTTCCGTCATAGCCTGGCCTAGGAATATCAATTTCTTTATCTTCATGATCTATCAGGATCTCAAGAGTTAATCTTCTCATTAATCAATCTCCCCTGGAGGCTGGCTCTCAGGCCCGCCTGGGGAGCAAGGAGACAAGCATGAAACATAGACACTATTTTCCTTTTTTAGTACTGGTGATGGTTCTCGTCGCAGCGAGTGCCTGGTGGATACAAGCACGGGCAGCCGCAACCTCAACAACTGATGCATTCGAAGCAACAGGTGTGATCGAAGCTCGCCAGGCCGCCCTCGCCAACGAAATCGGCGGAAAGGTTATTGCAGTATACGTAGAGGAAGGCCAGCGCGTGGAGGCCAACCAACCGCTCCTTCGTCTGGACGATGCGCTGATCCAGAAACAACGCGAGCGAGCCCAGTCTGAACTGATTGCAGCACAAGCGGCGCTGAGGATGCTGGAAGCCGGGGCCACAAAAGACCAACTGGACGCGGCACTAGCGCAACTATCTCAGGCGCAAGCCAACTTGCAGTTGGCACAGGCCACTCTGACGGATGCGTCGGCAGATACGCGTCCTGAAGACCTGGCCAGCTACCGTTTCAATCTGGATCGGGCGAGGGCACAGTACTATGAGATGAGTGTGGTGCTCACAAATGATCAACTGGATGAGCTTGAGTCGGCGCTTACCCAATCAAAGGATAACCTGGCACGAGCCGGCCGTCGTCGCGATACCCTGAGGAATGACTCTTCGATGCCTGATTATGTTATCACGTTCAGTGAAGCGGCCGTGACCGACGCGCAGTCTGTTTTGGACGCGGTTCAACAGGCCTATGAGGCTGCGCAGGACGAGTCATTGCCATACTATCATCATATCGAACTAGCTCGCGTAGCCTGGCAATTGGCTCAATTGAATGAAGCGCAGGCGCAGGCGCGGCTCGATGGATTGCAGGCCGACTCAAAGGTCCCGACCGACGCGATAGACGACGCGCAAGTAACACTGGAGGATGCCAAAGCTTTAGTGGGGGAGATCAAGTCCGCTCACGACGAATTGACCACTGGTGTCTCAGCCAAACGCTTGGACGCTGCCTGGGATGAGCTCCAGAAGGCGCAAGATCAACTATCCTCTGTGCTGATCGTCCCCGGTGGTTCTGCAGAGGTCCTCTTCGCTCAGGTGGATGCCGCGATGGGAGGACATCATCTGGCGGTTGCCAATCTTTCGGCACTCCAGAATGGTGCTCGTGATGAAGAGCTCGATGTGGCGCGCGCGCGCGTGGAGGCAATACAAGCACAGCTCGATGCACTGGACATTCAACTATCAAAACTCACCCTTACGGCTCCCTGGGATGGCGTGATACTCACTCGCAGTGCCGAGGTTGGACAAGTGGCATTGCCCGGCGCCACCCTGATCGAGATTGGTCGCCTTGAAGAGCTTGAACTGACTGTCTACCTGCCGGAAGAGAAATTCGGGTTAGTGGTTCCAGGTCAGACTGTACAGGTTCGTGTGGACGCCTATCCGGATCGCGTCTTCAAAGGAAAGGTTTTACGCATGGCGAACGAAGCTGAGTTCACACCTACCAATGTTCAAACAAAAGAGGATCGTACGCGGCTTGTTTATGCCGTGGTAATCAAATTGGACAATTCCGACTTGGAACTCAAACCGGGCATGATCGCCGACGTGGAGTTTGCAAAATGAACCTTGATACTGTTCGCCAGACCTTTACGGATTGGGCGCCTTTTTACGATCCCACGCACGGTTGGACGTTACCCAAACGGCGCGCCGCCCGCCTAGCCCTTGACCTCCAACCGGGTGATCGTGTTCTTGACCTGGGCTGCGGCACAGGGTTGAATTTTCCTCATCTGCGTGAACTGGTGGGCGCGCATGGGCAGGTCGTAGGTGTAGATCTGACACCCGCTATGCTCGACATCGCGCGCAAGATGATCAAGACGAAAGGCTGGAAAAACGTCGAAGTTCATGAAGCAGATGCAGCCCATCTACCTTTTCCGGATGCTTCATTCGACAAGGTGATTATCACGTTTGCGTTGACGATCATTCCCGAATACATAAGTGCCATTGAGGAGGTACGGCGGATTCTCATCCCTGGCGGACAATTCGTCGCTTTGGAAATGCGTGCAGGAATTCATTCATTACCGGCCTGGCTTCAACCATTGCCACATATCTGTGCCGTTGATATGAGCCATGATTCACTCAAAGGAATCCAGCAAGTCTTCCAAGACGTTGAGGTACGCTACTACTGGTTGGGGATGATCTTTGTGGTAGTTGCCAAAAAGAAATAGATTGAAATTTGAATTTTCTATAACCCCATGCGCCATTTTGCTTATTGGATGGATCAGCAAAATGGCGCTGGTTGTTTGCTACCTGAGATCATATTATCAAAGGGAAGAACTGCCGAACCAGATGACCAACATCTCCCGTCGCGATTTCCTTAAAATAGGTGCCTCAACTATTGCGGGTCTGGCCTTTTCTCCATTTACCGTTTCCTCAGGAGGATTCGATAATGCGGAGCAGGTACGCGTGGCGACCCAATCTGTCAGCGTATATCGGGAAGCAAATGATCAGAGTTTGATTGCTGGACAACATTTTCGGGATGAGCTGGTTCACATTTACCAGGAGGTCGACGCTGGGATACCGGCATACAATCCGATCTGGTATCGCGTCTGGGGCGGATACATGCACCGCGGGCGGCTACAAAAGGTCAAGGTTCTGTTCAATGAACCGTTGACAACGATTCCTCAGGAGACAAGACAACCGGGTGAATTGACCATACCATACACACAAGCCATGCGATATACAAAGACCTATGCCTGGCAGCCAAACCTGCGGCTATATTATGGCTCGGTCCACTGGATCGAAGGAATTGACGAAGGTCCTGATGGAGAGCCGTGGTATCGCATTTACGATGAGTTGGTCGGTTTCCCCTATCACATTCAGGCGATGCATCTGCGTCCAATCCCATTCGAGGAATGGTCACCTATATCGCCCGAAGTGCCACTGGAAGACAAACGCATAGAAGTCAATCTGAGCACTCAAACCGTGACAGCATATGAGTATGAGCAGACGGTACTCCAAACAAACATCTCTTCAGGTATTACCACTGCCAGGCAAAGCCCCAATGATCTTTCCACGAAAACACCCAGCGGCGAATTTCGCATCCTCACGAAATATCCTTCCAAACATATGGGGAATGGCAGCCTATTCGCTACACCGCAAGACTATGAATTGCCCGGTGTTCCCTGGACAAGTTTCTTCCATGAGGCCGGATATGCTTTCCACGGCACCTACTGGCATGATAATTTCGGTACACCCATGAGCCGGGGCTGCGTGAACATGCGCATCGAAGAAGCCAAATGGCTGTTTCGATGGGCCCGGCCATTGCATGAGCCTGGCCGTATTTATACGCCTGGGTATGGAACGCGGGTGGTGATTACCGCATAATTGGTAAATCGCCGTTTCTATTTCGTAACTGGCAATGTTAAGGCGAAGGTGCTTCCCATACCTTCACCTGCGGATTCCACCCGGATGCGTCCACCCTGCGCTTCGATAAGGGCGCGTGCAATGGTCAAGCCGATGCCGCTTCCGCCGCTGCCTGGCGTGAGCGGGACCTGTCGAAATGCGGGACGCGCCAAAAATTATCCACGCTGTAGCGCGAGAACCCACCGCCGACCACATCGTACATCCCGCCGCGCGCCATAGCTTTGAGGGCGTGCAGGGCCGGTTTGAGGGTAGGAGAATTATCTACAGAGACCACCGAGTCCTCTGAGACTTTTTTCTCAATACTCTCGGTGTGCTCTTCCGGCACTTGCGCTTCGGGCGAGGGTGTGGCTATGTGTAGTGCGCGTCTGAGCAAAAACTCAATCGTCATCGGCTGTGGAAACTTGGGCGCGGTGCCCCAGCCGCCGTATCCCCAATCATAGGACTCAAGAAGAGCTTTTGTTGCCGCATCAAGATGCGCCTGCGTGAAGTGGGCGAAGCCCACATCGGACGGAACGTTCACGCTCAGCGCCTGCTGCAAATGACCGGACACCTCATTGCCCACGCGCGTGGCTTCGTCCTGCTGTTCCTTCCAGGTGCGGGCGATGGCCGCCAGCACATCTTTGAAAGCGGGCATGTTTTGTCGGGATACCGACGGGAAGTAGGTGCCGGCATAAAACGGTTTGAGGTCTGGCGTCAGGAAGACGGACATGGGCCAGCCGCCCGAACCGGTCATGGCGACCGTGGCCTGCATGTAAATGGCATCCACATCCGGGCGTTCCTCACGGTCTACTTTGATGCTGATGAAGTGTTCGTTCATGAAAGCGGCCGTTTCAGGATCCTCAAAACTCTCTTCACGCATTCGATGACACCAATGACACACACTATACCCGATGCTGAGGAATATCGGTTTGTTTTCGGTCCTAGCCTTTGTTAATGCCTCTTCTCCCCAAGCATGCCATTCCACAGGGTTATGGGCATGTTGAAGGAGGTAGGGACTTGTTTCCTGTATGAGTCGATTTGTGTAGGATAATCCTTGAGAGTTACTCATTGTCTAAATTCCACTTCCAGCATTTATG
>DASTOH010000210.1:0-22284 GCA_035720235.1 Anaerolineales bacterium | reverse complement strand
CTGGCGGCCAGCAGTCCAAACATGAAGGCTCCGGCTGCCGTAAGTTCTGAGGTAAAAAGCAGGATCCCACTAATCCCCAATGCCATCCCTAACCAGATCAGGAAATCCTTGATGTTTACCGGGATATGCACCCTTGCCAACCGTTCCGCAAGCTGCTAGAGCAATACGGGGATGATGAGCGCCGAGAGCCATTCCCAGGGCAGGATAACAGGGACTGCCGGCGTGATCAACACCAGCAGTAGCGCGCTTGCAATCGCCCACCAGGCTAGCTTGGGAATCTTTGGCTTAGCATTGAGCAAACCAACCAGCAGCAACAATATCATCAGAGTATGTTCCAACGTAACCATGCTTCACCTACTTTTCTTGCTCCAATTATCGATTAGCACGCTCAAGTTGTTCCTGGCAGCTCACACAGAATGTGGTGTATGGTATGGCCTTTAGCCGCTCCGGGTTGATATCCTTATCGCACCTAGCACATATCCCGTACTTCCCTTCGTCGAGCCGCTTTAACGCAGCTCGCACTTGTTCCACGCGTTGGTTCATGAGGCTTAGACGGCTAGCAGCTATTTCCTGATGGCGGCGTTTATCCGCCAGATCAAATACATCTGGATTTCCTTCGACATGCTGCTGCAATTGATCTCTTTCATTCTGGATATCGACAGTAAGTGATACTTGTTCATCGATCAGGGTTTTTCGGACTAACGTCAAATCTATCTTGCTCATGGTCGTGCTCCTTACCCTCTCGGGCAAACAGGCCGAGATTTCAAACTTCCATCTGTGCAGGGATTAACAAGACCGAACACTTGCACTGGTAGATGAGTTTACGTGACACACTTCCCACCAACCAGCCTTTCACCGCACTGAAGTCGCGCGAACCAGTTACGACCAAGTTAACCTTATGTGCTTTGGCGTGCTCGAGAATCTCAGTCGCAGCGTCGCCGCGTCTGAGGACAGGCACAACCTCGAATTGACCTGCTTTCAATGCGTCTGCTGTCTGCGTCAGTAGCATCCGCCCCTGGTGTTCTTCCGCTTCAGCCTGGCGGGTTGCGGCCGGGTCTCCCTGATGCGAAAATACAGTAGGCACCGTGATCATGGGTGCCATCCTGGCGGGAATGGGTGTCTCCGGAGTTCCCAGCGGGGGAAGTACGTTCATGGCATGCAGCTGGATATTTCGTGGAAGGGGGATTTGAACAATATAGTCTACGGCGCGCTGACTGTTCGCCGAGCCGTCAGTGACCAACAAGACACGCCGCAATCCTTCATACGGTGAGCGGACTACAAGTACCGGCCATCGCGCGTGTTCTACCACCTGTTGTGCCACACCACTCAGCAGGATTCCCATTGTGGCGCGCAGGCCTGTGGCGCCAACTACCATTAAATCTGGGCGGTGTTCATTGGCAAAGTCAATCAATGCTGATGACGGGCGGCCATGCAACAAGCTAGTGAACACCTGAATGCCCTTGGCCTGGAGGTGCATTTTCACGTCCTCTAGCGCGGCCATTAGAGCTACTCTATCTGGCGACCGACGCGATGGGAGAACTCCCAGTGCGGTCACCTGACTACCTCGTGGTAAGAGTAAATCACGGATCAAGTGAGTGGCCGCGATCGAATGTTCTGAACCGTCCACAGCCAGTTGAATTGTTATTGGAGATAAATTGTGACTTTCCAGTGAGTTCATGGGACTCCTCCGATCTGAGCAACTGCTCAAGATGACCATTTCGCTTCGAGGATCTCGATGGCGGGAACTAGAGATGGTTAACTACTTCACGACCAGCACAGGACATTCGGCTCTTTGCGTGACCGACTGGCTGACGCTGCCCATCAAGAGTCCCTGCCAGGTGCTCAGCCCGCGCGCCCCGATTACGATGATGTCTGGCTTGCGCGTCTCAGCAACCCCAAGAATCGCGTTCGCTGCCGGCCCTTCGATCACTTCTGTTTCCACCTGGTGGACACCCATGTCATGCAAACGACTGGCAGTATCTTCCGCCAGGGCTTTCGCCCCATGGAGGCTCTCATAGAAAACCGGGCTGTGATTTGGCTCACCCAGATAAGCTGGAACCGGCGTATAAGCATGCAACACGGTAACCTTTGCACGAAAACGTAATGCCAGGGAGGCCGCAAATTCAGCCGCCTGCTTTGCAGGCCTTGAACCATCTGTAGCGAGCAGAATAGTCTCGATCATCATCACCTCCAATCTCGTACCGCCACATGCTCTGGATCCGGTACGTTTAGTTTTTACCGTTGCCATCCTGCCCGGAAGCAGAGGCATGTCGGATCAATGGTTGTAGCAGGGACGTGAGCTCTACCGGCAATACGAATTTCGTCGCCGCGCTCTCTCCGATTCTCTTCAAAGTCTCCAAGTACTGTAAGCTCATGGTGTTGCTGCCCACCTCCTGAGCGCTTGCCTGGATCTTGTCTAATGCCAGGGCAAAGCCTTCCGCGCGCAGAATAGCTGCCTGACGCTGGCCTTCCGCTTCCTGGATCTCGGCCTCCCGCTGACCCTGCGCCTGGAGAATCCGCGCTTGCTTGTCGCCCTCTGCGACTGTTACTGCCGCTTCGCGTCTTCCGAGCGCTTCTGTCACGGTAGCGCGCCGTAAGCGTTCGGCCGACATCTGTCGGCTCATGGCTTCCTGGATGTCGCGCGGCGGGATGATCTCACGGATCTCAACCGCTGTCACTTTGATACCCCAGCGGTTTGTGACTTCATCAAGTTTGCCCTGGAGCTGTTCATTGAGCTGATCGCGCTTGGAGAGCACATCGTCTAGGATCATATCGCCCACCAGGGCCCTCAGAGTCGTAACGGCAATCCCGCGCGACGCCCCAGTGAACTCCACAACTTCCAGCACCGATGGCAGAGCGTTAATCACCTTCATGTAAACCAGGAAATCAATCGAGAGTGGCGCGTTGTCCTTGGTGATACAGGTCTGCGGTTCTACGTCAAAATATCGTTCACGCAAATCAACCCGCTCACCGCGATCGATGAAAGGGATCAAGAGCACCAATCCAGGCCCGCGGGCACCCAGGGCGCGTCCCAAACGGAACACAACGAGCCGCTGATATTCAGGCACGATTCGAATGGCTAGAGTCAACAGAATCAACACAAGCACGAGCAGCGCGCTAAATGCAATTAGAGTTCCCAATTCCATGAGACTATCCTTTCATTTCTATGAAGAAACATCCTTCCTATTTTTTGTTTCTTCCTCTTCAGCAGGCTCTACAATCAGAGTAAGACCGTTGAGATCTACGACACGGACTGTTTGACCGGCTGTGACCGATTGCCCGGACCGTACCTCTGCAAACCAGGTCTGGCCTTCAAACCAAACACGGCCACGGGGAGTCAAATCCTGATACACCCTGGCCATGCGCCCGATCAATTGTTCGGGACCGGTGCGCAATGGCGCTTTATGCGAGCGTACCACTTGAGCCATTACAATCAGCATGAAAGCCCCCATACTGACCGTCGCTCCGCCGACCACCCAGGGATCAACTCGCACGTCTGGAAGGGCTGGTGATCCGGGACGGAAGGGTTGAAAGAGGATAAGCCCGCCCAGCAGAAAGGCCACCAGCGCGCCAAACCCCAAAGGGCCAAGGCCTTCAGTGTATAACTCTGCAATAAACAAAATAAGCGCCAGTGTGATTAACGCGACCCCGGCCCAGTTTGTGGGCAGATTGCCCAGGGCGAAAAAAGCGAGGATCAGAGCGATTGCACCGGTAATGCCCGGGAACAATGTCCCCGGATTGTATAGTTCGGCGATTAACCCGATGCTGCCCACACTGAGAAGGATGAAGGCAATGTTCGGATCGCTGATTACATGCAGAAAACGCTCGGCAAAGTTCATGGGGACATCCAAGCGGGACGCGTCGACTATCCTTAGCGCAATCTCCCCAGTGGTGGTTTGCACCCTTCGCCCATCGATTTTCTGCAGCAGGTCGTCGAGATCCAGTGCGACCACGTCGATCACATCGAGTTCCAGAGCTTCTCTTTCGGTAACCGAGACGCTCTCCCGAACTGCCTGTTCAGCCCACTCGGCATTCCGTCCTTGCTCGGTTGCCAAGGATCGAATGGTTGCCGCGGCGTCGTTCACAGCTTTCGCAATAGAAACATCGTCTGCCTCACCACCCAAACCCACCGGATGCGCCGCTCCGGTATTTGTCCCGGGCGCCATGGCTGCCACGTCTGATGACAATAAGATAAACAAACCAGCGGAGGCGGCCCGGGCGCCAGATGGAGACACGTATACGGCGACAGGAACGGGTGAACTCAAAATGTCCTGGATGATCTCGCGCATCGAATGATCCAATCCACCGGGCGTGTCCATCTGAATAACCACCAAACTTGCCCTTTGCTCTTCCGCATCTCGTAGGGCGCGTTTTAGATAATTGGCTACTGGTGGATTGATTACGCCGCGCAATTCGACAACAAACACAGCCCCGGTGGCGGCCTGAACGCGGCCAGACCTGCTTTCAACGAGCACAGGAACAAATACCCAGATGAACAGAAAAGTACAAATACGAACTCGAAGCATCACATCAAATGGCTTCATAGTTACTTTCCTTTCAATACCACCGTATCCCAAGCCGTGATTTTTTACAACCGCTGAACCGCGTAAACGAGATACGCGAAACCGCTAATTTACCCCCGTCTTAGAATCATCTATAATATCCTCATCATGGAAGGTGAGCTACGAGGAATGATCTGTCCCGTGGAAGATTCTCTAATTGTGTAAGATGTCCCAGCCAATCCGAATTCTGTTAGCCGATGATCATGTGATGCTCCGTCAAGGCACGGCAGAGATCCTGCGCAAAGAAGCCGACATCGAGGTCATTGGGGAGGCGGACAATGGTCAGCAGGTGATTGACCTCGCGCTGCGACTCCGACCCGATATCGTCGTGATGGATGTACGCATGCCGGTCCTGTCCGGTATCGAGGCCACGCGGCGTATCCGAGAGGCTATGCCCGAAGTACAGGTATTGGTATTAACCGCCTACGATGACGACCAGTATGTCTTCTCTTTACTGCAGGCCGGGGCCAGCGGCTACCTGCTCAAGACCGCTCCGGTGAGTGAACTGGTGAAAGCTATACGTCTAGTTAAATCTGGAGAATCACCGCTTGATCCTTCGATTGCCCGCAAGGTTGTAGTCCGTATGGCTGATGATCAGGGATCACGAATGCCCATTGGGGTGGGGGACTCACCAATACAATCACTGACCTTTCGCGAGCAGGAGGTGTTGCAGTTGTTGTCCCGAGGATTAAATAACCAGGCGATTGCCGAAGCGCTTTACGTTAGTGATCGGACCGTCCAGGCGCATCTAACCAACATTTTCGCCAAAATGGGAGTCTCCTCGCGGCTCGAAGCAGTGCTGACTGCCATCCGGCGTGGCTGGTTAACCCTGGAAATCTAACCGGAATCCTGAAATGTTCGCTTGGCTGAACACATCCCGGCACGTTCGCTCACTGCACGCCCAGGCAATCGTGCGTATCGTGCTCCCGTTATCGCTGATCATTGCCGGGTTGGTTGTAGCGAGTTTATATACCTATAACCGCGTTGTGACTTCGCTCATCACTGAGCGCCATCGCCAGCTTGCAGACCTCGCCGCAGCGAGTGTGTCAGAGGGAATCGAAGGGTACGCCAGTGTGTTGGAAACTCTGGCAACTGAGCAGAGGTTACTAAGCCAGTTTCCGGAGGAGCGCGCCGGGGCTTTGTCAGAAGCGGAAGAGGTCTTGGGAATATTTGATGCTGGTGTGCTCATCGTTGATGAACAGGGTTTGGTTATCACCTCCTCCGGTGATAACTTAATCTCGCTCCTCTCGGACCTCTCCACATCGGAAACCTTCCGATCTGCGCGCGCACAATTGGTGCCGTCGTTCAGTAATGTGTTGTTTGGCGATGGGTCAAATGATGCCTTTGTTCTGGTGGCCGTACCGCTGTTTGACTCTGAAGACCAGTTTGCCGGCGCAGTAATCGGAGGAATTAATTTGCATTCCACCTCCATCAGTAATCCTATCCGGGATCTAACCATTGGTAAGGATGGTTTTACCTATCTGGTCGACCGTGAGGGAATCATAATTGCTCACCCCGATCCCCAGCAAATTGGCGCTGATTACGGCAATCTACCTTTCATAAAGAGACTGGTAGCAGGGGAAAGCGGGGGAATGCTGACAGAATCTTCGAAAGGCAGGCGTCTGGTAGAAGGATATGCTCCAATCGGAATCACGGGCTGGGGCCTGGTTATCCAGGAGTCCTGGGATTCAGTCACCGAACCTATAGCGTTGGTTGACGTACTGGCTATAGCAATTGGACTTGCTGCCATTATGCTGATAGCTGTTTTTTTATGGAAGGGTTTTGACCGCATAAGTGCCCCGATCCAGTCTCTCCATGACTCGACCGAGAAGTTAGCAAAGGGGGAAAATATTGAACCGATAGAGCAGAGTGGCATTGATGAAATTGACGCCCTAGGGCGTGCATTCATCAAGATGGGAGCACAAATCTCGGCGTACCGGATCGGCTTACGCCGATATGTTGGAGCGGTCACCAAGTCGCAGGAAGAAGAGCGGCTGCGGATTGCTCGTGAGCTGCACGATGATACGATACAAAGCCTTTTAGCGTTGTCGCGGCGACTGGAACTATACCAATCCTCTGAGAGCAACATGGAGCGCCAGGAGCAGATTGCCGAACTCCGGGATATGGCAGCCAGGACCCAGGTGGGCGTAAGGCAGATCAGCCGAGACCTGCGGCCACTTATGTTGGAGGATATGGGCCTTATTCCTGCACTGCAGACCCTGGTTCGGGCTGCCCGGGTCGGCGACAGTGCAATCCCTCATTCTAGATTCGAGACCAAAGGGCAGCAGTTCCCGATAAGCCCTGAACTCGAACTTGCCCTCTATCGGATCACCCAGGAAGCCCTGACAAACATTCGCAGACACGCTCACGCCACCAGAGTAAGGGTTGAGCTCTGCTTTGGTTCCGGGGTGATCAAACTTGAGGTTGTTGATGATGGCAAGGGGTTTGAGGAGCCGTCGTCTTTGACTGACTTCGCTCAACTCGACCATTTTGGCCTATTAGGGATACAAGAACGTGTATGGGCAGTGGCTGGCTCCCTTATAATTCACTCTTCTCCAGGCCAGGGAACTAGCATAACTGTAACTATCCCAGTTTCGAACTCGAACTCAGGGCATTGACTGGAATACAAATGAACACTTTCCTTCAATTTGCACTTCTTCTCTCTGTTATTCTGCTCTCCGCAAAACTAGCTGGCTACCTGAGCGTTCGTCTGGGCCAGCCATCTGTGCTAGGAGAGCTTTTGGTTGGCGTGCTTCTGGGGCCATCCGTCATTGATGTGCTAAACTTGCCCTTCATAGATCATGCTCTTGCGGAAACGATCGCGGAGTTTGGAGAAATGGGTGTCCTTCTGCTGATGTTCATTGCCGGACTGGAACTGCATCTGGGTGAATTAGCCCGCAACACACGCGTCGCCGCCTATGGTGGGTTTCTCGGCGTGCTTGTGCCAGCCGTGTTGGGTTGGGGCTCGGGCAGGCTTTTCGGCATGAACAACGAAGTGGCGATCTTTCTCGGTCTGATCCTGGGTGCCACCAGTGTTAGTATCTCTGCTCAAACCCTAATGGAACTCAGGGTATTGCGTAGTCGCGTGGGCATGAGCCTGTTGGGGGCGGCGGTCTTTGATGATATTCTAGTTATTCTGGCCCTATCCATCTTCCTGGCCGTAGAAGCCGGTGCAGGAAGTTTGAGCGGAGTGCTTTGGATTTTAGTGAGAATGATTGCCTTCCTGGCTCTCTCAGTCGCGTTTGGGTTAAGGGTATTGCCCTGGTTAATGCGCCGGATAGTACATCTGCCAATCAGCCAGGGTGTCCTCACTCTGGCGCTAGTGGTGATGCTTGTCTACGGCCTGGCCGCGGAACTCGTGGGAGGCATGGCAGCCATTACTGGCGCGTTCGTCGCCGGTCTCATGATGGCGCGCAGCGGAGAGAGAGAGCGCGTGGAGCACGGCATGCACGTCCTGGCTTATGGCCTATTCGTGCCCGTCTTTTTCATCAACATTGGACTTTCAGTCAATGTGCGCACGTTGCAGCCAAATATGCTTATTTTTGCGCTGGTCATCACCTTAATGGCTATCCTCGGAAAGTGGCTGGGCGCGGGGATCGGTGCAAGACTAGGTGGATTGAGCCCCCGCGAGTCAGTTCAGCTGGGGGCAGGAATGGTCTCGCGCGGCGAAGTTGGCTTGATTGTAGCAAGTGTCGGCATCCAGCAAAATCTCGTAAGTTCCAATGAATTTTCGGCGGTTGTTGTCATGGTGTTGGTAACTACACTTATGACACCGCCTATCCTGCGACGCCTGTTCGGGCAAGAAAAACAACAAATATTGAAAGAGTCGTCTGAAGCTGAACAGGCTGATTCCAAGAGTGAGGAGGCAACCTGATGTACCTGATCCTGCTTGTGGTAGACAATCCTGATCAGCTTGAGGATTTGCTCATTGCATGGGAGGAGGCAGGTGTACCCAGTGCAACTGTCTTATTCAGCACCGGCATGGGACGTATCCGTAAGTTAAGTGGATGGCGTGATGACATGCCCTTGATTCCATCCCTAAGGGATTTCTACGAAGCCCCCGAAAATCTGAACCGCACCATCTTTGCCACAGCAGATGATGAAGCACAGGTCGATGCTGTTGTTGCCGCGACACAAAAGGTTCTTGGCGACCTACATGAGCCGGATACTGGTTTGTTGCTAATCCTGCCGGTTGCGCGGGCGTATGGAGTGAACAGGAGGAAGGAAACATAATAAACTCTAATCGAGGCATTGTGCTCACAGTCTCTCACTTATGATTGCAGCAACTCGTGCTTGTGGCCAAGCAATATGGATTGATCGACTTCGCCGCACAATTATCACATGACTTGCGAGCGGCAGATTTTCGCTATTCCTGAGTAAAGGATGTAACTTGCGTTTCGCATCATTCAAAGCCTTTTCACAGAGTTCATTTGCCTCCTGACGAAAACCATTTCTCTGGCGCCTCGCTGACTCATCTCCGCGCAACAGTCTTTTTCTTTCTTGTTTATCAGACGCGAACAAACCTTGCAGAATGGGTGGCGTCACAAGGATCGTGATCAAAACTATTACGACGACCGCGGTAAATCTGTTTGAACTGAATAAGCCCTGATTAATTCCCACACCCGCCACGATCGGGCCCACTTCTCCGCGCGAGACGATCTCTGCCCGTATTTGGATAGACTCGCGTAAGCTCAGTCCGCCCCGATAGGCGCCAATCCCTTGGATACGTTCCACGGCGGATTGAGGAAGATCCGTTTCCTGGAAAGCTTCAGCTGGTTGGACCATGAAATGGGTGAGTACAACCTCTGGAGGTTCACTTCCAGCAAACGCCCGCTCAAAGAAGCCGATCTTGGGGACGCGCTCGTGCAGCTCGGATGCAGCTTCGACAAACTCAGCGAGGAGCTATTCCCCCGTCTTGGCCTTGAGCCGGTATGAGACTCCGCTCATGTCCGCATCTTCGCGTTGCGCAGCCGCGATCATCTCGTACGCTGACTCCGCAGGATCAAGAAACAAGATCTGCCAGCCTGCGGAGTCGGCGAGTCGTAAAAAATTTGTCATACCTGCTGCATGTACGCATTCACCTAAGATGTCGGCAACAATTGTTCTCCTCTCCACAGTTCCTTTTTTTCCATATTTGCTCCCAGGATGAAGAGTGGACTTCGAAAATCCTTTATCTCCACTCGAGACGAAAAGGTTCGGCACTACGGGGAATGTTTTCGTACACCTTTTCGAGTGAAATGCCCTGTGCGCAGCAGGCCATAAGGGCCAGAGGAATTCCATGCGAAATAATCAGAACTGATTTCTCGCGATGCTTCGCTGCAATTTCTGCCAGAGCGGGAATTACGCGTTCGGCCACGTCCCTGGGTGATTCTCCCTGCGGCGCACGCATATTCAAAGGATCACACCCGCGTTCCACCAGTTCGCGAGAATATTCAGCTTCGATCTCTTCTGATAGCCTCCCTTCCCAGGCACCAAGGTTCATCTCACGCAAACGCGGTTCCAAGACAATGGGCAGGCGTAGACCCTCCGCGATCAGCTCTGCGGTCTGGCGCGAACGAAGCAGATCACTGGAATAGATGGCCGAAAATTCCAAGCCCATCAATTGATCGCAGACGGCAAGCGCTTGCGCGCGTCCAGTATCATTCAGGGGGGGCGCAGACAACGTCTGTCCCTGCCAGCGGCCTGCGCGGTTCCAATCCGTTTGGCCGTGACGAACCAGCCAGAAGTCTGCCATGGCTACTTGTGCTTTCCAGATATCCCGAAACTGCGACCATCGCTGCCCAGGGTGAGGTTCCTGAAATTGGGATTCCACAAATTGACCAGATAGGTATTCGCGTGCTTCAGGCACAAGCTGACATGAGACTCCGAGTCTATCTGTCACTTTACACTCCACAAGGAAAGACATCCTCTCCAGTACAAAGATGAACCCGACGAATACTGTCGCCGGCGACTAGATTACAGAGAGTACGATTAATTTGATACACGAGCGATCTAGGCAGATTGCCCAAATGTAGACAGGAACATGGTTTTCATAAAGATCTCCTTCCAGTGATTTTGGAAACGATAAAAAAATTGAATATGCTTGGCTTGCCCTAATAATCTTTGGCTTTCTCGAAATCAGGCAGATGGAGTTCAAGTAAGACATTATTTTGCGCTGGCTTTATGTCTAGGTATATACAGCAATGCGCCTTCATTAACATCAACAGAGGCGTGACTATAAAGGATTCTCGTCATGGATGTCGCTCCAAATATTCTGGCACTTCGATCATCGGCGGGCGTTCACGCTCGGCAATTTCCTCCACATCCAGAAAATACCCCTTGGCATCATGCCGGATCAACTTCATCGACCGGTTCACATCCTCCAGCACGGCGCGGCCAAACCGCTTTTCCAGTCTGCGCATCACCGTTTGAATGATCGCAAAAGACATTTTGCTCAACGCCTCCAAGTGCTGGTTGTGATGGACGCGTTCCAACAGATCCACCTGGGCAATGCCACGAATACCGTACCGTTCATAAATATCGATCAATAAGCCCGTTTCCACACCGTAGCCTGAAAAGAACGTGGCCTGCTCCAGCGCGGTGCGCCGGCCTCCATATTCACCTGAAAGAGGTTGCACCACGCCTGACAATTCCGGGTAAAACAAGTTCAAAAGCGGGCGCGCCGTCAATTCGGTCACGCGTCCACCACCGCCAGCTTGCATTTTTTGACCAACTCGCAATGGCCGGCGATAAAACCCTTTGACAAGTTGTACTTGAGGGTTCTGCAACAGTGGTCCAATAATGCCATACACAAAACGTGGATGAATATTCACAATATCCGTATCAATCCACACAATAATGTCGCCGCGCGTTACGAACAGACTCTTCCACAACGCTTCGCCTTTTCCTGAACGCGCACCCATCCTTTCCAACAAATGCTGATGAATGTAAACCGGAATGCCTTCCTTTTTGGCAAGTTCACGCGTCCGGTCAGCCGAATTGGAATCGATCAATACGATCTCATCCAATAACGGCACTTTTTGCATCAGTTCAGTTTTCATGGTGCGAATCACTTTTCCCACTGTTTCCTCCTCATTCAAAGCTGGTAGGGCGAGGCTGATGCTTAACCCTTGCTGTCGTTTGGACTGCACCAGCTCGCGCAAGTGATTGAACTCGCCGGCGTGAAAGGTGTTCTCTGCAAACCATTTGTCTACCAGGATCGAAATTGCCTGCAACCCCGCACTTTCATCATAGGCTGCATATGGCAATGGGCGGCCGCTTTTGACAGCGATCACGGTACAGGATGCCTCGCGCAGGATACGGTCCGCCACGGGTCCCAGGGAAACAGAACTGCGACGAGGCTGTGCCGTGGTGCCCAACACAATCACATCCTTGTGCTGGGCATGCTGCAAAATTATTCGAAGTGGATCCTGCGTAATCTCAGACTGCTTCTGCACTTCAGGCATTTGCTTCAGGACCCGGTCCAGCCCCTTGAAGGCTGCATCCCTGCTGGCTGCGGAACCTTCTGCATTGCGGATATGCAGAGTCGATAATCCATTGGGACGCAGCCCGAGGCCCACTCGCAGTGCCAACTCCGCGTGCGGACCGCCTCTCACCGGCACTAGCACCTGATTCGGTTTCCTGGTGATTTTTCCCCGCACCAGAGCCACATTGCACGGCGGACGCGCCAGCACCGTGCTCAAGGTGACGTGCAACGCTCTAAGATGCGACTCAAACTCCAGGAACAGCAGATCAGGTTTTTCATCCTGTAACATTTTCGAAAGTTCATGCCATGGCTCATAGGAAACGATCACCTGCGATTTACTTACAATGTTTTTATCCCTTCCAAAGATGTGCAGCAATCTCCGCAAGGCGCGCGCAGCGATATTTCCCGTGCTCAACGATTGTTCTGGGGGTACCACTACCACGCCTACGAGCGTAACCTCTGCATCAAAAAGACGTGCAATATCCAGCGCATGTAGACCCGGTCCCTCATGGGCCAACGGAACAAAGATGGTATGGATGGGTGTAAATTTCGTATCTCGTCTTGGCATGTAGCTGTCCTTCATAGATCACAAAGTGCACCGCACCCAGCAGAGATCAAGATCGTATCCTCGACGCCCGCCGCTCGATGTTGGAAGGAAATTTCCGCGTGGAAAACATGGCAAATCCCAACTTGTTTTCGGACAGGATCCTATACAATTCTTTTGGCACCGGCATTATTGATCCAGGTTAAGTTGTTGACTGTACGTATCGAAATGATGCTTACTGTAATGAAAAAGCTGTTCAACAGTGACCAGACCAGGTAACAACGGGACGCTATCAGAAATCTGCAGCAGTTGATCAAAACTATTGTCCGATATTCCGTCCAGCACTTCCAAAACCAGTGCGCAGGTCTGATCATATTGCCACGCGATGGACCAGTGATTGGAGTTAGCCGCCCGCGATCGGACAAATACCTCCATGGTCTGGTGTATCACAGGCCATTTCACAGTTTGGGGAATAGAGGAAAGGCTTGGATTCTCAGCCGCATTATTTTTCAGAATATGTGGGATGATCAGAGATGCAACACTCATTCGATAAAGCACTTCATCATTTGACCAGCTAGGATCTTTACTGAGAAGTTTCAAGGCTGCTTCGGGAATGTTGACAAGTAATCGATGAAACTTATGCCGTGTCATTTCAATTTCAGTTCTTAAATTTGAGCGAATGTCTATATTCATTTTCCTCCATCGCTAGATGAATTTTCAAAACTGTTTTCACAATGGTCTCCTTCCATTCATTTCGATAATGATAAAGAATGAATTCACCTATTCTTGACTTCAGGCTCTCAAGCACTTCCGCAGTTTGGCCATCCCACGATTCTGAATCGTTTTAACATGATTGATGTTTTTACCGACAATAGCTGCTGTTTCACCCAAACCAAAATCTTCTAGAAAGCGAAGAATAATCACTTGCCGTTCAATTTCACTCAATTCATGTTTCAGTATAGCGACCAACATATCCATGGAAGCCTGCTCATTCGCTGCGGCACGGGTTGATTTGGTTACTAACTTGACTGGCGTATCGATCACCACCCCCAAAGAAATGAAACGCTGGTTTTGGCGCGCGCGTTCAACAACCAAAGAATAGGCTATCTGATAAACACAAAAGCGCAGATTTGCAGGGGGGCCCTGATTTGCCACAAACTGTTCCAAAAGTTTCGCAAACACACCGCCTACGATATGATCAGCCTCAACTGGATCAGGACACCAGCGAAATATATACTTATAAATCGCGGGCGCGTATCTATCAAAGATTGCGATCAATGCATCCTGGTCAAGCTTTTTCGCAGCCTTAAGTAGAGCAGCTTCATCCTTCATCGATTAGTTTCCTACGAACAATGAGCAACTTGTTGAGCTTCGTAGAGTGACCAATCTGATTCACTCAGCTCCCCTCGTATGATGCGCAGCGACTTCAGGCGACATAAATTTGCGATTTCCTCCAATTTCAATTAACGCATGTGTCCCTCATGCATAAGGAACTTCCCGGTACAAATCTAGAGTTCTGTACACCAAACAAAATCAAGCGTTTGCCAAACATGTTGAAAGAAAACGCAAATGCCTCCCGCCGTCAAACCGACACCTCCTATGACCATATCTCTGTATTCATCTTTTCTCCTTTCTACTAGTTCGCGCAATGACAAAAGAACCCGTGCTTACTCATGGTTCCGATAGCTTGTGGTACAAGTATTAAGTTTTGAAAAACAAAGCAGTGAAAGCTCCTCCAACACTTACAACAAGGTCTTCCGTCAAGAATACAGTTCTCATCCACCAGTCGAAGCCCGGATCAGCAATTTGGGCTTAATTACAAATTCTTGATCCTGGGGCGTTTGACCGCTTATTTTTTCCAGGAGCATACGCGCCAGTTGCTGAGCAATTTCGGTGACAGGGATGTCCAGCGTAGTGAGCGACGGTTCGGTATGCCTTGATTCTTGAACACCATCGAATCCAGCGATCGCAAGATCTGTGCCAATGGTCAATCCTCGCTCATGAGCAGCATGTAAAACACCCAGGGCTGTCTCGTCCGTGACGGCAAGAATGGCATCGGGAGGGACCGGATTGGCAAGCAAAGCCTGGGCGGCTTCATAACCACCTGTACTGGACATATCCGTCAGAACTACATTCTTGCGATCAAGTTCCAATCCACATTTTTTCAGGGCAGATTTAAACCACTTCAGACGATCAATTTGATTGATCAAATCACCTGGTCCCCCTATAAACGCAAAACGTGAGAAGCCCTGCACTTGGATATGTCCTATCAATTCTAAATATGCCTCAGCCCCATCAATGCGCACGCATGGATAATTGATTTCATCATGGGATTGGCCCAGCGCCACAAAGGGAATATCCCATTGAGAGAGATAGTTCACACGCCAATCGTGCTTGCGGATTCGACTCAGGATGAAGCCATCCACCTTATGACCGTTTACCCAGCGATGATAAAGATTTCGTTCCCCGTCATCAGTGGTCGCGTTTGAAATCAGCAAATCAAAGTTCTTGCCCGATAATTCCTCTCCCAGGCCAGAAACGAACTCGGTGAAAAAAGATTCACTAAAGCGTTTTGATATGGCGGGCAGGATGAAACCAATCGTCTCAGATTTCTGACGACGAAGTTGCCTGGCGGCGCGATTGGGAGCATAGCCCATCTTGTTGGCTGTCTCAATGACAAGCTGGCGCGTCTGCACTGCAACATCATCATACCCATCCAGGGCACGGGAGACTGTGTAAATCGAGATATTCAACTTTTTTGCAACATCATGTATGGTTATCGACATAGATTCTTTCCTAAACGTTTAGGCAATTTTACCACAATATGTTATAATTACCCTAAACGTTTAGGAGCAACACGAAGATTGCGAACAAAATACAGGGGCATGCAGCGTTTCAAGAAAATCCGTTCATCAACCCTCTTCTGCTCAGAATAAGGGGGCATGTCGCTGAGGAGACAAATGCATGAATCTAAGTTTCCAACTCGCAAGCACGGCAAATCATAAATCATTGATTGGCTCTGCACTTCACAATCTCTTAGCTGAAAGGACGCTCATTGTCGCTTCCAACCGCGGGCCAGTCACAGTGCATCAAAATGAAAATGGTAATTTGGATTTTCAGCGCGGCAGCGGCGGATTAGTTACGTCTCTGGCAGGGGTTATCCAATATACCGAAGCGCGCTGGATTGCCTGCGCACGAACATTCGAGGACAAGGTTTGGCGAAAAGGAATTGCTCCCATTGGGGTGGGTGAGGATAAGCTCTGGATGGAATTTCTTACGCCTTCAGATGAATCCTATGAAGGTTATTATCATGTCATTGCTAACCCAATCCTATGGTTCCTACAGCATTCAATGTGGAATATTTTTCGAGAGCCAACGATTGATCAGACGGTCTGGCAACATTGGAACAATGGCTATGTGGCTGTCAATATGCTATTTTCAGAGGCAATTGCAAGGCATATTGCTTCTGCCCCATACCCAGGTCTTGTCATGCTACAGGATTATCACCTCTATCTGGCACCGAGCATGATTCGCTATAAATTCCGTCCAAAAGCGAAATATACTCTTACACACTTTATCCATATTCCATGGCCTGGTGCAGAGGATTGGGGTTTTTTGCCGCCCAAAATGAGGTTGGCAATCCTCGAGGGATTATGTGCCGTGGATTTGCTCGGCTTTCAAACGCGCGAGGATGCACTGAATTTTATACGGACGTGTGAATCCCATTTGCCGGGCGCGCACGTCAATTACCGGCAGGGCAAAGTACGATTGCGCAACCATTCCACCCACATACGGGATTTCCCCATCTCGATTGATGTAGAGGGTCTCAGGCAATTTGCTCAAACTCCTGAAGTCGAGTCATACCGCGACCAGTTCATGCAACTGCAGGGCGATTGCCAAATCATCCTGCGCATCGATCGGATCGACCCCAGTAAGAATATTGTGCGCGGCTTTCAGGCATTTGATGAACTGCTGGAGCTTCATCCCGAACATCGCGGCAAGGTCAAATTCTTGGCCCACCTCGTTCCTTCTCGGCTAGGCGTTAGTGAGTATGGAGGGTACCTGGAGGAGGTTATGGGTGTGGCCGGAAAAGTAAATGCCAAGTATGGCGGTAACGATTGGGAACCAATCCGTGTACTAGTGGACGACAAGTACCCGCGCGCTGTGGCAGAGCTGCAACTCTACGATGTGTTGCTCGCGAATTCCATTGCGGATGGCATGAATCTGGTCGCGAAAGAAGGACCGATTGTCAATTGCCGGGATGGCGTATTGGTTCTCTCTGAACGAACGGGTGCATATCAACAGCTTGAGTCTGGTGTGTTGGTGGTATCGCCTTTAGACATATATGGCACCGCCGAGGCAATGCATCATGCGCTTACCATGCCGATAGAAGAGCGGCACGAAAGAACTGAACGCTTGCGTTCCTTGGTCGAGCGCCGGGATATTGCCGACTGGCTGCGGCAGCAACTTAATGCGCTTGTCAAATTGAGGCTATGATGTTAGCGAACAGTCGGAAGGTTGCTATATTGCATTATTCGACTCCTCCTGCAATCGGCGGCGTGGAGAACGTAATTCTTGCACACATTCATTTGTTATCGGAAGCCGGTTACTCGACTACCGTCGTGACTGGAAGCGGGGCGAAAGAGGCCTTGCCGGCCAGAGTGGAGTTTGTCCAAATCCCTGAGCTAGACAGCCAGCATCCCCAAATATTGGAAATAAATCGTGAGCTAGAGCAGGGATGCGTCCCGATTTCTTTTGACGGCATGGTTACTCAATTAGAAGAGACGCTGGCGCACATCCTGCCTTCCATAGATCACGTGATCGTACACAACGCATTCACCAAACATTTTAATGTTCCATTGACGGCTGCACTCTTCCAGTTGCTCGACAAAGGTGCAATCCGTCGCTGCATTGCCTGGTGCCACGATTTCACATGGACGAGTCCGCACTCACGTTCAAAGGTTCATCCGGGTTTTCCCTGGGATTTTCTCCGCACGCATCGTTTGGATGTAACTTATGTGACGATCTCGCAGCAACGGCAGCGCGAACTCGCAGGCCTGTTCGGATGTGCACCTAAGGGCATCCGCGTCATCTACAACGGTATAAACCCAAGCGAGTTGCTCGCCCTTTCCGACGCTGGCGCGGCCCTAATCGATCGGCTGGGTCTGTGGGACAACTATCTCAACCTCCTCATGCCCGTCCGCGTGACTCAAGCTAAGAACATTGAGCTGGCTCTGCATGTAGCAGAATCTCTAAAAGCCAGAGGTGCCTGGCCGAAACTTGTCGTGACAGGCCCACCCGACCCCCATGACCCAATGAGCAAGGATTATTTTCAGAGTCTGCTGGCTCTACGAGAAAGATTGGGCGTCGTTCAGGATGTGCGGTTTGTTTACGAGTCAGGCACTTCCTCCGATGAACCGCTTCTCGTGGATATGCCCATGGTGGGCGAACTACTACGCGTGAGTGACGCGTTGTTCATGCCCAGCCATCGAGAGGGCTTTGGCATGCCTGTCCTGGAGGCAGGCTTGGTTGGTATGCCTATCTTTTGCTCAGACCAGGTTCCAGCCGCAAAAGAGATTGGTGGTCAGGATATCCTCAGATTTTCGCCCACAGCGGATCCAGATCAGGTTGCCGATTTGATCCTGAAGTACATTGAGGGCAGTTCTGTTCTCCGCTTGCGGCGGCGCGTCCGGCAGCGCCTCACTTGGCGGAGCATCTTTCGACGTAAGATTCTCTCCTTGCTGGAAGGAGGTGCTGCTTGAAGTTCAACAGCAATGCGGAACTCACGAGATGGGCGTTGGGCTCCCAAAATTTATGGTTATTCCTTGATTACGATGGCACACTCGCGGATTTTGCTCCGACTCCTGAAATAATTGAAACGAATCCGAAAGTCGTCAACCCGCTTGAGCGACTTGTCCATCTACCTAACATCCGGGTGACAGTCATGAGCGGGCGCAGGCTGCGAGATCTATATCTCCTTTTGCCGATAACAGGAATATTCCTGGCTGGCACCTACGGCGTTGAATTGCAGGAATCAGCTGGTAGGACCATTCGTCGCGTTGAGTATGATCATATCCGTCCGATGCTGGAAGCAATCAAACCTCAATGGGAGCAAATCATCAATGGACGAAGAGGCTTTTTTCTGGAGGATAAAGATTGGACACTTGCATTGCATACCCGCTTCGCTGATGAGCATGAGGCCGAACAAGTCCTCAATCAAGCACGACAGGTTGCCAGAGCATATTTGCTTAAGGGCTATTCCCGCATCCTGGGTGGGCATCAACTCCTGGAAATTGCTCCGATGCTAGCAAGCAAAAGGGAAACCGTCGCTTATCTACTAATCCACTATCCGCTCCCTGATGTACGCCTGCTATATATTGGGGATGATGACAAAGATGAAGAGGTTTTTTCCATGCTTCACGCCAGGCATGGCATGGCGGTGAAAGTTCGCCAACCTTCCCAGGCCTCGCGTCCCACCGAAGCTGATTTCTCTTTTGAATCGCCTTTGAAAACTTTAGAATGGCTGGAAGAACTAATCTAGTCACCGTAGAGGGAAGCATTACCTTAATGATATGATCATATATGTACTAAAAGGAAGATAAATGCCGGTTTCAGATACGTAGTGGTCAAGACGAGTAGACCCCTCGTGGATGACGGCTTTCTGTTGTTGGGTTAAAGCAAAATTGAAGCCGGCGCCAGCGGTGTGGCACGATGTGTAATGATATAAATTCTTGGGACTTGACAGTCATCGATATGTCCTTGGGTCCTGCTGTTACGACTAAAGCGCGTATTCCATTCACATTACTTGGACCAAAGATAGTCTTCGACGCTATCGCCGTGATGGCCAGGAGAATCAAAGTGATGATTCTTGTCAATCTAACACGAGATGCTTATTCCCACACGCCCCTCTGATTTGAGTACGCGGCGTATTTCAGATGAAGCCAGTCTACAGTCACTCAAGAGCTGGTTGGTCTGCGCACAGGAAAATTAATAGGAATACGGAGAAAGTTGTAACTCCTTGAGTATTTATATAAAATTGAAGGCGAGCCCATGAGTCCCATTTCTTGGAAGTCATGCCGTCTGCATTCGCGCCGGAACGTGGAGAAAGGATGATATGCCATGATCTCAACTGAAGGAAAGACCATAGCGGTTCTTGGAGCTACAGGCCGTCAGGGAGGACAAGTCGTACGGCATCTCGCCAATCAAGGCTGGCGAGTTCGCGCGATCACCAGAAAGCCAGAAGGTAAAAAAGCGGAGGCGCTAAAGGCTTTGGGCATAGACGTTGTGCAGGCGGACTTGGAGGATAAACCATCATTAGAGGCTGCGTTCGAGAAATCCTACGGTCTGTACAATGTCCAGGCGCCAGTACCTGGGAAGATTGAAGTCGAGATACGGCAAGGCACGAACGCCGCAGAGGCTGCAAAGAAAACGGGCATTCGACACGTGGTGTATGCATCAGCAGGTGTGGGAAATGAAAAGACAGGTATCGAGCAGTGGGATGCAAAACTTGAAGTCGCCAAGGTAATGAATGGATTGGGATTGCCAATGACAATTCTGCGTCCTGTGGCATTCATGGAACTAATGACCGATCCTTCCTATTTTCCGAGCAGTTCCACTTGGTATATCTGGCGGAAATTATCGGGCAGTGACCGAAAGATCGTGTGGATCAGTGTGCAAGATGTGGGAGCGATTGCCACAAAAGCCTTTGCGAACCCGGATGAATTCATAGGCAGAGATCTGCCGTTAGCCGCGGATGTACAATCCCTAGCAGAGTGCCGTGAGATCTACCGGGACGTGAGAGGAAAATATCCATCTCGCTTCCCGATGCCGATGTTTCTCTTTGAAATGTTCGTCGGGAAAGACATTCCCAAGATGTGGCGCTGGATACGCACGAACCCTGTTAGCTTGGATACCAGCCAGACATTAGCCATTCATCCCGAGGCGATGACCGTACGGACCTGGCTGCGCAGCCTGAAAAACGCCTGATTGTAAATGACTCCCTGCTTTGACACCATAAGCATAGAATACCATCTACCTAAACATTAGGTACGCCGAAGGCAGCAGTCTAATCTGATTCAAAGATCATTGTTTTCAATTGGTGGGATAAGTTTGTCTGCGTGGGAAGGGAAACTGAGGCCCGTACCCTGTAAAAACCTGATCCAAAGTGGATGACTCCAGAAAACCGGGACACCTGTCCTGTTCACAGTAATGGGTAGCATAGGATCATCCCTCACTATGGAGGACATAATCCGATGGGTTGGTTCATGCGCAAGCACATTTTCTCAACCATTCTATCGATCCTCAACATCACCCGATTATCCAACCAGGAAAAAGATCTGGAAATTCTGATTCTACGCCAGCAATTGTCAAGCCTGCAACGCAAACATAACTCCCCCATCCAACCCAATCGTGTTGAGAAGATCACATGGGCTGTTCTCACTGCTAGACTGAAACGCATCACTCACCGATCTGCAAATCAACTGCGGAATGTTATCCGCATCTTCCAGCCTGAGACCATCCTTCGCTGGCATCGCGAACTAGTTCGCCAGAAATGGACCTACTCACACAAGAACAAGGGTGGACGACCATCAATCAGCAAAGAGCTTGAGGAACTTATTCTCCGCCTTGCCCACGAGAACCCCCGTTGGGGATATGGCAAAATCCAAGGTGAACTCGTCAAGCTGAGTTTCAAGGTTTCACAATCAACTGTGCGTAATATCCTCGACCGGCATGGAATTCAGCCAGTGCCTGTTCGCAATAGCTCCCTTGGCTGGCGTCATCTGATGACACACTACAAAGAACAGATCCTGGCGTGCGATTTTTTCACCATAGATACCATCTGGCTTCAGACCATCTATGTGCTCTTCTTCATTGAATTGGGTTCTCGACCCATTCATTTGGCTGGTGTGACAAGCAATCCCAATCAAACCTGGATTACTCAACAAGCCAGGCAATTGGTTTGGGATCTACACGATAGGGGAAGATGCTTACAATTCTTGATCCACAACAATGACTGTTCCTTCAGCAAGGCCTTGGATGCCGTTTTCGAGTCCGAAGGCATCTCTATCATTCACACTCCTTTTCAGGCTCCCAATGCAAATGCTCACGCCGAACGCTGGGTTCGCACTGTCAGGGAAGAATGCCTGGATCATATGCTCATCATCAAGGCTGAGCATCTGCAGCGCGTCTTGATCGAATTTTCTCAATACTACAACACTTCTCGACCCCATCAAGGTATCGATCAGCATGTGCCCATTCCCGACAATATACCTAAGAACACTGGCTTTGTTCAACGTCGAAAGGTACTCGGCGGAATTATCAACGATTACTTTCGTTCATCGGATCGCTATCTCCTTCCACCCTTTGATTTTATTTCCGTACAGTAACCCCCTATCCTAGTCATTTCTTTGTACTGAAAAACGCCTGTTCCGCGAAACTACATACTTCCGTTCAGAATATCACGCTAGATCTCCAGCATTGTGAGCTTACTTTTTTGCTCATAAATGCTGGAAAAACCCGTATACTTATTCTTAGTTTCTTCGGTTGATGAGGTTTTTAAACCATACGGGCGGTATTCGTCCAGTCTTGTCCTTGTTTCGGTTGAAATCACGGTTGGACGAATTCCTGGGACTTCTTTCGTCATTTGCTCCAATAAAAGCAGATGCCAGAAGAACACTGAATAACGGCAATTGAAATACTGCTGGTAACTCCGC
>DASTOH010000209.1:0-39649 GCA_035720235.1 Anaerolineales bacterium | reverse complement strand
TTAGCCCGAGCTGAGTCAGGATCGGGAGGTCAAAGAGAGCGGTTCCGTGTTCGAAGGTGTAATTCGCCTCCCTTGAACCAACTAGAGTGAAAAGTATGTCGTCATTGCCAGCAATCTGGATGAATTGCACACCGCGTTCGACGAGTCCTGGGACCGTATCCGAAAAATATTCAAAGCGTGTCATGCGGATGAGTTGCTTTCGATCGTCAATCTTCTCAACTACTTCAAGGTCATTGCTCAACATATCATCCGTAATTCCGGTTGTCACCGCATAAATTTTTTCCACATCGGCCCCGCCATAAGTTGCCCTTGCGCCAAGGTTGGTGAAGCCCCCATACAGCATCTTGCCGCCGTACTCCATGGTCAGCACGATCTTGCGTTCCCACTTGCGGATGGGGTCCGGCCCGGACCGGCTGGTCTCGTACCATAAGCCTTGCAGTTTTTCCTTGAACGGGAAGAAATACCATGGCGTCATGTGCAAGAACTCGCCGTACTCCTTTGCCACCTGCGCGGCATAGATTTCCTCCTCAGTTGGCATGTCTGAACTGATCCATTCGGTGAAGCGACCGATTGTTCCCTCGTAGAGGCCCTTCAACATATTCTCAGCTGTGAAGCTAATGCCAATAAAGCCCAGTGTAAAATGCGAATCGCCATTAAAAGGGTAGCGACCTTTTATAACGTTGCAAACATCCACATAACTTTGCCAGTATTGGCTAATAGCATTGAAATACGGAAACTCGCCTGAGCGATTGTGCTGGAGGAAGGCGGCATACTCATCGGTACTGTAGACGATATACCACTCGGGGAGTGTGAGATATGTTTTGGACTCAGGACGATAATAATCGGGAATCTTCTGGACTGCTTCCCGCGTTGCCGCGTCGTCCGGAGTTGTTTCTATACCCAGGGGCTTTTCCCACACCCGGCAAGCAATCCACACGCGCGGCAGATTTATGAGCGAAGGCCCGAGCGCGAGGATCACCAAAACCCAGATGAAAATCTTGAATCCGCGCCCGCTACAACTGCTACGCCTGCGCCTGTTCATAGTGTTCAAATCTCCTGCTCAAGAAAAAACCGATGAAAGCTGCAATGCTACCGATGGCGATGTGGGGAATGTTCGCGAAGAACTTGAAATCCCAATCCAATGGGGTAAATCCGTGGAGAAAAATGCCTCCGTCCAGATAGCCTTGTCCTAGAAAGAAACCCATAATTCCGTCTAAACCGTACATGAGGCCAAACAGCTTGAAATAAAACTCGGCAGCTTTGAACGACCTCCAGGCGGCGATCGCCGCCCACGCGCCGGAGGCATAATGCAGCAGATCGTCGTACCATTGCAGGCTGAAAATCCCCAGCGTAACACCGTTCTCATCGTTGATCCACGGGATATAACTCAATGAGCCAAGTACAAAAAACATAATAGCATAAAGCCAGGCAAGTTTTTGGATGGTTGTGATTTTCATGACCCTGCTCCTTTATAAATTCGATGATCCTGAGAAGGATTGTAGCATTTCGACAGTGACTTTGCAATGCTTTGGCGCCGGGGCGCGGATACCATTCATTTCTGGGATAGCTGTCATATCAAACTCCTTTGGCTGGTTATATCCATTGTGCCTCTGGTTGACCGCCAGAACCAGATAAAGAAGTGCCAAAAGCTGTCACATTTATAGTGATACGATTTGGGTCAACCCGTGCGCGCTGATGCTGGCAGGCTTCGAAGCGACGATCAGTGTTTGGTATGTGGCGATTTTGATGGCGCGTCTTGGGAGTCTGTATGATGCTCAACGAAGGGATTGAGTTTACGGCGGAGACAATCTCCCCTGCTCATTAACTTGGTTCACCGCATGGGCAGGTCTTTCATTGCGCAGTACAGCAGCCACGTTGCTCGCCGCCCACTCCCACACCGCCGCGTCCGACTCTTCCGAACACCAGGCCGAATGCGGTGTGATGAAAAATCGGTCATCGTGGAGAAAAGGATGGTTGGGCAACGGCGGCTCAGAGGCCAAAACGTCCAGGGCCGCGCCAGCGATCCTTCCGTTTTGGACCGCCGCCAGCAGGGCGGTTTCGTCAACGATAAGACCCCGCGCCGTGTTGATCAGGTAGGCCGAGGGCTGCATCAGGGACAGCAGGTGCGCGTTGATCATGAGACGTGTTTCATCGGTCAGTGGTGTATGCAAACTCACGTAATCTGATTCGCGCATGACGGTTTCCTTGTCGGCGGGTGCCACTCCTGCGTCGAGCATTTGTTTCGGGTCAATATAGGGATCGTTGGCGATCACCTTATAGCCCAGCGCCATCGCCTTGAGGGATACCGCTTTGCCAATGCGACCCCAGCCGATAATCCCAAGCGTTTGTGTCCGAGGATGATGGATCGGGCGCACGAGACGCGGATCCCACTGATCCTTGCGCGCCACCTCGCGTATTTGCGGCAGGCGGCGTGCCTGTGAAAGTAACAGCGCGAGGGTGTGGGTGGCGACCTCATCGGTGCAATAACCGGGGCAGTGCGTCACCCATATGCCGCGCTGGCCGGCGCGGACGTGATCCACATAATCGTATCCCGTGCTGGCGCAGGCGATGATCCGGCAACGCTGAAAGCCTGCCATCATATCATCGGTCACCGAATGCATTTCCGTAATAATGGCATCGGCTTCACGATAGAGTGAAGCCTCCTGCTCAGCATGAAAACCAATGACGCGGTGTAACGCGACGTCGAGACCCGCGAGCGCGTTCAATGCTTCAGGCGGAGTACGGGTATCTATACAGGCAATGACGATGTTCCAGGGCATGGTGTTTTCTCCTTGTCCTCAGATCAACTACTGGGTGGGCGCCCAGTGAAAGTGGATGGTCAGATTTGCTGCTTCCGTTTCTTATATCTCACAGCCCAGAATATATGCTTCGTGAAGCAAATCCACGAGGTCGTCATCCAGATCCTCAGGCCGTTTCAGTCGAAAGATATGACCATAATCACGAAAGATTCCCATTTCCAGCTTATGAATGCGCGGATGTGAAGCTTGTCGTCTCAGCCAGAGATAACCATCCAGCCAGCGCTTGCGCGGCACTGCAGCCGCGAACTGCACCTCTGCTTGAAAGACGATACGTGTCTTGACAGGGAATGCCTTGACCGGACCGAATTGTTTCAACGTTTCGAACAACTGATCGTACAACTCGCGGACGATGGGTTCTTTGCCTGCGAAATGCTCTTCGAGGCTGTACCGTCCACAGGAATGATTGCGATTAACTGAAACGAATTGTCGTCCACAGTCAGGGCAGATCCACAGTGATCTTGTCCGGGTCATATATTCTCTGAATGCAGATTTTACACCTGGAAGCTCGCCATCTCCTTCGATGCTTTGGGCAGTTCATAAGACATTATTATTCATCTGGCTGTGCTTCTTCCACACGCTCCAGCCATTCATTCAGAAGCGCTTGGAATACACCTTCCTGTTCCACGCCCAGGGCATGACCGGCGCGGTCAAGCACCGCGAATGTGGCGCGTGGGTAGGTTTCCAAAATATCCCATCCATCCTTATAACCAACGTGTGTATCCTGCCTGCCCATCAAAATCAGCGTTGGTTTCTCGAACGGTCTGGTCAGCGCGTCGAGATCGAACGAATAAATTCTCTTTTCGATCATGGACCTGTTACTTCCTTGGCGGGCCGGGCGGACGACGTCTCGATACCAGTCTACGAGTTTTTGGTCTTGAACGACAGCCAGACTTGCCAGCCGTTCCGCATCCTCGGGTGATAACTGTGCCAGCGCTGCTGAGTCCTTGAACCGCGTGACGGGAGAGGGCAATTCCTGATCTTCATGTTCACTCAACCAGGGAACCAACAGACACAGTCCGTCCATGAGTTCTGCTTTTTGCGCCACAACTCCACGCGCCAGATAACCACCAGCCGATAATCCAAGCAAGGTGAAACGTTGATTTGGAATCACCGCGTCAATGAAATTGCAGACCACGTCCAATACCTGGTCAATGGTGGTGATCTCTTTACCGGATGTCCTTCCGGTTCCCGGCAGATCGAAATAGATCCGCTGCCAGCCCGGTCGCTTTTCGAAGATGGGTTCCATCCAGCTTTTGATGATACGATGGTCGCTGGGGATGCCGGAGATTGTGACAAAGGGTTTGCCCTGTCCGATCGTTTCGTTATGAACTGAAAGGTTGTCAAGTTGACATTCCATTTTGTGATCCCACTTTATTTTGCGGTCTCTTGGAAACTTTCGAGCACTTGCTTGAGACGGACAAATGTGCGTTTCGTTTGGCTGCGGAAAAACATCAGGGGCAGGGTCGATAACAACTTCCACATACCCCGGGCCTGGAATTCAACATGCCCACGGATGTGAGTCCCTGACGGAGTTGTTGAAAACATGAGCCGCGCAACAAATGGAAAGTGCCTGTCATGGCCGCGATATGCAAACATGCGATCTGGCTCGTATTCGAGGATTTCCACTTCACCCGAATGACGATATCCCCAGGCGACTGTGATGACTTCAAAGCGTGTACCCACGCCAATGGGACCGGCAGAGATTTGCCTGCTCTCAGTCACAAATGGTTTCCATAGTTTGTCATTGGAATGGTCGGACACGAACGCAAAGACTTCTTGAACGGGCCGGTTGATGACCAAATCTTCCATGTTGTCTACCTCTGTTTCAAGCTTTGAATCCAGGCGTCTGTTTCATGGCTGGTATGAAAACGATGGATTTCAATGCCAGATAATTCAGAAAGCCATTTTGGGTAGTTTCGTCTCTTGAGTGAAAAAGATTTGAGTGCATGCCATATTCCTGAAATTGCTCTTTGTAAAGTCATCCGGTTCCCTGACCAGGTCGATTGAGATGTGATCACCCAGAGTAAGTTGCGGAATAGTATTCGTCTGCAAATTGTTGCCAGAGAATAATCGAGCCAAATGATACAGTTAGCCTGTTTCCATACCAACTCGCGTTCTTCGTCAAAGTTGCCATCCAGCACCCATGCATCATGTTCGATGACATCCATGACTTGCTGACGAACCCTCTCAGGTGGTGCAATTTTCCAGCCGGGTTCCCAATAAAATTGATCTGAGGCAAAGAAAGGCACCGTCACGCAATTGGAGAGTCGCTTTGCAAGCGTTGACTTTCCCGAACCAGAAGTCCCGATCACCAGGATGCGTTTCATTCAGGCAGTTCAGCGGGATGCCGTCATATCCAACCCATACTGCTGTAATCCTGCCAATGATCGTACATGTTGTGTCACAATCACCCTATTCTCCCTTGGGAAAAGTTTATGCCACGGTTTACTCATACAGATGACGTATCAGTGGCCGCCAGCGTGGGTTGGAAAGGAGATTCGTGTTATCGCTCAACAAGTCAAGGCTTCCCCGAGGCGATTGAGTGGCAATATGCTTCACCCGTGGATCTTCGATTTGCTCCAGCAACACACCGGAAAATCCGTGCAGCTCAATAACCTGAAAGGGCCGCCCAAAGAAGGAAATCGTCTGCTCCGGGAATTGCCTGGTTAACTGGAGAGCATTATGACGGATCACGAGCTGTTCATACGCCTTGACCAGAAATTGTTCGCGCTGCTGCCAGTGGTCTGCGCACAAAGCTCCCTGTAGGACAGGCCATAATTCCTGCGCGCCGGGCAAGCGTTTGAATGCAGTACCAAACCATTTGGGATAGGGAGCATAGGTCTTCTCCATCAGAAAACATAAACGCATGATGTCGCGGACCAATCGTGCTCCGATGATGGCTGAACCCACTTCGTCTCCCACCATGCCGGCTCGCCCCATCAAATGCTCATCTTCTCCGATGCGTGCCCACCCGGCGGCAAGCAGGTACAGCCACACATCGCGTGGATAATAGGCAAAGCGAGAGCGCCGTTCCTCCAAGCCGATTGCATCGTGGTAGATAGCTCCGCTGGTAAGGGTAAGCAAACGTTGTTCTGAGAAAGTCAGCCAGTCGGCAGGCTCCAGGTCTTGTTCAATATCAAACCCGAGGTGCTCAAGGACAAAATTGCGAATCGTCTGCACCGTGACGCGATGGTTGATGGGTCCAGCCTTTACTGACTGTAACACTTGTGTACCGTTATCGTTCGTGTCAGGATCCGTCCAGTGGGTGGGATAGCTGTGAAATTCATATGGCAATTCCTGAGCCAGCACTTCAATAATCTGCTCTGCGTGCGGCTGGTTTTCCTCTTCTACGAAGAGCATAACCCGGGGTCCCCAGTCATGGTCGGTGGAAAGTTCATCATCAAACCCCAATACTTCCGACCCGTCGCCGATCAGAGCCGCGGCATGTTTTACCTGGGGAAAGTGCCTGTCAAGGATCGGTTGAACCGCTTCCCTGTAAAACTGTTCGCAGAGTTTTATACCCGGGAAAAAGGATGAAGTGCTCATATTCTGGAATCAACCTTCCGTTTACGGATCAGATCCAGGGAGTGCCTAACATCAGAAACACGATGTCATTCTGAGCGAAGCGAAGAATCCCGCCGCACAGCGGCGGAGACCCTTCGCCATAGAGCGGCTCAGGGTGACATAAGTTGATGTTTGTCTTTGAATTTAGGCACTCCCAGTTTTTATGTTAGTTGCACCCTCTACACCTGAAAGCTCACTTTCTCCTTCAAAACATTTGGCAATTCAGGGAGTTTGCTGCGCTCGATCAAAAACGTCGCCACTTCGGTGATCTCGCGGAAGGCATAATGCTGGCTCAAGGTCCCCTCCAGATAGCCTGCCCCACTGGTGCCGCCTGTCCCAGTGCGGATGCCGATCATCCTTCGGACCATCGAGAAGTGGCGATAGCGCCAGTTGGAAAGCAACTCGTCCATTTCGGAGAGTGTATTTAGTAATTCAAATGGCAGTTGAAAGATAGGCAGGTCGCGGTACAGGGTGATGAACAGCGCCGACTGCATTGCCTCCGGTGAGAGATCACCGCGCCCGTCGGTGAAAAACACCCGGTCGAATTCAGCCAGCCTGCCGCGCTCGCCCTCCGACAAACTGGATTGGTACGCTTTGCGGTAATCGGACCAGAACTTGTTGCTGTCGACGTGACTCGTTGAGTGGTAGGCCACCCAATATTTCTCGTCGAAATAGGGCATGCGTTCGAGCCATTCGACGATGAGTCCCTTCAAGGTGGGTTCGCCCTCGACCCGGTTCACATCCTGCATATCGTTTTCCGAAAGACTGCCGCGGCGTGTGTGCTTGTAATATTCCGTTTTATATCTCTGCTCCATTTTCAACCCCAACTTCGCTTCGATCAACCTGAATTGCTTACTCTGAAAACCAGAGGCGGGCAAAAGGAAATTCCGAAACTCGAGAAAATCCAGAGCGGTCATCGTTTCCAGCACACTGACTTGTTGGTTGATCAGGTCAAGGATCTTTGCAACTCGTCTTAATCGATGCACCGCCCTGCTCATATCGTTGGAGTTGTCATTGATTCGACCTCGGATAAAAATATTGCGTACCAGGTCCAGTTCAAAGAGGATCTGTTTGAACCAGAGCTCATACGTCTGATGGATGATGATGAACAACATCTCGTCGTTGCCATCTTCCATGTTCGAGAAACTGCGCGGGTGCTGGCTGTTCAAAATCTTATCGAGTTCGATGTAATCGGAATAATATAGTGAATTGATTGTTTTATTTTTCATGCCTATCCACTCCGTGATTTCTGAAAATGCACCAGGAACGATTAATCGCGCAACCCATCGAACAAGTCAGTTTCCCGCATTCGCCCGCCGTTGACCAGACTGAAAGCGCGGTAAAACTCCTGTGTTCCCCATAGTCCCTTGTGATGTTCTTCGGGCAGGTGTTTCAGTTGATTGTAGCCCGGTAACTGGCTTTTATGACACGCGACTGCCTTCCAAACTGTTGACCAGTGGTCGGCTGTGTCAATGACCGTCGTGAGTGCCCATTCGGGCCAGGGTATCGCGCGGCGTACAATCCCATCCACGTGCATGGTTAGCTCGCCAAAGACAGATTGATACGCCGCAAATTTTTCTGAGGGCCATGCAATGTAATACAGTTTCGATATGCTGTGTGGTTCCGCGTTCACTTTGTAATTCCCATCTGCAGAGGCAACAACTGCCGCGGTTGTGAGCTGCGAGATCGCGATGTGATCAGGATGACCATAGCCTCCGTCCGCGCCGAATGAAATCACAATATGCGGCCGAATGCGGCGAATATGTCCCACAATCGTCGCGATGGCTTCTTTTGAGTCTGCCTGATCCAGATTGCCATCAATATAATCCAGAAAATTCACCTCACGGATCCCTAGTACTTCCGCCGCGGCGAGCAATTCATCCTCGCGGATTTTTCCCAACCCGTCAGGTCCTGGATAATCTTTCTCCTCTCCCCACCAGCCGTGTTCGCCGCGCGTCGCAGTGACCAAATAAGTCTCGACTCCCTCTGCGGCATATTTGGCTAGCGTCCCTCCTGAGCCAAGCGATTCGTCATCAGGGTGCGCGAAGACGCACATCAGCTTGAGTTTCTTCACGATAGCCTCCAAAGCCAGCAGATTTCAAAGAGTATAGCATTGAAAGGGTAAAATTGAACTATGCCTCTCAAAGCCTTGATCTTTGATTTCGATGGACTTATCCTCGATACGGAAACCCCCGAATACCTGGTCTGGAAAAACATGTATCAGGAACATGGATTTGAACTCCCGCACGAGGAGTGGAGCAAGATCGTGGGTGGATACGGCCTCTCGGACTTTGACGCGGCGGAATATCTGGCGCGCCTCTCTCAGGGACGACTGGATTCTGCCTCCCTGCGCATGCGCCATCGCTCAGAGAGTGGCACACAAATACAGGCCCAGGAGATTCTGCCGGGCGTGATGAATATTATTCAAGAAGCAAAAGGAATTAGCCTCAAACTCGCGATCGCATCCAGTTCACCGCATGAATGGGTGGACGCTCACGCAAAACGGCTCGGCATCTTCGACTACTTCGATGTAGTCATTTGCGCCGACGATGTGGGCCCTGGCAGGACCAAGCCAAACCCCGATTTATTTCTCCTGGCGCTGGACCAGCTTCAGGTCCAGAGAAATGAAGCGGTGGTCTTCGAGGATTCCCCCAATGGTATAGAAGCGGCAAACCGGGCGGGCATCTTCGTCGTGGCGATTCCAAATCCGCTTACATCTCTGCTGCCTATCAAAGGTGCAGACTTGATTCTAAATTCGTTATCAGAATTGCCTTTTAGTCTGTTGCTCGATAAAGTAAAATAGGCGGACATTCTGACTGGAGGCACAATGGCAACTCAGAAATTTAAATGGCAGGCAGTCGTGGCGAAGTATGCCTTCCCTGACACATGGCGCAGCTGGTGGCAGTTAATCAATTCGCTCATCCCGTTTCTTTTTCTATGGTACCTAGCGTACCGCAGCATTGAGGTCAGTTATTGGCTGACGCTTTTACTGATCATCCCCACTGCAGGGTTTATGACGCGGCTGTTCATCATCTTTCACGATTGCTGTCACGGCTCGTTTTTCAAGGGCGTGAAAGCGAATGAAAGACTGGGCACGTTGATAGGTGTGCTGGTATTGACCCCATTCTACGAATGGCGTCATACGCATGCCATCCATCATGCCACCGCCGGCGATCTGGACCGCCGCGGCGTGGGCGATGTGTACACGATGACGGTGGAGGAATATCTGGCCGCGCCCTGGTATAAAAAGGCCGGGTATCGCATCCTGCGCAACCCGCTGTTCATGTTCACAATTAGTTCCTTCCTGGTGTTTGTGTTGTTCCATCGCTTCTGGGGACCGGAGGCAGGCAAGCGCGAGAAGAACAGCGTGATCTGGACGAACATTGCCATTCTGGCAGTCTCGGCCTGGGTCATGTATGCCATTGGCTGGAAGGCTTTCCTGCTGGTGGAAATTCCATTGCGGTTGTTTATCTGCTCGGCAGGTGTATGGCTGTTCTATGTCCAACACAATTTCGACCCAACCTATTGGGAACGTCACACAAATTGGGAATTCTTCCATGCGGGCATGGACGGCAGTTCATTCTATAAGCTGCCTAAACTGTTGCAGTGGTTCACGGGCAACATCGGCTTTCATCACATCCATCACTTAAGCCCGAAGATTCCCAACTACAAATTGGAGAAATGCCATAACGAGAATCCAGAGTTCCAGATCGAGCCGTTGACGCTCAGCCAGAGTCTAAAGTCGTTGTTCTTCCGTCTGTGGGATGAGAAGGAAAGGATGCTGGTGGGGTGGGATGCATTGAAGCGTTATAAGACTCAGACTGTGAAAGTAAAGTCCTGAACTTCACTGGATTAGTCAATGCGACAGGGCAGAGATTTTTCTCTGCCCTGTTATTATTTCAGGCAATCTAATCGCTCGAGCCGCCGTCCTCGGCGGCGGGAATGCTGCCGAGAGTGGATAAATCAAATCTCCATCTCAATGGCTTTGCCTAGCGGTAACCAGAGGATTTTATCCTTGATATCAGACGCCTCAAAGACCTTGGCCGCGGCTGCTCCGGTTTCCTGGAAATGTTTCCACCCCTCATAGTGGATCGGGATGACCGTGCGCGGCTCGAGCGCATGGACCAGGCGCACGGCTTCCCTGGCATTCAACGTGAAGCGGAGCGGGCCCAGGATGGGGAAACGCGCCCCGCCGATATGCAGGATGGCCGTGCCGATCTTGTAGCGCTGACTGATCTGGCGCAATCCCTTGAACCAGACCGTATCGCCAGAGATGTACAGCGCGCCGTGCTTTTGTCCGGCCCATTCGAGAATGAAGCCGGTGGTCTCGCCGACCACCAGGTGACTTCCCAGTGTGCCGTGATGCGCCGGCGCGGCAGTGATAGTGATTCTTATATCGCTTGCTTCAAGCGTTGTACTTTGCCATGTTCTCAGCCCAATGGCATTGCCTTTCAAGCGTTTTGTACCAACAGAGGTCGTGATCACCTTCCTCGCAAGCGGAAGCAGGGTTCGTCCGGCGCGATCCAGGTTGTCTTCATGATGATCGTGACTCAACAGGACTGCATCAATCTTCCCAATGGTTTGCGGTTGGATCGCAGGCTCGGTTAACTTGATGGAGCTGGTGCCATAGCCGAAGAAATAATGCCCGCCTGACGGATCAAAGACTGGGTCGGTCAGCAGGCGGAGTGAGCCAATTTCTAAAAGCAGGGTTGCAGTGCCGATGTGGGTGATAGAGCAATTCACGATAGCGTGTTCCTTTCCTGAATCATATCTGATTCCTTTTTAGGGTGAACACCAAATTTGGCAAGATACCATCCGATCAGAGCCCCAGTGCTAATCGTCGAACAGGGAAAGGCCAACCCAACTACTTTTGCCATATTCGCGTTTCCAGCTCCCCAGCGGATGCCGATGGCATCCAATACCAGATCCACAATTAGTGCTGGGATAGCTGCCACAGGAATCACACCTAGCGCTAGCCAGATTGCGCGGCGTTCCCAGCGGATGGCCAAACCTATCGCGAGTGCCATTAGACCTCCGCCTAAGCCAATTCCAAACACAAGATCCATGGCCCAGCGAATATGTGCTGGAGCATCAGGCCACAAGGCACGATGAAGTCCGAGAAAGAACGGATGGGTTGCAATGACTTCCGCGAGGAAAGCGCCGATTCCACCGGCAAGCCCCAGTCGCCAAAGAGGCCATACATTACTCAACCGTCCCAGTGCAAGTCCCCAGACTATGCCTCCTAAGACGACGCCCTGCAACCAAAAATCGGACGTGAGATCTGGTGAGAGGTAGCCAGTCAATTGTTCTCTTGTGGAAGCTGGAGCATAGTACAGGCCCAGTCCATACCAAAAGGGGAAACTGAGTGTGCCTCCCACGCAAAGACCTGTCAGTAATGCACTCGAAATGATGAGACGGGCTGTGCTCTCAGGCGAATGATCGGTCTTTCCTTCAGTTTGTGTCATATTTTATTGCTAATTCACGTACCGACTGCCAATCCAAATCGAAGATTGATGAAACCTTGTCAAACAGCGCGGTGTAATTATCATAAGCTGGCATGAATCATCTAATTGAAACGACCGAGACCCAAACACCTCTCCACTATGTTCGGATTGCCTGGCAAAGCGCCCTGGCGGCAAGTCTTTGCCTGGGATTGCCAGCCGGGTTGTTGTTCTGGTTGATTATGTTTCAGCGCCTCAGGCCGTCTCACGTGGTTGAAAGGCTGATGGCTATTCTATCGAATGGAGGAGGCTTCGAGGGGACATTCATAATCATCGGAGTATTGGCTGGCGCGTTTGGGTGGGGAATCATTCTTAGTAAGATCAGTGGTTATCGTTTATGGTTGTGGCTTGCGATGGCAAGTGTGCTTGGCGTTTACTTGGGCAGGCAACTGTTTTGGGGCGTTTATAGGTGGTTGAACATCGATTTTTCCAGTTTACCAATCCATATGACTTTGGCAATTCATTTAAGTGGGCTTGTCTTGAGCATCACGTTTTGCACCGGCTTGGCACATGGCTTGTTACTGCAGAACTGGAGGTCCATTTTGACGCTTGCTTTTAGCACCAGTCTTGTATCTGTCCTGGCTGTTCTGTTGACTATCATTATTCTTGACCAGTTGGGCCTTCGAGTTGGCACTGGGAATGCCGCTATGCCCAAGGTCACGGCGATTTGTACAATGGCGGCCGCCATAACGGGTGGGATGACGCTGGGAGTTCTGTTCAGCCGATATCTTGAAAAAGGAAACCTGGAAATTTCCTCTTCAATACAGGTTGTCTCCGGCTCGAAAAACTCTTCAAGCTCGTGAATTGAATCAGGCCCGCCTGTGGAACATAGCGGCGTCGATGAGGGAGGAGCGATCCGATCTCCAGAAGCATGCTCGCGATGCTGATGTGAGTGAGTCGGAAGTTCATTAGATCACGTTGAAATAGACCAGCAGTGTGCGCACGCTGACGAGTATTACCAGGACCCCAACAAAGATCATGAATGGCTTGACGGGGACATGTCTGGAAGCCCACGCCCCCAGTGGCGCGGCAAGGACACCACCAATTCCCAGACCCAGAATAATTTGCCAGTTCGTCAAACCGAGTGTGATGAGAAATGTCGCCGAGGCAGACAAAGTAACAAAAAATTCAGCGGCGTTGACAGTACCGACGGTCTTGCGAATATCGTTGCCCCTTACGATCAGATTGGATGCCACAATGGGACCCCACCCGCCGCCGCCGATTGCGTCGATGAACGCGCCTATGAAACCCAGGGGTGTCAAGTGGCTGGTCACACGGCTGGGCGGAAACTCCCGAAATGCCTTATAGACAATGATCAATCCCATTACGATCAGGTAGCCGGAGATATAAGGTCTGAGTTCATTTCCAGGAAAATTCGAGAGGATATAAGCCCCGATGATGGCACCCAAGATACCCGGGATCAGAAGCCTACGGAAGAGGAAGCCATCCACATTTCCAAAGGCGCGGTGAGAGAGGGCAGAAGCACCTGTGGTGAAGCACTCAGCGGCATGGACCGTGGCGCTGGTGGCCGCCGGAGGCACACCCACCGCCATCAGGATGGTGGAGGCGGTCACCCCATAGGCCATGCCCAGCGCGCCGTCAATGATCTGAGCGAAAAAACCTGCCACGATATAGAGCACAAATTCCTGTGTGAGTATCGTGTCCATGCTCTCACCTCATATGGACTTTATACGCAGTAGTTATGATTTTTGCCAATGTTGGCCAATTTCTTGTTCTTTCCAACCCTCCAGTATGTTTCCATCGAAGATGCGTGAAAGATCATTGGCACAAGTGGAAGAATATGCTCTATCTTGAAAGTCTGTGTATGTAGCTCCCAAACCGGTATCGTTCACGTGATCCAGCCAGGTCAGAACAAATTCGGTGCTTTTCGAAATCGGCGGAATTCTTACGGGATCGAACCACTTGCCGTTGATTTTTTTCTGCGCAACAATGATATTCATGGCAGGTCCATTGCCGATATTTTGCAGAATCCAGCCTTTGTCCTTGTTGTACACGAATACCAGCACCGGTTTTATGCCAGTGATAGCACTCCTGCGATTGTTCAAAATGGAGATCGTAAGCGACGTTAATGAAACAATGAATGCGCCGATGGACAGCCAGTCTTTGAGTTCCATGGTCAGCTCCTTGCTTTGTCTCGGCGTGGGCAATGTACTCTCATTTTTGGGAGTTGAATCCTGCCCGGCTGTATAGCGTGATCCCCGCCGCGGCAGAGACGTTGAGCGACTCGACGCGCGGATCGATCGGGATGCGGACCTGCAGTGTGGCAGCCTCTGTGATGGCCTGCGAACAACCCTCCTTTTCACTGCCAAAGACGATCATCAGGCGTTGAGGAATGGATGATATTTCATGTACGAGTTTCTCAGCATGCGCATTGGTGATCAGCACTTGCAGGTTGTTCTGTTTGGCGAATTTGATGAAAGCCTCTGTGGTGGAGGCGATCACCGGCAGGACGAAGACGTATCCACGGCTGGCACGGATGAGGCGGCGGTCGTAGATATCCACGTGCTCGGTGTTGAGCAGGACGAGGCCGCCGACGCCGAGCGCCAGGGAGGTACGGGTGATCGCGCCGATATTGCCCGAGATGCTGACATCCTCCAGCACGACCATGTCTTTTGGGATCTTTGTGATCGCCTCCAGCCCGATGGGTTTGGGCGTCCTGGCAATCGCAAAGATGCGTGTAATCTTGTCATTCTCGAAGAGTTTTTTGGTCGTCCGTTTGGCGACTTCGAAGATTTTGGCTCTGGGGGAAAGTTTCTTTTTCAACGTATCCGAGATGATCTCATCCCCCGCGTAATACACCGATTCCACCTCCACGCCGGCTTCGAGGGCTTGCAGGATGTTCTCTTCATCGTCGATCAGGATCTTGTTGAGTTCGATCCGCCCGGGACGGGTAAGCAACTGGCGGATGATCAAGGATTGTGGGTGGAGGAGGGAATCGACGAGGTTAGGATTGTTGGAGGGAATGGGTTGGTCAGTCATGTTCGCAATCATACTTCAAATCAGGCGGAGTTATAGGAATCCAGGCTCGAACGGATCCATTCTCCTTCACAATCATACCTGGTGACTGCGATAGAGGGCGGTTCGCACCCTGCCCGGTAGCGGATACTTCGCCTGCGGATTGACCCAGATGACTGCAGGTTCATCTGTTTGCAACAATCGTGACCCACGCACAAGGATTTCACTCAGCCGCTGATACTGCCGGAAGAAATCAGCGCGGTCGCGAAACCGGTGCTGTCGCAGTAATGTGGAATCATCCTGTTCTGCGCGTTGTTGGATGCGTAGTAGCGCGGCCTGCAGGTCGCCCTGCGTTGGGCACGGTCCATCAACCCCAACCAGGAGGACATTGCTATGCTGGGGGAGCAACTGCCCTAATTTACTGCACATCGTATCAGCGATACGTTCACTGGTGTCTGATTTTGGCGTTGTTCGTGCCTGAGCGTGGAGTGACCGCAGCCGTGTGACTTCCACCATGAAGGTGAGGCTGGTGGTAAAGCTGACTGCGAAATCAGGACATCGTACCTCTCTGAGTTGCGGTTCATACACCACGCTCAGGGATCGTTCCCGGAGCAGCAGATAGGCCGTTTCCAGTTCGAGCCGCAGATCGAGCAGGCGCTCCTGTTCCTGCATGGTACGCACTTTCTTGCGAATTTTGTCGCGAAAGATGTTGGCAAAACTGGTGAACCGTCGTGAATCTGACAGCCAGGTTCCCATTGGCGTTGTCAACGGATGTGATTGTCCATCGAAGAGATAGGCAAGCAATTCGTCTATAGATTTTGAGGAAGTGGGTTGGTTGGTCACGCGGGCAAGCCTGCTTCAAAACAAAAGGAGAGATGATAGCTGGTCCTATTCCAGTTGAAACATTTATGCTTGATCTGCGTGAAGCCGTGGTCGGATGGACCTTTCTGGAGACCGATATGCTTCAACCTGCTGCCGTGCGGTTTGCAACTGTCAGCGTTGATCGCTTTTGCCCAATCACCAGGCTCAAGGTAAAACCTTACTGAGGAATGCCAGCATTACGCTATTGAATTGCCCGGGCCTCTGCAGTGGCGCAAAGTGACTCACGCCGGGCAGGTAGATAAAATCTGCATTGGGAATGCTCCGGGCGAGATATTCTGCATGTTCGCGCTTGATGAATTCATCATGCTCGCTATGTACAATGACGACTGGCACGCTGATTCGAGCTAAATCCTGCGCTGAATAATTGGGTTGCGTCCTTTGCATGAGGCCGACCGCCTCAGAGAATCCATCGAATTGGTCCGACGTGGCTGAGAGCGCCTGGTAGTCTTTGACGTGCCGGCCAAAGCACCGTTTGACGGTGGAAGTGAATTCGAATTCCTTTGTCCCGCTGGGGTCCATATTGCAGGCAAAGAAGAACACACCTGCCACCCGTGTGGGATCCTTCGAAGCCAGAACTAATGCTGTGCAGGCGCCGTCGCTCCAGCCCACCAGAGCTGCTTTCTGAAGGTGCAGTGTATCCGTGACCGCTGAAACGTCGGATGCCATCAGCTCATACGTATACGGCCGCGCGTCACGTGTACTGCGCCCGTGCCCGCGGCTGTCGATCAGGACAACAAGATAACCATTCTTAATCAGCGCCGGGACTTGATATCCCCAATTCCCGCTATGGCCCAGTCCGCCGTGCAGCAGGATCACGGCCGTCTCAGACGGGCCAGTTCCGTACGTTGCATACCAGATTCGGGCGCCGTTGTGTTCGACGTAACCTTGATCATTTTGCTCAGGCAACGGCGCAGCACCCTCTGCTTCAAACCGAATGAGGTCATCGTCGTAAGTTTCCATATTGATCTCCATTAATTGGGCGCGTTGATCTGAAAGTCGGAAAATTCCACGATGGCTTGCGGCGAACTCCCGAGCGTATCCACGCCGAGACCCATTTGACCGGGAGCGATGTCTGCATTCATTTGCCCCACCACCTGGTCATTGATGAGGAAGACGAAATCCGGGCCCACGCCGATGGCTGCGAGACGATTCAGGGCGCCGGGATGCGAGTCAATGGCGGCGCTGTCGCTCATCTCCAGCTGATAGACGCCTGTGCCATGGACTTCGAGAATGCGGAAGAGGCCGGTCCGGGTGATGCCGAAGAAGCCGTAATCATCCTCCACGTGGCGGAAGGTCAGTCCGTAGGCAGCCATGCCATCCTCACTGCCTCGTGTAAACTGGACAGTCACCGCGGTGTGAAAGTCAGAGAGCACCGGACTTTCGGTCGGGATGAGATTGAAATACGAATTGCCGTTGAAAACCTGGACCCTCCATTGATACCGGTTTACCACGATTTGCGAATCAACGGAAAGCGAGTTGTCCTTCGTAACGCCGATTGGCCAGTTCAGATGATTATCTTCGAACGAGTCGCGCAGGCGATTAGGCCAGGCGGCCTGTGCGGCCAGGATCGCTTCGCGGGTGGCCCATGCAGCCGCAGTCGCAGCGGCATCCAGGTGAGCCTGTTCCGTTTGCGTCGCGCGGTCGGCGGCCCGGGTGGCGGATTCATCCAACGTTGCCTGCGCCTCTGCAGTGGACTTGGCGTCCTGTGTGGCCTGAACAATTCTGGTTGCACGCACGATCGCGCCCGAGGTGGGATTGTCAGCTAATGTAGGTGTGGAGGAGGGGACCGGCGTCACAGCGTTGCACCCGATGATCAGGAGTTTGATCCATGCCAGTGTTGTGAGGGTCCTGATCCTTGCAGAGGGATGCAACATGCGGCGATTATAACGTGTGGGCTGAGCGAAGGCCCTGAAAAAACAATTGCCTTGTTGAAAATCAGGACAGTTGCCCTGGAGCGCAGCGAAACATCGATGAGTGTCGGGGCACGTTTCGCATCTCTCGCACTTTAAAGCTGCGTGATCTCGTGAGTGTATCCGGATATAAAGCAGCCGCGTGCGATGCCATTGAAAGTCAAATGAGGACGGGATTTCACAGTCCCATCAACACTCCAGGAGGATCTCACTGCGGTCGTTTCCATATACCAATGACCAGACGAAGCGCGCGATATGATGGGCCTGTCACTTTCGGAGAGCCCGCCATAGTTATCTATGATAAGGTAGGTCTCCACGAATTCGCCAGTGTGTGCGTCGATAAGATAGCCTAACTTGTCATTGAAAATATAGACAATGCCCTTGTCTATCGCTGCGCTGATCACGTCATCCTTAAATCGCATGCTCTGGACGATTTTGTCCTCGTTCTTGTTTAGAACAAATACGGTGCTTGGAAACGGTGGCTGATCGTAGTCAATCATAGCCACCACTGCGGTTTGTGCGTCGCTCACTATCAGTATTCCGGTGCCTAGGTCCGGCACGGTGTATGTCAGATGGGAAGGCGGATCAAAACTGCCATCGAAACCGTCACAGAAGGTTGGTAGCTGTACATTCCTGCGGTCAAACTGCGGAAGAACTACGTACGTCACACCAAACAGAATAAATACCATCACGAAGATCGTCCTGAAGCAAGCAAAGAAAGCTTTGAGCTTATGCTCCTGGGTTCTTAAGACAGCAACTATTCCCCCAATGATCGGACCGCCTAAGCAGGCCAGCTCTGCAAATAGATAGAATTGTGAGCCGGGCTCGCGCAACACGACCAGATACACCAGACCGAACACGATGCTTACAAGGGCGCCGATGCTTATTCCAACTTTTACGGGCATACTCGTAAGCGTGAAACTTCGTCGGAAGAATTCTTTATATTTGCTCATGTATGACTGCCTTCCCATTCTGGCAGTGGCGGCCCGCCGAATGCGATGAAAGTACTCTAACGATCCTGAGGGCCCTCATTACCGCAAAACGTTTTCCGCTGCTAGCAGCTTGTCGGAGCGCAATACTTCAGGGTGGAAAACGCCCATTCGAACCGCCAAGAGCGCCAAGAACGCGAAGCTTAAGGGGTTTTTCTTAGCGATCTCCCCGGCACTTGCGCCCGGGGCAAGTGTCGCGAGCTTCGCGGTGAGAAATGCGATGCTGACCAGGTTCTCCGACAGCCTGCTAGGGGAGTTGGACGGTTGGCTATTTCGGTACAATCGCTTTCCAGATGTGGCGGCGGCGGCGAATTTCCAGGCCCCGCGGACCAGCATATCGTGTAAAGATGCGTTCCAGGTCTGCGGCCACCTCCGCGAAGGACGGCACTTCATCCGGTGTAGATCCCCAGGTTCGCCAGGAATACAACGCCTCAGCATCCGGAAATAGTTCTGGGACGTCGAAGCTCCACCAACTATGCAGGGACAACTGTCCTATGCGCAAGCGTTGCTCGATGGCCGGCCGTGCCCAGTGCGGGTCTCCCGCCTGCCAGCGCAGCGGCTCGGGAAGCTGTTCTGTCCAGGCTGTGAGTGGGGTAGCGTCTGGTACAAGCATGAGCAGCACTGCCCCGGGGCGAGCGACGCGCCGGGCGTCTTCAATCCAGTGAAATGGCCCTTTGCCACATATTAGCAAATCAAAGGCCGCCTCTGCGGCTGGCAAGTGCGCGCGTCCGCCGTTGGCCTCTATCGACGAGTCGTGGCACAGAAAGGTCGTATTGGTGAGGCCGCGCTCATGGGCTGCCCGTTGCGCCATGTGAATCCAGGTGGCTATACGGTCGTAGCCTACCACGGAGCGACAGGATGGGGCGATTTCGAGCGCCACTTCCCCCTGTGCACAGGCGATATCAAGTACATCCATATCAGAATGGAGATGCTGATGGACCATGGGGCGGTAGACGTCTTCCCCGTGCCACGGATCAAAATGCGACTCCCAGTTGTAGCTGTAGCCCTGCTGCATGGTGGCAAGCCGGTCATACCAGGCTGTGGAATGTGGGAGTAGAGGCATATGTTCCTCCAAACGGAATGAAAAGCTGACCCAATCACATGCGCTTTGTATCCGACTCGCACCGCTTATTTGTGTACTCTGTACGGAAAGGCGCAACCCCGCCTGTTTCGGGCTCAAAGCGATGGCGCAAGACACATCCAATATCGTTGCTCAGCAAGTGAAGTGAGATCGAGGGCTCGGTGCCTCTGGCAAAGACCCGGTGAATATCTCCAATCGGAGGGATTAACTCGTAGAACGATCCGGCCCGGAGATGATTCGTGCTAATCAGTTTCAGATCGGCGTACTCATCTGCTGAACCGACCGGTGCACCTGCCTGGTAGACTTCCTCGTCCTGCTCGCCTACATACAACCCCACGAGGCCCCAGGCCAAATGATCATGGACTGGCGTGGCTGTGCCAGGGAGCAACACCAGCGCTGACAGAGAGAGGCTGCCTTCAGTATCCCGGTAAAGGAGCCAGTTGGCAATGCCTCTACCCATCCCGCCCTGTGCGGGCGCACGGCGGAACTCTTCGGGCAACCAGTTCGGATCGGCCATCATCCGGCTGAAGGATGGCCGGATGGCGGTCAATTTATCGGCGACGGATTCGGCGCCATTTACAACAATCGCTTTCACCTTGCCGATGAAGCTTCGCACCTCTGGAGTATCACAAATAAATTCATCTGCCATTGTCGTTCTCCTGTACTCATAAATAGTTAACGGCTTACGGCCCGCTCCGGCGCACTTAGCCGGGCACTAGGAGTTATTGCAGTGATTTCTTACTTCGCGTCGTTTGCAATGCGTTGTCTGGTACTTGACGATCGAGCAAATCGAGTGAAAGTTCGATCACTTCGCGCGCTTCATCCGGTGTGGTCGTGCCTGCTGTCACCATATCCTGATCGCGTATCGTGTTCCACACAAACGCCAGTCCCACCACCGGCAATAACTTACCGGCCGCAAATGGCTTGATCGTCATCACCGGCTTCTGGGCGTGCCGAATTACGCGCATCACCCAGTCAGCCTCCACCTGCATGAGAAAACCCGCCGCATTGTAGATCTGAATGTAGGTCTCGACATCGGCGCCCATCGCATCGGCATAGATAACGGCCTCAGGCATGTGTGTCGAAAGGCCCGGTATCATCCCGCGCTCTCGAATCATACCGGTGTACCGATCGAGGTCGCGGATCACCCCGGCTCTGCGATCAACCAGCGCATCGGTAACGGACTGGTGCGGCATACAGAACGTGGCGTGGTATGCCGCGCACTGGTCAAAGACCGCTTCAGCCGTGTTCTCAATTTCGGCGCTTGAACTGAGGTCAAACGCCGGGGTATAGATACGGATGATACGCTGCCCCGACCGCTGCTCGGCCTCACAAACGGAGTCTTCCAGGTGCTGGGACAGAGGTCCCATGACGGCATCAATGCCATATTCAAGAAACACATTGAGAACCGCGGCAATGCGCTCGCGCGTCTGAAAGTCTTTGATGAACTTATCTTTTGCAAGCGTGGCGTGAGAGTAACCAAGGAACCAATTGGTCCCTATCAGAAGACGTGGCAGGCTCACGCCGCCGACCATCGTGCGAGGGAATTCATTCTGGCTAATCATCATATATCTCCTGTGGATCAAGTAGGCTTACATCGATCGATGTATGATCAACCCGGCGAAAGATATCGCAAGGTGTGAGTTCGTGAAGGGTCACATGGTGACACATCCTGGGAGGTGTCGGCGGGCCGTGCGAGATCAGACCGCTTTGACGGGATTGGCTTGAGTGTAGAGTACTCCTTTTTGGCGCGGCGAGTCCTCCACTATGCCCGCGTTACTCGCCGAAGGGAGGGGGCGGGTGCACGTGGGGCTGTGTTGGGCAGTTTGTAACCTAAAAGAGCGTTGCCTGTTCAGATTCATCTTGTTTATCAGACTCAATTTCGTAAGATGCCTTACAGTTTGGGCAAAACAGATAAAACCTGAATTTCCGAGATTTTAGTTTTATGACAGGCGTTGAGCATCTACGGCAAGGCTGGCCTTCATGCGTCATTCTTGGTGATTCAACTTCAGGAGGTGGATTTTCGTAACCTTCATCGGGCGGCAAATCTTTCTGACGAAGTGCGGCGTAAGACAATTTATCACATCGTTCATTTTCGGGGTTGCCAACGTGACCCTTGACCCAAACGAAATTAACTGTGTGTGTATCGCATAGTGCCAATAATTTTTCCCATAAATCGATATTGATTGCACGCTCCTTATTTGTTCGCCACCAATTTCTCTTTTTCCATTTTTCGACCCACCCTTCCATCATGGCGCTGACTAAATACTGAGAGTCGCTATGAAGGATAACCTTACAAGGTTCTCTCAGCAATTCCAAACTTTTGATTGCGGCGTGTATTTCCATGCGATTATTCGTTGTCAATCGAAAACCGCCAGAAATTTCCTTGCGCCTATTTTCAAATAATAGCACAGCGCCATAACCGCCTGCGCCAGGGTTAGGTTCACATGCTCCATCAGTATAAATCACGATTTCTTTCTTTTCATCCAAGATCAATCTTCCTCATTTGCTTTTCAAATTGCAGAACAGCCCAACGGCTAGCGGCCTGCCCCGATGTACTTTCCCAGGGTATCTCCTAACGGGGGCGGGACGAGACCAAGCCGAATTAGACGGAGCTGACTTGGGCCCAGTGTACTCCCTTTATTCACGGCTGGGCAGATCGAAATAAGGGGCGGGAATTTCGCCGCGTAATATCTTGAAAAGCAAAGGGACGCGATGCTGATGCCCTGGGGACAGTTCAGGCAAGTTATTCTCTCCAAAAAAGGCCACTTCCGTTGCTTCGCTACTTGTCCTGGGGTTTAAATCGGTTGCCTCAGCGAGAAAAATCGCATGATACAGATGTGCTTTTGTTTTGCTCTGCCAGACGCGCGAGTCAAAAATGCCAAGGAGTCTGGTGACTTGCCCGCGAATTCCTGTTTCTTCCCACAATTCGCGCTGGGCGGCTCCTGCTAATGTCTCTCCGACTTCTACCAGCCCACCGGGTACGGCCCATAAACCGTTATCCCTTCGTTTGATGAGCATGATTTTTTCTTCATGGACTATGACAGCTTCTGCGCCAGCCGCCGGGCTCATATGAAGCCAGTTATCTTCTACAAACTCGCGCTGCACTTCTTCAAAGGGACGTTCCTCCAGAGCAGCGAAAAGGCCCAGCGCAACCGAGAGAATCTGCTGGTATCTCTCTTTATCATACTCAGTTCGCGCGTAATACAAGCCGGTCGTAGCAATTGCCCTCAATTCATCTATGGCTTGATAAAGGGTGTCCTGATTTATCGGCATAATATTGTATAGGTTGTGAAGATATCTTTAACCAATTACATATCCCATCACAAGGTACCAATGATCTCACCAAAACGCGGGTCATGACGGATCGATGCCAGGTCGGGATCCTCTCGCGCCCATGCGCCGTTGAAATTTTCCTCACTGGCTGCCTTCCTCAGGTATTCAATCGCGGCGTTGACGTTACCCAGGAGGGCGTCAAGTGTGGCGAGGCCATACCAATTCTTGCTGATGTTGAGCAGCGCCCGCATTTTTGCACTAAGCGCCAGCGCATCGGGTCGACGGGATTGTTGAATGAGCAAGCTGATAAGCCCGCCATAGTAAAATGGATCGTCTGGCGCGAGTGCAATCGCCCGGCGATATGCGATTTCTGCCTCCGCCAGGTGATGCAAATTCGCGTGCAGCAACAAGCCGAGGCGGTAGACGTAGCGCGCGTTGTCCGGTTCAAGCTCGATGGCTTTGCGATAGGCAGTCTCGGCCTCACTGACACGGGCGGGATCCTGAGCCAGCAGAAAACCAAGGTTGTAGTAGGCTATGGCACTGCCCGGATCGAGTTCAATCGCCTGGCGGGCAGTGGGTTCACCCTCAGGCATGCGCGGGATATCTTCAGTCATTGGTTTCGCCTTCTCTACGTTTACGATGAGCATCACCGCTGTCTCTTACTTCTACTACCTGACGGCATAAGAAAGAGTCTAGGCCGGGTTGAATAGCCACGGCATACGGAAGCCGAGCCGTACATCACCCCACGCGAAAGCCTGGGCCGTTATCAGCGCTCGAAGAGGGCTCATTTGAAGTGTGACGGCCCGACAAAGAGCATCGGCGCTGCGAAACCAGATCCTCAAACTTGGCCGCTGCAGTGATCCCTCCCCTACACCACTGCCCTCGGGGGCCAGGGTCAGATTCCAGGTCCCACCTCCCGCGCCAGCGGCATTCAGTGTAATGGCAGCCCGTAAACTGCCACCCCGTTCGGGCCAATAGGAGAGCGACATAAAGTGAAAAAAGCGGGTGAGCTGACGGTGCAACATCTCGGGCGGGTACTGGATCCATAAAGGATCGAGCCAGCTCCCCGGGCCACTTGCGCCGCATGCACGAGGCCAGGATGAGCTGCCTGGCCCGCGAACAACTCGCCAACGCTGATCGGCCGGTGATAGACAGGGAAAACCGTTTTCTGGTTCAAGACTGCAGGGGATAAGCGGGCAACGGAGTCAGCAGCTTGTTGAAGCGTGCTGAGGAACGAGTCGCAGATGTCTGTGATGGGGCGAGGCGCCCGCTCCTCAATCTGGCGCTGGTTCCAGGCAGGCAGATCGGTCCGCTGGAGCATGCCAGGAATGTGGCAAGGCTGACCGGCCAGTGCCGCTTCGGCGGCCTGGAGATACGCCTGTCCCACAGCATCCAGATGGGAAGTGGTCTCGCGCAGGGTCCAACCCCGATTGTGGGATTCCGTGTGGCGTTGCCAGTCGGCGGGCGACCGGGCAGCGAAGAATGCGGCAAAAATACGTTTGACTTCCAGCAAATCGGCGGCCAGGATGTCGGGATCAAAGGCGTTCATAGGGTAATGAGGATGCGCCCAAGATGACTACTGCAACACTTTGAACAAGGCCGACACTTCTTCACGGCCATTGCCTGTTGGAAAAGCTTCGTGGCGGGTCGATGTCGTTGCTCATGTTGTGGAAGGAAAGACCCACGAGAGTGCCTGTTCAATTCGCCCATCCCATTCATCTTCCAGATGACCAAAGCCACGCTCTCTCAACAGCGCTGTAACCCGCCGCCCAACGATCTGTTGCCGATTTGGGTCGCCGGTACTGATCAGGTCGAGCAGGATCGCGCGCAACTCGTCAGGTTGCCATCCTTGATGTTCGAGTTTATCAAGGTGGAAGATGAGACGACTGCTGTAGGGTCGCCATTGACGTTCCAACGCAAACAGGACGTGGAGCAGGTAATCGGCCGTTTGCGCTGCTTCCATTCGTCCTCCCAGCTCATTCCCCCATCGCCATGCCTTTAAGGAGCGAAACATTCCATTGAGGTAGGTGCCATACCAATTTTCGACCGCAGCCTGAGCCTGCTCGGCTGGCATCTGACTCAGGGCAGTGATCAAGCGGGTTGTCTCACCTGTGCGATCATAAAGCACGAGCGCCTCGGCATAGGTGGGTAACGCCCACGACACCACTTTCCCTATCTGTAAGTTGCTGGGAGACTCGTTCCAGATATCCTTGGTATTAATCGGTGGAGTGATGGTCGCGCCACGCGCGGGCATGGTCTGCGTCTGCTCATAGCGTGCGAAGGCCTCGTCGGTGACCACAAAAATCGCATCATAATCCGACTCGGGCGTGACTGCACCAAGCGCACGTGATCCGATCAGCACCAGTCCAATCACGTCAGGGTCGGCTTTTGCCTCAGCGATCAGCGCCTGAATCACGTTATCTGTTTGTATATCGTAGTGGGTGCTCATCGATTCGTTATCTGTAAGCATAGATTATGGAAGTATAACCAAGAATGAGGGCTGATAAGGTATGTGTTGGGAATAGAAGCCGCCCAACGGTCGGCGTCTGCCGAGCGTCCCCGAGGGTGTTCTTCCCGAGTGGGATTGCGCAGCACCCTGCCAAAGGTCCCCGCTAGGGGATAAGGGCACCCGTCGCGAACTGCCCCTGTGGGGCTGGTGGGCGGGACAAGCCCCAGCCGCTTTGACGGAATTGGGCACCATCCCGGCGTTCTTTGCCGGGACTGGCTTGAGCGGAGTGTACTCATTTTTTGCGGATTCATGCTGTGTTAGGCGCCTGTGTGTCGTTGCTCTGCTTTGCTCCTGTCTCGTGCGCGAAATCTGAGGGCAGCACTTACAAAGACACCCCCACCAAACTCGCCCTCGTCCAGTATTTTGATCTCGCGCGGCACAAAGCGGTAGAAATGGTATCGAAATGGGAAGTCTTTACTGTGTGCTGTTTTCCATTGTGCAAATGCTTGAAATCGTTTCCCATACAATAATTCCGCTTGTGTTGCGTATTCTCCTTTTGCCTCACTGCACTGCACATTCCGAAAAATTGCATTCCTCTGTCAGCAAGACCCCATTTCTGGGACGAGTCGAAAATTGTTACTGCCATTGAAGCGTTCGTCAGTAAGTTTTGACAATGAAGTGAACGAGGGTCAGAGAGAAAATATAGTTCTAGATCTTCAGAGTAGCAGAAATACACTGGGCTGATATGGGCGTGATTGTTCCTTCTGACAGTAGCCAATGAACAGAGCGTATTTTCTTGGAGGAGGCGAAGTATCCTGTTTCTTACCCTGGCTTCCGAAAATTTCAGCTGGTCAGGTGAGCCGATTTTAATAGGAGCGTGTCCTGGTGATAGAATAACGATCTTATTTGTCACAATCCGCACCGACATAACACTCTCCTTTCGCTTGCAATGGCATAGTAGCCAATGGCTGCCGTAAGCCCCGCATGCTTTGACAGAATTGGCTTGAGTGTAGTGTACTCCTTTTTGGCGCGGTGCACATCGCGCACACCGCTAAGCGGCAGTCCCCGAAGGGGACTGTGTTAGGCGGCTGTTCGTACTGTAGCGTCGGTGACGTCGCGTGTTCCGCGATGATGCAACGGCGTCAGGAGGTTGTTCGGCCTCTCAACACGTCGAAGACTTCCGGGTTCACGACGTTGATGGGGTTACCCGCCGCGTAGGCGGCGATCTGATCGAAGATATCCGAAAACTGGATTTCATACTCGTCCCGCGTCACATATCCGATGTGCGGTGTGCACACAACGTTATCCATTGTCAGCAGCGGGTGGCCGGGGTCTAGCAGCGGTTCGTCTTCGTAAACATCTATGGCAGCCATACCCGGCCGGCCCCCGCGTAAAGCATCGACAAGGGCACCCGCCTCAATCAGAGGTGCCCGGCTTGTATTGACCAGCAAAGCGGTGGGTTTCATGCATGACAAATCATCTCTGGTGACGATTCCCCGGGTTTCCTTTACCAGTCGCATGTGCAGGGAGATCACATCGCATGATTCGAAGAACGCGCGCTTACTTTGTGCCGCCGAAAAGCCATCGCTACGTGCACGCTCCAGCGATGCCTCACGCGCCCACACCAAAACATTCATCCCGAAGGCTTTTCCATAGCCTGCCACCGTCGCGCCAATCCTTCCATATCCGTAGATTCCCAGTGTCTTGTCGCGGAGGCTGTTGCCGACCCCAATCTGCCAAGTGCCGGCGCGAAGCGCGAACATCTGCTGGGGAATCTGACGCATGGCAGCAATGATCAAGCCCCACGTTAGTTCTGCAGCGGCATAGGACGGACTATCGGCATGCTGATCGGACGATACGATCACCCCGCGACGCGTACACGTGTCGATGTCGATATGAGGGTAAACGCTGCGCTGACTGATGAGCCGCAGGGCGTCGAGGCGTTCGAGCAACGGCTCACGGATTTGCGTACGCTCGCGAATCAACACGAGAACCTCAGTGTCCTTAAGGCGCGTGGCGAGGGCGTCAATATCCTGGATGTGATCGTTCCAGACTGCCACATCATGTCCTTCCAGTTTGCGAAAGCACCGGAGGGTACGAAGTGTGTCGAAATAGTCATCGAGAATCGAAATCTTCACGGCAGATGACCTCCGTATCTTTGCGTTGGTTAGAGCGGCCTAACGGTTTGCATTATCCCCTATTAGGGACCAGCGGACAGGACCAGCCCCAGCCGCTTGGACGGAATTGGGCACCATCCCGGCGTTCTTTGCCGGGACTGACTTGAGCGTGGTGTACTCCTTTTTGGCGGGAGAACGCTTTGTTAGGCGGGCATCTTATGGACTGAGCTGCCAACCGAAGATTCTACCGCGCACATGTATTGGATGAATCAATCCATCAAATTCTGCCTCGCATCGCGAGCTCAATCCAATCTTAGCATTGGCGAGGATCTCAAAGGCTTCAATGGCTGGGTGCAGTGGCCAATGATCATGTTCATAGCCGTAGATAAGAATTGCTTTTGAATGACCAAGTTGTGAGCCGGATAGTTTAGTGCAGTCGGTAAGGGCACTTCTGTGTTCAGGATACGGCGATAAGATATGCATCAAGATATTGTCATTGAGCTTGCCATTATCTCCTAAGAAACGTAGCATCTTGACTTCAATAGCCCATTCCCACGAAGCTGCCTTGCCAATACAAAAATCGCATTTTTGGCGAGGAAACTCGGGATAGGGAACACCTGTAACAATCAAATCCTTGTAAAGTGTTGGACGATACAAAGCCATTTCATCTGTCACCAGTTTCACTACCTGAGATTCTGAGTGTGGTCCAATGCCTGCCTGGAAAGGCTCTTTTGAACGAATATTCACTGCGTTCGGTTGGCGCGCGTCGGCAAGCTTTATGCATACGGCAAAATCATCAACAATTGTGGCAAGGTTAATTGTCATAAGAAAATCTACGGTCTACCCACCCGCCGACGTGACCACCCCCAGCCGCTTTGCCGGAATTGGCTTGAGCGTAGTGTGTTCCTTTTTACTTTAGGGTTCCATCAAAATCCTGGCCGATTAACTCTACTGTTTTGTATAAGTTCTCGAGAAATGTTTGACTGTTGTATGTGTCTAAACTGATGTAAGGATCTTGAGCTTTTCCCATTGGCTGAAATCCTAATTCTTTAAGGCGAGAGAGCACTTTTTTTCTATCTAGATCAACTATTGTGGACCAATATTGATTAATCGGAAACCATATTCCTTGCTCTTTTGTGCCGTTGCTCAGATAAAAAACCGTTACTTTTTGTGGTCCAGGTTCTTTAGTAGAACTACTTTTAACCAATGCGTGCTTTCGAAAAGGTATCCACACTTTCGCCGTCGAGCTTGGATGCATGTTAAGTTTTTCGCATTGGCTTAAAAATATGCGGATTCTTGTAACAGTTGCTGTTCCCGCTTTTTTTTCTAGGGCGCTAAGTGCCTGTTCAAGGTTATCTGAAAACGTACCTGGTTGAGGCACGGAAGATAGATAATCTATTCGTGTCAACAAGAGATTCACAAGGCTTATGATGCTACGAGCCTCACCAGCGTTATATCCGATAATGTTATGGGCAGATGGATTGCGATAAAGTCGAAATGCCCCATAAAACAAATCTCTTGTCCCTTCGTATTCTAGCTGATCCTGGGAAAGTAATTTTGTGAAGGGACCATTTGGGGAAAAAGCGTACTGAGCCATTTGAAAACCTGTTGCACCTCGTTTGTTCAAAACTTTCCTTAGTCTGTCTTCAAGTAATACAAAGGCATTACGCACTGCCTCATCGAAAGCTTTGATATGAATAAGGTGGCTACAAGTCTTTATTAATTCTTCGTCGTAACCTGCTTGTGCTTCCACCGAGTCTCGAAGAATTTGCATTTCGTCATTTGTTAGAAACACGTGTTTGCTCCTTGGAAACAGGAAAATTCCCATTCGACCTTAATTTTATTATTGTACAAAGGTTTTCAATTTTGGCAAGCATTATTACCAATTTGAATAGCTCAATGCGCTAAACGCTTTGTACCATTGCTTCTACTGCAAACTCTTACAGGATCGTGATAGCAGGCGGGTGTAAATACCCAATTCAGTACAGCAAGTTTCAATCCGCGCTGACCATTGCAGGACTTTCCTCTGCCGCAGGCTTGTCCTTCAACTCCAATTTCGGGACAAAGAACACGCTTGCCAGCGCCAGTGCGGCGGCGATGAAGGCGATGGCGAAGACTGCCGTGATCGCATCGGCCAGTGCAAGGCGCGCGGCTTCGTTGACCACCACGTCAGAACCGGGCACCTGATTGAGCAATTGCGAGACCAGCTCCAGGTCAAGATTGGAGGCGGCCAGGTTGGCGGCGAGCCGCGCGCTCAGGGCCGCGCCCATCACGCTGACTCCCAGCGTCCCGCCCATCGAACGGCTGAACTGCATCATCGAAGTCGCGGTGCCGAGATCACGCCGTTCCACCGTCGTCTGCACAGCGATCGTGAATGAGGGAATCGAAAGTCCCATGCCGATGCCCGCCAGCGTCACGAAGACCATCAAAGCGATCTGGCTGGTATGTGCGTCGGCGCGTGCCATCAGGAACGAACCAATCACCAGCGCCGTGGTGCCAATGAGTGCCAGCCTGCGAAACCCCACCTTCAGCATGATGCGCGTGCCTACGATGCTCGCCGTCACCCAGCCCAGCAGCATCGGCGAGATAGTGATACCCGCCTGCGTGGCGCTCGTCCCCAGCACGGATTGCACAAACAACGTGATGAACGAAATACTACCGAATAGTGCCCAGCCCGAGAGGGCGCCATGCGTGACGGTGGCGGCAAACAGCCTATCACGAAAGAGATGCAGCGGCAAAATCGGATCCACGGCGCGGCTCTCAACCCAAAACAACAAGAGGAAGAAGACCAGGGATGCGCCAATCAGAATCCATTTAATGGATGTACCAGACTCATCCACACCTACACTTGCGTCAGGTGCAAGTGTCAAACCCAGCAGAAGCGTGACGACGCCGATCATTAACAAGCTGGAGCCGGCGTAATCCACCGACGGCTTTTCGCGGCTGACGATTTGATCGCGCCAGGCCCCCGCCACCAGCGCGCCCGCCAGCAGACCAGGCAGGATGTTGATATAAAAGACCCAGCGCCACGAGAGTGAATCCACGAGGAAGCCGCCCAACAATGGACCCACAATGGACGACACGCCCCACACGCCCGAAAAGATGCCTTGCATTCTGGTGCGCTGTTCGAGCGAGAACATCTGACCGATCAGGATGAATGCCAGCGGCATTATGCCGCCCGCGCCGATGCCTTGCAGCCCGCGCGCCAGGATGAGTTGTGTCATCGTGTTTGCCAGACCGCACAGAATGGAACCGATCAGGAAGAGGATCATCGCAATGACATACAACTTGCGGCGTCCGTAAAGGTCCGAGAGCTTTCCATACAGCGGAACAGTGGCCGTGGAGGTCAGCATGTATGCCGCAAAGACCCACGAATAATACTTCAGCCCGCCCAACTGCCCGACGATGGTCGGCGTGGCGGTCGCAACGACGGTCGATTCCATCGAAGCCAGGAACAGGCTAAGCATGATCCCGATGGTGACGAGGATGATATTTCTACGTGACATGATTTCCTTTATAGAAATTGTCACCCTGAGCCCTTCGACAGGCTCAGGATAAACTCCGCGAAGGGTCTCTGTCATGAGACAGGCAGACTCTTCGGTCGTGGCGCGAGGCGCCACTCCCTCAGAGTGACATGGTTTCTGGCAATCATACTCCAAAATAAGAAGAGACCGGCTGAAAGTGCCGGTCTCTTCTTGTGATACCTGTCACGACTTTTTGGCGCTGGCTTGTGATGCCGCTTGCTGCATGCGCTGTATGAGTCGTATGGTGGGAAGATAATTGGTGCAGGCTTTCAACGAGCGGGTTAAGAGCGACATACCGCCGTTGCCATCCTTACCATGCAGGTGCCCCAATCCCTTGTTCATCAGAATACCAGGGTGATCGGGATACAACGAGAAAAGTTTGTCATAGATCTCGTCAGCTTCCTGATACTTCCCCTTACGGGCGAGTTTGTTGGCTTTCGCCAGATCCTGGAAGTACGGGTCACGCCCGGTTTGAGCCCTGACCCACATGTAAATAGCGGATGGCACACCCAGGATGAAAATCAGGTTCGTCAGGAGCGCCTTCTGGGCAATGCTCGTGGCGCAGGTATCGCAGACAAACCGGCGTTTCACTGAATAACCGTATACCACCAGCAGGAAGTAGAAATGGAAAACCGTGTACCCGCGCACGCGGTCATACAAGTTGCATTCGTCACAGATCTTGTAGACGTTGCTGTCAGAGATGACCTTCAGGCTGTGATTGACGACCGAGCCACAATAGGGACAGTACACGTAGGCCGAGCGTTCCATTTCTGAGGTGTCAATGGTTGCCTTGCATTGCGGGCAAATCAGCGTGCCGAACAGGTTCTCCTTGCCCTGGCTGGCGAGTTGCTGCCGGTGTGCTTCCGCCCAGATCGCGGAGCCGTGGTGATCCACGTATTGCTTGAGTTCGTCGGCCTTGACCTTCGAAATCTCAAGCACCAGGAACTGGTCCTTTTGCAGGCGCTTGCTGGTCTTGGGTCCCCACTGCGTGCCGGATGCCAATGCCAGGACCAAACGGTTGTCACGATTGGATGTGTCAAGGATGCTCTGGTAGGGAATCGTCTCCCCATCAAGTGTGAGGGCCGTCGGCGAAGCAGAGCCGTTACTGGCAAACAGTCCCACTGCCTGATTATTTTGGACATAGCGAAATTTGAAATCTAGGTTTGCAGGTTGCATGATCCCTCTCGAATGGACAGTGCTCATGGAAAATGAAATCTTGGTAGGAGGAGTATATCATTCCAAAATCCCGCTTCACCTAACAAATGATTGAGGTTTCCTGACAGCTTGGGTGCAGAGGACTCACCGCTGATACCCAGTTTGCAAAAATCATCGTTATTTCACAAAAACCCGATACTCCCAGGGTTCCAATTCCAGGCCCGAAGAGTTTGTGAACTCAACCGGATCCTTGCTGAAATAATCCGTGTATGTTCCATGATGGAGGCTTTGCTCAAAGCTTACGGATTGCGGCTGATCAGAGAAGTTGAACACGGCAAAGACTTTATCCTTTTCGTTCTCCGGAGGGACGCCGGGTCGGTGTGAGCGGACGAAGCTGAATACTTTCATGGGGACGTTGTTCAGCACCCGGATCATCGTCGCACCCCACTTGCCATTCCACAGGGCGGTGTTTTGCTTTTTGAGGGCAATCAGTTTTTTGTACAGTTCCCCATACGGATGTTCCCGCCACTGGATCGGGTCTTTTTCAAAGAAAGCCAGCCGTCTGGTATTGCCAGCTTCCTGCCCGTTGTAGATCAACGGCATCCCTTCGCTGATCACGGAGAGGACAACCGTGGCCTCCAGACCATCACCAAACTTCTCATACTCGGTCCCTTCCCAGGCGTTCTTGTCGTGGTTCGTCACGAACAGCATGCGGAAGCTGTCTTTTGGAAAGGCTTTTTCATTCCACGAGTAGTACACAAACAGGCTGTTGAGATCCCATTTACCGGCGGTGATGTTGTGCAGGGCATCGAACCAGCTCCAGGAATAGGTCATGTCGAAGGCTTCGGCGTGGAGATCGTAGGATTCCCATTCCGCCAGCATGAAGACCGGTTTGATCGCATCCAGTTCCCGGCGCACGTTGTTCCAAAAATCGGTAGGGACGAAGCCGGCTACATCACAGCGGTAACCGTCAATATCCAGCTCAGTGACCCAGTATTTCAGCGCGCCGGTCATATATTTGCGGACGGCTGGTTGGCTGTAATCGAGTTCTATAATGTCATCCCAATTCCACCAGGGCGTCGGGCGGAAGTCGCCCTTCCAATCGCGCGCGTACCAGTCGGGATGTTCATCCACCAGGTTGCAGTCCCAGGCTGTGTGATTTGCCACCCAATCGAGGATGACGTACATGCCCATTTCGTGCGCGGCCTGCACAAAATGCTTGAGGTCTTCGAGCGTACCAAACTCTTGATTGACGCTGTAATAATCCTTCACGGAATAGGGACTGCCCAGCGTCCCCTTGCGGTTTTTCACGCCGATCTCATGGATGGGCATCAGCCACAGGATGTCCACACCCAGTTCCTTGAGCCGCGGCAGGTGTTTTTCGGCGGCGCGAAACGTGCCTTCCTCCGTGAACTGGCGGCTGTTGATCTGATAGATGACCGCGTTCCGGCTCCATTCAGGGTGTGTGAGTTTTACATAGGGAGTGGGTTCATATGGATTTGCGTTGGACATGGAGGTCCTCCGTTGTGATGTGATGTTTTTTGTGGGGCCGCCGCCGCGAACGGCGGCTTAAGCAACACACTTACCACTCCTCCAGATTCAGGAGGGATTCTTTGGCGATTCTCGACTTGATGCCCTCTGGCGGCAAGGGATATGCCTTGTAGCTCTGTATCAGGTCAATCATTTTTTGTCCGGCTTCGATGGTCGGCTGATCCAGGAAGGCCAGCATCGCTTCGCATATCCCGGCTGGCTTGTCAGGCGCGTTCATCAACTCTGAAAAGAACCTCTTTCGGTTCGGATAGAGCATGCGGTTATCCGCCAGGATCAACCTGCCCGCCGACAGGATCATTTTCGTCGTGGTCTCGTAGATCAGATATTTGGTTTGGCTGTAGAAAGCAAATTCAAAGAATGAGAAATGATAGAGGATCTGGCTGTGGAAGCTTTCCATCCGTTTGATGCGATCCGTCTCAGGGTAGGTGGGGATCTGCTCGACCAGCCTGTTTATCTCCTCATCCTTCGAGAAGATTACCTTCGCTTGATGAAACGCCCAGCGCGCGATCTCGTTTCCGTGATCACAGAGGTTCCTCATGGCGGCTATTGTGAGCGTGCTCCCACCGGCTTCCGGGCAAGGCGGCACGCAGTACTCGCTGGCATCTATGCCCATGGCATCCCTGGCTGAGGATTCCGCGAAGGCCGCGTCACGGACCACTAAATAGAAGTCAACATCTGATTGCTCCAGGGCGTCTCCTCTCGCGACCGAGCCGATCACGATCAGCGCCAGGTTATCATCGTCTTTCTCAAAGTGCTCCTTCAGGTTCTCGATTGTCTTTCTGTGATGTTCAAACATGATGTGCCCTCCGCTTCCCTACCCCAATTCATCTCTATGAAGCAAACCCTTCTGGCATTTTGGTCTCACCACTGACGCTGAATCGCTTGATATCATCGGCTCGATCCGGGTATACGGACAAGAGTTGCTCGCGCGTGCCGCCTTCAAAGATACCATCTGTGAAGCCAGGCGCGACAGTGCAACCAAAAAGTGAATATTTTCCACCTTCCAGCATGTGCCCGGCCTGCCAGACTCCCGCCGGGATGACGAACTGCACCAATTGACCTTGGAGCAGGTCACTGCCCATGATCACGTCGCGGCTGGAGCCATCAGGATACAACAGGATCAATCGCAATGGATCGCCGCCATAGAAATGCCAGACCTCATCATATTTCAACCGGTGAAACGTGGACACACTGTAGGGGTCATCGCAATACATGGCCATGATGGCAGTGCCGACCGGTTTGCCACCTTCATATTCCTGCGGAGAGCGGTAGGTGCTGGCAAATAATGTCCCCTCGACGGGGAGGGGTTGGAGGTGATAATGGTCGATGAGGGCTTTGACTTCGGGGTGCATATCAGAATATTCCGTTGGTCGAGCGTCCCGAAGGGACAGTCGAGACCAACAAGTGACAAGAGTAATTTTGTTAGAAGGAGTCTTCTGGTTAGGAGTGGTCTCGATACGTGGCGCCAACGAACGGCGCCACTACTCGACCAGCGGTGACGAATCAACCACCGGCTTTCTCTAGTGCCTCAACCGCCTCATCCAAATGTTCGTTGCGGTGCAGGGCACGAATGACCCAGCGTTTGTTGTGGTTGTAGATTTCCTCCAGAAAGGCTGGCGAATATTCTTCGAGACGTTGATCCAGAGTCTCGCATGTTTCGATGGCGATACGCGCCGCCTCCCTCGGCGGGACAGCCGCCCACAGCGGCAGGGACAGGTCATTCACGAAGATATCGATCTCCGGGATGAATAGCTTGCGGTCCTTTTCAGTCATATCCAGGACGTACATCACGCGCCGGTCCCACCAGGCCAGATGCGCGAAGACGATACCGACGGTCCAGTGTTGGCCAACCCTGGTCTGCATCTCCTGATCGGTGAGGCGTCCTGCCAAAGTGCGAATTCGTTCGCGGGAGGCGCGGTTTTGGTCCTTGTACGAGAGGTCAGCGGGCATGGTGTATCTCCTATGCAAAATTAGAACGAAGCCACGGCTTCATCTACCGAAGGATAAACCTCTATGAATCCGATAACCCCGGCAATCTGCAGCATTTCGCGGATCGGTTCCGTGAGTCCAGCCAGTTTGAGATGTTTGGCATTATCTGTTGCCAGCATTTTGTGAATGATCATCAGCGCACGGATGCCAATACTTGTCAGGGATGGAGTCTGGCTCAGATCAATGACGAGGTCGCGCATCCCTTTGTTGTACTCATCTTTGGCTGTTTGTTCCAGCTCCTGATAATTCCCCAGATTGACGCGATCCTGAAGTTGAAATATTGTCACTGGGACACGTCCCTGCGCCTGCGTGATTTGCACCAAAGCCATGGTCAGCCTCCTTTATGGAATGAGATAACGGTTTGGTAATCATACTCCTAATTCAATAAATCACAGATTTGCACTTTGCAGTCAGCTGGCAGCGCTATGGCAACACTTGCTGGCATTTGTGGGAGCAAGCTCCCACGTTCCAGAATCCCTAATTAACAGGCTGTTCGATGATTTCTTTTCCAATGCGTACCACTTCTCTGGCCAGCAAATCGAAATCCTCCCGAGTGCTGCGGTGATTGGCAATCGCGATCCTCAAACAATATTGTTCGCCCAGGGTTGTATAGGACGGCGCGGCGATACCCTGTTCATGAAGCTGCATCAGGATTTCCTTGTTGAGGGCATTGAGCGCTTCAGTGTCCAACCCACCCGGATTGAAGCGGAAACAGACGATATCCATGCCGATGGGGGCGAGTAGTTCCAGGTTGGGGTCGTTCTCGACCAATTGGCCGAAGTAATGTGCCTGTTCAACGTTGCGAGCGATCATTCTCCCAAAACGATCCAGCCCATGTTCCTTGATAGACATCCACACCTTCAGGGCCCGGAATTGACGCGAGAGTTGCAGACCATAATCGCTAAACCAGATGTGACCCGCGGCCAGTCCACGGGTTTCATGCGCGAGATATTCAGGTGTCAATGAAAAGGTGCCGCGATGCGCCTTTTCGGAGCGGACGATGGCGCAACCGGCCTCAAAGGGGATGTGCAGCCACTTGTGCAGATCCAGTGCAATCGAGTCGGCGCGCTCGATCCCGCGCAGCTGGGGTTTGACGTTTTCAGCCAATACCGCGACCGCGCCGATGGCTCCGTCCACATGGAACCAGAGATCTTCGCTTTCGCAAATCTCCGCCAGGGCATTCAAATCGTCCACCGAACCGGTATTGATCGTTCCTGCACTGCCAACAACACAAATTGGACGATGACCTGCTGCGCGATCCTGCGCGATAGCTTGCTTCAAGGCCTCCGGATCGAAGGTGAAATCGTCCTTCACCTGAATTTTTCGCAGGCCGGTATTGCCCATGCCCAGCAGCTCCACCGCTTTTTGAACGGAACTATGCACTTCGGTGGAGGCATATACGATCAACTTTTGTGGAGCCGCCTGCATGCCCAGTTCACGGACATTGAAACCAGCTTTGACGTTGCGCGCGACGGCCAACCCCACGAAATTTGCCATGGAGCCACCGCTGACCAGTAATCCGCTGGCATCCTTCGGGAAATCAAATAACTCCTTCATCCAATTGACCACTTGCTCTTCAACCAGATTGGCAGCGTGATTCCCACCTCCCAGATTGGGATTCATGGTCGAGGCCATCAAATCAGACAGCGCGCCGAAGACGGTTCCAGCCCCCATATACCAGCCCCAAAAGCGCGGGTGAATATTTCCCATGGGGTAGGGAAAAACGGTCTCCAAAAATTCCTGGTAGGTGGATTCGGCTCCGGCTGGGTCGTGAGGCGCAGCGGTCTTGAATCGATCTGCAACTTCATCGGGAATTGGTTTCCAGACCGGACGTTCGCGCACCGTCTCGAGATAGCTGATGGCATCGTCCACCATGCGGTGCGCCAGGGCGCGCATCTCGTCCCAATTTTCAGGGTCAAGAGTTTCGTAGGGCTGAGTGTTATCCATTAAAGTTTCCTCTGTGGTTGATCAAGTGATAGGTGGGTTTGATAAAGGCAACGCTTTTTATCCCTTCCGGACAGGGATGAGGCTACAAAAGCATCCTGCGATTATAAGCCAGTCTGTAATTCCCACAAACAAAACTCCCGCTGACCTTTCTATCAGGCGGGAGTTGTCGCCTTCCATGTAGAGCCAATATCACATACCCGGCATCGTGTGATCCATGATCATATAGTTACGCATCATGGTCATGTCTTCGTGCTCCAGGATGTGGCAGTGATACATATACATACCGGCATGCGGTCCGAACGTCATGGCAATCTTGACGCGCTCACCCGGCCATACCAGGACCGTATCCTTCCAGCCAGTATCAACAAGGCCCTGATTAATGGTCGCGTAGCTGCTGGTTGATGGAGCTGTGCGCTGGACGACCTGGAACTGGATATTGTGCATGTGCATCGGGTGTGGGATGGGGGAATTGTTGATCCATTCCCAGGCCATGGTTTCGTGCACTTGTACCATTTCGTCCTCAGCAACCTCCATCATCTCGAAGACACGCCCATTGATCGTCCAGGTCATCATGCTCATATCCAGGGTGAACGGACGCGGCGAGGAGTAGTTGGGAACGTTGCTGGCATTGTAGATCACCGAGAGGGGAGCCAGAGGCCCCAGGATCGGCTTTGTGCTTGCCCTTCGACCGACATTTACGGTCAGAATATCGAATGCCGATCCCATGGGTAATCCCGAACCCATCCCTCCGCCACCACCGCCTCCACCTCCACCCATGCCGCCACCACCCATTCCCCCTCCGCCTCCACCCATGCCCATACCAGGGTCAAAGGAAAGGCTGCGCAGGATCACCTGCTTGCGCGCCAGAGATGTGAAGTCTGCCCACACGTCCACTCGCTCGCCGGGCATTAGCATTACATAGGGTCTCGATGCGACAGCCGGCAGTAAGCCGCCATCTGTGCCGATCACCTGCATCGGCATGTTGTTGCTCCAGGCCAGCTTGTATGTGCGAGCATTTGAACCATTGAGGATGCGCAACCGGTACGCCCGGGGTTCCAGTGAGAAGACGGTGTTGGGTTTCCCGTTAACCAGAATGCGATTGCCCAGATAGCCCCACATATTGTTTGGGTTATAGAGGAGTTGATTGTTGCTGTCGAAGTTCCGGTCCTGGATGATCACAGGCAGATCATTCGCGCCCGTGCTGGCGCCGGGAACAGTAATCGCCTCGTCATCATCCCACACGGACAGCAATCCCGCCATGCCCATCACGACCTGCTCGGCTGTGCGCATATGCGGGTGCGGATGGAACCAGTAAGGTCCCGCCCGATCGATGATCTCGAATTCGTAGACCTTGGTCTCACCTGGTCCGATCGCCTGCATGGGATGCCCATCGCAGGCCTCGGGCACGCGCGGCCCATGAGGATGGATCACGCTATCCTCTGCGAGATTATTGTGGAAGAATATCCGCAGCTTGGTGCCGGTTTTCGCGCGGATGATCGGCCCGAGGTAATTCCCGGGCAAATTCTGCACGGTCACGCCTGACCCACTCAAGAGCTGGCCCTCATAACTCCAGACACGCGTCTGTGAGCCCGAAAGGATTTGAACATACTTTTCGGCTGCCGTGATCGAGATCTCTGCGTCTGGCATGAAAGGTTCTTCCATAAGCGCAGGGATCTTGAATCCGCCTGTTATCAAGGCAGCTCCACTGACACTCGCCACGCGCAGGAAATCCCGCCGGCTGATTTTCTGTGTACCCATTTTGTACCTCCGTAGGATTGTTGGTCTTTTGGGGAGGATCGGATCCTCCCCAAAATTGGTCATCGCTTATCTCTGGAAATAACCATCCGAGAGCGTCTTCAGGAAGGCCACAATGTTATCCACCTGCGGTCGCGGGAACATGCCCAACGTAGCCCGGTTCT
>DASTOH010000208.1:0-29885 GCA_035720235.1 Anaerolineales bacterium | reverse complement strand
AATTCTTCTCGATCTCACCGCGGATAAATTCTTCGGTCGCGCGGTCGGCAGCAGTGACGGGTGTCTCGTCGGATTTCCAATCGTGTTGAATGCCCTTGTTGTAGTAACTGAGCGTAATCCGCCCGGCGCGGTAGGCAAGTTGCTTGGCGAAGTGGAGGTAACGCTGGAGGTTCATCTATTTTCTGAATTCATCTTGCACGAGGGTACTCAACAAATTCAATTCTTCCTCTTCCGTCTTCACCTCCCCATCCAACCATGCAGCTCGAAGACGGGTGAGAATCTCCCTGAATTTTGGGCTTGGCGTAAGACCGCGTTGCTGCAAGGTATAACCTGTAGTGTACGGCTTGATTTGCCGCCAGGTGGTCAGATATTCTTTCAAAGCAGTTTGGGAGGTTACGAGCCAGACGGCATACACGGCTAATGCAGGGATTTCATCGAGCCGGAATGTCCACTGACTGGGCTTCAAATCCTGTAAGGAGGCCAGTGATCGCATTAATGAAGAGGCATCACGCACAGCTTTGGTGAGCAACGCCGGGAAAGTGAGACGCTTCCCGAGTGCTTCAATGTCGCTTCCAGTGAGAGGCAACAAATACAAGACCCAACCCAACGTTGGCCTGAAAGATAAAAGGTCCGGGATGATAAATTCGCCAAACTCCTCCTCAGGTTTATTCATAGATGCAGTTAACGATCTGACGTCCGCGTTTTGCAGACCCGCATGCACCCATCTCAATAAACCCAGCGCCTTCAACTGTTCCAACATCGGAACAGGGTTTTCTTCTTCAAAGATCAGATCGAACTCATGCCGCAGGCGTTCCCCACTGAGTTGGGATAATACAATGCGGGCCTCCTCATTCACCAAACGGAGCGTTTCGGGCGCAATCTCAAATCCGTAGCGCGCCGCATAACGGACGGCTCGAAACATACGGGTTGGGTCATCCACAAAGGAACGGTCATGCAGGACGCGGATCAAGCCAGCCGCCAGGTCCAGCTCCCCGCCCAGCGGGTCGAACAATTCGCCGAATGGCTCGCTGTCCAGGCGGAGCGCGATCGCGTTGATCGTAAAATCGCGGCGACGCAGGTCATCGTCAATACTGGAACGCTGCACGGTCGGCAGGGCGCCAGGGTATTCATATTTCTCCGAGCGGGCGGAGATCAGGTCAAAGGAAAGAGGCGAACCGGAACCCTGAAACACGGGCACGTTCAATCGTCTGAAGGTCGATTCGTTGGGCGTCCAGGTGGCCGTCCCAAACTTGGGATGAACGTGAATTTTTCCACCAAATCTTCTGACGATATATTCCGCAAATTGGGCGCTGTTACCCTCCAGCACCAGATCGAAATCATTGACTTTGCGCCCCAGCATAATATCCCGCACTACCCCGCCCACCAGATACAGTGGCATCCGCAACGTCGATGCCTGATACGCCAAAAGATGGAGCAACTCCAACCGTGAACCATCCAGCGATCTGTTCAGCAAGCCGGAAAGATCTCGTCCCATGCCGATATTGTAGCAGAGAAAGACCGGCATATTTCTGCCGGTAGGATTGCAGGCCCACTACTCACACATGGTTAAGAAAAGAAAATCGTGTATAATCGGCGCATGATGTTGAACCCGTTGCCGTCCCCTGAACTTCGCAAACCTGCCTGGTCTGGATAAGGTTCGACTCCGCTTCGCATGTCAACGGACGGCTCCCAGACTCTGGCGAGCCGTTTTTTTATTTCCCACTCTCAACCTGTCCTTTGGACATCCCTCTCCCAGGCTGGGAGAGGGAAAACATATCGAAATGGACATCAAACAACTCACCGATGAAATGAATCGCTTCGTCCGCTCGAAAGGCTGGTACGACGAGAACAGCAAACGCCCGCAGACGCCGCGCAACCTGGCGATTTCGCTGGCACTCGAAGCTTCGGAGATCCTTGAGCACTTTCAATGGCGAGACGAAATCAAAGACCAAGAAGAACTGGCAGGTGAACTGGCCGATGTGGCATTGTATTTGCTGCAACTGGCATGGGTAACAGGCATCGATTTGGAAGAAGCGATGTTGAAGAAATTGGAATTCAACAGAACGAGAGAATGGGATCAAGAATAGAAAAAGCGCCGGTGGTCGAGTAGACACGAGCGATGTCTGCGAGTGTCATATCGAGACCACCACATGAGCAGAATACTCTTAGTTACTTGTTGGTCTCGATACGTCCTTCGTCTTCACTCACATCGTCCCGATGTCCTTCGGGAGGACTACTCGACCAACGGAAATAGAATGTAATTTTATGCACATCTCTGTATTCGGTGGTTCACAACCCAAAGAAGGTGACGCGGCGTATGCCGAAGCGATGGAGCTCGGCAGGCTGCTGGCTCAACGCGGACACACGATCCTCACAGGCGGCTACATCGGCACGATGGAAGCCGTGTCGCGCGGCGCGTGTGAAGCTGGTGGGCATGTCGTGGGTGTGACCTGTGAAGATATCGAGCGCTGGCGCCCAATCGGCGCCAATCGCTGGGTAATGGAGGAAAGGCGTAAGAAAAGCCTGATGGAACGCCTGCAGGCTCTGATCGAAGATAGCGATGCGGCCATAGCCCTCTCTGGCGGAGCCGGCACCTTGACCGAAATCGCCTTGATGTGGAATCTCATGATCGTGGAGTCTCTGCACCGGAGGCCGTTGATACTGGTCGGGCGTGGCTGGCAGTCCACCTTCGATCAGTTCTTCCGTGAGCTTGACTCGTACATGACCGCACCTCAACGCGAGATCTTGTGTTTCGCCAAGGATGTGCACACTGCTGTGAATTTGCTGGAATCCAACGTTTCCATACGTTGATAACTACAATGAGGAAAAATGGCTGAAGAAAAACTACCTACCCGTGCAGAGGATTTTTCAGAATGGTACAACCAGCTTGTCGTAAGGGCAGACCTGGCAGACTACGCGCCCGTGCGCGGCTGCATGGTGGTCAAACCCTATGGCTGGGCGCTGTGGGAAAACATCACGTCGTGGCTGGACGCAGAATTCAAGAAAACCGGTCACGTCAACGCGGCCTTCCCAACCTTGATCCCCTTATCTTTCTTCGAAAAGGAAAAGGATCATGTGGAAGGCTTTTCGCCTCAACTTGCAGTCGTCACACACGGCGGTGGCGAAGAGCTTGAAGAGAAACTGGTCGTGCGTCCCACCTCCGAAACCATCATTGGGTATATGTACTCCAAATGGATCCAGTCATGGCGCGATTTGCCCGTGCTGATCGTGCAATGGGGCTCGGTGCTGCGCTGGGAAATCCGCACCAAGCTCTTTCTCCGCACGGCTGAGTTCTACTGGCACGAAGGTCACACGGCTCACGTCGACGCGGAAGAAGCCAAGGAAGAGATGTATCGCATCCTGGATATCTATGAAGAGTTCTGCCTCAAGGAGGCTGCGATTCCGGTATTCAAAGGTCCCAAAAGCGAATCCGAACGGTTCCCCGGCGCGCAAATCACCACTTCTATAGAAGCCATGATGTGGGACAAGCGCGCCCTGCAATCAGGCACTTCGCATTACTTCGGGCAGAATTTCGCAAGGGCTTTTGATATCAAATATCTCGCCCAGAACAATTCGCTTCAATATTGCGAAACAACCTCCTGGGCCATCTCGAGCCGCATCATTGGCGCCATCATCATGGTGCATGGCGATGACCAGGGCCTCGTACTGCCTCCCCGCCTTGCGCCTATTCAGGCCGTCATCGTGCCTATCTACAAGAACGATGCGGAGAAAAGTAAGGTGATGGAAGTGGCCGACCGCGTCTTCAAAGAGCTCAAAGCTGTCGGAATTCGAATCAAAATGGATGACCGCGACAACGTCAGTTCGGGATTCAAATTCAACGACTGGGAGATGCGCGGTGTCCCTGTCCGGGTGGAGATTGGCCCCAAGGATGTGGAAAAGGGATCTGTCGCACTGGCCCGCCGTGATAAACCTGGCAGGGAAGGCAAATCCTTCGTCTCACAAACGGATCTGGCGTCGACCGTGAGCAGATTGCTCGTCGAGATACAGGATTCGCTCCTCCAGCGCGCCACCGAATACCGCGATGCCAACATCCACGAGCCCAAGGATTACGACGACCTGAAGCGCATCGTGGCGGATGGCTGGGCATTTGCCTACTGGTGCGAGTCATTGGAATGTGAAGCCAAGGTCAAGGAAGATACCAAAGCCACCACGCGCAACATTCCCTTGAATCAACCCGAGCAGGAAGGCACGTGCATCGTGTGCGGTAGACCTTCCAAACGGAAAGTGTATTTCGCAAGAACGTATTAGGATTGTTACGGGTTACGAGTTACGCAATTCGTAACCCGTAACTCGTAATTGCCGTCATCCGCGTTCATGTTATTCAGCAAGGTATTGCATGATAAGTCTGGAGTCCTATCGTAAGCGTCGCGATTCTTTGCTAACAAAGATCACCGAAAGTCTTTCGAAAGACGAACGATTTGTTGCGGGGTGGCTGACCGGCAGCCTGAGTAGAAACGACGCCGACTCGCTAAGCGACATCGACTTGAGGCTGGTCGTGTCGGACCAATACAGCCCAAGCCTTTGCACACGGCTGGAACAAGTCAGCGCGCAGACTTCTCCGGAACGTTACGCTCTTTTCAGTCAATTCGGAAACCCTGCCTTAATCCACGAAAACAATAACAATGCGCCAGAAGGCGGGACATTTACATTTGTCCTTTATGCAGAATCTGCTGTCATGATCGATTGGGTATTGGTCCCGCAAACCAATGCAATACGCCCAATCCAATCACGTCTGTTATTTGAAAAAGCCTTCATTCCCCTTGCGGCATTATCTGATCCAGAAGACCTGGCGGAAGGCCGGAAGGCGGTTGCAGAGCAGTGGGCATTTTTCTGGATGATGACGGCTGTTACGATCAAATACATTCATCGAGACGATAGCGTTTTTGCAGCGGAGTGGATTGAGCATTTACATGGTCTTATGCACGAGATCGAACGGCGACTGGACAGAAAACCCTGGAGCTACACGCGCGGCTCGCTCAGCAAACTCCAACCGACGCGCGAAAAACAGATAGAATCAATCCGTGAGCTATGCCGCCGGATGGTTGAACTCAAACCAAGGGCCTCAGATTTCATCGGCTCAGAACCGCTTGCTCCAACCTCAGAAATCGAAACATTCCTCGCACTAGCGAATGACACAACTCACGGCGCGTAACTTGCATCCCAACCGTAAATCGTCAATCGTAAATCGCCATGCCCGCCATTGATTTAGCCCGCCTCAAAAAGCAAACCGCGCGACTGGCTGACCTCTTCGACCAGCCCACTTCCTTCCTGCGCGAGCACCGAGAGATTCTGGATCACTACGTCAACCGCACCCTGCGAAGTCAGACTGTCGCACCTTCCTCTGTGCTTCCCACGTATCGTACGCCCGCGGTTGTGATGCGGCAGATCGAGAACGAGTTGGGGCCATTGGCGGAGCGGCGACCGATTCAGGCGCTTGAACTGGCAGATGCGCTCTGGGACGAAGGCTGGCTCGAAACGCGCCTGCTGGCCGCCTTCTTGCTTGGCCGTATCCCCCCGCAGGAGGAACGTTTGCTGGCACGTCTCACCGCCTGGACCCAGGCCGTACGTGATCCCAGCGTCCGCGCGGCGCTTCTCACCACCAGTCTCACGCGCCTGCGCAAGGAAACGCCTGACCTGTTCTTGGTCCTCGTCAAGGAATGGCTCTACCCAAGCCGCAAACGGATGTGGTCGAATGGCATTCAGGCGCTTGTACCACTGATCTCTGCGCCTGACTTTGATAACCTTCCCCCCATCTTCGAAATCATAAGTCCCATTCTCAAAGCCTCCCCCACCGGTTTACAATTCGACATACGGGAACTCCTGATTGCTTTGTATAAAAAATCTCCCGATGAAACCCTTTACTTTGTCCAGCAGGTCCTGCAAAGTACAAAGAGCGAACTGCCGGGCATCTCTTTGAGGCGCATGCTGCCAGACCTGCCGACAGATTTCCAGGCCAACCTGCGCGAGATTCTCCGCGATCTGACCTGGTCATGAAAGGATCAACATGATCATCAGCGTGAGTCTCGTCAGAGGGGTTTTTGGAGCCATCCTGTTATTTCTAGGGCGTGAACTCAACTTCGTATTCGCAGGTGGCTTCGCCGTCTTGTTTGCCTTCCGCCTTTTACCTTTCTTGCCTGACAGTTGGCCCGCCTGGGCTGACACCGCCTTCATCATCGGCATGGGCCTGATCGCCGCTGCCATCGCCCTCGTCAATACCCGATTCGGATATTATGTTTCAGGGTTTCTGGGTGGCGGATTTATCCTGGTAGAGTATTTCGCACCCGGCGGTTCAAGCATCCCACTGATTCCGTTCTTTGTCGGGAGCGTGATTGGCGCACTTATCATGGGCGCCTTCACCGAATGGGCCCTGATGATCATTTCCAGCATCCTGGGCGCATACTTCATTGCCGACCTGTTCATACTGCGGCCCGAAGTCGAGATGATGATCAGTGGCGCTTTGTTCCTCATTGGTGCGCTGGTGCAGGTTATTCTTTGGCGTGTACAGCGATATGCAGATCGGTAGTTCAAGCGTGGACGATTACAGCCATCTCATCTACTTGCATGGCTCCGAAAACAACAGCAATAGTGGCAAGGCGCGCCTCTTCCGCGAATGGTTTCCCGGCATGCTTACACCTGATTTCACAGGTTCGTTCGATCAGCGCATGGCGCAGCTACGTTCCATCCTTTCCGATAAAACTGATTGGACTCTGATCGGTTCCTCGTATGGCGGATTGATGGGGACCGTCTTTACATTAGATCACGAAGCCCAGGTCCGCAAACTGGTTCTGCTTGCCCCGGCCCTGAGGCTGGATCCGCTCGCTTCGCGGTCTCAACTGAGGCCTGTTTCTGTTCCAACGATCATCGTCCATGGGACGGCCGATGACGTGGTCCCGCTCGAGCCTGTACGCGAAATTGCCCAAAGGCTTTTTACGGATCTGACCTATTTCGTTGTGGACGACAGGCACCGTCTACAAAAAGCCGTCCATGAACTGGATTGGAAAAAAATACTGGCCTGAAACCAATCCTTGCGAACACATGCACTAAGGGCAGAGGCTGGAGACCAAACCGTCTCAAGGCCTTCGCTCGAATGAGCCGAATTCTGCACTGGAGGTCGAAATGCTTACTTTCATCAATGCGATTCTCGGTGGAGCTCTGCTCGTAGCGGGCCGAAGACTCTTCTGGCTATTCGTCGGCGCGGCGGGATTTGTCACAGGCTTTCAATTGACAACTCGTTTCTTTCAAGGGCCAGAAGGGGTGGCCATACTTGTCGGACTGGTGGTTGGACTGATCTTTGCACTACTCGCCATCTTCCTGCAAACCATCGCCATTGGCATTGCAGGCTTCCTGGCAGGCGGCTATGTGCTGCTTGCGTTGGCCGCGATGCTCGGGCTCGATACAGCCCGCTTCATATGGATTATCTACATCGTCGGCGGCATTATCGGCCTGATTCTGGTCAGCTTTCTCTTCGACTGGGCCATTATCACCCTCTCCTCCCTGGCAGGTGCAGCACTCGTTGTGGAAGCTTTCCAGCTTCAGCGAAGTGGACTGGTATTTCTGATTCTCTTCCTGGCAGGTGTGATCATCCAAGGCACAGCCTACCGCTATGAGACGCGCCGGGAACGGCTTGAAGATTAACTCTCGGGGTCTAGTGGAGGCTTTCATGCAGCCTGAGCGAAGTTGAAGGATGAAAGCCGCAGACGAGACACAGAGTTTGCTAAACATTCACGCTTCGACTGCCAGTTCATCTTCGCTCAGTGTCCGCTCAGCGCGGAGGTCTTTCAAGGATCAACATGACGAACCAACAAATCTACTGGCACACAACCGTCCAAATGCCCGATGATTCAAACCTGACGCCAATCCCCGAAAAGGTGGATGTGGCGGTGATCGGTGGTGGTTACACCGGTTTGAGCGCCGCGCGGACGCTGGCCAAGCGCCGCCTAAAGGTCGCGGTGTTCGAAGCCGAGACCATTGGCTGGGGCGCCAGCTCGCGCAACGGCGGCATGACGCTGACCGGGCTAAAGCTCGGGATGCAGACCGTGCTCAAGAAATATGGGCGCGATCTGGCAAGAAGGCTTTTCCGTTGTTCCCTCGAATCGGTGGATACAGTGGAACAGATCGTCAAAGAGGAAAACATTGACTGCGGCTTCGTACGTTTCGGTCATCTGCTCACGGCCAGCAAGCCGAAACATTATGAAAGTTTCAAAGCGGAGGTAGATTTCATGGCCAGGGAATTCAGTCACGCTGTGAGGCTGGTGCCGCAAAGCCAGTTGCGCGAAGAGATCGGATCGGCCAGCTATTACGGCGCACTGGTGGATGAGGTCAGCGGCGGGCTGAACCCGGCGCAATATGTCGCGGGTCTCGCGCGGGCGTCTGAAAAGGCCGGGGTCACGCTCCACGCGCGGGCACGCGTGAACACCCTCGAGCGTAGAGGGACGCGGTTCTTTATCCAGACTCAAAGGGGCGCGTTGATGGCAGAGTCCGTGTTGGTGGGCACTTCAGGTTACACAGGCACGGCCACACAGAATCTGCAAAAGCGGATCATCCCCATCGGCTCGTTCATCATCGCCACGGAGAGGTTATCCGATGAACTGGCGCACGAGCTCAGCCCGAAAAACCGGATGATCTTTGATTCGATGCACTACCTGAATTATTTCCGGTTGTGGGATAACCGCATGATTTTCGGTGGGCGGGCGGCGTTCTTCCCCGAGAACAAAAACACGATCGCGCACAGCGCGGAGATTTTGCGGCGTGAAATGATCGAGGTGTACCCGCAGTTGAAGGATGTGAAGGTGGAATACGTTTGGGGCGGCACACTGGATTTTGCCTTTGACATGATGCCGCATGTGGGTGAGGCAGATGGGGTCTATTACTCGCTTGGCTATGCGGGGCACGGCGTGGCGATGGCGACATATCTCGGCAAGACCGTCGCCGAAGCGATGATGAACGGGACCATCAAGGAGCATCCCTTCGCGCAGTTAGATTTTCCCGCCGCGCCGCTGGGACTGTATGATGGCCGCCCCTGGTTCCTGCCCTTCGCCGGAGCCTGGCATAAGATTTTGGATTGGGTGGAGTAGGCTCATAGTGCCGGGAGCCGTAGTCCAGCAAGTAATGTAACTGTGATTAGATAAATTTGCTCCGGGCGGCGTCCCCGCTGATACCGCTGCGCGGCAAGAGGCCGGCTGGAGGAATTGCTGTTATTGAGGGATTTTCCCCCGGGAACCGCGCAAAACTTCCAAAAACGGAATTGCTTTTAGGATCTTCAGGCCCTGATACTCACCGCCCAGCGAATCAAAATGTGGATCATAGGTCACCAGGTAATTTGCCGAACCTTCGATGGCGCAAGCCACGATGATATTATCGTCCGGATCGGAAAGAAGGGACTCGACCTTATCTGCTGGAACTTCCACCCATTCTGCCAGTTGCGCAAGCCTCTCCACCAACGCCTGAACCTTTTCCGCGCTGATGCTGTGATCCAGTAATTTCTCCACGATCTCTTCCGCCAGGGGTGTGCAGATGATCAGCACAAACTCACCGCGTTGCCACCGCTCCAACAACTCACGGGTAGGGCTGGAGGGATTTTTACTCAACGCGGCAGAAACAAATACATTGGTATCCAATACCGCACGGACAGGTTTAGTCACTCTCCAACTCCCCCTCGATGGCTGTGCCTTTGGCGACCGCCTCGGCGCGAATCTCTTCAAGCACTGCATTGAATTGCTGCATTAATTCCGTGCGAGGCAGATGACTGGTCTCCGCCGCACGTTCTTTGGCGTGCGCCACCAACTGCTGGGCGGCCGCGCGATTCGGTCGCGCGCGTTGTTTCTTGAGCTCTCCCACCATCTCGATCACCAGCAGAAGTTCATTTTCCGGCAATTGCGCCACTTCGATCACTGCTTTGCGAACCAGGTCCTGCGGGGCAATTGTATTTGGGTCCATATGAGGCTCCTCTCTTTACTGGCTTGCCGCGCATACGGCATGAGTCTCAGCCTACAATTCTGGCTCCATTATATCCCGTAACGATTCTACAGCACATTGAAATGCAACGAAGGGGGCACGGCTTGTCCCTAAAGAGACGCTTCGCAATATCTCATCTCAGAGACCTTGGCTCCCGTGTTGTCCGTGGTGATGCTGGTCGGACCCAAATGGTCACCCAGGAAATATTCCACGGTCATGGACTGCGGGATGATATACTTTCTCATCGCGACGCGTTGCGTCCCGGCAAAATAGTATTTGGTCACTTCCTGGCCGCTGCCAGGATTCTTGATCTCATAGTGCCCACCGATGAAAAGGATCGTTTCGTTATTGATCACGCTCTTGACGCGGCACCCATCGCCATGCACACGCCATTCTTCTTGAATTCAACAGCCGCTTCGCCAGCACGCCTTTGAGCAATAAATACAATTTCCCGCACCGCCATCTTTCGTGGTGCGGGAAATAACGGTGTAACGCTTCCGAAATAACATCTAGATCAGTCCGATTTCTCGAGCGGAAATAGCCTTACCACCACGTGATCTCAAATTCCCATTCGTATTCTGCCGTTCCACCTGGAGGCAATTGGACCACGATCTTGCCGACGTGCTTTCCTGGCCATAAAAAGGGATTGAGAATGGTTGTGAAAATGAAGTCGTGATCAGTTCTATAACCTACATGTCCGATCTGCAACTCCTTCCCATCCACATACAAGGCGGTACTCTCTGCAAAAAGTGGCATAGGTCCAAGCGGAAAATTGTCTGGAAAGAAAGGCCCAAGCTTACCCAGATCTGGGATCCTGGCAACGATCACGCCTTCTCGGTCTCTGCCATGTCCCAACAGTACCCGGTATCCGTCTTCTTTGTAGACATCTTCAGTAAGGTAAATGTTCCTGGGAGCCAAGGGCGATTTTAGAAAGGCCAGGATCTGGCAGGTGAAGGGGACCTTTGCGCCTGGGGCAGGATACAGGTAGTCAATGATAAAGGGAGAAGTAATCTCAAGGTGTTCAGGGCCCTTAGGACAACTCGCCTCAAAGACTGCTCCTAGCACGACGATCCCGATCAGGATGGTCAAGAACACTAACATTCTTGTTCTGAAGGATTTGTTCTTCATATGCTCGTCACAATTTAGTATTGGACAGGGAACTTAACAAATAGAGGCAAACGTGCTAAGTGGAGCCCAATGCCACTTGAAGCACAGTGGGGAAACCATAGCTAGTGTGGCCTGAGATGCACTGTTGACTCCGATCACCTCGCCGTTTGAAAGGGTCGAGTCCAGGCAAAGAGAAAGAGTCCAATGATCGGCAGAGGAGAGTGTCTTCATGAAATGTCCCATATATATGTTGCGATGAAAGTGAAAAGTAACAGTGAGAATTATTATAGCCCCCTTAAGACTGCCTGGGACCTTCCCAACGGACCGATCTCTTGAAGTAGAAGTTTTGGCGGGCCACCATACCTCCTCTTGCCCTGGGGTTGCTTCGCAACGGTGGCTGTTACCTCGATTAACCTAAGACAGAAATCAGGTCACGATGATAGAATTCACCTGCTCTGTGCACAGCATCTGCTGCAGGCAACCCAATGTCTCAATTCTTCCGTTCCCTTCCCAGATGGCTTTTTGCCCCTCATCCCCGCGTTACAGACCCTGAAAAGATACAACGCTCCCGGCTGCTTTCCGCGATCCTGTTTGTATTGATCCTGCTGGGCACGATCATTCTGCTCATCGTCATCGCCCACGACCCGAGGGATATCTGGGCGCCTGAGGTGCAGGGAGCCTTTGTGGTTTTGGGCATCAGCTTCGTGATGTATTTGATCAATCGCCTGGGTTATAACCGCCATGCCGCGGCCGGATCCATCCTTCCATTTGTGACTGTTTTCACCTACGTGGCTTTTTCTTCCAGTGGAAAATCCATCTTTCTGGCATTTCTCTTCCTGCCCATCCTGATGACCGCACTGTTTTTCTCCCTGAAATGGACGACTATGATCTCCGCATCGATCCTCGCCCTGATCTTCGTGCTGCTCTCCTTCCAGGACCAGGTCTCTGAAACCTCTCCCTATTGGAGCTTGCGAAGCATGTGGTTCTTCCTGATCCTGTCCACTGGCTTGTTGTTGACCTTCATGTGGCATCTCAGGAATCTGGAAGAGATCCGCCAGCAGGAACTGAAGCGTATCAACGAACAATTGGAACGCCAGGTTGCAGAGCTAGAACGGTTTACCTATACGGTCTCGCATGAGTTGAGAACGCCGCTGGTCACTATTATGGGCTTCATCGGTAGCATCGAAAACGACCTGCAGGCCGAGAAATATGAAAAAGCGCAAAAGGATTTCTCCCGCGTGACCAGGGCAACCAAGAACATGCATAACACCCTCTCCGAATTGCTCGAGTTGTCAAGAATTGGCCGTATCATCAATCCGCCTGAGGAGGTTGACATCTATGAAATTGTTAAAGAAGCACTGGACGCGGTGGGCGGACGAATCCGTTCCAGGGATATCAAGATAGAGGTGGCGCTTCCTCTTCCTGCCGCGTATGGTGATAGGCTCCGGTTGCGCGAAGTATTCGAGAACCTGATCGATAACGCAGCCAAATATATCAGCAACCAGCCTGCCCCACGCATTGAAATTGGATGCCGTAACGGGAAAGAGCCTGTCTTCTACGTTAAAGACAATGGCATAGGAATCGAATCTCAATATCATTCCAGGATATTCAGACTATTTGAAAAACTGGATCCAACCAGTGAAGGCACCGGCGTTGGGCTCGCCCTTATCAAGCGCATCATCGAAATGCATGGCGGCGAGATTTGGGTGGAGTCGGATGGTCTGGGCAAAGGCTCGACGTTTTGTTTTACTATTCCAGATAGCAGGAAAGCCAGCAAATAGAAAGACACGTAAACATGGAACGTCGGAGACAGTTCGGAATAATTGCGAAGAGAACGCGCATCCGCTCTACCGAATCATTCATCCTTCTTTTTGCCAAAGCCGACAATCCCCGCAACCAGCACCGAGAAACTGATGATCAACGCGGAGAGTACGATTTTGTTCTGTCCCAATGACACCACCAGCACACCGGCCTCATTTGGCAGGGGTGTGGCAGAGGGAATGGGCGTCCAGGTTGGAATAACGAACGGCGTTTGTGATTGAATGGAGGAATTCAAAACAGAGTTCGGTGTGAGTGGTGCAGGTTGGGTGGCAGCCTTTTGAATCAGCAGTTTCCAACCGGGAGCGATGGTGTCATTCGTGAGGCCATTCACACGTTTGATATCCTCAATGCGCACTTTGTATTGAATGGCGAGACTCCACAACGTTTGACCATATCTCACTTCGTGCACCACATCGCCATCCGGGCGAGCAGTGCTAACGGTAACCGGAATGGAATATTGTGAGATACTGCCATCGGCGTTGGGAGTTAACATTCCCATGCAAGCAGCTTGTGTAACCGGGATACTGGTGAGGATGGGATAAGCTGGACTTTGATGTTGCCCGGTGTTGGTTCGCAACGCGGTTTCGAGCACGATGTAGGTCTGGTCACTGATGGCCACCGCCGCGCCAATATCGCTACGAAATTCAGAGAGCATTGTGTTAGTGTGCAGAAAGTCCCCCAGCCAAGATGAAATCACTTCTTCCACGGTGAAAGCTATGGCCCAATTTTCGGAGCGATAACCATCTTGCGAGAGGTCGCCCCAGAGCGGAAAACCCATTAGGAGCAATTGTTGACCGAGGGTCATCCCGCAGGGACGCTCGTGACCAATCATGCCGCCCGAGGCGGCCAGCGCGTTAGCCTGTTGTGCGGCAACATCCATCAACACAGGATGAACGCTGAGCGCATTCAGTCCATTCGCGAGCCTCAAATCATTGACAGCGTTGATAACGTCTGCGGGCGAGGGCGCGGCCGGCATGGGCGTAGGCGAGGCTTCTTCTTGAAACTGAGGAAGGCCAGAAGGCCCGGCCGGAGGCGGTTGGAAGGGTAAAGTCCACGCGAGGAGAATGAATCCAATCATCAACAGAGGTGGGTGCGTCTTCATGGAATATCCCAATATATGTTGCAATGGAAGTAAAAAAGTAACAGTGAAAATGATTATAGCCCCCTTCAGCCCGACATTCGCCTACCCTGCAGACAGCTAAATGGATGACTGACTATGCTTCAAACGTACGAAGAATTTGGTCCCCTGACCAACAACACTTTCCACCACGATGCTGCCCCCCAGTTCTTCCACAATGGACTTCACGATGTAAAGCCCAATGCCGCTGCCAGGAATTTCGGCAATGGTCACATTTCGGGCACGATAGAAACGCTCGAACAGATGCGGCAGCGCCTCTGGAGGGATTCCGAGACCATGATCGGAGATGCTGACCAGCACTTCTTCGTTCGCATTTTGTACGTCAAGTTCAATTGCCGAGCCTTCCGGTGAAAATTTGACGGCATTGTTGATGAGGTTGATAAAAACCTGCTGCAAACCGCTCTTATCGCCGACAATACGAGTCATTTCAGGCTGTGTGGTGAGATTGATGGAGATATTTTTCTTACCAGCGATCGGCTTTACAGCCCGTATCGATTCTTCCAGGATCGCAAGGAGGTCCAACGGGAGATGATCCAACCTCATCATGCCGCTTTCGAGCCGCCCCGCGATCAACAGGCGTTCGATCAGGATTTTCTGGCGGTTCAATTCGCTGTTTAGTATCTGCCAATATTCCTGTAGTTCCTCAGGAGTGCCGCCAGACTGGATCAATTCGGTCATCAGGATGGCCGAGGTGAGAGGTGTACGGAGTTCATGAGAGGCACGGTTGATAAAATCGGATTTCAATTCATTCAGCTTTTCCTGTTCGGTGACATCGCGTATCAGGATGAGAGCTTCCTTCGTGCTGATGGGATGCAGGCGCGACTCGTATGTTGACTTGCTATAGGGCAAGCGGAACCCCTCCAGCCAGTGCGATTTTACAAACCCATTTGCATTGGCCCGCCCGACGATCTTCTCCACGAGTTCCGGAGGCCACACCGCCGACAATTTCCTGCCTGAGATCACGTCCCGGTCAATGTAGAGCGGGTGATTGGAGTTGGCGCTGTAATCGAGGATGATGCCATCCAAGTCGATGCGGATCAGGAGATCGGGCAGTGTATTCAGCAAGGTGCGGTTGCGTGCTTCATTTAGGCGAATCGTCTCTTCGTAGCGATTTCGCTGTATGGCCGAACCCAGCAGATTGGCAGCAGTTTGAATCACATCACGCGCGGAGGGAATCCATGAAAGTGTCTTTCTGCAATCGAAAAGGCCCAAATAGCCTCTTGAGCCCAATGTCCCGTGAACGGGCATGATCGCAAACGATACATCCGTGAACAAAAAGTCATAATCAGACCTGGTGACCGATGAGAAAAAGTCATTGGGTGAACTAAGGATCAGTTGCAGAAATGGCGCGAGCACAAGGGACACATCGAAATCAGTCGATCCGGGCTTGTTCCAGCGATATTGAATATTGACCTGCGGGTTGAGGGAGAAGGTATTGATCTCGAAAATGGCACAACAAGATACTTCTGTGGCCCCGCCCAACGATTCCAACACTTCCGGAATCTTTGTCTCGATTTGAGAGGTCTGCAGCAGCCGCGCCGTGGCGTCGCTGATCACAGAGAGGATTCGAGTCTGTCGTTTGAGGGCCTGTTCGGCCTGTTTACGTTCCGTAATATCCCGCGCAATGCTCTGGATATAGGCAGGTTGGTTCTGTTCATCATAAACGATCGAAGCGCTAATCTCCACCGGAATGGTCCTGCCATCCTTGCGCTTCAGCGTACGTTCAGACAGATTTAGGTTTTCACCACTAAACATCCCGGCTTCAAGCTGCTCATCCTGCGACATGATCTCAATGACCGGCAGGCCAATCAACTCATGTTCCTCATATCCCAGCAGGTTCAGGGCCTGCTGATTGGCGGCGCGGTAGCAGAGATCCAATCCAATGATGAATACGCATTCGCCGGTCTGATCGAACAGGGCACGGTAATGGAGATCGCCGCTTTCGTCATGGAGCGGGGCCTTCGTCAGTGCAAATGATTTCGTAGTATATTTTTGTAGAGGAATGGTTTTTTCATGCATAGACTAGGTCTTCGGGCTTGCGGTCCGGGAGGATGGCTTGCACACGACAACCCTGAGAACTATCCAGGATCGATACCGTTCCACCCAGGCTCTCAAAAACTCCGCGAGCAATCGCCAGGCCAACCCCCAGGCCATCATGCGTTCGGGTATCTCCGTCGCTGACCTGGTAATACCGCTCAAACACCTTTTCCCGCAACTCAACCGGGATGCCCGGCCCATCGTCCTGCACCGTAATCGCGGCTCCGCCATCCACGCTTGACTCCACCATCAGTTTTACCTGTCCATTCTGGAGGCTGAACTTCAAGGCATTATCCACAAGATGCACCAGCGCCCGCGTAAATTCAAATCGGGGAGCAGTAATGGGACTTTGCACGGTAATATCCTGAAGGAAATCCAGGTTCTTCGAGCTGTAACGTTCCAATCGTTTACGGACCGGCTGTAAGATATGGTTTTCGACGTCAATGAGCTGGCGGATCGGGTTGAGGCGGCCCTGATCCAGGCTCGTCAACAGGATGAAGTCATTCACGAGGGACTCCAGACGCTCTACGCTCGAAAGTGCGATGCGAATGAAGCGAATCTGCTCCTCGGGCGTCTCAAACTTACTATTTATTACAAACTCAAGCGGCATGATAATACTGGTCAACGGTGTACGCAATTCATGCTGGAAATTTTGCAGGATCTCATGTTTCAGTTTCTGCATGTTTCGCTCAGCGATCTCGGCCATCTGCTCCCTGCCGCGCGCCTGTTCCATTTCGACACGCCGCAGCACGGCTTCGATCCGGGCAAGCAGTTCATCTGGCACATAGGGCTTTGTGATGTAATCGTCTGCCCCACCGCGAATCCCGTTCACGCGATCAACGGTATCTGTGCGGGCGGTGAGAAAGATAAATGGAATGGAAGCCAGTTGCGGATCCTGACTCATGAGTCGGCGCACCTCAAATCCATTCGGCGGCGGCATCATCACATCTGAAAGAATGAGAGCCGGAATTGTATCCTTGGCCTTTTTCAGCCCATCGTAACCATCAGAGGCCGTGATGACGTGGTATCCCTGGCGTTTGATCAGGGCCGCCAAACCCACCCGCAGCGCAGGTTCATCATCAATAACAAGGATCGAGGGGCTATTATTCATGTGTGGTCTCCACCGTTGCAAAATCGCCATAGTGGAGACTATGGGTGGTCCCCAATGACTTTTTCGCGATTTTGGGATTGTTGTCCACAAACATCATCGAGATGTTTGCGACTGAAATCAGGTCTCCCGAATTCAATACGCAGCGGTCGATCTTCCGGCTATTCACATAGGTTCCGCTGGTGGATTGTTTATCGTATAACACGTACACACCCTGCTCATAAACGATCTCAGCGTGAAACCGGGAAAGATACTCCTCGTGAAAAACAATATCGTTTTCCAACTGGCGGCCCAGCGTCGTTACCCTTCTTTTCAGCGGCAAGATCTGTTTGTTGATAATCAGGAAAACGCCATTTTCATGAGAAGGCAAATCATTGGAGAAGTCTGGTTCATGCATGCTCGGATAATAATTGCATGGTTTTGGATAAATAATGGGGGTATTCCCCACCTGGCGCTGACAGTTTCGAAAGCCCAAAAGTCCCTGGAGAACGCACACTGGAATTATTTCGTGGGACCTGTCCATAGTTGAGGCAGCCATCTGAGATCTTCTCCACAGTCTGGTGCTGTCTAGCCAAGATATGATGATCGATGCTTTTGGCCACTTCCACACAAAACCCACCAATGCCGCAAAGGAATAGGATAGAATACAGGGTGCCGCACGCATAAACACTATGCGCATATAAACTCGACATTCGAATTCGGTTTTACAAATTCATGTAAAAAGTATCTTCATTTATGAGACAAGCGGCGAGAATCCTATGTTCACAGACCAAGTAGAAATCCACGTGAAGTCTGGCAAAGGCGGTGATGGCATGGTGCATTTCCGCCGCGAAAAATTTATTCCCATGGGAGGCCCCGATGGCGGCGATGGCGGCAAGGGTGGAGACGTGATCTTTGAGGTGAAAACGACCCTCAACACCCTTTCCTCGTTGCGCCAGAACCAGAAATTCAGGGCGGCGGACGGTGCCAATGGCGGACCTTCGCAAATGTCCGGGCGAAATGGCAAGGACCTCGTGATTTATGTCCCTCCTGGTACGGTACTCTTCAACGCCGACACAGGCGAAATCATCGGCGACTTAACCCAGCCAAAGCAGCGACTGCTCATCTGCAAAGGCGGGCGCGGCGGGCGCGGGAATCAACATTTCGCGACATCCCGCAACCAGGCGCCGCGTACCGCGGAAAAAGGCGAGCCAGCGGAAGAGAAACACCTCAAGTTGGAATTGAAGTTGATCGCCGATATCGGGCTGATCGGCGTCCCGAACGCGGGTAAATCGACTCTGCTCTCGGTGTTGACGAATGCCAAACCCAAGATCGCGCCCTATCCATTCACCACGCTGGAGCCGAATCTGGGCGTGGCTCATATTGACGATCATACAACCGTCGTCTTGGCTGACATCCCTGGCCTCATCGAAGGCGCGTCGAACGGCGCTGGCCTGGGACACGACTTTCTGCGCCATATACAGCGCACGCGTGTTTTAGTTCACTTGCTTGACGGACTATCCGAAGATCCACTTGCTGATTACAGCCAGATCAACTCTGAGCTGGCTCTCTTCGACCCGAATCTCGCCAAAAAGCCGCAACTAGTGGCGCTCAACAAGATCGACCAGCCCGAAGTCCAGGCCAGACTCGCAGAGCTCCAAAAGAAGTTTAAAAAGAAAAAGGTAGACTTGCTGGCGATCTCCGCCCTGACACGCACCAATACGCGTGAGCTGCTCGTCAAGGCGTATCAAGTCCTGCAGGCAACGCCGCCGCTCGAAGAATTCGAAGCGCCCATGCCGGTCTACAAGCCGAAAGAAGACCCGCGCGAATTCGTCATTACGCTCGAGGGAGCAAATGACTGGCGTGTCTCCGGTTCTGCCATCGAGCGCGCGGCCGCTATGACGCATTGGGAGCACGACGGCTCGGTGCGCAGGTTTCAAAAGATCATGGCAACCCTGGGCGTAGAAGAAGCCCTGCGCAAAGCGGGCGTGGAAGAGGGAGATACAGTTGCCATCGGCGAGTTCGAGTTGGAGTGGCAGGAGTGAACGTTTTGCGCTCTTCGACAGGTTATGACTTGCTCCAGGCCTGCCGTCAGCCAGGTTGCCCGGCCTGTCGCGTGGAGCAGAGTGCAGTCGAACGTTATATCAGTGGCTTGCTTTACGAAAGCGTCAACGACATACAGGTGCGTGAACACTTGCGCGCCAGCCTTGGATTTTGCCGCGAACATGCCCGGCTGGCCGTGGAAAAAAATCTGGGAAATGCACTTGGGTTTGCGATGATTTACCAGGATGTAATCAATAACGTTTTGAAACAACTGGGAAATGAGATTGCGCCTCCGAACACGCGGCGTTGGTCAACGCTGCTCAAGCGAATTCCGGCACAAGTCAGTCAAACGGTGCAAATCGTTCTGTACGCACTCACCCCGCAAAAGCATTGTGGCGCCTGTCAGCAACGTGACAGAACTATTCACCTGATTATTTCGTCTTTAATGGATAGTTTGCACGAATCAGAAATGAGACAAGCCCTGCACGCGTCCGATGGTTTATGTTTCCCACATTTGAAGAAGGCGTTTGAAGCAGTGACTGATCGTGAAGTGTGCGATGTATTGCTCACGATTCATCGTGAGAAATTGGAAATCCTGCGCGATGAGTTGGCAGACTTTATCCGCAAAAGCGATTATCGCTTCCAAGACGAAGGCATTGGTGCAGAAGGTAACTCTTGGCGGCGCACAATGGACAAGGTCACAGGCAATATTTTTTAGGAGGAAACATGACGCCAGCCAGACAACGCACATTGGTTTTGGGTCTCATCCTGATCGGCGTCCTACTTGTCGGTTTTTTTGGACTGCGGTTTTTCCATGCCTTCAGGGAAATTCGCGGGCACCGCCCGCCGCCCTTCCCACCGGCAGATTCTCAGCCCGTTGAAACAGACGTGGAATTGATTCGTGATTGGATGACCATCGGCTTTATATCGCACACATACCGCACACCGCCTAAATTGCTTTACAAGGCACTTGATATTTCACCACGCGGCAACGAAGAGAAAAGCATCCAACAACTCAACGATGAATATTTTCCGAATCAGCCAGGCTATGTTCTCACAACTGTAAAAGAGACTATCCGTGCGAACCAACCGATTCGGAATGCCTTGCCACCAGATACAGCAGTTCCTTCCGCGACCGCACCCTAAGTGAGCTCATGTCTGACTTTTTGCTGACTCAAGTTATCAATTACGGCGCGCCCATTTTAGGCGTGATCGTATTTATCGGCGCGCTGGGCGTTCCTTTTCCTGGAACGTTCATCGTTGTTGCCGCGGGCGCTTTCTCGCGGCAGGACATTTTGGCATGGCACACAACCGGGTTGGTAGCATTGACGTGTGTTGTACTGGGTGACAGCTTGAGTTACGCAATGGGATTTTATGCCCGCGAAATGATATTGCGTCGGTTTCAGGGATCAGCACCCTGGTCGCAGGCAGAAATCTCCTTCAACCGCTGGGGTGGAATGTCTGTTTTTCTGACACGCTTCCTCATCACGGGAATTGCGGTGCCGGTGAATCTGATTGCAGGCACCAGTAAATTTCCCTTCAGACAATTCTTACTTTTTGACCTTCTCGGTGAAACAGTCTGGATATTTGGGTATGGCGGCCTGGGTTATCTGTTTGGCACACAATGGGAGGCAGTCAGCGAACTACTCAGCAATGTTAGTGGTTTATTACTGGGCCTGATACTTCTCGTGGGGGGCATCATACTCGCAATCCGCTGGTCTAAAACAGGCGGGGCCCAAATTCGCCGGGTCAGGCAATCCGTTAGACAATAATGGGGATAGAACAAACTTCTGTCTCATTTCCGAACCGGCCGGGATTATTCTAGTAGGAAGACAAGTAAGGCTGATGGATGAATCCCGCCGGCGCGAAAGTATTTCGTATCCAATGAAGCTCCGCAAGAGCAGCATAGCCAACGATTTTGAGAGCCTTTTCCACGAATATTGGGCTTCCATCAATCGACTGCTCACGCGCATGGTCGTTGATCCTGCCGAGGCGGAAGACCTGGCCCTCGAGACCTTCTTCAGGCTCCATCAATATCGCCCAGCTTTCGGCGAAGAATTCAACATACGCGGCTGGCTCCATCGTGTCGCGACCAATCTCGCGCTGCAATCCATCCGAAGCTTCAAGCGTCGTGAGGGATACGAGCTCAGGGCTGGAAAAGGCGCGCTGGAGGAGGCACCGGAGAATCAGCGACAGGAAATTATCGACGAGCAAGAAGACCAGCGCCTTGCCCGTTTCGCGCTGGCCCACATGAACCAGCGCCAGGCCGAGTTGCTGGTCATGCGTTATTCAGGGATGAGCTATAAGGACATTGCTGCAGCGCTCAATCTCTCACCTACCTCCATCGGCCCACTCCTTTTACGCGCGGAACGTGAATTCGAGCAACGCTACCGGGCGCTCAACCGAGAGGAAGAAATATGAAGCAACATTTGAACGAAAGTGAACTGCGGGCGGCTCTGGATGGTGAGCTGGATCCAGAGGGACTGAGCCATCTCGAAGCCTGTCCAGAATGCCAGGTCCGACAAAAGACGCTTCAGACTCAGATTGAGCGGATCGCGGAACGATTGGCCTTTCTCTCCTCTCCAACAAAGGACACGCGTCTTCCTGCCTCTACGGCTTGGCATCGATTCAACCAACAGAAACTCAACCGAAAGGAAATACCCATGTACAAAAAGCTATTCGCCTCACCACTTATCCGTTATGGTCTACCAGCATTACTTGTGTTGACTCTTATTATTGCAGTTCCAGATATCCGCGCCTTTGCCAGCGAACTGCTCAACCTCTTCCGCGTGCAACAAGTGACGGTGGTGCCAGTGGACTTCACTGGTATGGAACAGTTAGAAGGCACCGTTGGACGTAACATCAGTCAATTGGTCTCTGATTCGGTTACAATCAAAAACGAGCCTGGTGATCCCGTCAAGGTCGCAAATACCGATGAAGCAAGCCAGCTTGCAGGATTCACCGTTCGCGCCCCACAGGGCATAGATCCTACACGCATCAGTGTGATGAGCGGCGCATCCTTCTCCTTCACGATTGACCGGACCAAAGCGCAGGCACTGCTCGACGAAGCAGGCCGCAGCGACCTTGTCCTGCCAGAGGAGGTCGATGGCGCAGACGTATCGGTCAACATTCCATCCAGTGTCAGCATTGCCTTTGGTACCTGCCCCGAACCCAGTAACGAAAGTGAAGCAGAGAGGGAGAGGAAGAGGGAGATGGAGACGAGCGGCTCGCGCGGACGGACCTATGCGGACTGTATCATTCTTGCCCAAATCCCCAGCCCTGAAGTTTCAGCGCCTGCCAGCCTCGACATTGACAAACTCGCCCAGATCGGTTTGGAATTCACCGGCATGAGCACTGAGGAAGCCGCAGAGTTCACCAGTACTGTTGACTGGACGTCCACGTTGGTTGTACCCATCCCGAAGAATGCTGCCTCCTACCAGCAAGTAACTGTCGATGGTGTGACCGGCACACTGATCGAACGCCCCAGCGACGATGATCCACAGTTCGCACTGTTCTGGGTCAAGGATGGCATCATCTATACGATCGGTGGACTGGGTAGCAACGCACAGAAAGCACTTGAGATCGCAAATTCACTGCCATAGTTCATAATTTCCGTCATTGCGAGTCTACGAGAAGCAATCTCATAAGAAATACATACTTTGTAATTGCTCAGGAGATTGCCTCGTCGCCCTCGGGCTCCTCGCAATGACGGGATGGAAATCAAATCACTGTGACTGACGCAATCGAGACCCATCTTCTAAGAAAAGTCTTCGGCGATTACGCCGCTGTCAAAGGCCTCACCCTGCAAGTACAGCAGGGTGAGGTGTTTGGCTTTCTCGGACCCAACGGCGCAGGCAAGACCACATCGATGAAAATGCTGCTGGGATTGATCGCCCCTACATCCGGCGAAGCATCGCTACTCGGCAAACCCGTTGGAAATCGGGAAGCTATGCGGCGCGTCGGCTTTTTGCCGGAGCATTTCCGTTTTCAGGAATGGCTGAGCGCTGATGAATTCCTGTTGTTGCACGGACAGTTGCTGGGGATGAAGAAAGATGATCTTCAGCAACGCCGCGCTGAATTGTTGGAACGTGTGGGGCTTACTCCGTTTCGCAACAAACATCTACGCACCTTCTCCAAAGGGATGCTGCAACGCGTCGGGCTGGCACAGGCTTTGCTGAACCGGCCTGCGCTCGTCTTCCTGGATGAACCGACATCCGGTCTAGACCCGGTCGGTCGCCGCCTTGTGCGAGACGTCATCCGTGAGGTCCGCGCGCAGGGCACATCCGTCTTTCTAAATTCACATCTACTCAGCGAGATCGAAGTGACGTGTGATCGCGTCGCTTTTATCCAGCATGGAGAAGTGGTACGCGTGCTCGAACTGGCATCCTTATCCAAGGACCAGACCAGTGTCATGATCCGTGTTTCCAATCTTGCAGCAGAGTCATTACCTGGACTTTCACAATGGGGACGTGAAGTTCAGATGGATGGTGAGTTCGTCCACATGATCGTTGCAAGTGATTCAGTCCTGCCAGAGGTGACTCGTTATCTGGTCTCGCAGAACGCGGAAGTGTACTCGATCACACCGAATCGAATGTCGCTGGAGGATATCTTCATCGAAACGGTTGGCAAGGACGGTGGTCTATGAACGCCATTTCGATCATCGCCAGGCTGACCTTCCGCGAAGCGATCCGCCGGCGCATTATGCTGGCTGGTCTCGTATTGGGGATTGCCTTTGTGATCATCTTTTCGATCGGTACACACTTCATTTTCGGACAGATCGCAAAGGACACGGCAGCGAATATGCCGAGTCAACTGGCTGCAAATGTTATCAAAGCAGAATCCACGAATGCATTTTTGATGATGGGGTTATATGCTGCCACCTTTCTTTCGATCGCAATGGCAGCCCTGCTGGGGGCAGACACACTGGCGGGAGAGATCAATTCCGGTACGATCCAGACGATCGCCACCAAACCCATCCGGCGGGCAGATGTTGTGCTGGGAAAATGGCTTGGCTTTGCAGGGTTGCTTGGTTTGTATGTGCTCCTGTTGTGCGGCGGTATTGTGCTCAGCACGTTCATTCAATCGGGACATGTCCCTCAGAACTTGTTGATCGGTTTGGGACTCATCTATACGGAGTCCACCCTGATCATGACGATCACATTGATGCTCTCGGCAGCCTTTCCGGCACTGGCAACCGGCGGAATCGTGTTTGGGCTGTATGGTCTCTCATTCATTGGGGGCTGGGTCGAGCAGTTCGGAGCACTGCTGCAAAACGACACGGCTATCAAAGTTGGAATTATTACCAGCCTGATCATCCCCAGCGAGTCGCTTTGGCGCCGGGCTGCGTTTGAGATGCAAGCTCCGCTGACTGGTACATTCGGATCACCGTTTACAGCAACATCCGTTCCCAGTCCACTGATGATGGGGTATGCATTGCTTTATCTGATCGTTGTCCTATTTATCGCAGTGCGCATCTTTCAGGCACGTGATTTATAACTCAACATACACCCTACAATTGAATCACCGCTTGTCTCATTAAATAAGTAAACTTTTTGAACCGCTTTGTAGGCTGGAATCAAAACCTAAAGTTTACCTAATTCTGCGGCACCCTGTAAAACAAAAGACCTCAGATTCAATTTCTGAGGTCTCTCTTGTTTACCTATCATTTCTTGCCGTCGCGACCCATGGCATCCATCACCGCCACAGACGCGATTTGCACAATCGCGTTGACATCGTCACCCGTCTGGAGCACGTGTACCGGCGCGCCCATGCCCAGCAGGATCGGGCCAATGGCCTTGGCCTTGCCCAGGCGGGCCAGCAGTTTATATGCGATATTAGCCGATTCAAGCGATGGGAAGACCAGCACGTTCGCGTCCTTTACGGCACTGAACGGATAGCGATTTTCGATGATCTCAGCCACCACCGCTGCATCCGCCTGCATCTCGCCATCCACAACCAGGTCCGGGCGACGCGACTTGGTCAGTTCAACCGCGCGGCGCACCTTATCTGAGAGCGGATGTGGGGTCGAGCCAAAGTTCGAGAATGAAAGGAAGGCCACACGCGGTTCGATCTCTAATCGTTTCGCAAAATCGGCCGCGAGACAGGCAATCTCCGCTAAACCCTCGGCGTCTGGCTCGATATTGACGGTGGCATCGGTAAAGAGATAAACGCGATCCTCCACGATCATGATGTAAACACCTGCAGCGCGCGTGGCGCCTTTTGTAGTGTGATGAATTTGCAGGGATGGACGGATGACATCTGGATAATCATACGTCAAGCCCGAAACAAATGCCTCCGCATCACCCATCCTGACCATCATGGGGCCCAGAACATTCGGCTCGCGGATCTTCTTGACCACATCGTTCATCGTCAAGCCCTTGCGGTTTCGCAGCTCATAATAGGCCGCCGCATATTTGGCGGAATCGGCAAAATTGGTATGGTCAACGATCTGGGGTTTGTAATCCAGGCCAAGGTTTTGAATCTGTTGTTCGATGGCTTGAGGATGACCAATCAAAATTGGTGTGGCAATGCCCTCTTCCTTGAGTTGGTAGGCCGCACGGATGATCTTCTGCTCTTCGCCTTCGGCAAATGCCACGCGCTTTATGCCACCTGAAGAACGTGCTTTGTTCTGGAAGAAGTAACGCACCTGCTCGCCTTTGCCCTGACGATACGCCAGTTGCTCGCGATACTCGTCAATATCAATTGTCTTGCGCGCAACCCCAGTCTTCATCGCCATATCTGCGACGGCTGGCGCTTCCCACAAAAGTACCCGCGGATCAAGCGGCGTGGGAATAATATAATCGCGGCCGAATTTGATGCTCTCGCCGCCATATGCACGGATCACTGAGTCGGGCACATCTTCCTTGGCGAGGGCGGCAAGCGCCTTCGAAGCCGCAAATTTCATCTCGTCATTAATCGCTGACGCACGCACATCGAGCGCACCGCGGAAGATAAACGGGAAGCCTAATACGTTGTTCACCTGGTTGGCATAATCCGAGCGGCCCGTGGCAATGATCACATCCTTGCGCGCTTCCTTCGCGAGTTCAGGTCGAATCTCCGGGTCCGGGTTTGCCATTGCGAAGATGACGGGGTCCTTGGCCATGGATTTGACCATATCCGGGGTCATCACGTTCGCGACCGAAAGACCATAGAACACATCCGCGCCACGCACCGCATCTGCAAGGGTACGCGCGTCAGTATCCATAATAAAGCGTTGCTTATATTTATTCAAATCTGTACGACCGGAATGCACAACTCCCTTCGAGTCTACCAGCATGATATTCTCGCGCTTCACCCCCCATTTGATCGCCAGCTCCGCGCACGAGATCGCCGAAGCGCCCGCGCCTGAGATCACGATACGGATCTCTTCATGCTTCTTGCCCACGATCCCCAATGCATTTGCCAGAGCCGCAGAAGAAATGATCGCCGTCCCGTGCTGGTCGTCATGGAACACGGGGATATCCAGCATCTTCTTGAGTTCCTCTTCGATGTAGAAACACTCTGGCGCCTTGATGTCTTCCAGGTTAATGCCGCCAAACGTTGGCGAAATTGCCGCCACCACCTTGATGATCTCATCCGGGTCGTGTGAGTTCACTTCGATATCGAACACGTCAATATCGGCGAATTTCTTGAACAACACACCCTTCCCCTCCATCACCGGCTTGCTTGCGAGCGCGCCGCGGTCACCGAGACCCAGAATGGCGGTCCCGTTTGAAATTACTGCCACCAGATTGCCCTTGGATGTGTACTCATACGCATCGTCCGGGTTCTTTTCGATCTCCAGCACGGGTTCCGCCACGCCGGGCGAATACGCCAGGCTCAAATCCCGCTGGGTATCCATGGGTTTGGTGGGAACGATCGCCACCTTGCCAGGCTTGCCTTTCAAGCGATGATATTCCAGTGCATCTTCACGTGTGAACTTTGCCATATAGCCTCCGATAGTGGAAATCTTTCCGAATTATTCCATAACTCCCCCAAATTACCTAGTTGCATTTGTCACGCTTTCGAGAGCCTTACCACCTGCGTGCAGATGATTATGCGACACTTTGTAATACCCCAACGTCATGAAAAAGTTATGTTAACAAACGATTATTTTCAAGTATAATTAAGGAAATCCGCAAGGATCGAATAAGATATTTCCACCGTTCGCGGTTTTGGCTGTATTTTGCTGAATTCTGGCATATGGATATTTGGAGCATGAACCTCCCCGTTTTGGGAGTTATTTTGTACCCTAAAGAGTACAATGTGAAGTCGTTTCAGGAAGTAGTTTTGAAGCATCATTGGACTTCGCCCCCCATTACCCGTTCACCGTTTGTGACTTAAGACTACGTCACGCGGTTTGACCTCCTCCTCCGCACACGTCCCGCGGGATTTCAGGTCTGCTCAACCTACCCAGGCCTTTCCTACAGCCGAAACCGATCAGTCGGTTTCTCGGCTGTTTGTTTTTAACTACAGAGACCCGAAAGGTTTCTTTTCGTAAATCAAAGGTCGTGGTTCGCCATGAAAACCTTTAGGGTCTTTTCAGGCAAATGATGAAAAAAATAACTGCCATCGAAGTCCAAAAACGATCTCCCAACCGGGTAAACGTTTACCTGGATGGAGAATACGCCTTTGGGCTGGCGCGCATCGTCGCAGCGTGGCTAAGAGTTGGCCAGGAGCTGGATGAAAAGAAGATCGGAGCGCTGCAGGCCGGGGACGCGCGTGAACGGGCGTTGCAGCAAGCGCTGTTATTTCTGAGTTACCGCGCCCGGTCCGAATCCGAAATCCGGCAAAACCTCCGCAAGCACGAGATCCCTGAAGCGGTGATCGACGAGACCCTGGACAGGCTGCGGCAGGATGGGTTTGCGAATGATAATCAATTTGCCAAAGCGTGGGTCGAGAACCGGAGCGCCTTTCGGCCGCGCAGTCGCCGCATGCTGGCCATGGAACTTCGCCAAAAAGGCCTGGGCGATGACTCTGTCAAGTCCGCGCTCGAAAGCGTGGACGATGAAGCGCTTGCATACGAAGCCGCTCAAAAGAGAGCGGATCGCTATAAAGACCTTGAATGGAACGATTTTAGAAAAAAACTTTCCGATTTCCTGGCACGTCGCGGGTTTTCTTACTCGGTGACTTCCACGGTGGTCACCCGCATTTGGAATGAAATGCATGCACGCGAAAAGCACCGGGAAAAACATTATGAAGAAGAGGATATACCATGAACCCCATTACGATCGTAGTTGTAATCCTCGCGTTGACTTTGGGCCTTGTGGCCGGTTACTTATTCCATCGTTATCAGGTGGAGCAGCGCATCAAAAGCCAACAGGATAAAGCCGATAATATCCTGAAAGGCGCCAGCGAACAGGCCCGCCTGATCGAAAGCCAGGCGCGCGATAACGCCACCAAGATCATCCAGGTCGCCGAAAACGAACTCAAGGAACGACGCATCGAGCTCAACAAGGAGAGCGACCGCCTGGATAAACGCCGCTCCGAGCTGGAAAGTCGCGCCGACAAACTGGAACAACGCGAACAGGCTTTAAACAAGCGTCAATCACAGGTGGACCGTAAAGCCAACGAGATTGACAAGTTGTACGAAGACGAGGCGAAGCGGCTCGAACAGATCGCGCAGATGTCCATCGAAGACGCCAGAAAGGAATTGTTCGCCGCAGTGGAGAAGGAGGCGCGCGGCGACATGGCGCGCATCATCCGCCAGATCGAAGCGGAGGCGCGTGAGGAAGGTGAAAAACGCGCCCGTAAACTGATCGCTGATGCCATCCAGCGGGTGGCGTCTGAACACGTGGCTGAGGTGACTCGCGCCGTGGTGACCCTGCCCAGCGAAGAGATGAAGGGACGCATCGTCGGGCGCAACGGTCGCAACATCAAAGCCTTCGAGCAGGCTGCCGGTGTGGATGTTATTGTGGACGATACTCCCGAATTCGTCACCATTTCTTGTTTTGACTCAGTGCGCCGCGAAATTGGTCGCCGCGCTCTCGCCAAATTGATCCTGGATGGTCGCATTCATCCCGCGCACATCGAAAAGATCGTCGAAGACGAAACACGTGCCGTTGAAAAGATCATCAATGAAGCCGGCGAACAGGCCGCCTACGATGCGAATATTTCAGGTTTGCATCCAGAAGTGTTGCGCATGATGGGCAGGCTCAAGTTCCGTACCTCTTACGGCCAAAATCAGCTCGCCCACGCCGTCGAGGTCTCGAAACTGGCGGGCATCCTGGCGGCAGAGATTGGCGCGAACGTGGAACTCTCGAAACAGGGCGGATTCCTCCATGACATCGGCAAAGCCATGGATCACAACCAGGAAGGCACCCATGCCATGCTCGGAGCCGAGTATTGCAAACGTTACGGCGTGAACCCCAAGGTGGTCAACGCCATCGCGTCTCACCATCATGAAGTGGAACAGGAAACCATTGAGGCCATCATCGCCGAAGCCGCCGACGCCATCTCGGGTGCACGTCCGGGCGCCCGGCGTGAAGACCTGGAGGCGTATATCAAGCGCATCCGCAACCTGGAGGAGCTATCTAGCTCCTTTGAAGGCGTGCAACAGGCCTTCGCCATCCAGGCCGGACGCGAAGTGCGCGTGATCGTGAGGCCAGATAAGATCGACGACCTTTCTTCCGCTCGCCTGGCGCGCGACATTGCCAAAAAGATCGAAGAGACAATGCAGTATCCCGGTCAGATCAAAGT
>DASTOH010000207.1:0-49001 GCA_035720235.1 Anaerolineales bacterium | reverse complement strand
CTTATAGCCATGCTGATACTATCTTTGTAAATAAATTGAGTGATTGTTTGAGTGATAAAGGCATTAGGTTTTGGCGTGATGTGCCTCATGCGACAGCAGGACGACTTGAAAAACAAATTGATCGAGCTATCCGTCAAAATCCAACAGTGCTATTAGTTCTCTCAGAACATTCTCTAAGGAGTGATTGGGTAGAGCACGAAGTCCATAGTGCGAGAAGATTGGAAAAAGAGATTGGACGAGATGTTTTGTGTCCTATTGCACTGGATGAGAGCTGGAAGAACCATCACTGGCCCAAGCGCATTATGGAGCAGGTCATGGAATATAACATCCTAGATTTTTCCGCATGGGAGGATGATGTCAAGTTCGAAGGAATGTTTCACAAGTTGATTGATGGATTGGAATTGTTTTACAAAGGATAGGGTCTATGGCGAATGAAGAGCAACTGTCCATTTTGAAGCAGGGCGTCGAGGTGTGGAATAAGTGGAGGGAGGAGAACCCCGAAATACGGGTTGATCTTAGAAAAGCCTTTCTGCCTGGAGTTGATCTTCGTGGAGTCAATTTCGGTCATACCAATATCGGTAAGGGTGATGCCCTCTACCAAAGAGCACCAGATCTCACTTTGGCTGATCTCCGTGGAGCTGATCTCACTGGCGCCAATCTTTTTCGAGCCGATCTGAGTGGCGCCCACCTTAGTCGAGCCAAATTTGTTGGAGTCCGTTTCCTCAGAGCCCTTTTCAGTGAAACTGATCTTAGGGGAGCCCATCTGAATCAAAGCAATCTGCAGGGAGCCGTTTTTATTAGAGCCAATCTCAGAGAAGCTGACCTCACAGGTGCGGATCTCCAGCATGCCGATCTCGCCGAAGCTGACCTTAGGGGAGCGGATCTCAGCGGAGCCAATCTCAGTTTCGCCATAGGTCCAGCCAATCTCGGTAAAGCTGTTCTTGTTGAAGCTGATCTGGATGGAGCCTTGCTTCACAGAACAAATTTCAGAGAAGCCAATCTCAGTCGAGCCAAACTGGTTGGTGCCCATTTTCTGGAAGCCGATTTCACGGGTGCCGACCTTCGCGGAGCCTCTCTCAGCCGAGCCCATCTCAATAAAGCCAATCTCAACAAAGCTGTTCTTAGCGATGCCAATCTTCAGAGAGCCGGTCTTGAGGGGGCAAATCTTGAGGAAGCCAACCTTAATGGTGCCAATCTTCAAGGAGCTTTTCTTCGAGGCACTCAGTTATCAGGGGCTACTGTGGGCGACACAACTTTTTCAAAGCTAGATCTGGCTGGGGCAATAGGATTGGAGGATGTAGAACATGTAGGTCCTTCACAGATTTCGACAGACACTTTTGTTCTTTCAAGGGGAGTAATTCCCGAGACTTTCCTGCGCGGTTGCGGCTTGCCTGACTGGGAGATTGAGGGCGTGAAGCTACACAATGTAGAGTTGAGCAATTCAGAGGTAAGTGAAATTCTCTATCGAATGCATGATCTTCGTGCAACCCAGGCTCTCCAGATTTGGCCACTGTTTGTCTCCTACAGCCATGGAGATGGTGAATTTGTCGATAAGATCGGCGACAAACTTACAGAAAAAGGCGTTCGCTACTGGCGTGATATTCACGAAATGACAGCGGGTCGCATAGAAACACAAATTGACAAAGGTATTCGCCAAAACCCAACTGTGTTGTTAGTTCTCTCAGAAAACGCCCTCAAGAGTGATTGGGTTGAGCATGAAGTCAGAACAGCAAGAGAATTGGAGAAAGAGATGGGACGCGATGTTTTGTGTCCCGTTGCGTTGGATGATAGCTGGAAGTCTAGTCGCTGGCCGAAGCGGGTTATGGAACAAATCATGGAATACAACATCCTAGATTTCTCAGAGTGGCAAGATGATAGCAAATTTGATGGAATGTTCCGCAAATTGATCGATGGGTTGGAATTGTTCTATAAAGGATAAGTCCCATGGCGAATGAAGAGCAACTAGCAATATTGAAGCAGGGTGTTGAGGTTTGGAATGGATGGCGAGAGGAACACCCTGAAATAGCGATTGATCTGAGTGAGGCTCATCTCCCAAGCGCCAAACTCGACAGAGTGGATTTCAGCAATGCCGATCTCCAGAGTGCTAATCTCAGTGGCGCCTCTTTCTTGAACGCAGTATTTCACGGGGCTAATCTATCGAAAGCCAATCTCGAAGGAGCTTACCTCCGTAAAGCCAATCTCTCGTTCGTCAATCTTTGCGAAGCCTTTCTGAAGGCGGCCGATCTTGTTCTGGCTGATCTCACGGAAGCGGATCTCAGAAAGGCGTATCTCTACGGGGCCAACTTAAGTGGAGTGGATTTGAGGAGGGCCGATCTCAGAGAAGCCCACCTTGTCGGGGCATCACTGATGCAAACAGAAGTTCATGAGGCAAAAGTATCAGGAAGCTGGGTCTATGGAATAAATATTTGGGACTTGAAAGGCGAATTTGGAGAACAAACAGATTTAGCAATTACCGGTGAAGGGGAGCCAGAGATTACGGTTGATAATATCGAAGTCGCTCAGTTCATCTACTTGATTTTGCACAATGAGAAAATTCGAGATGTGATCAATACCCTAACTTCCAAATCGGTTCTCATCCTTGGTCGATTTTCAATGCCAGAGCGTAAAGCAATATTAGACGCCCTGAGAGATAAGTTGCGCGAATACAACCTGTTGCCCATCGTCTTCGATTTTGATCGCCCTACCGATAAAGATTTCACCGAAACGATCAAAACACTAGCAGGGCTTTCATATTTCGTGATTGCAGACATTACCAATCCAAAGTCATCTCCGCTAGAGTTGCAGGCAACAGTCCCTGATTATCAAATCCCATTTGTGCCAATCATCCAGGAGGGGGAAAAGCCTTTTGCGATGATGGTTGACCTGCAAAAGAAATATAACTGGGTGCTCAATACACGGACTTACAGCTCAAAAGAAGAGCTGATCACAAAGCTAAAAAAAGGAATAATTGAGCCTGCCATGCAGAAGCATAACGAACTCAGGCTCATAAAAGCGCAAGAGCCGGATATAGTGTCACTCGATGATTTTGAAGATGAGAATTGACTTTCCGACGTCAGAAACTCGCCGCCCGTTGCCTCTAGCAATATATGCTAAAGGCAATTTTTGTCTTATACTTTTGCAGGGAAGCATGGTCAACGCTGATTGGTTGCCGCCCCTGGCTATGTCAATCAACATTGAGTAAGGAGAGTTAAAATGGCAAAGCACGATGTCTCGTTTGACGTTCCTCGACGCCGCCTTGGCAAGGAAGATGTTAATTTTTATATCAAAGCAGATGGCGAAGTCTTTGGCAAGCTATCCGTATCAAATGGGTCTATTGTCTGGTTTCCAAGACTCTCTCGGAATGGTCGAAAGATGGGTTGGAAGAGGTTCGATGAAATTATGCAAGAGAATACGGGCAGGAGAGAGCGTCGAGCGTAAGAATTGACACAAGGTTGGGGTTTTCTCCCAAGCTGCCAGCGGTTGGCAGCACGAGTAAATGTCATGGTTGTAAAAGTCAGCCCTGTCGAAATAAATGCGGTTTCCGACGTCGGAAGCGCGCCGCCCTTCACGGCGGAAAGGGAGAAGTCCATGGCAAACGAAGAGCAACTGTCCATTTTGAAGCAGGGTGGCGACGTGTGGAACAAGTGGAGGGCCGAGAACCCGTTGGAGGAAATTGACCTGAGTGAAGCAGATCTGAGCAATGCCTCTCTGAGCAGAGCTGATTTGCGTGACGTTGACCTGCGCCGGGCCAACCTTAGCCAGGCATTTTTGCGGGAAGCCAAGATAAACCGTTCCAATCTCAGTGAGGCAAATTTAAGCAGAGCCGTCCTGCGAAAGGCTGAAGTCTGGAGGGCAAATCTTCATCACGCCACTCTCTGGGAGGCAGATCTGAGTGGAGCAAATTTAAGTGACAGTGATCTCAGGAACAGCCAGCTCAACGCTGCAAACCTGAGCGGGGCTAATCTGAACGGGACAGATCTGAGTTACGCCAATCTAGGCGGGGCCGACCTGACCGGCGCATCCCTGACCAGAACCGTTGTCAATGACGCGATCGTGTCTGGATGTTTGGCATTTGGAATTAATGTTTGGGGTTTAGTTGGAGAGTTCAAGGAACAGCGAGATCTCGTTATTACGCCGAAGCATGTGCCGGCCGTCACAGTGGATAACATCAAGGTTGCGCAATTCATCTATCTCGTTCTCAATAATGAAGAAATCCGGGATGTGATCAACACGCTTACATCGAAATCTGTCTTGATATTAGGTCGTTTTGCTATTCCGGAGCGGAAGGAGATACTGGATGCACTGAGAAACCGCCTCCGTGAATACAATCTGATACCGATTGTTTTTGACTTTGACCGCCCTACCGATAAGGATTTTACCGAAACGATCAAAACCCTGGCAGGTCTGTCGTATTTCGTGATCGCCGATATTACCAATCCAAAATCATCTCCGCTGGAGCTGCAGGCGACGGTCCCTGATTATCAAATTCCCTTTGTGCCGATCCTCCAGGAAGGTGAACAGCCGTTTTCCATGCTGGCGGATCTGCACAAGAAATACAACTGGGTGCTGGAGACGCGGTCCTATGACAGCATTGACACGCTGATGAAGGCATTGAAGCCAGGGATCATCGATCCCGCCATCAAAATGCACTATGAGCTGAGGCTAATCAAGGCTAAGGAGCAGAGTATCCATCCGCTGCGGGATTTTATCGATAAATAGCGATCCACAGCGTGTGGATAGCCTATGAAGCCGCATGTGATATATCCAGGGGTTCCACTCCAGGTTTCATAATCCTTGAATTTTTGCGAGTCTCCATTCCTTTGGCAGAAAAATGTCATATCAGGATCATCCCGGTGGGGAACAAGCCTTGAGGATCGGCGCTTACACTCATATACCAGGTGAATATCCGGCGGAAACCTCGTCAAGCATGGTTAGAATTGGCCTTCTTCGCCACTTGCCTTAATTTGTCTCACATTCGCAGACACGGTACAATTTGCCGTAGGAAGTACCGGCAGAAATTCAATTTGAGGTTTTGAAAGGAGTCACAATGAAATCACTACTGGAAAAAGGCTTTCTTATGGGAATCGGGTTACTTTCCATGACTCGTGAAAAGGCTCAGGAGGTCATCGAAGAACTCACCCATGAGGGCGAGGTTCAAAAAAACGAAATGAAAGAGTGGGTTGACCAACTCTCTGACCGCGGCGAGGAGGAACGTCAGGCCCTGCGCAAATTGGTTCGAGACGAGATCAAAAAAGTTTTGGACGAAATGGGACTGGCCACCAAGGAAGACATCCAAAAACTGCTTGACAAACAAGATCAGTCTAAAGGCCCGACGGCTTGATTTGCCTGAGAGAGTGTTTCTTAACTCACCACAAAGGACACGAAGAGCACAAAGGTTGTGAGCCAGAAAGGCAGAATTCATGTAAATCCGTGAAATTCATGGCTCAAACTGGCTCCAAAGGCCTTTCAACAAGTCCCTTGCAGAATTTCAAAACAGTCTCTCTCGAGATTGATGTTAATGTTCAGTTCAAGACGTTCCATTCGCCATCTGCAGCGTTATAGTGAGATCGTTACTATATTTGCCCGGCATGGTTTCGGATTTCTATTTAACCGCCTGGAACCCGGCCCGCGTGCCTGGCTCAGGGTTCCATGGCGGCCGTCTCAAGAAGGCGCGCCGCCTCAGCTCGATACTCTGGCAGTTCATTTTCGGCTGGCGTTGGAGGAGGCAGGTCCCACCTTTGTGAAATTTGGACAAATCCTCTCGACTCGTCCCGACTTGCTGCCTCTTTCCTTTATCACGGAGCTGAGCAAATTGGTGGATTCGGTTTCCCCGGAGCCCTGGGATGTGATCCACGCGCTCCTGACCCGTGAACTTGGGCGGGAGCCCGAACAGGTATTTGCCTCCATCGACCCGCAGCCGATGGCCTCTGCCTCATTATCGCAAGTCCATGCCGCGGTGCTGCCCGATGGCCAGGAAGTGATCATCAAAGTTCAGCGCCCCAATATCACGGCTGTGATCGATACCGACCTTGAGATCCTGTCCTCCCTGGCGGCCAGAGCGCAGGCCACGTCGCTCGGAAAGGTCTCTGACTTTACCGGCATTGCAGATGATTTCAGTTTCACGCTGCGCAACGAGCTGGATTACCAACGCGAAGGGCGCAATGCAGACCGTCTGCGGGAGAGCTTTGCCGGAGAATCTGATCTTGTCTATATTCCAAAGATATATTGGGAATTAAGCACCCGGCAAGTGCTGGTGATGGAGCGCATCCATGGTATCAAGATCAGTGACATCCCGGCACTGGATGCCGCCGGCTATGATCGTCATAAGGTGGCCCTGCACAGCGCCAGCGCGACGGTCAAACAGGTGATGGAAGACGGTTTCTTCCACGCCGACCCTCATTCCGGGAACTATCTCATCCTACCTGGAGAGGTGATCGGGCTCGTGGATTTCGGCAAGGTGGGTTATTTGAGTGACAGAGACCGGATGGACCTGATCCGGCTTTATATTGTCGCCATCGAGCTGGACGTGGATGGACTGATCGACCAATTGATGCGTATGGGGGCTGTGCGAGAAGATATAGACCGGAACAGGCTGGCGTACGACTTCCACCGTTTCCTGAACAAATACAAAGGTGTGCCCATCCAGTACGTTCGAGCACGGGAATTGATCGATGAGATCACAGCCATCACGTTCCGGCATCATGTGCGGCTGCCGTCCACCTGGTGGCTGGTGGGGCAGACCATTGTGATGCTGGAAGGCATTGGCTTGCAGTTAGACCCGGACTTTGATGTCTTCGAGGCGGCTGCCCCTCACGTCCAACGCCTGATGAAGAAATTGTTCCTGCCTCATGATGGCTGGACCCGAACCGTCCTGATGGACGTCACGAACTGGGGCGAGATGCTTCATCGTCTGCCCCGGGTCGGGAACCGGATGCTGGAGCGCCTGGAGCGAAATGAGGGTTTTCGCATGGAGCTCAAGGATACCGACCGCATTCTGGGCCGGATGGACCGCCTGGCCACACGTCTGGCGCTCAGCATACTGGTTGCTGCCTTCGTAGTCGGCTTGCCGATCTTGCTTCAGCTCACCACCCCTGGCAGCCTGCCCAGATGGTTGATCCTGATCAGCCTGATCCCGATTATTGGCACTGCGTTATGGCTGGCAATCTCCCTGTTAAACACGCCACGAAAATAATCCTTAGCACTGGCACTTGAAAGAAAAACAGATCGTCACAGAGTCAACGTACTGGAACCAGTTGAGCTCCTGGAGGTGGACCGCTTCGAGACGCTACAACTCTATCAGCGCGCAGGCCATCGATCGTTTGCAGTTTTTATTTCGAGGCGCGAAAAACTGTACAGAGGCCATCGGTCGAAATGATGGCCTCTGCTTAACCGGTGGTTACACAATACTTAGTTGCTCTGCGGGCCGTGAAGTTCCTTAACGAAGTGCGCTCTCAGTTCCACCTCGGCAAGTTTGCTGGAGGCGTAGGTGGAGGCTTCCTTCATGAGCTGCCTGGATTCCATTTCAGGCAGATCGTGTAGATCGTCCAGCGTGTGTCCCTTGCCTTTCAGGTAGGTCTCGATGAGTGTCTTCTCTAGAAAGGCGTGAATATCTTCCGTCTCGGGCTGAACATAGCTGAAGATTGGGTCGGACATAAGTCATCTCCTTGGAAAGCGTTTTTTCTCACCACAAAGGGCACGAAGAGCACAAAGGTTTGAAGGAGGATGGGCAGATTTCGCGTCTAGTCCTGAAATTCGTGGCTGACTCTGGCCCGAAAGGCTCTTCAATACGTCCTTTGCAGAGTTTCAAAACACTCTCTTATGCGGGTTTGTCTGTTTCTCGTTTGCGCTCCAGGGAGCGCTTCACCAGTTTGAGCCGAAAATGATCCGCACGTTCACGTTCATCCAGCGCCATCTGGATGAAGTCCCGTTCCGCTTTCAGGCGCGGGATCAGAAAATGGTCGAGGGCGTTCAAGCGCCTGGAGGTGCGCTGGATCTCGTCGCCCAACCGCACCAGGCGTAATTCGGTCTCAGCCAGCTGGATGATGGCTTCGACCTCCCTTTCAAAAGCCGAAGCGGTTTCATCGATACTGATCGAAGTGCCGACGATGGAATAGCCGCGCTCGAGGAAGGAACGGGAGGCGCTCTTCTGCTCGATCTGAGGGACTCTGACCCCCATCACGCTCGCCGTCGTGACCTCCAGCTCGAATCCGCCACGAGAGGCCAGCGCGGCGGCCCGGACCGATTCCGCCCCTGCCATCGCCTCGGCGCGTGCCAGAGACTGGCTGGCGTTGGTCGCTGAAACCTGCAGCGCGTCCGAGTGTTCCATGGCGGTGTCGGCGGTGCGCATGAACTCCTTCATCAGCGCGGTGCGCTTTTGCTCCAGCAGATCACGTCCCTGGCTCGCCAGCGCGATCTGCGCCTTGCGGGCCAGAAGTTCCATGCGGGTGACTGAAACGTTGCTCATATTGGTTTCTCATGTCGTTGCGAGGAGGGTGCTCTTCCCGACGAAGCAATCTCCTCGTAACAGGAGATTGCTTCGCCGAGGGCTCGCAGCGACATCATTTCTTATGATATTGCTCGATGAACTCCTTCGGAATCCGTTTGAGCAATTCGGCGGGCATGGGGGCTAACAACCCCCAGGCATGGTCGAGCGTCTCGACGATCTCGCGGTTGACCATTCCCTGGCCAATGAAAGTCTCCTCGAAGCGCCTGGCAAAATCCAGCACGCGGCGATCCTCCGCGGACAACGCCGCTTCGCCGATGATCGCCACCAGGCGGCGCAGGTCACGGCCTTCGGCATACAGCGCGTAAAGCTGGTCGGCGATGGAGCGATGATCGGAACGCGTCTTGCCCGGGCCAAGCCCGTCGTTCATCAGGCGCGAGAGGGATGGCAGGACATCGATCGGTGGATAGATGCCCTTGCGGTGCAGGTCCCGGCTCAACACGATCTGACCTTCCGTGATGTATCCCGTCAGGTCCGGGATGGGATGCGTGATATCGTCATCTGGCATGGTCAGGATCACCAGTTGCGTCACCGAGCCCGGATTGCCGCGAATGCGGCCTGAACGCTCGTACAGGCTTGCCAAATCTGAATACATGTACCCCGGATAGCCGCGCCGGCCTGGCACTTCCTCACTGGCTGCCGCGATCTCGCGTAACGCCTCACAGTAATTGGTCATGTCGGTCAGGATGACAAGCACGTGACGATGATGCGTAAACGCCAGGTACTCCGCCGCTGTCAGAGCCGCGCGCGGCGTAAGCAGGCGCTCAATGGATGGATCATCGGCGCGGTTGACAAATAGTACCGTGCGGTCCATCGCATCGCTGGCGCGGAACTGGTCCATGAAGAAGGAGGTCTCGCGCTGTGTGATCCCAATGGCGGCGAAGACCACCGCGAACGGCTCACTGCCTTTGCCTTCGGTGCTGCCTGTGTGATCGCCGCCCACGACGCGAGCTTGAGAGGCGATCTGCGCGGCGAGTTCGTTGGCCGGCAGACCCGCGCCGGAAAAGATGGGAAGCTTCTGGCCGCGCGTGAGCGTATTGAGTCCGTCGATGGCAGAGACGCCGGTCTGGATGAATTCGCTCGGGTGAGTCCGCATGGAGGGGTTGATGGGCAGGCCGTTGATGTCCAGCGATCGTTCCGGGATGATGGGCGGGCCTCCGTCAATGGGCTGGCCGGAGCCGTTCAGGACGCGTCCCAGCATCGAGAGCGAAACGCCAAGCCGGGCCACGTCTCCGGTGAAACGGACGCGCGTCGTATCGAGGTCCAGGCCCGAGGTCCCGAGAAAGATGCGGACCATGCAGCGCTGCTGGTCCACTTCCAAAACCTGTCCCAGGCGCACATCGTTATCAGGACCAACAACCTCCACGATCTCGTTGTAAGCCACATCGGCGATGCGCTCCACGAAGATCAGTGGTCCCCTGATCTGGGAAAGGGTGCGATATTCAGTGGTGAACAGGCGGGGGAGAGGCATCATCTTAAGCATGTTCCATCACTCCCAAATCTGAAAAACTGTATTGCACGTGATCTATGATGGTGCGGATCTCCTTTTCGGCTGTGGCGATTGGAATTTCCTTCATGCGCGCGATATCAGAAACGACCGGCAGGGCTGTCACGCGCTCCAGGGGAATTTTCGATTCCAGCGCCTCCTGCGTGCGATGATAAAAATCCATGATGGCCTTGAGCATCCAGTAGGTCTTGCGAGTCGGGCAATAACGATCCACTTCGTGAGCTGCCGATTGCTGGAGGAAGTCTTCGCGCAACATACGGGCGATGGCCAGCACAGCCCGTTCAGGCTCAGCCAGCGCGTCAGGGCCAACCAGTTGGACGATTTCCAGCAGTTCCACTTCGCGCTGCAGCAGCGCCATGGCTTCTCTCGATAATTCATTCCAATCGGTCGCCACCTCCCGTTCGAACCAATCGCTGAAGTTATAAAGCGAATAACTATTCGTCCAGTTGATGGCCGGGAAGTGACGGCGGCGTGAGAGCGCGTAATCCAGGGCCCAGAAGGTGCTGGCCACGCGCATCGAGTTCTGAGTCACAGGCTCTGAGAAGTCACCGCCCGGAGGCGACACCGCGCCCACCACCGAGACAGAACCCATGCGGCCCTGTGCATTCGCATTTGCGTCCCCGTGATTGCCCAGGCAGATAATCCGACCGGCGCGTTCATAGAATTCAGCCAGGCGCGCCGCCAGATACGCAGGATATCCCTCTTCGCCGGGCATCTCTTCCAGGCGGCCGGAAATTTCACGCAACGCTTCGCCCCAGCGGGAAGTTGAGTCAGCCAGCATCAGCACGTCATAACCCATGTCGCGGTAATACTCCGCAATCGTAATGCCGGTATAAATACTGGCTTCACGCGCAGCCACCGGCATGTTCGATGTGTTGGCGATCAACACGGTGCGCTGCATCAACGGCGCGCCGGTGCGCGGGTCTTCCAGCTTCGGGAACTGTTCCAGCACCTCGGTCATCTCGTTGCCGCGCTCGCCGCAGCCCACATACACCACCACATCCGCATCCGCCCAACGCGCCAGGCTGTGTTCGGTTACCGTTTTTCCTGTCCCGAAGCCTCCGGGGATAATGGCGGAACCGCCTTTTGCGACGGGAAAGAACGCGTCGATGATGCGCGTCCCGGTGAGCAAAGGTTCGCGTGGCGCAAGACGAGTCCGGCAGGGGCGCGGCTGGCGGACAGGCCAGCGCTGGACAAGCGTGATCTCGATATTTTTCCCGCCCGCCTCATGCCCCGTCCCGAGCACTGCCACGGTTTCATTGAGGGTGAACTCCCCTTCGCGGATTCTCAGCACCCGTCCGCGCTGGTGAGGCGGGACCATGACGCGGTGTTCTATCGTTTGCGATTCGGGTACCACACCTAGGATGTCACCTGGTCCCACCATGTCACCCACAGAGACCCGGGGCGTAAAATGCCAGCGCTTGTCCGCGGGCAGCGGCGATGCATAAATGCCGCGCTGGACGAACTCGCCGCTTGACTCAGCCAGGATTTCCAGTGGTCTCTGCAGGCCGTCATACACCTGTCCCAGCAGCCCTGGTCCCAGCTGGACGACCAGAGGTAGTCCGGTACTGTGCACCGGTTCACCGACGCGGATGCCCGAGGTGTCTTCATACACCTGGATGGTGGTCGAACCCTCCGAAAGACGGATGACTTCCCCGATGAGTCCCAGCTCGCCCACGCGCACAACGTCATACAGGCGGACATGTTCCAAACCCGCCGCCCTTACAACGGGACCTGCGATGCGGATTACTTTTCCGATGGTGTTTCCAACTTCATTCATATGCTACTGCTTTCTCACGCTGTTGCTCCTTGCGCCGCCGCGGACGGCGGCTGGAGCTTATGGCGCATTGCTTTCTTCCTCTCCCTGGAAGGTAATGTGGAATCCGATCGCCCTTCGAATCAATGCAGCGATGCGATGTCTTTGCAGGACTTCCGGTCCGAGAGCCCCGCCGCCTGGTATGGCGAGATAAGGCAGATGCTCCGCAGCAGCCAGGCGCTTCAGAAAGGCCGGATCCAGGTGCGCCAGCAATCCATCATCGATGGCGAGTAAGCCCACCTCGCCAGCGGTGATCCATTTCTCGATCAATTCCTGGGCGGACTCTACATCTTCGACGCCATGCGCGTCCACGCCTGCCAGTTGAAAACCGGGAACGAGACCAGGACGCGTGACCACGAATAATTGACTCATGCAACCATCTCCAGTTCCGCGCGGATGGCGTCCGGTTTCAGCCCGAGGTTGATGCCTTGTGTGATCCAGCGAATGTTGCCGACTTCGTTGACCTTCAGTGCCACATAGCCAAGGACCACACCGATACCCAGCGGATCTTTTTTGATCTGTCCTGCCATCCACTTCAACCGGTAATGCTTCAACTGTCTTTCGATGTCGCTCAAACGATTCGAACGCGCGTAGGCTTCCAATCCGGCCTGTAACGTAGAGGCGAAGAATGTCCCTGAGAGGGTTTCTATAGCCGAAGCCATCGTATCCCGGCTGCAAGCCGACTCGAGCAATCCATAGGGGATGTGTCCTGGCCCAATGAATAAATGCCTGATCTCGTCCGCACCCAGCTTTTCGCGCAGTAGATCTCGTTCGTCCGGAAACTGGGCAAACCGCAGGACGGTCAGCACATTGGCCAGGTCCGCCTCGAGTGCCAGGGCATACGACAATACGTCGATCAGGCCGGTTTCGCTGCGCAGTTCTCGCCGGGCCTCCTCGTGATACCACTTGTCGAGCGCGAGCTCCATTTCAAATGTCTCTGCGCCCGGACTCTCTGCGCGTACGTTGAGCAAAGGCCTGGCGAATGAAAGCCCCATACTGGCGAGCAGATCGATCGCTTCGCGCGGGTCGTTCAGCTGGGCTAATTCGCGCAGGGTGCTGATATCCAGTTCGCCGATCGGCAACAGGACAAGCAGCATATCGCCAGCCGGTACATTCTTCGAGAGGCCACGCAGGATGGCCTTGAGGTTATGGATGTCATACATGCGCAGGATGATGGAGACCATCTTCCCTGCACCTTCCCTGTAAAAACCTCTGATCTTCCCGACCGTGTGAATGAGGTCGCTTCTCATGGCCTCATCGATGCACTGCAAACCGGTGGCACGTGTCAGGGCCGATTCGACCGATTTCTGGTACACGGTCCCGGCCAACGCCGCGATCAATCCATCCAGGCTGTCCTCCTCCGCCAGCGTCCTCAATATCTGGAGGGAGAGCAGCCTTGATTTCATGACGTGCAATCGGGCGTTCCCGTAATCGTAATCAGGCATGGACCATATCTTCCATGGTTGACTGTTCTTCTTCGAACAACACAGCCAACGAGTGGCGCAGGAAGGCGGTGGCATGTTCAAGTCGTGACTCGAACGTGTTGATGACCACCACGCGGCCGTCCGCGCTTCTGGCGACCAGACCGCCCCAACAATTCAACTCATACGTCACTGCCATGTTCAACTGAAGCTCGTCGAGAATCATCTCCAACAACTCTTCGTCGCGCGGGTCGGCCAGCAGTTGAGGCCTACCTTCCTCATTCGTTGATTCGAGCTGCACCAAAGATTCTTCGAGCAGCCTGCGTAAGATCGCAGGGTAAGTGGAATCGGAACGCAAGGAGGCGAGACGCTCGCGCGTATGGGCGAGGGCGGTATCCACCAGTCCTTCACGGATACTGCCGACGCTGTACAGGGCGTCCAGCCTCGCGCGGTGGAGGATACGGGCGCGCTCGGGAATGGCGGGCATGCTCGCATCCGCACTGGCATGCTCTTCGATCTGCTGCCCTTCCATACGCGCCTGCGCCAGGATCGCCTTCCCCTCGGATCCCGCGTTCCTTTCGATCTCCCCAACCTGCGCCTCACCCGCCGTGCGGATCGTTTCCAGAATGGTCTGCAGGCTCATCTCATCCGCCGAGCAGTAATACCATCGCCGCGACTGCAAAGCCGAGGATAACCATCGTCTCGGGGATGGCCACGAGCAGGATGATCGTCCCCAGGGCCTCTGGCTTCTCGGCAATCACTCCGGCTCCGGCTGACCCGATTCGTCCTTGCGCCAGTCCGGTGCCAATGGCGGCCAGGCCAATTGCCAGTCCCGCGCCGATGGCGGTCAATCCGGTTCCAATCGTTGTCAGATCAAGTTCCATTGATAGCTCCTTATGATTTATGGGTCCTCCGTTTTTAACGGGAAAACTGTTTCAACCACAAAGGACACGAAGGTCACGAAGGAAAAATGCTCATCAAAAGGAGCCCCTTAACCCCTTGGTGTGCGTAGTGCCCTTCGTGGTTAGGCTTTTCCCGCCAAGCACGGGAGAGCCTGATTTATAAGCGGCTTCTGAAGGGTACATACTGTTTTCCGCCGCCTTCGTAGAATTTGCGGAAGAACTCCACGTAATGCAGACGCAAACTGTGGATGGTCGGGCTGAACATTCCGAGGACAAGGTTCATGGCGTGAATGAAGATCGCCAGGATGGCGCCCACGATGGCGTTGCCCACGATGCCCGCCACTTCGTTCGCCACCATGGCCAGGTAGACCGATGCCAGCCCGATCGCGGCAATACGCAAATAGGAAAGCACATTGCCGATCAAACCGAGGAACTCGATGGGTCCCAGCCCGATCCCGATGCAGCCGAGCGAGGTGCTCAACAACACGATTCCGATGATCACCAGTGCAATGGAAACGCTCATGAAGCCCTGCGGCAGGAAATCTGCCAACACGCCCACGATGAAAAAGAGACCGATCAAGCCGACCAGCATGCCACCGCGTTCCAGGAGATGATTACGGTTTTTATCTTGCCAGGCTTCCCACACTCCGAGGATCAACCCCAGCGTAACATGCACTGCGCCAACCACGACAGCCATGATGAGCAGTCCCATCACATCGTCCGGGCTGGTGCGGTCGAGCCACAGGGCGTGCATTCCGAAATGTTCACCCAGGGTTCCAAACAACTCGCCGTATAGAAAACCGAAAAGGATCGACCAGCCCGCGCCCATCGACAATATGGTCAGGATGTCATGAGCTATACCCTGCTTGAAGCGCCTCAAAAGAAAGAGGCTGAGAGCCAGGGACAAAACGCCGTATCCCACATCGCCGAGCGTCATCCCGAAAAAGATGGGCAGGAAGAGTGCCATCAACCGGGTCGGGTCAATGTGACCGTAACGCGGCAGGGCCAGCAGTTTCACCAGGCTCTCGAAGGGCCTGGCCAGCCCCGGGTTTTGCAGAATGACCGGCGCGCGCTTTTTCATTTCAGCAGTCATCTTCAATTTTTCGATGAAGACCGAATCACCGACATGCTCGCGCATTGCCGCTTCCACCCGCTGGAGGTCATTGACGGGAATCCAACCGGTCAGTACAAAGGTCTGGTCGGTTTCACCAAAACGAGACAACACCCGTGACGCCTCGATCTCATCCTGCAAGGCAGCCTGCCAGACGGCCAGTCTCTCGCACCATCCCTTCGAAAGGCTTTCGAATTCCAGGTCAATGGTTCTTATTTGTTCGGGGATGAGACCCATGCGGCGGCGTAAAGCGGAGAGGATCACATCGGGTGAGCCTTCTCCCAACTCGGAGGGCAGGCGCAACCGCGAAATATCCTCCTGTCCCAACAGGGATTCAATTTGATTGGTGAATTTTTCCGGGAAGACGATCAACATGGCCCGGGTGGACAGGTCTACATCGCTTGCGATGACCTCCGCTCGCCCCTGGGTCATGTCGAAGATGCGCTTACCGACCGTCTCCAGCAGCTCCATATGTTCCCGGTTTGCCAGGACACCCACCGACCTGTTTCCCGGTTCGCGTACCGAGGCCGGGATGATGGGCAGTAGTTTTCGCAGCGTGGCTTCATATCGGGGCAGTGAGGCAAGTTCGGATTCGAACTGTTCGCGTTGCGCCGTAAGCGCTTTTACTTTGGGCACGAGTTCTTCAACGCCTTTTCGGGCCTCAGCCAGATAATTTTGAGACGGCGCAACGGATATTTCTTCTTGCGAGCAGTTCAGGGCATCCAGCAGGCCACCGATGCGCGCGACCAGAAAATCAAGTTCTTCCCGCTGGCGCATGGCCACGCGGTCGAGCGTCAGTGGGCGCGCCGAGACTTCGGGCATGTTGCTCATCTCTTCGATGTGCATGCAGCCCGCCCGGCGCAAGATGCGCAGCACGGCCTGCAGGTCCGTTTTCAACCCGATGATCTCAACCGGGATCATTTCAAGATTCATCATCCTTCCCGCCCTCCTTCCACTCCCAAAACGACGTCCAGCGCTTCTTCAATGGCCCGTTCCATGCGGGACTGTCCTTTTCGGCTCAGGTTATCCGCTTCGTGGTGTGCCTGCGCGAGGATGACCTTTGCCTGCTCCTCGGCCCGGGCGATGATTTCCTTGTATCGAATTTGCCCTGCGCGTTCCCCCGTCTCTCTGGCCTGCTTCTTGATCAGGGCGGCCTGTGCACGCGCGTCTGCCACGTGGCGTTCGGACGATTCGCGTGCCGCGATAATCCTCCTGGTTATTTCTGCTTCAACCATCCGGATTTGATCCAGCGGTGATAATCCATCTGTGGATGTCGGCTCTGCCATACAGTGTTTCCTCTTGATATGAAGGTTTCACTTGCATTGATTCGATCTCTGTCTGTTTCAATAAAGTCTGCCTGAAGGTTTCGAGCGCAAACCCATAGCGTTATCTTTCCGCAAACTAATTCTCTAAACTGCCGCTGGTTACATGTACACCAACCTGTTCTTCGATGGCAGGATGGTTCAAAAGGGTCAGATCGTTTTTCCGTGTGTAATCCGGAAGGATGATTGGTGAGGGCGAGCCGTCGCTCAGTCTGGTCTCCTGCCGGTCATGCTTCCATTTCTCAAGATGCGCCAGTGTCGGCATTCCGGGCTGAAGGCTGGCAGACCAAGCTGCGGCGGCAGTCCCGGCGCGACGGCCAAACACACACACATCCAGCAGGCTATTGCCCATCAGGCGATTGCGACCGTGTATCCCCCCAGCCGCTTCACCGCCAACAAACAGCCCGGGTATGGAAGTGCTGGTATCGGGTTGGATGGCAATGCCGCCGTTCTGATAATGCAGCGTGGGATAGACAAGGATCGGCTCGCGCGTCATATCGATGCCAAAGCGCTTATACTGCCGCACCATGGCAGGCAGTTCGCGCGCAATGGTGCCCGGACCTTTAAGCAGATCGATCAGCGGTGAATCGAGCCAGACGCCCGCCTGCCCGGTGGTGGTCACAACGCCGCGCTTCCGCTCTTTGCACTCGCGGATGAAAGCGGCCGCTTCCACATCCCGCGTTTCGAGCGGGTAGACAAACTGTTCTCCATCTGCATTGCATACCTGTGCTCCCAAGCCGCGCACCTTTTCCGTCACCAATTGGCCTAGTATTTGCTCCGGGAAGGCCGCGCCGGTGGGGTGGTACTGCATGGTGTCAATGAATGCCAGCCGCGCGCCCACGCGATAAGCCAGCACCAGGCCATCGCCCGTGGCGCCGTAGTGATTCGTGGTTGGAAAACCCTGATAATGCAGACGTCCACTGCCGCCGGTGGCAATGATCACCGACCTGGCGTGAACGACCATCAAACGCCCTGTATCCAGGTCCTTCAGGATGGCTCCTGCGATCTGGCCTTTGTCATCCAGAAGAAGTTCAACGACTGGCCGGAATTCCCACACCTTGATGGATGGTTTCTCCGCCACGCGCGAACGGACTTCGTCGCGCAGTGTGCGCATGATCTCGGCGCCGCTATAATCACGCGCCGCGTGCATGCGCTTCCGGCTGGTCCCTCCGCCGTGGATGGTACGCATGGTGCCATCAGCCTCTTTATCGAACATGGCACCCAGCGATTCGAGCCAGGCGATCACCTTCGGAGCATCCATAACAAGCGCTTCCACCAGATCGGGATTGCTGGTGAAGCCGCCTCCGCCCATCACGTCCAGGTAGTGCATGGCAGGCGAGTCGTTCTCCTTGTCCGCTGCCTGAATGCCACCCTGTGCCATCATGGTGTTGGCATCTCCGAAGCGCAGCTTGGTGCAGAGCAGAACCTCCGCTCCATGCTCCTGGGCCAGGAGGGCCGCACTGGCCCCCGCGCCTCCGCCTCCAATCACCAGCACATCGCAGCGCGCAGCGGGTTCCAGCTTCAATATCTCATCAAGCGCGTAGCGATCATGCTCGAGGATGGATGTTGCTTCCAGCGCATCAGCGAGTTCGCGCGGCGTACTATCCCCTTTATTCGGTCCCACTCGAATTTCCCGAAAAGCATCCGCGATATAGTCTGGATGGAAGGTATGTAAAATGGCTTCCCGCTCCTGAGGGTCAAGGCGCGGATAGGATTCTGTCAGCCGGCGCGCGCGGGAGGCTTCGACCTTCTCCAATGATGCTTTTAGTTCAGTCGGGTAAGTCATATCTTGCTCCTTAAAGTTTCGCCTGGTCGGTTGACGACTCTGAAGACATCAAACTGTCCATGGCAAACGCTGGGCCGGATCACCGGGCTTATAGTGCAGCTTTGCCTGAATTTGATGACTTAACAGCGTGATAATCGGTGTGAGTGAGATGCCCTGCTCACAGGCTTCCTGGCACATGCCACAGCCGGAACAGGATGCCAGCCAGCGGCTCACACTCACCAGTTCGGATAATAGCGGGTGTGATCCCTGGGAAGCTTCACCCACCCCCAGCATGCCCCTTAGCTGGCCATCATACAACGGACAGGCATCCAGGCAATCAGCGCACAGGGTGCAGCGGGCAAACATGGCCCAGGACGTATTCATGTCCTCTGTCTGCCAGGTTTGCGACTTGAACAATTCAGAACGCTTCTGTGATCTCGTTCCGGCAAGTTTGGCAGCCGTCAGTTCACGGCCAGCCACCTGTCCTTCAGTGGCCAACCCATCGGTGACATCCTGCAGCTTGAGGCTGGCATCCGTAATCTCATCACGGGCCACGAGAAGAAGATCTCCATGCGGCGCAATGCCAATTGTGCCCATGAGGATATCCGCACCTGATGGACAAGGTGAATCACACAATTGGCAGGCTGCCCGGATCTGGCGGAGGATCGAGCTATCCTGTCTGCCGTAATCCAGCTCAGTGCGGATGATTTCTGCATCATCCTGCTGCCAGGCAAGTTGCTGAAGGTACTCGGCCGGTGAGAATGTGCCGGGGCAGTCCACGCCGATCACTACAAGACGTTCGCCATCTCTGCCCAATGAAGGCCGGTGATCGTGGATACGGTTTCGTTTTTGAAGTTCCACCCATGCTCGCAACTCGCATGGGCGCAGGATCACGGCCAGATGGCCCCTGGGGTGATCCCTGACAAAATCCTCGACCATGGAAGCGCTATTGTTGAGCATGACCGGTATGAAGGGGTTAACGTTTGACAGATCCTCAGGCTGTGTAATCAGTTGCGATGAAACGCCAGCGTGATCGGGTAATTCCACGGGTGCAAGCATGGCGTCCAATTCAACCCGCCTCCACCATGCCGCCAGGAAACCCTGGAATGTTTTTACCGCATCTCCATCGCGGATATGCAGGATCCGGTTGACGTTCATGGGATCAACCTACCTCACTTACAGCCAACAGGCTGGCCGCAATCGTTCTGCGAGCGCATTCCAAACCCAATTCAAGCGCCTCGGAGGGAACTGCGCTGCGAACATAACGATGAATTTCAACTTCCGGCCCTGGACCCGGACCGCCGTAGACCAGCGTCACCAGGTCAGTTACTTTCTTAAGCATTTCACCAGTCGACAAACGTACCTCTGCAGCAACAGCGTGGGATGGTCCCTGCTTGTCAGCCAGCCAGGCGGCATGATAAACCAGCCAGCGCGTGCCCTCGATCTGCACTTGCATCTCAGCCAGCATGCGTTGAACCGCTGGTCGTTCCTTGAGTAAAGCGCCAAGCGCCGCCCAACTTTTTGCATACTCGATGGACATATCGAGCAGTCGCTGTGCCAGGCCAACGTAGCGCGCTCCCAGCTGGAGGCAGGCTCCGGGGGTTTGATCAACTCCCAGCTTGAGCGCCTGACCGCATTCTCCGAGCAGCGATTTGGCTTCGGCCTGACATTGATCCAGTTGCACGGTTACGCCACCGTTCTGGACGATTCGGACTCCCCTCTGGCCAGGCTCGACCATAAAAGCGCTGATCCCCTCTGAGGCCTTTGCCAGAACGATCAAAAAATCCTGTGCCGCAGGCTTCGCGGAAAGTGACTTTTTCCCATTCAAGATGTAAACGGAACTATCAGGTATGGCGGTGGTTTTCCATTGCTCTGGCTTGAGTGCATCCGGCTCGCGCGCCGCAAGGTATGGATGACGCTTGCCTTCCAATGCAGGATTCAAGAACTTTTGAACTTGATCGCCCTGGCAGGCATATAACAGTGGCGGCACATCCCCAAGGTCAACAGGCAGGAAAGTCTTCCCCAACTCCTCCTGGAGCAGGCAGGCTGTTACCATGTCCAGACCGCCACCACCGAACTTCTCTGGAACGGTAATGCCCCATAGGCCCATTTGCTCGATCACCGTCCGCAGGCGCGCGCGTTCCTTCTCTTCCAGTCCACCGGCAGAAAAGTATTTCATCTCCAGCGGCCTGGCCTCGTCTTCGACAAAACGGCGCAACATGTCGCGCAACATCACGGCGTCAGAGGAAAATTCAAAGTCCATGGAACGTTCCTATGCTTCTATTTCCCGGGCGGCATATCGCTGCCTGAGTTCATCAACCGGCATGGTCTTGAACGCGGCGATCTCACTACGAAATGCGCCCGCTTCGATCTCCTGGGTCCTAAGACGGAGATGCTCAGCCTGTGGAGCCAGATACCTGCCATACATGCGCCGCGCCAGCAGCGCGACGTTTGGCGGCACATTTTCCGATGGGCAGCGAGCCACACATAAACCGCAGGCGATGCAATCGAACGAGATCTCCGCGACTGTGGCAATGTCGCCGCGTACAGCCGCGGACATGTAATTCAACACGTCAATCTCCTGCGGGCAGGCTTTTGTGCAGGTGTTGCAGCCAAAGCAGCGCAGGATTTCAGGATAAAGCTCCAACAGCGTTTCGCCGGTGGGTTTCAGCGCCTCAATACGATAGGTAGCGCGTTGTGCCGGGAAGAATGGGACCTGTCCCAGGATCATCCCAGGCCGGATCACGGTCTGGCAAGCCAGGGCATAGTACAGGATGTGATCGTTTTGCAGCCGGTACACCGTTCCACATGCCCCGCAGAAACCACCCCGGCAGCCGACCCCGCGCGTCAGATGAAAACCTGACCACTCCAAGGCCTTCAGGATCGTCAATCCTTCAGGTACTTCATATCTTTGTCCAAGGATGAAAATCTCGACCATAAGAGGCTCCTGTTCACTCAGCTCATGCTCAACAGCAAATCGAGCGTATACACTTCCTCAGTAGTGGCTTTTGCCAGCAATTCCGCCATCCCTTCCGCAAGATGGGTCTGGACGAGATAATGCTTGATGGTTGGATCCACTTGAGGGCAGGCCAGAGCACAATTCCCGCACCGGTCACAGTCCTCGCCGATCAGCGTCTCCAAAGCCATCGAGCTGCGCGCCTCGCAACGGAGTCTGCGTTTCGGATCACGAGCCAGCACCGGGCAGGCGTCCATGCAACTGCCACATCCCAGGCAGGCTTTGGTCCCAACGATGTCCTCGCTGACTTTGAGCATGTGTGCCGGACCCAAACCCGAACTCAACAACCGGCAGCGTGCCACAGGCGGACGCGGTTGTGAAAAGACTACTCGCAGCACTCTTTCGACCTTGAGCGGATCAGTTTGAACGCGGGCAGGCATACGTTTCTCCTCTAATCGGCCCTGGCTAGATCGCCAGGGTTTCAACCTTCGGTTCACGGCGGATACGATCCATGATGGCCACCAACGGCATCTGCTTCGGGCAGGCCTGTTCACACATGCCGCATTCGGCGCAGGCCACCAGCCAGTCCCTCAGCATCTCACGCGTCAGCCTGCGGTTCAGTACTGCAGGAATAAGGGCCTCCGCATGCACGGGACAAACCTCCATGCAACTCAGACATGGCTGACAATTCATGAGAAATGCCGTCAGTTGATCCAGATCGGCAGGCAGGTCCGGCGCCAGGTTCCTCACCTGTCGTTCCCGTATCCGTTCGCGGCGTTGCTGGATGGCCTTCAGCATCTCTTCGCGTTGGGCAACGAGTTCCTGGGGCGCCAAACCGTCACAGACCTTCCCCAGATCGAGTTTCTCGAGCATCACTTCGTTATGTATATTGACCAGGATGATGTCTTTGACCGGCAGTCCCAACAACCCAATACAAATATCCTCATGCGGTGATCCGGGCCTGGTGCACATGCCGCAGGCGGAGCGGAAGCGGTCCAGTGCAATCCCTCCCTGGCGCGCATTGCGCAATACATCCTTTGTCAACGCTTCGACGCTGCCGGCCTTCTCAACACGCCATTCAAAATCCTGCGCAGGAAAACACGCCGGACAATCCACTGCGATCATCAGCCAGTTTTCCAGATCCACTCCGGTATTCTTGATCTGTTCATAAAGCGCCCGAATCTCACAAGCCCGCAAGACTGCCGCCATGTGGTCATTCGGATGCTTGCGCGCCCACTGGATGACCATTCTGCTGGCGTTCACCTGCATCAATGGCACGAACGGATCAGCCTCCTGTAGAATCTCAGGATGATGGATGACAGTCTGTTTGACAGACTTGTGCCCCGTCTGGTAAACCGGGATCAGCATGCCATCCAGATCGGCATAATCCCAAATGGCTTTCAGAAAACTTCTGGACCTTGCCAGAGGCTCATTATTGGTTTCGAGCATCCAGGTTTTCATGGTTAAATGTCCTTTCAAGCAAAAAACTGCTACTTATATCGTAACCAGATCGCCGTTCGCTGTGATCCGCCCTGCATCTGAGTTAGGTCAGCCATAGACCCGATTTCGCACTCAGGCACACCTGATTGGGTCATAATGCCTGGACCATCTCAGCCACCAGCGGAATCCCATGCCAGTCCAGCGCATTCACCTGCGCCATGATCTGCTCGAACGTGGATTGGTGGACTTTAATCGCTTTCGATGGACAGGCCAGCGCGCACGAGCCACAGCCCTGGCATAGCACCGGGTTGACGGTCATCTTGCCGCGCACGGGATGCAGCGTCAGTGCGGAGAAACTGCACACGGTCGCGCACTGCCCGCAGCCGGAGCACAACTCCTCATCGATGAACGACGTTGCCGCATCCACCTGGACCTGGCCACGCATCAGCGGAATCATCGCGGCGGCAGCAGCCGCCCGCGCCTGGGCAATCGATTCGGAAATGTCTTTTGGACCCTGGCAGCAACCTGCCAGGAAAACGCCAGCCATGGCGGTCTCCACAGGGCGGAGTTTGGGGTGGGCCTCCATGAAAAAGCCATCGGCAGATCGGGATAACTTGAGCAATCCGGCAACCACATCCGTATCCACGCGCGGCCGCAGTCCCACCGCCAGCACAACCAGGTCGGCCTCCACCTCCACCTGTTCGCCCAGCAATGTATCTTCAGCGCGCACCACGACCCGGTCACCGCGCTTGGTAATCTCAGATGGGTTGCCGCGCCGGTAGAGGATGCCCTCCTCACGCGCAGTATCGTAGAACTCCTCAAATCCCTTGCCAAAGGCACGCACGTCCATGTAAAAAACGGTTACTTGAGCATTGGGGAACTGCTCGTGTACCAAGCGCGCTTGTTTTGCTGTGACCATACAACAAACGCGTGAACAGGATGGATTACCAACTGTCTGATCGCGTGAGCCGACGCATTGGATAAAAACAACTGATTTGATGTCGTTGCGAGCGAGCCGCTCTTCGGCGAGCGTGGCAATCTCCTCAGGGTGAGTGATGCATGATAACAAGGAGATTGCTTCTCGCAGACTCGCAACGACATGCTCAAAATCCAGCGTCGTCATCACCTGCGGATATGTGCCATATCCCAACTCAGGTTTGAGGCGTGGATTGAACGTCTCGAACCCGGTTGCGACGATGATGGCTCCCGCGGATACGTCTTCTGATTCTCCATTCCGCTTGACCCTGACCTGAAAATTACCCACATATCCGCTGACATTTTCCACCTGCGACTCGGTCATTACCCGGATACGCGGGTGCGCGTTGACCCGTTCTACTAGTTCTTTCACAAGCTCTCCCGCCGATTCCAGCGTGGGGAACGTGCGATTCAGTTGTGCGGCATGTCCGCCAAGGCTTGCAGCTCGCTCAACAAGAATGGATTGGAATCCTGCATCTGCCACATCCAGGGCCGCCTGCATTCCCGCTACGCCTCCGCCGATGACCAGCGCTGCCGGAGTGACGGGCACCTCCCGCGTTTGAAGTGGTTCCAGCAATGCAGCTTTGGCAACTGCTGAGGCGATCAGTTGCATGGCTTTCTCTGTGGTGGAGACGCCCTGCGGGTGCACCCAGGAACATTGTTCGCGGATGTTTGCCATGTCCAGGCAATAGGGATTCAATCCGGCTTCGACAATCGTCGCCCGGAAGGTTGGCTCGTGCATGCGTGGGGAACAGGATGCAACCACAATACGATTCAGGCCATATTCGGCAATGTCATTTTTGATGAGCACCTGGCCGGGGTCGGAACACATGTAGGTGTAGTTGCGTGCGATCTCCACGTTTGGCAGGCGCGCGGCGTACTCGGTAACGGCAGCAACATCCACGGTTGCGGCGATGTTGATGCCGCAGTGGCATACATACACACCAACTCTTGGAGCATTGGTCATATCAGTCTTCCGTTTCAGACCTAACCCCCGTCCCTTCGGGACTCCCTCTTCCCTCTCAGGGAAGGGGGGCGGGGGGATAGGTCACAATGCCTGCACTGCAATCTCGGCAATATCCAACACGCGGATTTTTTCTTCGGCGTTCACGTACTTGACGGCCTCTTCCAGCGTCGAGAGGCAGAACGGGCAGGCTGTGGCGAGGATTTCTGCACCGGTCTCCAGCGCCTCTTTGACGCGCATCTGCGCCAGGCGAGTGCCGGGGTTGGTGCCTTCCAGCCACATCCGTCCGCCGCCGCCTTCACAGCATAGGCTTTTCTCGCGCGAACGGTCCATCTCGATCAATTCCACGCCCGGGATGCGCTTCAATATGGCGCGGGGCTCATCGAAAATGCCGTTGTGTTTGCCGAGATAGCATGGGTCGTGATAGGTCACTTTTTTCTCGAACGTTCCGGTGAAATTCAGGCGCTGCTCTTTCAACAGGCCAGATAGCATTTGCGTGTAATGCTGCACCTGCATGGGTCGCTTTGGCTGCGCGCCGACCTTGGGATAATCATTCTTGAAGGCGTTGAAACAGTGGGGCGAGGTGGTGAACATCCTGGTGATTTCCAGTTCCTTGAAAATCTCCTCGTTGATCTCCACCATGCCCTCGAAAAGACCCAGTTCACCGAGCCGCCGCGTTTCGCTGGCGCAGCAGTTTTCGTCATTGCCCAGGATTCCAAAATCCACGCCCGCTGTGTTCATGATCTGCACCAGGGCGCGCGCCACCTTTTGCCCGCGCGGATCGTAGGAAGGCATACAGCCCACATAATACAAGTACTCGGCTCCCTGCTCGGCAAATAATTTCACCTGCAGGTCTTTTGCCCAGTTGGCGCGGTCGGAGCGCGGCAACTTCAGCGGATTGCCGTGCCGGAAGGTGCTTTCCAACGCGATCTTCACGTTTGGATGGACACGGCCTTTTTCCACGAACACGCTGCGCATGGCGATGATCGCTTCCATGGGGTTGACCTGCTTGGGGCAGCGGCTATAGCACGTGGAGCAGGTGGTGCAATCCCACAATTCCTCACGCCCTTCCAGGTCGAATCCATTCCCGGCAATCAGCAGCCGGTAAATCAGGTTGCGTGGGTTCAGGTGGGTCTTCATGGCCATCGGGCATCCCCCGGTACATTTGCCACACTGGACGCAGGCAAATAACCCCATCTCTTTTGCAAATTGGCGGCTCTCAATTTGAAGCATACCCTGCTCCTTTTTCTCCCAGCGGGACTCCTAAGTCTCCGGACTTAGGAGTGTTTCCAACGACGGGGGTCGTCGGGCTCTTCTTCAACATAATCATCGCAGCAGACGCCGCTGCCTTGGCATGGGCAACCGTGTCCGGAATATCCTTCGGCCCCTGGCTGCAGCCCGCCAGATAGATACCCGGCACGCTGCTCTCGACCGTCCGCAGTTTGGGATGTGCTTCCATGAAGAATCCATCCTGGCTGCGAGCGAGGTTCAATGTTTTGGATAGATTCGCTGCGTCGGCGCGCGGGAGAATGCCCACCGCCAGCACAACCAGATCCGCCTCCACCTCTACCTGCTCGCCGATCAATGTGTCTTCGGCGCGCACGAGAACCTTATCCCCACGCTTGATGATTTCCGAAGGGTTGCCCCGCCGGTAGAGGATGCCTTCCTTGCGCACCCGGTCGTAGAATTCCTCGAAGCCTTTACCAAAGGCGCGCACATCCATGTAGAAGACGGTGATCTCCGCGCCAGGTAAACGGTCATGTGCAAGGTGCGCCTGTTTCGCAACCGCCATGCAACACACCCGCGAGCAATTCGGCAGATCCAGGCTTTGATCGCGCGACCCAACGCACTGGATGAAAACGATCTTTTGTGGCGAATGCCCGTTCAGGCTGATCTTGCCCGCCGTGGGACCAGAGGCCGAGGCCAGCCGTTCGAACTCCAGCGAGGTGATCACCTGCGGATATTTTCCGTAGCCAAGCTCGGGCTTACGACGCGGGTCGAACACATCGAAGCCGGTGGCAACAACTACCGTTCCAACATCCACTTCCAGCCGTCTGGCCGTGTCATCATGGTGGATGGCGCCACGCTGGCAGGCTGTAACACACTGCATGCACTCCGAGCAGACCGCACATTCCAGGCAGCGCCGGGCTTCCGCCATGGCTTGCTCGGCTGTCAGGCCCAGCTCAACTTCTCGAAAGTCCGCGATGCGCTCAGAGGGGGAGAGTTCCGGCATGTGCTGGCGGGGTGCGCGTGTGACAGGGGATGCCGGCACGACCGTGATATCTTTTGCTTTGGGATAATCCTGTGCGCGACCTTCCCGCAAATCCAGGCCGCGCAGATAACGATGGATGGACTCTGCGGCCTGAATGCCCGCTCCGACAGCCTCCACCACTGAGGCGGGACCAATGACCGCATCGCCGCCTGCGAACACCCCCTGAACCGATGTCTCCAGTGTGAGCGGGTCTGCCACCAACCTGTCCCACTTGGTCTCAACTCCCAGCCCGCCGCTTTCTACCGTTTGACCAATGGCAGCAATGACGGTATCCACATCCAGTATGTACTCCGAGCCAGGGATGGGGACAGGGCGGCGGCGTCCGCTTGAGTCGGGTTCACCCAACTCCATGCGGATGCACTCAATGCCAGCAACATGTCCATCTTTTTCGATCACGCGTACCGGCGCGGAGAGGAAAGTCAATTTCACACCTTCCTCTTCAGCGGCGGCCACTTCCCACGCCGCCGCAGGCATTTCGAGGCGCGAACGGCGATAAACCAGTTGCACCTCTGCACCCAGGCGCAATGCACAACGCGCGGCATCAACGGCGGAGTTGCCGCCGCCGATCACCGCCACGCGTTTGCCGATATTCGCTTCGTGTCCTATGTTGAGATGGCGCAGGAATGGCACAGCCTGGAACACACCGGGCATATCTTCGCCTGGCACACCGAGTCGGCTGCTGCCATGCGCGCCGACTGCCAGGTAGACCGCCTGATAATCGCGCTGCAGATCGCCTAATGACAGTCCGCCATCGCGACCGATCGGTGTGTTCATCTTCAGTTCCACACCCAGCGCGCAGATGTAGTCGATCTCATGGCTGAGCACATCACGCGGCAGGCGGTATTCGGGTATGCCTGCTGCCAGCATGCCGCCGGGCGCCGGCAGCGCATCATACACAGTCACTCGGTAGCCGCGCCGCGTCAGTTCGTAGGCAGTTGTCAGCCCGGCGGGACCGGCTCCGACCACAGCCACGCGCTCCGCGTATTTAACGGGAGCAGGTTCCGGCTGGTCATGATCCGCTCCGGCGTCGTAGGCGAACCGCTTCAGCGCGCAGATCGAGACCGCTTCGTCCCAATCCGCCCGCTTGCATTCGGTCTCACAGGGGTGATAACACACCCGCCCCAACGTTCCAACGAATGGCACACCGGCATCGCGCACACGCTGCAGGGCCTCACGGAATTTGCCTTCGGCAATCAGTGCGACGTAACCCTGAACCGGGATATGCGCCGGGCAGGTGCTCTTGCAGGGTGATGGGCGCTTGTCAATCGCAAACGCCGCCGGGACAGCCTGTGGAAATACGCGGTAGATGGCTTTGTGGCTGTCGAGCCCGCCGTTGAAAACGTTTGGCACTTTCACCGGGCAGACGTCCGCGCAAAGAGCACAGCCTGTACAGGCCGATTCATCCACATAGCGCGGCTCACGTTCGAGCGTGACGTGAAATTCTCCAGCCTGGCCCTCCACGGCTGATACCTGAGTGCAAGTCAGCAATGTGATGTTTGGGTTGCGAGGCACATCGGCCATCTTGGGCGTGAGGATGCAGGAGGAACAGTCGAGGGTCGGGAAGGTTTTATCCAGTTGTGACATGCGGCCGCCGATGCTCGGCGAACGCTCGACGAGATAGACCTTGAACCCGGCATCGGCAATATCGAGCGCGGCTTGAATCCCCGCGATGCCCGCGCCGATGACCAGAGCAGATCGGTTGTGTCCGTTGCTTTTCGGCGCAGATGACTCGCTCATTTCTCCTCACCGATCTGGGACCATTCATCAGCCCGGAACGTGATGAGCGGCAGAGGTTCAGCCACAGCATGTCCTGGAACATATTCAAACTCTGCCTGCACCTGTTCAGCAATGGCCGAGAAGATCGTTCCCACCGGGATATCTGATGGACAGGCTGAAGTGCACATACCGCAGCTGACACACGAGGTGCTCATGTGATTCAGCCGTGTCAGGTGGAACAGCAGGGTATCGCCGAGCATACGCGTGGCGCCTTTGCGACGGGCAGCATTCAGATAAAAGGCTGGCTCGTGATCGAACGCGGCCGTCTTGAACAGGCAAGTTCTGCAATAGCAAATGGGGCAGGCGGTCATGCAGTTGTGACAGCGGATACAGGCTGTGAACAGGCCAGATAAGCCGCCGTTGGATGACATCTTTTGGCGGATTTCCACGAGCCGGTTCTCTCTGACCCGTTTCCTGGCTTCGGTTAAACCAGCGATGGCCTCACCGACACTTTCTCCGCCACCCGCGGCCGGTTCCGTGATCTGGAGCGCCGCGGCGATTTCATCCTTTAGCGTGATCTGCAATCCCTGGCTCACATCGACGCCAAACAGGTGGATATGGATATCCACGTCCTCCGGCACAGGGCGGACGCACATCTGGCACGCCGACCGCAATGCCAGCCCTTCGATAAGTGGCTCGCGTCCTTCTTTTGCAGCAGTCAGATATTCCGCAAAATTGGCAGAGCACTGCACGCCGTGTTCAGCATATTTGCTCAGGAACTCGTTCAACTCATAAGTGCCGGGGCAATCCATGCCGATGATGACCACATCCTCCAGCGTCGCCTGCTGGAGCTTGACCAGTTCCACCAGCGCGCGGATCTCGCACGGGCGCAGCACCACACCGATTTTTGCCGGAGCCTGTTTGCCCGTCAGCGCTGAGATGGCGCGGGCATTGTTGAGGGGCATCAGCGGCATCAGCGGATTCGCCATCTCAAGCAACGCAGGGTCGGTCACCAGCGCAGGCATTACGGTGGCGCCTTCCTGCATCGGGACAAATATGGCATCCACCACGCCGCCATCCATCAACCTGCGCAGGAAGCTGCGCAGGGCTGCCAGCACATCGTCCTTTTCAACCGGGAGTACCGTATTCATCTCACACCGCCCATTTCTCATGCATCGGGTTTGGGCCAAGCTGTTTTAGCGCCGTGACCATCTCCGTCACGGTTTCCGCGAATCGCTGGCCCTCGCTGGCGCTGATCCAGCGCAGCCAGACGCGGTTCTCGTCAAACCCGGCATTCTTCAGGATTTCTTTCATGGCAACGTAGCGGCGGCGGGTTTTGTAGTTGCCGGTCTGGTAGTGGCAGTCACCCGGGTGGCAGCCGCCAATCAGCACGCCATCGGCACCATCCAGCAATGGCTTGAGCACGTAGACCGGGTCCACGGCGCCGCTGCACATCATGCGCACCACGCGCACATTCGGCGGATATTGCAGGCGCGACGTCCCTGCCAGGTCTGCGCCGGTGTACGTACACCAGTTGCAGAGAAAAGCTACGATGTGGGGTTCAAAGTTGTTATCGGTCATAGGACAGCCTTCCTCTTGCCCCTTCCCTGGCGGGGAAGGGGCTGTCCTGCCCGAAGGGCATGGACGGGGGTTAGGTCACTGCGGCATCCAACATGCTGAATACCTGTGACATCTCGAATCCTTTTTGCTGGCTCGCTTTGTTAGGACAAGCCGCCACGCAGGCACCGCAGCCCTGGCACAGGACCTCAATGACTTCGGCGTGAGTCATGCCTGGTTCCAGCACGCGCGCGCCATAGGGGCAGATCTCCACGCACAAACCGCATGCCGCACACAGCTTCGGGTTGACGCTGGCAACGATCGGCGTGGACTCCAGCTGCTTGCGCGCCAGCAAAGCGACCGCGCGCACCGCCGCAGCGTTGGCCTGAGCAATCGTCTCCTCGATGGCGCGCGGCGAGTGCGCCAGTCCTGCCAGGAAAATTCCCTCCGCGGCAAAGTCTACCGGGCGGAGTTTGACATGGGCTTCCAGGAAAAATCCATCCGCGTTGAGAGGCACTTTGAGGATTTGCGCCAGAACCGTGTTGCCCGGTTCGGGTTCGATCCCGGCGCTCAGCACCAACCAATCGGGAGTTAGCGTGATGGGAGTATTCGCGGGCTGAATAGCAACACTGACTTTCAACTGTCCGTTCTCGTTCAGAACCTTGGGCTTATTCGCTTCGCTGTACTCGAGGAAAATGACTCCGGCCTTCCGAGCATCCCGGTAGAGATGCTCACGGAATCCGTAGCTGCGCAGATCGCGGTAAAGGACGATCACCTGCGTATCTGGCGACTGGCGTTTGATGGCCAGTGAATTCTTGAGCGCCTGCGTGCAGCAGATGCGGGAGCAGTAGGGGTGATTTTCATCGCGCGAGCCGACGCATTGAATCATCACAATCGATTTTGGTATGTCATTGCGAGCCGCTGACGCGCTTTCAGCGGCGTGGCAATCTCCCGTTGATGTGGAGATTGCTTCTCGAAGACTCGCAATGACACTACTTAATCTTTCTTCCAACTCGCGCTGTGTGATGACATTGGGATGCCTGCCATATTCATATTCTGTGGGTGTCATGCCGCGTGCGCCGGTGGCGACGAGGATCGCGCCATGCGCCAGTTCGGTGGTTGATTCGTCACCCAGGCGCACAGTGGATGTGTATTGTCCGGTATAGCCGCCGACTCCAGTCACTTCCGCGCCGGTCATCACGCGGATGCGCGGCTCGGACATCACAGCGCTGATCGTTTCCTGCAGCAGGTTCTGCGGATCATCTTTCGGGAATGCACCCGTATAAATGTGGCGCAGGTTTCCGCCGAGTTCATTCTTGTGTTCCACCAGGAACACTCCGAATCCCTGACGTGCAATCGAGAGCGCGGATGTCATGCCGGCCAGTCCGCCGCCGATGACCAGTGCGTTGTGGTTGACATCAAATCGGTTGCGCGTGATGGGTCGCAGCTTGCGTCCTTTCGCAACGGCCATCGCCACGAGTTGCTTTGCCTTGTCGGTGGCTGATTGCGGCATGGAACGATGCACCCACGAGTCATGTTCGCGGATGTTCGCCATCTCGAACAGATGCGGATTCAGTCCCGCGCCGCGCAGGGTATCCTGGAACAACGGCTCATGCGTGCGCGGCGTGCAGGATGCTACGACCACGCGGTTCAGTCCCTGCTCCCGGATGCGTTCTGTGAGCCGCATCTGGGTATCCTGTGAGCAGGTGTAAAGGTTGTGCTCGGCATAGGCTACACCGGGCAGTTTGCGGGCAAAATCCACCACGGCAGGCACGTCCACCACTGCACCGATGTTGATCCCGCAGTGACAGATGAACACGCCCACACGTTCAGGCTCATCGCTGACATCGCGTTCAGGCGGATACTCCGGCACGCGCGTCAGCGTTCCTCGGGCCGTCGCCAGCAGCGCCGAGACTTGCGCGGCAGCACAGGAGGCTTCGATGACCGATTCGGGGATATCCTTCGGCTCAGCAAATGCTCCCGCGACAAATACGCCTGGCACGGATGTTTGGGTCGGGGAGAATCGGTCGATATCGGCGAATCCGCTTTCGGTGAGTCGGATGCGCAGACGATCGGCCAGCGCGCGGGTGGAGTCCGTGGGGCGGAGTCCAACCGAGAGCACGACCAGGTCAAATTCCTCTTCATGAGAAACAGGTTTGCCATCCCAGGTCACATACGTTAGCCGCAAGTTGTGATTGGTGGGATTTTCTTTGACAGCGGAAACCATACAGCGCAGGTAACGAATGCCATGCTCAGTACGGGCGCGCTCGATGTATGGCTCGAAGCCCTTGCCAAAGGAACGGATGTCAATGTAGAAGACCGTTGGCTCGATGTTCGCGTCATGCTCTTTGGCGATGATGGCTTCCTTGGTCGTGTACATGCAGCAGACTGATGAGCAGTAATCTGCTCTCCTTCCGTCCCCTCTCCCTTTCTGGGAGACTGCGAAGCGCTCCGTGAGGAGGGGTGCAGGGGTGAGGGTAGCAGGGGTGAGGGTGCAATCACGCGACCCCACACACTGGATCCACGCCACTTTGCGCGGGTGGACGCCGTCGGATGGACGCTGGACAACTCCCTTGAACGGCCCCGAGGCTGAAAGCATCCGCTCGAACTGGACGCTGGTGACCACATTGGAATACCGGCCGTAACCATACTCCGGGCGGATGTCGCCGGGCATGGGTTCGAGACCAGGTGTCAGGATGACCGCGCCTACGTTCAATTGGGTCATCTGCTCGGTTTCGTTGTGGTTGATGGCTCCCGCGCGGCAGGCATAAACGCACTGGTTGCATTCGGAGCACACGCCGCAGCGCAGGCAACGGGCGGCTTCAGCACGGGCCTGTTCTTCGGTCAGGGCAAGGGCAATTTCTGAGAAGTCCGCGATGCGCTCGGCAGAATCTCGCTTGCGCATTTCAGCCCGCAACGAGCTGGAAGCCTTACCTGTGACGATTAGCTCGTGGACCTCGTCTGCCGTGAGTTTTGCAACAGTCCCCCGGAATCCGAAATCCCCCGATTTCGGACTTGCTGCCAGGCCAACTTCTGGAGCCGTGGATGTGTACAGATAAGCTTCGATCGAATGCGCAGCCCGATGGCCAGCCGCGATCGCATCCACGATGAAGGCCGTGCCCGTGACCGCATCACCACCCGCGAAAATCCCTGCCACATTGGTAGCAAGTGTCTCCTTGTCTACTTCGACCCGTCCGCCGCGCTGGCGGGTGACCTGCTTGAGGCAATCCGATTCGGGCCTCTGGCCGATGGCAAAGATGACCACATCGGCGGGGATGATTTCCTCCGTCTCGGGGAATTCGTCGAAATCCGGGCGACCTTCAATGAAGCCGCGGAAGTCGACATTCACCGTGCGGACACCGGTCACTTTGCCACCCTCATTGGTCACTTCCTTGAACGTGCGCGCTGGATAAACATGGATGCCTTCGTCTTCCGCGTCGCGTAGTTCCCACTCATGGGCGGGCATTTGTGCGCGTCCCTCGAGACAGGTCATGCCAACCCAGCTCGCGCCCAGGCGGACTGCGGTCATGGCAGTATCCACGGCGACATTTCCGCCGCCAAGCACGAGCACACGCTTCCTCCTGATCACTGATGACTGATCACTATTCACTGACGACTGCAAACTCGTCTCTCGCAAAAACTGCGTAGCCAGCAAAACATCAGGCAAATCCGCGCCGGGGATGGGTAGCTTGACTCCGCCATGTGCGCCAATGGCGACGAAGACTGCGTCGAAGTCGTTGAGCAACGCTTCCACATCATCCACACGGTGATTAAGTTTGAGTTCAATACCCTCACGAATGATGGACTTGATCTCACGTTCCACCACTTCATGAGGCAGACGATGCGCCGGCACGCCCACTCGCATCATCCCACCGGGAACCGATAATGCCTCAAAAACAGTCACCGCGCAGCCTTGGCGGATGAGGTCGCGCGCGCAGGTCAGCCCCGCCGGTCCCGCACCGATGATCGCAACACGTTTGCCGTCTAACGCGTGGTTTGCCGTCGGCATCTGATAACCGATCACTGCTGGCTGATTTTTCCATGCCCAGTCCGCCACGAACCGCTTCACCCCCATCACATTGACCGCCGAGTCCACCTGCGCGCGGTTGCAGGCATCCTCACAGCGATGGCTGCACACACGTCCGCAGATGGAGGGGAATGGATTGTCTTCGAGGATGGTGCGGTAGGCATCCGCAAAGCGACCTTCCGCGACCAACGCCAAATAGCCTTGCGCCCTCTGATGGATGGGACAGGCATCGCGGCAGGGAGCCACGCCGCGCTTTTCGATGGCGAATGCGTTCGGGATGGCTTGCGGGTACAGTTTGTAGATCGCTTTACGGGTAGAGAGACCTCCGTTGAAAGTATCCGGCAGGCTGATCGGGCAAGCGGTCGCGCAGTCACCACAACCTGTGCATTTCTTCAAATCCACGTAACGTGGATGCTGGCGGACCGTCACCGTCATGTTTCCCGGTTCACCGGCTATCGAATCGATCTCAGCACAGTTCAGCAGTTCGATGTTGAGATGCCGGCCCACCTCCACCAGCTTGGGCGACATGATGCACATGGCGCAGTCATTGGTCGGGAAGGTTTTATCAAGCATCGCCATCGTGCCGCCGATGGCGGGCGCGCGGTCGAGCAGGTATACTTTAATACCCGATTGTGCCAGGTCGAGCGCAGCCTGCATCCCGGCAATACCGGCTCCAGCCACCAGTGCCGCTCCGACCGGGATGCCAGCAGGGGAATGGTCTGTCATGCCGCCGTCCTTTCCAGCTTCGCAAGCGCCGGACCGGGGTCGATCAGATGCTTTTTCCACCATTTCGTTGCCTCGGGCAGACCAAATGCCAGCCCGAGCAACTCTGTGAAGTAAAAGGTGGGCACCTTCGGCGCGGTCGTCTGGCGCATTTCGAGGTTGACCTGACATAGCGGGCAGGCTGTTACGATGGCATCCGCACCCGCTTCCGTTGCCCGGCTGGCCAGCTTACCCACAAGTTGTCCCACCACATCCGAACGGCCAAGCGAAAGGCTCCCTCCGCAGCAGTCGGTGGCGTGCGACCACGGCATCACTTCAGCCCCAACGGCGCGCAACAATGCGGCCATCACCTGCGGGTTGTCCGGATCATCAAACTGGGCGATTTCCGGCGGGCGGACCAGCAGGCAACCATAGTAGGTGACGACTTTCAGCCCCGTGAGCGGATGCCGCACCTGAGCAGCGATCCGCTCCACGCCGATATCTTCATACAGCACGGCCAGAACGGGTCGGACCGCTACCGCGCCGGTGTACTGGAATCCAAGCAGTGACTCCATCTCCGAGCGCACCCGGGGGTCGGTCCGCATGGCGTGGTCCGCGCCCTGCAGGCGGTTGTAGCAGGCGGCGCAAGGCGTTACCAGATCGCGGCCGAAAGCTTGAGCCAGCGCCAGAGTCCGGGCCGGCAGGGCCAGCGCCAACGTATGATCGAATATGTGCGCTGACGAGGCCCCGCAGCAGTTCCAGTCCAGCAGCTCCTTGAGTTCGAGTTGGAGATGCTGAAACACAGCGCGCGTGGACAGTCCATACTCCAGGCCAGTGGAGTGCAAACTACAGCCGGGATAGTAGGAGTAACTCATTTTTTGCTCCCTGCCTTCGCAAAAATTCGCCGCACCGGCGCCGGTGCGCGCAGGCGTTCAGGGAATAGAGGGACTTTGCCACGTAGGAACAGGCCAATGCCAGCAGACATGTCGTTAATGAGTGGGACACGCGAGAGCAGTTTGAACAGTCCCAACATAAAAGCCTCGTGCGAGCGCCCAAACCGTTGCACGACGCCTATGAACAGGCGATGGAACAGCAAAGTGTCTCGTTCACCTGACGGATAGCCGCGTGCCAGGGCGATTTGTCGTAACCCGTCCATCGTAGCCGCGATATCAATACCGTTCGGGCAGCGGGTGGCGCAGGTGTAACAGCCTACGCACAGCCAGATATCGCGGCTCTTGAGGACGGCCTCACTCTGGTCGAGCGAAACCATCTGCAGGAGCAGGTCGGGACCGTATTCCATGGCATCCACAACTGGACAGCCAGCAGTGCATTTGTGGCAGTGATAGCATAATTCCACTGGCTGTCCGGTCCGGGTATTCACTTCGTTGAGCAGGTGATTTCTCACGCTGCCTCCTTGCTTCCTCAGGGACGAGGCTCCGCAGGTTTCATCTGGGGTGGCGTTGCCGTCACGGTGGTCGCTGTCCGCAGATAGATAGACCAGTACACCAATCCCACCATCACTGCGCCGCCGATGATGTTGCCAATCGTTACGGGGAGCAGGTTGGCCAGGAAGAAATTGCCCCAGGTGAGGTTTGAAAAATCAGCCGCCGTCTTGCCGATACTTGTCCAGAATGCGTCCGGCGCGCCGGCCTTGATGAAAAGACCTACCGGGATGAAATACATATTGGCGATGCTGTGCTCAAAGCCGGCCGCCACAAACGCGGCGATCGGCGGCACGATCGCCAGTACCCGATCGGTTGTGGTACGAGCGCTCATGCACAACCAGACCGCCAGACATACCAGGGCATTGCAGAAGATCCCCAGTACCAGGGCTGGCACGAAATCAAGTCCCGATTTGGTGTTGGCAATATTCAGTGCGTTCAATCCGAGCGCACCATTGCTCATCTCATATTGGCGGCTAAGGAACATCATATAAGCCGTAAGAATCGAACCAACAAAGTTCCCAAGATACACGATCACCCAGTTACGCAATAACTGCGTGGTGGATACCTTATGGCTCGCCCACGCCATCACGATCAGATTATTGCCGGTGAACAACTCAGCGCCCGCAATCACGACCAGAATCAGGCCGAGGCTGAAGGTCAATCCCGCCAGGATTCTGACCACCCCATAGGGCAGGGCACTGCCGCCCGTGGTCGCCGTGGTTGAGAATATGGCGCCCAGCGCGATAAATGCTCCAGCTAATATGGCCAGTGCAAACATCCTGACTGAATTCAGTTGTGCCTTGCTTACGCCTACGTTTTCAGCTTTGCCTGCCATTTGAGGCGGCATCAGTGCATCAAAAGAAAAAGTGGGTTGTTCCTGCATAGGGCATCTCCTTGGTTAAATGGTGATTTGATGAAAGGTACTTCACCTATACCGTACACTGGACGGCAGGCGAGGGCATCAGCCGGTCGCCTGAAAACTGGCCCTTAAATGCCCTATCTGGGGGAAAAAATAGACCTATGAAGGGAAAAATGGCGCAATGACATGACAAAATCACTACGGAGCCCAGTAAAAGGCAACTTGTTTGTACTTCTGGCCTATGTTATGATTTTTTTGATGGAAGTATTAGCCCGCCTGCTTGCGCGTTTCCGGCAGTTCAGCCTCCAAGTCTCCATATTCAATCGCGTATTGATAGGGAATTCGATCATCATTATTTTTGGGGCTGTGGCCGGAACAATTATCACCCGTCAACTCACGTTGTTCGGGAACATCTGGCTCATCTTGCTGTTCTCCGCAGCTGGCATCCTGATTACGCTGCTGGTGAATCGCCTGATTATTCGCTCGGCGCTGCATCCACTCCATGAGCTTGGCAATGCCATCGAACATGTAAACAGCGGCAAAATCAATATCCCGGACTCACTGAAAAGTTATAGGGATCCGGATATTCAGCGTCTGGTGACCGCCATCGACTCCATGCTGCAGCGGCTCGCCAACCGGACCAGTGAACTGCAGGCGATTTCGGAACGAGCGATCAATGCCCAGGAGGAAGAAAGAGTCCGGATTGCCCGGAGTCTGCATGATGACACTGCACAATCAATTTCCATGCTGATTATTCACCTGGAACGATTGAGGACTATGCTTCCGGCAGGATCACCGGATCTGGCAGGCCGCGTCGGCGAAGCCGAAAAGGTGGCGACCAGGCTCCTGGAAAACCTCAGAAAGGTGATTTGGGATCTGCGTCCGGCCATCCTCGATGATCTAGGACTGCTTTCAGCCGTTCGCTGGTTCGCACGAACCAATCTGGAGGCGGTGGGCCTGACGGTGAATTTTTTGGGTGACGGTGAATCAATGAGATTGCCCTCCCATCTGGAAACGATGCTGTTCCGCATCAGCCAGGAGGCTGTGAGCAATATCATCCGCCACGCGGAGGCTCACATAGTCTCGATTCGTCTCTGGGCAGAAATGGCACATGTCTGGCTGGAGATACGAGACGATGGGCGCGGCTTTGATATGGAAAAGACAGTCGGGGCCGCTGTATATCGAAAACAGCTTGGATTGTTGGGAATCCAGGAACGCGTTTCACTTGTGGGCGGCGAGCTGGAAGTCGAGTCCGCCAGTGGATCTGGCACGTGCCTGCGCGTGCGTGTTCCTTTGCCCAGTGAAGATTCAAGCAGTCCCAATAGAGTCGAGGTCAATTCGATGAATTCGCCTGAAGCGGTGTTGCAGCCATGACGACAAAGATCCGCATCCTGATCGCGGACGATCATACCTTGTTGCGCAATGGCATCTGTGCTTTGCTTGAGGACGAGCAGGACATGGTTATCGTTGGCGAGGCGGACGACGGCCGTGAAGCGGTCCGGCTGGCAGGCCAGCTCAAACCTCACGTGGTGCTGATGGATATTGCCATGCCCCTGCTCAACGGTTTGGAGGCCACCCGTCAGATCAAACGTGAGCATCCTGAGATCAACGTGCTGGTTTTGACGATGTACGATCATGAAGAATACTTCCGGGAGATGCTTGAAGTGGGGGCGTCCGGCTACATCATCAAGCGGGCAGCAGCAACGGAGTTGGTGTCGGCTATCCGCGCGGTCTACAATGGGGAGGCTGTGCTCTCTCCGGCCATAACCCGTCTGCTGCTGGAGGATTATCTTAGCCGCGAAAATCATAGGGAAGAGAATGACCCCAACGCACTGTCTGCGCGCGAGAGGGAGGTGTTGCAGCTCATCGCAGAGGGCAAGACCAGCCGGGAGATCGCTGAAATCCTGCATCTTTCGGTCAAAACGGTGCAATCTCATCGCACCAGCCTGATGCAAAAATTGGATCTGCATGACCGGGGAGAACTTATAAAATATGCTATTCAGAAGAAAATCATAGAACTGTAGATACCTCTCGTATACAGGGGAAGTGTTCTCATTGTGACATCGGGAAGCAAACCTCGGCTTGCTACTCTGGCGCTCGATTGTTTGTGCCACAGATTGGATAATCGCCGGTGTATAATTTCACAACCCACCGAACAAGACCGGATGGAGAACAAACCTGCGCTCGTCCCGGCAGTACATCGCTTCCGCTTTTTTGTGATCCTCGCTCTGGATGAGCCTTTCCCGCACGCAGCTGACGCACACTTACCCCGCCCTTGTTCCCCGTTCAGGCCGCGAGCTGACGGGTCTGGCTTATGCTGGATGTTAGGGAGGCGCAAATCCGATTGCCATGAATTGCTATGAAATGCTAACGCATTTCATAATTCGAAATCGGAAGTGCACAGCCTGGCCTGATTTTTGGCCTCTCGACCGTTTCGCCTCTGTTCTGATGTTGGAAAACCGTGAGATCAGCCTGAGACTCTCCATGGAAAACGAAAAAAGGTATTACAAGTGGTATCTTTTGTTCCTGGTCATTGTCACCAACATGCTGGTGGTAGCGATTCCGGTTATGGGCATGTCGGTCCTGGCCAAGGAAATTTCGCAGGATTTGCACCTGGATTTGGTTCAGGTGGGAATTGTCTGGGGTGTTGGGGCTTTGCCAGGGATTGTCACCGGGCTGTTGGGCGGCGCAATCGGTGACAAAATCGGGCCAAAACGAATCATGATCGCTGGGTGCCTGCTGGCGGGTCTGGTGGGCGCTGCGCGCGGCCTGGCGGTTGATTTTCTCTCCATGGTCGTGGTTGTCATGGTGGGGGGCGCCCTGGCCCCGGTCCTTGTGATGAACGGGATGAAGACCTGCGGGATGTGGTTTCCGGCGCAGCAATTAGGCCTCGCCAACGGCCTGATCTCGATGGGCATGGCGTTAGGTTTTCTGCTGGGCGCCATGTTTAGTGCAACGACGCTTTCGCCCCTGTTAGGGGGCTGGCGGAACGTGCTGATCCTGTACGGATTGGCAGGCGCCGGTCTGGCTCTGCCCTGGGTTTTTACACGGGCAGTTCAGCTTAGCCATCAAACCGCTCAACCTCAGGTTTCCATCCGCGAGACGGTGATACGTGTGGCGCACTTGAAAGATATCTGGTTGCTTGGTCTGGTGCTTTTCGGTGTGGGCGGCGCCATCCAGGGGATGTTGGGCTACCTGCCCCTCTACCTGCGCGACCTGGGCTGGGAACCGCTACGCGCCGATGGGACTCTTACCGCGTTTCACACCATCAGCATGGTTTTTGTGCTGCCCATTGCCATTTGGTCGGACCGCTTGAAGTCTCGCAAGTCGCTGCTTTTCGTGGCGGGCCTGATGGTGGCGCTGGGGGCGGGCCTGCTCACTTTTGCACAGGGTGGCCTGGTCTGGATCGCAGTACTGATCGCGGGCTTTGTGCGGGATGGTTTCATGGCCATCTATATGACCATGATTATTGAAACGGAAGGCATTGGGCCAACCTATGTTGGGACGGCGACCGGTTTTGCCACCGGGATCAGTGGACTGGGCATGGTCCTCGCTCCGCCACTCGGCAACAGCCTGGCTGTTCTGTGGCCCGGTGCGCCGTTTACCTTTTGGTCAGTGCTGACGCTCGCGGGACTGGCTTGCCTGGCTTTGGTGAAAAGAGGCCAAAGAGCGCCCGAACCCGTCATGGCGGTCGGACCTTTATGATAAAGAGCACAATACAGCAGATCGACGCATTCCAGAAACTGCTATGGATGCCCTGCTAAAAAACATAACTCTCATCGATGGCATGGGACGTGATCCCGTTGTGGGCGCGCTGATCGCGATTCGGGAGGAAAAGATCTATTACGCCGGACCAGCCTCCGGGTGGAAGGAACCGGATGGTGATGCGATCATTCTTGACCTGCAAGGTAAATACACCCTGCCCGGGTTGATCGATGCCCATGTCCATTTGGCGGGTTCAGGCGAGGCGGATAGCCAGTTCTACGCGCCAATGGGACAAATGGCGCTGAAGATTTTGTCCAACGCACAAAAGAATCTTGCGGCGGGAATAACGACCGTGCGCGATTTGGGCGGTTGGAACGAATTGGAATTTGATGTGCGGCGGGCGATCCAGCGCGGCGAGTTTGCCGGCCCGCGCCTGTGTTTGGCGGGGCGATTCATTTCGATCACCGAAGCTGGCGCGGAATATTATTCGGGCATGTATCGCGTGGCCGATGGCGTGGATGAGATTCGCAAGGCAGTGCGAGAGCAGGTGAAAAACGGGGCCGACGTGATCAAGATGGGCGTGACCGGTGCAGTGCTGGTGGAAAGCGGCGTTCCAGGCGCGACGCATTTCAACTTCGATGAGATGCAGGCGCTGGTGGAGGAGGCACGGAAGTTTGGCAAGCCTGTGGCAATGCACGCGCATGGCATCGATGGAATTAGAAAAGCGGTGCAGGCAGGCGTGAATACGCTCGAGCACGGCACATATCTGTATCAGGACCCAGAGGTGATTCGGCAAATGATGGAACGGGGCATCTTCCTTGTGCCCACGTTGAAAGTAGGTCGGGATATTTTTCTCGCGCAAGAGTCCAATATCCCCGATTGGATCAGTCAGAAGAACACAGCCTCACAGAGCGATGCGGAACGCAGTTTGAAGATGGCGTATGAAGCGGGCGTGCCGATTGCGATGGGTTCAGACGTGGGCACACCGCTGAATTATCACGGCGAGAACGCGCTGGAGGCCTACTGGATGCATAAGGCAGGTCTTTCCGCGCTGGATGCGATTGTCGCGGCGACGGGGAACGCCGCGCGTGCCTTGGGCTGGGCTTCGTGGCTAGGAACGCTCGAAGCCGGTAAGGTTGCGGACCTGATCGTGCATGAAAAGAATCCGCTCGAAGATTTGTGCCTGCTGACGGATAAGCAGAGCCTGCAATTTGTGATGAAGGATGGGATGATTGTTGCCAGTCACGCGGGAGATGAATGGCCGAAGGAGTTGTTCGCCAAGCAGGTATTGACGATATAACAAGCAAGTCACGCTTCAAGCGTGATCTACATCCCTGTTCAGCAAATCATCCGTTGTTTCTCTTCGCAGCATCACACTGACTTTCCCCTCTTCCAGCATCAACACTTCAGGCCGCCGCGCCCCGTTGTAGTTGGATGACATACTCAAGTGATAAGCACCTGCGACCGGAATCGCGATCAATTCGCCTTCTTCGAGATTCGGCATCGGCAGATCCTCGATGACGATATCCCCCGACTCACAATAGGGACCGGCGATGGAGACCCTGCGGTCGCCTCTTTCCCGACTGACGCCTGCCGCTGGCACACAGGAATAGCGTGCCCCGTACAGCGCAAAGCGCGGATTATCCGCCATGCCGCCGTCGGTGAGGATCCAGGTCTTGTGGCCGCGATGTTTGATCGCACCCACGCGATAGATTGTCACTCCCGCACGCGCTATGAGACTTCGTCCCGGCTCGAGATGCAGATGCGGGAGATCCAGTCCACGTGCCTGACAGCCTTCGATTACCGATTCGGCAATTCCGCGCACATAACTTTCAATGGACGGATTCGGTAGTTCATCTTCGTGATATGCCACGGCCCAGCCGCCGCCCGGACAGAAGTGCCATTCATCCTTGAAGCCAATTTCTTTTGCGATGTCCAATGCCATGTCAATGGCAGGCAGTAACGGTTCCGGGTCGCGGAAGTTGGAGCCCAGGTGGAAGTGAATCCCGTTTATTGGTAGATTTGCCGATTTGCCAATTTGAACCGCCTGCCTGATCTCTTCGCGCGTCATGCCAAACTTGCTGTCATGTTGGCCAGTCTGCGTGTGGGTGTGGTGGGTATGAACGGCGACGCCGGGAAGGAGGCGAAGCCACAGGTTAATGTCGCTCTGAGCGGAGCGAAGAGTCTCGCTCGTTCTGGGTAGAGACCCTTCGCTATCGCTCACACCGTCCTGGTGTCCTTCCAGGAGGGTGACATGAATATGTTTGAGTTCCGTCAAATTATCAACAACGATTGTGCCAGCATGTTGTAGTGCCGACTTTAAGTCGGCTGATGATTTATTCACTCCATGTACAAGGATGTTCTCACACGATAGGCCCGCCGCGACGGCAATGCCAATCTCACCCTCGCCGGTGCAGTCCACGAGCAGGTTGTGATGTTGAGTCCATGCGGCGATGGCCTTGCAGAGGAAGGCTTTGCCCGCGTAGGTGATCGTAGACTTTGCCGGATAATACGTTCGTAGGGCGGATTGGTAATCCGCCACAGCGATGTCTAGAGTGGCGCGGTCGTAGATATATAACGGAGTCCCATGATTGGCCGCCAGAGAGGCGAGGGAATGTCCCGCGATGAAGAGCGAGTCGCTGCGCACGCGCGTCGATTCAGGGAACAGGGCGAGCCGGTTGGTCATCCAGAAAGGATTATTGTTCACCGAAAAACAGGTCCCACCATTCCAGCCAGTTGGGCTGCGGAGTCGGTTGAGGGGCAAGGGTGGCGACTTCCATGGGCGCGGCGCCAGGTTGTGTAATGGGCACCATGGGCAGGTCGCCATCCTGGATGTACTTGCCCTCGCTGCGGGCCCATTCCTCCACCGCCGCAGTGGAGCCGGCATAGGCCACCCGGGTTTGGAGGGCCACCTGGGTTTGGACGGCCTGGGTGGCCTGTTCAAAGACGAGTTCGTGTTGTTTATCGAGCAGTTTAAGTTCTTCGAGCCGCCGGTTGAATTCCAGGACCGCGAAAGCGAGAATGACGATGAAAATGATTCCCACCACACGCCGCAGATTGATCGGAAGGTTCAGCATATGCCAATCTTACCGCTTGTCTCATAAATCAGGAAACTTTTTAAGTTGCCTTTTAGGCCGCAATTAAAACTCAGGGTTCCCGTTTAGGCGGCACTATGTAATCGTTCTCGAAGTCTCTGGCAAGCGGATATAATGAGATTCAAGACCTTTCACCACGAAGGTCACAAAGGGACACAAAGGAAAACCATCAAAACCCTTCGTGACTCTTAGTGTCCCTTTGTGGTGAAAATTTCTGAAAGTCTGCAAAAGGAAAATCATGCCAAAAGTAAAACAGATCAATCATGTGGCGGTGGTGGTAGACGATATGGAAAAGGCGCTGTCGTTCTGGCGCGATGCGCTGGGGATGGAACTGCACGAACTGCGCGATGTCCCTGCAGAGAAATCTCAGGTGGCGTTCTTGCCGCTGCCTGGTTCGGAGGTCGAACTGGTCCGCCCAATGACGGATGATTCAGGCATCGCCAAATATCTCGCCAGGCGTGGGCCGGGCATGCATCACATTTGCCTGGAAGTAGATGATATTGATGCGATGATGACGCAGTTGAAATCCAGGAATGTGCGTCTTATCAATGAAGAGCCGCGCATGGCTGCGGATGGAAAAAAATACGCGTTTATCCATCCCGAAAGCACCGCGGGTGTGCTGGTGGAGCTGTATCAAATTTGAGCCTCCGCTCGCTGGGGGGTCATGACCCCCCAGCGAGCGATTAGCCATGTTCGAAAACATCGATACCACTCTCCGTGACTCGTGCGGGCTGGTCAGGAATCGTCCGATCATTGCCGGAGTTTCAGGCGGACCTGACAGCCTGTGCCTGATGAGCATCCTGCGCAAGGCGGGCTATCACGTCATTGTGGCTCATTTTGACCACAAGCTGCGGCCTGACTCTGATGCCGATGCCAAAATCGTCGAGCAGACCGCCGTGCGCCTCAATCTCACCTCGGTGGTGGAGAGCGGCGATGTGCATGGTTATGCCGAGCAGGAGAAGCTCTCCATCGAGGAGGCCGCGCGCAACCTGCGCTATCGTTTCCTCATGGCGCAGGCACGACTGCTCAAGGCACAGGCGGTGGCGGTGGGTCATACCGCCGATGACCAGGTGGAGACCGTGCTCATGCACTTCCTGCGCGGCGCTGGGCTGGCGGGACTCAAGGGCATGACCCACCGTACCATCATCCATGCCTTCGACCCCGAGATTCCCATCGTCCGCCCGCTGTTGGATGCCTGGCGCGAAGAGACGGTGGTCTACTGTGCAGTGCATGGGCTGCGTCCGCGGCATGACCCCAGCAACGCCTCACTCGATTTCTTCCGCAATCGATTGCGCCACCTGCTCATCCCCTCGCTCGAATCGTATAACCCGCGTTTCAAGGAAGTCGTCTGGCGTACGTCGCGTTCGCTGGCGGGCGATTACGAGGTCATCAACAAAGTTTTGGATGAGACCTGGAAGGGATGCGTGGTTCAGGAAAATGCGGACTTCGTAGCCTTCGACATTTCCATGCTGACCAAAGGACCGATCGGACTCCAACGGAACCTGCTCCGCCGTGCGATGGAGCGGATCCGCCCTGAACATTTGGACGTTGGCTTCGAGACGCTCGAACGCGCCAGCCAGTTCATCAATGGAGCGGCCACGCATTATGCACGTTTCGACCTGACGGGTGACATGCATCTCCTGCGAGAAGGGCTATTGCTGTATGTGGTGGCTGGCGATGCCACGCTGCCGGTTGAGCGCTGGCCCCAGATGCCGGATGATAGCAGTACGATTCCGTTGAAGATTCCCGACTCGATTGAGCTGTCAGCTGGGTGGAAGCTGAACTGTGAACGCTGGAACATTGCCTCGCTAGCGATGGAGCAGGCCCAGGCGAATGATGATCCGTTTCAAGTCTGGCTGGATGCCAAAGGGATTTCCGATGCGCTCGAATTACGCGTACGGCAGGAGGGAGATCGCTTCGAGCCGCTGGGCATGGATGGGCGGACAATGAAGATCTCCGATTTTTTTATCAACGTCAAACTGCCACAGCGTGCCCGTGACCGTTGGCCTTTGTTGTGCATGGGGGAAAAGGTGGTGTGGGTCCCCGGCTATCGTCCAGCTCATTCGTTCCGGTTGACTGAGTCCACCAGGCAAGCGCTGTATTTTTCGTTGACACGAACCTAGTGTCATTGCGAGGAGGGTGCTTTTCCCGACGAAGCAATCCCCTCATGAATTGGGAGATTGCTTCGGTCGTCACGGAGTTTACACTGAGCGAAGCGAATGTGCTCCCTCGCAATGACATTAAGGATTGCCCGCCAACTTCTTCAACTTGATGAACAACTCACGCCACTGGATTTTGGATACCCCCAATTTCTGGCGGATCTGGTCCGGTTCGATGCCGGCGTGATAATCGGTCAATGCACAGGTCCAGCGGCACATGTCGAAAGAGAGGTGTTTGTTCAGCCCGGCTTCGTTGCCAATGTCCTCAAGTAAATATTCCAGCCGCCGCGGGGACCAGGGAAAGAGTTTCTCGTCCGGGTGATACTGGGCCAGATACTCCTCATAGGCGGGGATCCAGTCCTCGGGCAGGGCTATCTTGCGCTCCTTGTAACGATTCGCCGGAGTCGCATATTTGATGAAGACCTGCGGCCCGTTGGGCGCGTCAGCGTCCAGCTCGAGATGTTCGAGGTTGATCCCCAGCGTTTCACTCTTTTTGATGCCGGTCGTCAGCAGGAGGTAAACCAGCGTATACGGGCGCGCATCCGGTTTGGCGGCGCGGCGGTGACGGTCTGCCGCAAGCAGGATATCGTCATACTCCTTGGGCGTCAGCACGATGGGGATGGGGCTGATGGCAGAGCGCTGCGCCACCTTGTCGGCGGGATCCACGACCAGCACACCATACTGGTGCAGCCAGCGAAACATGGACTTGACCGCCGTGATGCGCCGCGCCAGGGTCTTGGGGCTGCACGGCACGTCGCGTTCCTTTTCCATCCATTCGAAATAGCGGTTGAGGTCTTTGGTGGTGATTTTGCCGATGCTCACATCTTCGGGCAGGAAGGTGGTGAGCAGGCGCACGTCCGAGAGGAAGGCCTTGATGGTGTTCGGCGAGCGACCCTGGTCCGCCAGGTACATGGCCCACGAGTTGATGACGGAGGGGAGGGACGTATTTTGATTTAAATGCGAGGTCATCTTGTTCTCAGGCATGGAACTCCTGTTCTATACTTTCGTATAGTTTAACGGGAAAAGGAAGAGGTGTCAACTGTCCTTCATAAATTCCTGCTCAAGATTTTGCGAGTTTTTTCTCTCTTCAAGTAATTTGAGGTGCAACACTTGCGTTATGCTGCACCTCAAACATTGACCTGGTTTTACTCCTCTATCGTCAGCGTCCCGATGTCATGCGCCTCCCCGGCCTGGATCAATGTCCGCTCGGAGGAGATGCCGAACTGGTCGGTGAGCTGGGCCCAGCTGCCGCCACCGGTATCGGCGACGATGACGTAGTAGCCCGTCGGAACGTTTTCGATGAGGAAGACCCCGTCCGCGTCCGTTTTAGTGGAGAGGGTGAAAGGCTGGTCGGAGCAGGGCGTGTCACCGGTGAAGGTGGAGGCGATGGTCTCGACGCAGATTTCCACAGTCGCATCGGCTAGCGGCGTTCCATCGGCTTTCTCAAGTTTGCCGGTCAGAGAGCCTTTGGTTTTCTCTTCGAGCGCAGGCAGGGCCGGCCCGTCATTCGTGACCAGGATGAAATTGAGATCATTATCCCCTAAGCCCGAATTGCTCATCAGGTAGGTTTGCCAGTTCGCGCCGTCGAACACGGTCAGCCCATAAGATGTGCCCAGCCAGACGCGCCCTCCGCTATCGCCTTTGATGGCGGTCACATAGTCGCTCCGCAGGTGCTCTGAGCCGCGGCTGTACTGCGTCCAGGAACTGCCATCGTACACAGAGACACCGTCCGTGACGGTGCCGAACCAGACCTGGCCCTTGGCATCCACGCCTAGGCTTTGAGGCGAGCTGAAGTCGTCCTTCGCAATCGACGTCCAGGCGCCATTCTCATAAACATCCACGCCACTGCTGTGTGCAGCCCAGGGACGTCCGTTCGCGTCGAGCGCCAGGGCATTGAAGAAGCGGCTGCCTTCGAAGCCCTGTCCCTCCTGGAAGATGGTCCAGGCATTATCTTCGAATAAAGCCACACTGCGGGAGGTAAGAGCCCACACCTTCCCATCCGGAGCGACTTCGACGTCGTACACTAATTCATTGGCCGAGTCGCCACTCGCCAGTTGATCCGACCCGTGGGTGGTCCATTGACCGTTGGCGTACTGGCTCACACCCTGGAAGTGTGCCAGCCAAATGCTGCCATCTGCGGCGCAGGCAACGCCTTCGGGTGAGGAAATGGCATCCGTTTCGGGGATCGCCTTGAAGGCCGATCCATCGAACAAGGCTACTCCGTTGATGTGCGCGATGGCCATCTGACCATCGGGGCAGACCGCACCGGCGTACAAATATGGATTGGGTAGATCGGAGTTCGCGTCCGTATAGACCTGCCAACCGCTTTCATTCAAGCAACTTAATCCGGTGGTGCCTCCCACACACAGAATGCCCGCGCCTTGCGATGGGACTGTGACAGGTTCCACAGTGGGTTGAGAGGAAGTTTCGGTGGGTGCAGATACTTGCGGTTCTTCAGTCGGCTGAGTCGCCTGCGTGGCGGCAGGAGCAGGCTCTGTGCCTGCAACGGACTGGCAGGCAAGGCTGGCGAACGCCAATGCAAGGATTGCCAGAAAAAAGGGATGAGGCTTTTGATTCATACTTTGCTCCTAAAGAGGTTTTGGTTTGCTCTTGAGAACTTCAAGAGATTTGACATTGAGTTTTCGTAACTACTCAGCGAGCGGTGTGACGAAACTTGGCAGAAACGGAGTACCAACAAAAGCAAGTCTCAAAGCATCAAGAGCCTTGACGCCATTCTTGCGGGCCGTGGAAAGGTAGCTGCGAATGTTGCAGAAATGTTGTG
>DASTOH010000206.1:0-10122 GCA_035720235.1 Anaerolineales bacterium | reverse complement strand
TCTGGCGCCCGTTGGACCTTAGCCGGTGTGATTGCCACGGCCAAAGCCAGAGCCGCTTGGCTCTCTAAAGCCTGGGATAACTTGAAGCCTCTTTACTTCAATCTTTCCATCGCTCTCTAACAAACTTTGAGTGCTCCCTTCATAACAGGAAACGAGACTAGCCCTGATCTTGAAACATCCAAATGCAGAGCTTTTGGGCTTGGACAGCATAACTTTGAGTTTTCCGATGATGAATTGTGCGACAAACAGGCCACCGTAAAAAGTGATAAACATTTCTGCACAACTGGCGAATGGACTATTGATATCCATCTCAAAAGTCATCAGATTTGGCAAACCAGCCTCCGTGCGGCGCGCTGATTTGATTGTGGACCTCACCCCCATCCCTTCCCTACCGGGCTGCTTCGCAATCTCCGAAAAGGAGAGGGGGGCTGCCCGTTGGAAAATCGTGTAAGATTGCGGCAATGGAGACGAATCATGAAGCCTGATGAATTCATTCAAACCTATGAACGCGCTCTGGCAACCCAGGATTGGGGTCAAGTCGAACCTTTGATTCACCCGGATGCGTGCGTTACTTTTTCAAACGGCACTGTACACAAGGGCAGGAGTGAAGTAAGAAAGGCTTTTGAAAGAAACTTCTCGCTCATCCAGGATGAAACATATTCCATGAAGAATGTGCACTGGATCTTGAAAAGCCCTGAGACAGCCGTGTATCTATTTGAATTCGGTTGGAGTGGAACCATCAATGGGCAACCGGCGAACGGATCAGGCAGAGGCACATCCGTACTGATCAAAGAAGCAAATAGATGGCAGTTACTTGTCGAGCACCTTGGTCCAAAAGCCTCTTAACTGCTTTGATAGAAAATAAGTTAATACTGGCGGGGACACGCGTCATGGTCAAGCGCGTTCAATTCAATGCTGGGAGTCATATCACATGATGAAGAGGAAGAGTTTTATCGGTAGACTGTCACTGGGTGTGATTGGTGTTCTAACTGCGTTTCTTATCATAGTCGGCAGGTTGCGAGTGTACGATTCAGTGGCGAAGCGATTACCAGTCCCAGAATCACAAATCCGCCTGGCGCAGGAGGGCATCACACAGAACGAGAAATGGAAACCAGTGATTCGTCAAATCAATAACATGAACTGGGCACTCGTTCCGTCAGGTTGTTTCAATATGGGGAGTACCAAGCGTCAGCTGGAAGAAGCTCTGAGTGCCTGCAAAATCTACGGAGGCAATACCTGTCCCTACATATTTGATCTGGTTGCACAACCCAGCTCTCCAGTCTGTTTCGAAAGACCGTTTTGGATTGGCGTCACAGAAGTCACCAATCGTGAATACGGGTCAAGTTCCAGCACGGACATGATATCCATGTACAGGGGAGGAAGGTGGCCGCGCGAAACCATCATGTGGCAAGAGGCGGTCGATTTTTGCGCCGGTATCGGGTCCAGGCTTCCGACCGAAGCCGAATGGGAGTATGCTGCCCGCGGACCGGACGGTTTGATCTATCCGTGGGGAAATGAAATGAGTCCTTCTTATCTGCAAGAAGCAGAGATGCTCAATCCGCAGGATGTAAGGTCGATCGACGCTGATAGATCCTGGGTAGGCGCGCATGGCATGAGTGGGAACGTCATGGAATGGGTTGCCGATGTATTTGACCCTACCTCTACGCCAACAACGATCAACACCAGAGCTGCACAAAACCGTGAACTACGGATTGTGCGCGGTGGTTCATGGGCATCCTATGAAGACTTCCTTCTCCGCACAACTCAACGTATCCCATACGAGCCCGGGTACGCTTCGAGCGTTATTGGATTCCGATGCGTGCATGATTTCGAAGAAGCGCCATAAGGAATTTACTCCCAAGTGGGAGGTTGGTTGCGGGGTTGATGCTTCGACAACTTCGGTCAGCGCGGCGCACCCCATCTCCTCACCAAAAAGAAGGAGGGACTCCCGGAACTTCCCATGATACAATGCTCCTTGCATGAATTAAGCCGGGGCCCCAAACGGATAGTGCGCTTCTCGATTCAACGCCTGGATGTTTGTAAATCTAACTTGTCATGCACAATTCATCCACCTGTCTGACAAATGTATTGGACAGGATTACTCAAACTCCAGGAGAGAAACATGGAATACAAGCTCTACGTCGGGAACCTGTCATACTCAACCACTGAAGCCGACTTGCAGACCCTGTTCGCCCAGGCGGGTGCGGTCAAGTCGGTGGCCTTGATCAAGGACCGTGATTCAGGTCGCTCCAAAGGCTTTGCCTTCATTGAAATGGAGAATCAACAGGATATGCAAAACGCGATCAGCATGTTCAATGGCAAGGATTTTCAGGACCGCGCCTTATCCGTCAGCGTTGCCCGCCCGCGGGAAGAACGCAGTGGAGGCGGTTTCGGGGGTGGCTACTCCAAAGATCGCGGTCGCGACAAGCGATCCGGTGGTCAAAGACGTTACTAAGTCCATATATAGTTGCATAAGAAATCTCCTGTCAGTTGACGGGAGATTTTTGGTTGTGACGCTTCGACACCTTCGGTCAGCGCGGCGCCTCACTGCCTTCCGCTCATCTTTTTGTTTGGAGAGGGAGTCCTGTCTCCATACGATGCGGTATGATGAACACCCATGACAGAAATATCCTTGCGAATTCAGGTTGTCGATCCACGGAATGCGGATGCGCTCACGCTCCTGCACGAAGCAGCTATGGAAGCGCGAGAGCTTTACCCTGAACTGCATGATCCCAATGCTCCTCTGCCCACCAATCCGCCAACCCCGGAGCGTGGAATATACCTCCTTGTCTATGATGGTTCCCAGCCAGTTGGCAGCGGGGGACTTCGTCCGATTGACGAATCCACCGTTGAGATATGCCGCATATATGTTCTGAAAGAGTATCGCCGTCATGGCGTGGCAAGGATGATCCTTGAGGCCCTGGAACGAGAAGCCGCCCGCCTCCAGTGCACACGAATGCGACTGGAAACCGGAAATCGGCAAACTGCCGCCATGCGATTGTACGAGTCATTTGGCTTTTCGCAGATTCCGCCGTTTGGTATGTATGTAGATGATCCAATCAGCGTTTGTTATGAAAAACCTGTCCAGGTGAAATAGAATTCGAAACCTATAGCGAGTTTTGCCTACGAAAAATCGTGTATGATTGTTGCAGGAGATTTAACCATGACAGATCAGGAACTCCTCAATCGAATTACTATCAATCCCAACATGGCGTTTGGAAAACCTACCATTCGTGGATTGCGGTACTCCGTGGAATGGCTATTGGAAACGCTCAGTTCAGGTATGACAAATGAAGAAATACTTGCAGATTACGAAGACCTTGAACCTGCTGATATTCAAGCCGTGTTACTCTACGCGGCACGGTTGAGTCAGGTCAAGCGGATGAGCGGGGCGTTGGTATGAATTTCCTCCTCGTGAAAATGTAATTGTTCATGCTTCATGAGAATTCTCCTGACTAACGAGCCGGAGGATTATGGGTATGGAGCAGGCAGATAATACATCGAAACAAACCCTTTCGATCTGGCGGGAGGCACCATGCTAGAAACAAACAAAGCCCTCATTCGCAAGTGGATTGATGCCTGGATCGTCAATGACCTTGTCGTATTGGATGAGATATTCGCGCAAGATTATAGGGTCAATGAAACGCGGATCGGCGTTGAGGGTGTGAAGCAAGCTGTTCAGTTTCTTCACTCCGTCTTTTCAGATATTTCCGCGGAGTTGCACGAAATGATTGCCGAAGAGGATAAAGTGGTCATTCGGTGGACAATTCGCGGTCGCCACACAGGTAACTTTATGGGAGTTCTGCCAACGGGCAAGGAATTGGAACTTACGGGCATCAATATCTATCAGATCGTTGATCACAAGATTATCGCTAATCGCGAGCAGACAAACATATCGGAAGTTATCCAAAAGTTAAAGGCAAATCCTGAGGCTGATGTGCCATAACAAATTTATAAACGACGAGGATCTCGCACATGAACCAAACCGACCTTCGACATCTGCGAACGGCCATTGAAGTCGCACAAGAAGCACGCGAGCATGGCAACCATCCCTTTGGGGCAATCCTGGTAGATGAAGATAATCAAGAGCTCCTGCGGGCCGAAAACACAGTTGTAAGAGGCAGAGACTGTACCGGCCACGCCGAGACAAACCTGATGCGGCTGGCGTCTCAGCATTTCTCCGAAGAACAATTGGCAGAGTGTACTCTATACACAAGTACTGAACCCTGCGCTATGTGTGCGGGTGCGATCTACTGGGGAAATGTGCGACGTGTTGTCTATGCGCTCAGTGAAGTAGACTTGTATGAGATCGCCGGCCCCTCGCCAGATCATTTGGTGCTCCCCTGCCGGGAAGTCTTCGCTCACAGCCAGCGGCCCATCGAAGTGGAAGGGCCGGCCATGGAACTGGACGCAGAAGCCCGGGCCGTGCACGAAGGGTTCTGGGTATCATGAACACAAATCGTTCCATGCCTTCCAGCGTGGTGATCCCTGAACTCCCTTACACGGATGTTCGCGAAGCGGTGGACTGGCTTTGCCGTTCGTTCGGATTCAAGGAGCGGCTGCGGATCGGAAATCATCGCGCTCAGCTTACTTTTGGTGAAGGCTCAATTGTTGTCACCGAGAAAGGCAGCGATCCGAACGCTGCTTATTCTGTGATGGTGCGTGTGGCCGATGTTGATACCCATTATGAGTACGCCAAGCAAACTGGCGCAAGCATCATCAGTCCACCGACCGATTATCCCTACGGCGAACGACAATATGTTGTGGAAGATCCAGGTGGGCATCGTTGGACCTTTTCCCAGACTATTGTGGACATCGATCCGCGGACCTGGGGTGGAATACTGTTTGAGTAAGCTCAAACAATTGTTCCCAATGAAGCATAAAGCACGCAAAACTTGATTCAATTCCCTTGCGGAAATGACAATGTGATAGCCCTGGGCAGTCATGTATAATCCCGCCGTTATGAACAAATCACCCTTTGACCTTGTCATCTTCGATTGCGACGGCGTGCTGGTGGAAAGTGAGCCGCTGGCCTGCAAGATCTTTGTCCAACTGTGGGCGGAATTCGGCATCAGACTGGATTATGCCGAGACCTTGCGCGAATTTCACGGCGTGACCCTGGCCAGACGCGTGCAGACTACAGCACTGAAGCACGGTTGGACTCCGCCGGAGAACTTCATCCCGGTCTTCAATGATCGCCTCTCAGCCCTGACAGAACGGGAACTGCAGGCGGTGCCCCACGTGCAGGAACTGATCGAAAGTTTGTCCGTTCCGAAGTGTGTCGCGTCCAATGGGAGCCGCGACGAAATCACACTGCGCCTCGAGGTTGCCAATCTCACCCACTACTTCGGTAACTCCATCTTTAGCGGCGTGGAGGTCCCTCATCCCAAGCCCGCGCCGGATCTCTTCCTGGTAGCTGCTGCGGCGTTTGGAGTCAAGCCAGCGCGTTGTGTGGTGATCGAAGATAGTGAACTGGGTGTTACTGCGGCCATCGCGGCCGGGATGACCGTCTATGGTCATGCCACATTCAATTCGGCCGAGTCTTTGCGGGCGGCGGGAGCCATTCCATTTTCATCCATGCTCGAATTGAAGGAAATTCTCGCCCGGGAAACGAATCTGCTACCATAGTGCATATCGTCCCGCCGGTTCCCACGAAATGAAGCCTCATTCGGAATGAACCTGCCGGACGGTATGGTGGGCCAACGATTCAAGATACAGGCCTTTCAACCGTTCAATATCCTGCTCCGTCAGGCCCAGTCCGTTGTGAACGTAGCTCTCGAATGAGATGTGCTCGCGCTCGAGGGCTGCAAAGGCTGCCGAGAGATAGCGGGCATTCGCTTCCACAAATCCCTGCACGACGGCAGCAAACTGCTTTCCCTTGAGCAAGCGGGCAAGGGCCAGATTCCACTTAAAGGCGGACATGAAATACTGATTCGTGAGCAGATAATCCTGCATCACAACCTCCTGCGGCACACCCAGAATCCGCAAAAGGATCGCCGCCGCGAAACCAGTCCGATCCTTGCCGGCCGCGCAATGAAAGAGGACCGGGCGTCCGCTGGCGGAAAGCAACTCGTGCAGGAACAGCTTGAATTCAGGCGTGAAGCGTGTCGCCAGTTCCATGTTCGTTCGAATCATATATAGCACCGGGTCAATACTCTTCAGGTTCTTCACAAACTCGTCACGCGAGTCGTGCCAGGTTTGCGTACTGCTGTCCAAAATCGGAATCCCGATCACACGAATCTCTGCATTTGCTGGCAGGCGGTCAGGCTCCTGATCCTTTTCGTGCTGCGCGCGAAAATCGATGATGCGATCCAGCATCAGGGCCGAGAGATGATGGAGGTCGGCATCCGTCAATTTGTGCAGCGCGCCCGAACGGTACAGCACGTTCCAGCGAATGGTACGACCATCTGTGGTTTGATAGCCGCCCAGGTCGCGAAAATTCCTCGTCCCGGCAAAAGGCAAAAGACGAATCTTTGAGTCTCGCACTTGATCAAGTGCTGCTAATTCATAAGGGATCTCTTCAAGCATTTTCAAGCTCCTCAGGGTTGGATCGCCGCAAGTATAGTATTCTTTTTGGTAATCTTGATTAACAGATGGTTATTTCAAGGTAAATATTTTGGTTCCGCCAGAAATGCCGGATTTTTAGCGATATACTTGCTCATCATGAACAACTCAGAGATCGCCCGCCTGCGGCTTCACAGCCAACGGCTCTCTTCAACGACGTTCAAGACGGCAGACGAGGTGGTGAGGTATCTGGGCGCGGTTCAATCACAGGATTATGCAGGGGCGAAATGGGCGCTCGGTCAACGGATGCTGGCTGCTACAGACGCCGCGCTGGACGCAGCCTTCCATGACGGTTCCTTCCTCCGCACACACCTGTTGAGGCCCACCTGGCATTTTGTCTCCCCCGAAGATATCCGCTGGATGCTCAAACTGACGGCGCCGCGCGTCCACGCAGTGAACGCGTTCATGTATCGCCAACTCGAATTGGACAAGGCTACCATAAAGAAAAGTTACGCCATCTTGCAGAAATCGCTGCGGGGGAACAAGCAGTTGACGCGTACCGAACTGGGTTCCGCGCTTGCAAAAGCCGGAATCACGGCCGAACGTCTGCGGCTCGGGTACATCATGATGTCGGCGGAGCTGGATGGGATCATCTGCAGTGGCGCCCGCCGCGGCAAGCAGTTTACGTACGCATTATTGGAAGAACGCGTTCCACACGTCAAAGAGATCAGCCGCGACGAGGCCCTGGCTGAACTTGTGAAGCGATATTTTTCCACGCGCGGGCCCGCCACGCTGCAGGACTTTATGTGGTGGTCAGGGCTGACCCTGGCAGATGCCAAGCAGGGCATCGAGATGGTCAAGTCAGAATTTCAGCAGGAAGCGATGGACAGGCAGACGTACTGGTTTCCTGAACGACATTCGGAGACAGCTGCGAAGTCCTCAACAGTTTATCTCCTGCCAAATTACGATGAGTACTTTATCGGTTTCAGAGATCGCAGCGCCATCGGCGAACTAGCAGCAAAGGCCAACATCGCAAAGAATGATCCCACATTGTTTGACCATATCACCATTTTGGATGGCCAAGTCGCCGGCGGTTGGAAGCGGACTTTGGCAAAGAATAAAGTTATCGTGGAGTTAAGTCCTATCACGAAGTTGACCAAACCGGAAAAGCAGGCTGTCGCAACAGCAGCAGAACGATATGGGAGATTCCTTGGTCTTGCAGTTGAGATATTATGGAAAAAATAATCGACCCTAGGTTGAAGGTCCTTGAAACCGAACGGTTGATCCTTCGCCGGTTTGTCCCTGCGGATGCCGCGTTGATCCTCGAGTTGCTCAATGAGCCATCCTTCATTCAGAACATCGGCGATCGCGGTGTGCGGACTCTGTCAGACGCGGAGAGGTATATCGAAACCGGACCCGCTGCCAGCTACGCGAGCAACGGTTTTGGTCTATATCTGGTCCAGGTAACGGACTCCCATGAATCCATCGGGATGTGTGGGTTGATCAAGCGGGATTCTTTGGAAGATGTAGATCTTGGATATGCCTTTCTTCCCAGGTTTTGGTCGAAGGGTTATGCGATTGAATCCGTGCTGGCGGTGATGGAGTTCGCAAAGAATACGGTACACCTGGAACGGGTGGTCGCCATTGTGGATCCGAAAAATCAAGGATCCATTCGCGTGCTGGAAAAAGCCGGTTTCAAGTTCGAGAAAATGATCAGGCTGTCGGCCGACGACATTGAGCTCAGGTTGTTCGCGATTGAAATATAATAGGTCACAGAGGCCCCTCTTACAGGAGAGAGAATGACCAAAGGCCGACTCGAAGCCTTTAGCGATGCTGTTCTCGCCATTATCATTACGATCATGGTATTGGAATTCGAGATTCCCCACGAGGCAACTGTTGCGGCCCTGGCGCCTCTGGCTCCAAAATTCCTGAGCTATGTGCTGAGTTTCGTGTTTCTCGGCATCTACTGGAATAACCATCATCATTTATGGCAAGTTGTGAAAGGCGTCAACGGCTCGATCCTCTGGGCAAACCTGCATCTGCTTTTCTGGCTGTCCTTGATTCCCTTCGTAACAGGCTGGATGGGCCAAAACAGTTTCTCCACCATCCCGGTCGCGTTGTATGGTGTGGTCTTGTGGCTCTCTGCGCTGGCTTACACTGTTATGGTACGCGCTTTGCTGGCCTATCATGGCAAAGATTCACTGCTGGCCGCCGCGATTGGCAAGGATGTGAAGGGGCTTCGGTCTCTTTATCTCTATACTGCCGCAATGCCGCTGGCATTTGTCTCGCCGTTAATAGCTCTCGCCTTGTATGTAACCGTTGCGATAATGTGGCTGATCCCTGATCGCCGCATTGAAAATACGCTTACAAACTAAAATATCTGGATGAATTTGTGACGAAAGAGGCTGCCAGCCTGCAATTCATTTCTATTCAGGCAGACAAACGTCATCCATTTTGGATGCACTCAGAAAGCTACTCGGCGCCGCAATCACGCGCAATTTGAGGACGATCAAGAAGATACCTGAGAAAAATTGTTTACCGGTTTGTTTCCAGTACAAAGGAGTAGCCATGCCCGCAACCATTGCAACTATAGGTAACATTGTCCAGATTGGGTTAATGGGAGACTTTGATTTCTCAAACCAGGATGAATTGCGTCTGGCATTTGAACAGGTGATCGGCGCCCCGGGAACTGAGATCGAGATCGATATGAGAATGACCAGTTTCATTGATTCGTCGGTGATCCGCATGTTCCTAAAGTTGCGCGACATGGCAGAGCGAAGCAACAAGTCTCTCACGATCGTGAATTGCAGCGAACGTATCACTGAGATCTTCGCCATCGGGGGCTTCGACCAGATTTTTGATATTCGCTGAGGCCTCAATTTTTGGGCACAGGATCAAGCTTATTTCACATCAGAGGTCATATCCCGTATGGAACTGGAATATCGTGAACTAGAGGACGGCATCCGGCTTATTAAGTTGATCGGCAGGCTGGACATGGAGGGCACAAGCAGTGTTGATCAGGAGTTCATTCAGCGCTGTGCCGGAGAGAATGTTTTTGTATTGGTCGACCTTTCTCGAATGTCGTATATCTCCTCCATTGGTATTCCCATGCTGATCGGCACTGCCAAAGCCGTTGCAAATCAAGGTGGCAGGCTGGCCTTTCTCACCCCACAGCCAAATGTCAAATCCATTCTGGATATAACTGGTGTCTCACACGTGATCAGGATTTACAACGATCTCGAGACCGCACAGCAACAGGTGAAATCCGGTTGAATCCATGCGAGGCAATGGTCCGGCTCGATTTCACGTCCAAGGAGAAGAAGATGCAGCTCAGAATCTCTAGCTCCAGCACGCTGCAAGTGCTCGTTATTCTCGTGCTGTTGCATCCTTGCTAAAACCCTTGACTTGCGTTCCAGCGCTGGCCACGTTGATGCAAACTCGGCAGGATCAGCGCTTTTTGTCAATTCTCGAAGTACCTTGCATATTTGAGTGTCTGCAGCCGGGAGGCAGAGTGTATACTTCGGCCGCACCAATTTTTGCATTTGCATGAAAGATTGCGCACGTGACGGGTAGCGCATGGAGGAAAAGATAAGTGACTGAGATTTTCATTTCATATTC
>DASTOH010000205.1:0-14552 GCA_035720235.1 Anaerolineales bacterium | reverse complement strand
TGGCTTGGGTGCCTCCTTATCCGTATTGTAGCGATGACGTGCTATTCCCTGTTGAACAACGAGACCTGGAGAATGCTATTTCTTCGCAGCAGGTTTTTCCGTCCCCGTTTACAGTTGCGTCGAAAGAACAGTTGCTTTGGGAACAACTTCTCGCCAATGACAGCCTGGGTGGATAACGATGAAAAATAAATTCTCCAATGGCAGACTGTCTTATTTTTTCACGCCACGAATTCATGGCAATGTGCTTGCATGGGTAAGGCCCGCCTCCACAGCGGAGAGAGGCCAACGTGTAAACGAAAATATCCTGCGCTGGGAGGATGATGGCGGACCAGCTTTTGAGATTGGTAATCCACTCCCCCAGGTGGCGGAGCACCAATTGGATCGTGTTCCTGTCGTGGATAACGACAATAAGATCCCAGGAATGATTGCCCAGGCCGACGTGGTGATACGCGTTGATCAGCCAGAAAAAACTTCAGAAATGGTTAAGGAAATTTCGAAGAACTAAATTCTCACCAAGGATGGCCCAGGTGGTGACAAATCATGCAGTTGGGCCTTTCATTTTGCTTACTGGATGGAGCTAAAAAGTGAAAATCGCTATTATCGAATTAAGGTGGGATGAATTTCGCCAAGAAATCATCAACTGGTGGAATCAACGCCGCAGCGATCAACTTGCCCGCGTTGAGCGCGCCCAGGAACGGTCCATAAGCATCCTTCAGAAACGGTTTGGATATACCAGGGAAAAAGCGAAATCAGAACTGAGCAAGCATTATTCGAAAGCGCGGCTTGGCTGAGACCATCTGACTGATATCAGAAAGATGAAACATTTATGGTTGAAACGATCAAACTTGAACGGTTGAAATTCGAAACCGAACGAGTAAACCTCCTGCTTGGGGAGGAGGATGGCGGCAAAATCACTGAAATTACCGCTTGTCTCTTAATAAGTTAACTTTTCTCATGGATTTGCAGGTTGAAATTCAAATATCAAGTTAAGTAAATTACGCGGCACTCTGTAATCGTTCCGCGCTTGATCAGAAACGGAGAAACTCAATGCATAAAAGAGTTGGTTTGTGGATCGACCGCAACAAGGCTGTCATTGTAAGTATCGCCGACAATATTGAGGCGAGAAGAATAATCACTTCTGATATGGAACATTATGTCCTTTATTCCACCATTGTCCCTGGAGATGGCTCACCGGAGAATATTCGCGACCGGCGTTTCTGGAACCATCTCGGAGAATATTACGACAAGATCATCGCGCACATTTGTGACGCCACAGAGATCCAAATTTTTGGACCAGAAGTGGCCAAGTACGAACTTCAAAAGCGCCTGGAGAGGGAAGGACTGGCGATACATATCGTCAGCATGGAAGACGCCGACAAATTGACAGACCTTGAGATTGCCACAAAGGTTCAGAAGCGTTTTCCACTCCGGTCTCGATTTGATTTTTCCTGAATGAACGCTTCTCCCCCACATGGCGGAGAACAACACTCCCTGGGCGATGCCGGGGTGTGTTCGTTGTAGGATGGAATTATGGCGGCCTATCGCATGCCCGAAACCGTTTGCAAATTTAACAGAAATCACGAGGTGTGTTAGTCTCTTTTTTATTAGCAGATTAGCCCAAATGGACTGAAAAGAGCATTGAAAGCATGACACTCCATCCACCTATACAACCGTATGATTGGACATTCCGGCGGGTCGTGTGGGCGACTCTGGTCCTGGTTTCTGTCATCTTTAGTTTCTGGCTTCTCTATCGGTTTAACCAGGTCGTTTTCATCTTATTGATCGCCATCGTGATAGGCACAGTGATCAGGCCGGCCGTAGCCTGGCTGCATCAGCGAGGGTTGCCTCGGATAGCGGGGGTCATTCTTGTCTACCTCCTGCTGCTCTTCCTGCTCACAGGCTTCCTGCTGTTGTTATTTCCATTGATCGTCGAGCAAAGTATAACGATTGCTGCCGCAGCGCCGGGTTACTACCATAACCTGCGCGAGTCGATGGTTGATTATCCCAATCAATTAATTGTGCGCTTAAGTGAGTTTCTCCCAGTTACGCTACCAAGCTTGGAGCCAAGCACAGCGCAACAAACGGGACAGGAGGTGATGGCTTCAGCAGGGCAGGCGTTGGGTTACGTGGCATTGGCGGCTAAGGTTATCTTTATAGCCATAGTTATTCTCGTACTGGCTTATTACTGGACGCTGGATGGGCCGCGAACCATCCAGTCATTCTTACTGCTGATTCCGCAAGACCGGCGCGAGAGCATTAGCGAACTCATTTCGGCCATGGAAACCAAGGTTGGTTTCTATATAGCCGGACAAGGTATCCTTTGCCTGGTCGTAGGCATCATGGCACTGCTGGCCTATCTGCTTATCGACTTGCCCAATGCTCTGGTGTTGGCGCTCATGGCGGGTGTGCTGGAAGCGGTACCGATGATTGGTCCGCTGCTTGGAGCCATTCCCGCGGCGCTGGTTGCGCTGTCCATTGCGCCTGACAGGCTGGTTTGGGTCATCGTCGCAACCGTTGTCATTCAGCAGTTGGAAAACAGCCTGCTGGTGCCCCGCGTCATGCGTAAGGCGGTGGGGGTCAATCCATTCGTCACGCTCCTGGCACTTTTTGCCTTCAGTTCCTTGTTCGGCATTGCCGGAGCGCTCATGGCAATTCCCATGGCGGCCATTATTCAGCTCCTACTCGATCGCTTCGTCTTTCATCCAGCCGCGATGGAACCGGAGGTGTCGGCCGGCCGCGATTATGCCAGCCGGCTGCGCTATGAAACGCAAAACCTCGCTCAAGACCTGCGCAAGCAGGCGCGGCTCAAAAAAGGGGGATCGGATTTAAGGGTCAAGCAGATTGATCAGGTGATGGATGAGATTGAGACGATAACAACTGACCTGGATGCCCTATTGGCCCAAGCCAGTACTTCGACTTCGGATGCACTATGACGAAGCAACTGGTAGTGTTTGGTACAGCAGTTATGACCACCTTACTGGCACTGGTGGTGCTGTGGCAGTTCCGCATTGTGGTCGTTTACGTTCTGGTCTCGCTTGCACTCGCAGCAGCGTTGCGCCCATTGGTTAACCGCCTGATTCGGCAAGGCTTCGTGGTGCGCATAGCTTGGATTCTACTGTACCTGGTGGCTCTGGGCACGTTCGGTTTCTTACTCTTCCTGACCGGTAAGGCCGCGATCAATGAGATTCAACAGCTGTCTCATACTGTGTCGGCGCAGGATGCGTGGACGTTACCGCTATGGTTGGAAGGCAGTTCGTTCCAACAGGCGCTGATTGTGCGACTGCCAGCACCAAGTAAACTCTTTGAAGCAGTTACCGGCGACCAAGGGCAGCTTGTGCTGCCGGCCATACTCGGCTTCACGCGGGGCGTTGGCGGGGTTGTGAGCGGCGTATTCGTCGTGCTGTTCCTGAGTCTCTACTGGAGCATCAATCAAATTCATTTTGAACGACTCTGGCTATCGCTCCTTCCAGCTGAACAGCGCAAACATGCGCGAGATATTTGGCGGACAATCGAGCATGATCTTGGCGCTTACATTCGTAGTGAGGTAGTCCAAAGCCTTCTGGCGGCATTGTTATTGGGCCTTGGTTATTGGTTGCTGGGGTCCCCATACCCAACGGTGCTGGCGCTCATTGGCGCGCTTGCCTGGCTCATACCGGTAGCGGGTGCGGCCCTGGCGGTAATTCTGCCACTGGTAATGGGACTGCTGACCAGTGTACAGCTTAGCCTGTTTACGGCTCTCTTTACGCTCGTTGTCTTAATTGCCTTGCAGGTATGGGTCGAACCACGCCTTTTCAGACGCAAATGGGACAACCCTATTCTGACCCTGGTCATACTCCTGGCCATGGCAGATGCTTTTGGTTTGCTTGGCATCCTTATAGCGCCGCCCCTGTCAGCTGTATGCCAAATTCTGTGGAATCTCCTGGTCACTAACCGTCTTGCTTCAGGGGATGCGGCTCAGGTTTCAGATCTCAAAGAACGGCAGTCACGCCTGCGGGCTGTCATAAAGGAGATGGATGAACTACCTCCGCCACTGGTGATCAGCAGTATGGAGCGGCTCACCGATCTGCTTGAAAAAGCTGAACCGATTCTGCAAGCGGCTCTGCCGGCTGAACCTCCCAATCTATTCCACCCACCCCAGCCTTTCGCTGGCGAAGGTGGGTCACCTTCATCCACAAAAGTTTGAATAATCAAGAAACGGTAGACGAAATACGTCATTAAGCTTCCATCAGATGGAAATGTGACGGTGTCATGGTCTCCCCCAAGTGGCGGAGACAAACACTCCCCAGCGGATGGATACGGTTGGGAAGTGTTTATTGTATGATGAATAGAAGAACAAATCATTCAAAAGGAGAAATCTCATGCTTACCTGGATCATTGTAATTCTACTTGTCCTATGGTTGCTAGGATACTTCGGCCCGAATATCTCCTCGAGTTTCCCACGCACTGGCAATGTTGTTCACACACTGCTGGTTATCGCTGTCATTCTCATCGTTTTGAGACTGTTAGGGATCGTCTAAATCCGCAATTCGTTCGAAATAGGAGGGGTGGCCAGGTAGACTTCAGTTTCAAACGCAAAACAAGAAAGGAGATTCCTAATGTTATACACCATCATCATAGTTCTGATCGTACTGTTTTTGCTTGGCTACTTGCTATAGAGCCAGCAACCTAAATATCACAGCGTTGAAGGAGAATCCTCATGAAGAAATGTAATGAAGTAATGACGAAAAACCCGGTTTGCTGCCTGCCAAATGAAAGTGTGACAAAAGCAGCAGAGTTGATGAAGAGCGAGAACATTGGTGCGATACCTGTTATTGAGAACGAGCAGACCAAAAAATTGGTCGGTATCGTGACCGATCGCGATCTGGCTTTGAAGGTCGTGGCCGAAGGGCGCGATGCCAAATCCACGAAGGTGGGGGCGGTGATGACGCACAAGGTTGTGACCTGCCGCGCTGATGATGATCTGCAGAAAGCGCTGGATGCGATGGCTGAGCATCAATTGCGCCGTATTCCGGTCGTGGATAACGACAATACGATCCTGGGGATCATTGCCCAGGCAGATGTGGCGACGCGCGTGGATCAGCCGGAAAAAACTGCCGAAATGGTGAAGGAAATTTCGCAGGCCAACGGCAACGGAAAGTAAAAAAGTTTCTTAAAATCTATCTAAAGAATGATTGATAAACAAAGGAGATATGAAATGCCTAACAAAAGAATGAGCAAGTCCCAGTTCGTGACCACCCTGGCCGACAAAAGCGGCCTCAACAGGAAGCAAGCCACCTCCGCGCTCGAGACGATCAACGCCATGGTTGCCCAACAACTTGGCAAGCGAGGACCAGGCGAGGTCCTCATCCCAGGCCTGCTCAAATTGAACATCGTTGACAAGCCTGCCACCCGCAAGCACGAAGGCATCAACCCATTCACCAAGGAGCCGATGACCTACAAGGCAAAAGCAGCGCGCAAAGTGATCAAGGTGAGGCCTCTTAAAGCACTGAAAGATGCCGTATAAGTTCCTACCAGCCGCACTTGTGAGAACACTTATGCGGCTGGCAGTTTCTCATCTTACTGGATTGGAAAATTAACATGAATGCTCTGCGCCGCGATTTGCGCATTGTCGTTATTTACGGAACTGTGTCGATGCTGCTAATTCTATCCGCATGTGTTACCCTGGCTGGGACTCCGTCTGCGGCGCAGCTGTTGGTGATTGCGTCGGCGCAATCAGGTGTGCCCTGTGATGCATGTGTCCAGGCAACGCTGGCAGTCGCCCTGACCCAGGAGAAGAACAGCGCCGATAATCAGGCAGCCGCAACCGCCGAAATTGTGCGCGCCAACGCACAAGCAACCCTGAATTCAGTCAACTCAACGTTGAGCGCGGCGCAGACCCAGGACCAAAACAATGCCAATGCCATTGCGGCTCAAATAGCGGCTACCGCTGAAATTGTGCGCGCCAATGCACAGGCGACCCTGAATTCAGCCGGGTCAACGCAGAGCGCCGCACTGACTCAGGATGCGATCCGACAAACCCAAATGGCGGACCTGGCGACAACAGGCGCGCAGTCGTTGCTGATTCAAAAATACCAAGATAATCTTGCCGCCAGCACCCAGACGGCGGTTGCCAATAATATCGCCACGCAAACCCAGGTCGCCGTCTCAACCTCACAGTTGTACTTCGCTCTGGCGCGCCAACGTGAAGAACAAAGGCAGGGATTTATTGCCTTCCTATGGACGTTGTGTTTTCCGATATTCATTTTGCTATTAGCCGGTCTGTTTCTTTGGGCATTCTGGCGCTGGCTAAGAATCCAGCAAAACAACCAACGAATTCTCGAAAACCCCGTTGACAGATTGCAGGCGCCAGTGGTTCAGGTCATAGAGGCTCAAACGGACAATTCGGTGCCATATATTGAAAGTGATATTTTGGATGACGGCTATCATACAGCGCCGGACAATCAGATGCGCCGCTGGCTTGATGAAGTCAAGCGCAAGCTGCGAAGCAGTGATAAGAAGGATGAAGATGATAATCCAGAAAAATGATCAAAATCATTTCAATCAAAAAGCCTGGCGAATCAGAAATCAGGTATCGACAATCCTGACAAACTGGGGATTACTGCCACGATTTAAACGCTGGCGGTTAACACAGGATCCCGACACCGGAATGATCGTGCTGTTTGGCATACTCAATAACAGATATATTGCCACACATACCTCAATCCCCTTCAGTGATTATTTCGACCTGCGCTTATTGCATGACCTCTCAAATGAGTTGCAAGTGCAGGTAGTTGCTTGTAACAGTGATGGCCTGCGCTACGCCTTCATCCTGGATCGTGGCCAGTTCGGCAGATTACCGACACACGTAGACTACCCCTTCATTGATAACGGCAAACTTTTGGTCAGGGTTGTTTACAGTGACAGCCCGCAGCCCATACCGGCTCCGCCTGTGGATACCTCAATGATTGATGATGATCACATGCTGGTGCACCAGGGCGTGGGAGCGTTCCTGAAGGTCTTTGACGATATTAAACTCAGGGACGACGCCTTGCAATTCTCTGCTCAAAATCCGCCGGATATTGTGGTCATAGACGAAGATGAATTCAATAAACGGGTGGCGGAGCATGAAGCCATCGGCAGAGAAGTAAACGGTTCGAGACGTTAATCGACTGTATTTCAGAGGAGAAAAGATAATGAAATTGTACATGCTCTTTATTGTTATGGATTTGTTTACCCTATTGGCTTATCCTTTTGCATTTATGTATGGCAAGCTACTCCAGTTTTCAAAAGCAAGAAATGTATTGGTTACTGGCCCGGTCACACCGGACAGATGACCTATCGGAAACGATGAACATAAGAAAGAAAGGTGATTATGCGTACTCAAAAGATTAGTTTTCCAGACCAGGAAGTGCTGTGCGTTTTCCCCGGTGAGCGTTCGGAGCTGGTTCAGGCCATCTCAGAATTGCACTTGAACGACAGCTACCCGGTCATTGTATTGATTGGCGGTGAGATTGATAAGCAACAAGCCGATGCAACCCACCGGGCTGTCCAAGCCATTTCCGGGGTCGCAAATGACCTGAACGCGTTGGTCATCTGCGGAGGAACCGACATGGGGGTTATGGCTGAAATGGGGCAGATACGCTGGAAAAGTGGCTATACCTTTCCGTTGGTCGGTGTGGCGCCCGAAGCGTTGGTTACCTGGATTGACGGCCCACACAGCACAAAATTTTTATGGTGGGGGACGCGGCGCTGGCAGTTGGAGCCTCATTACTCTCATTTCATCCTGGTGCCTGGCAGCGATTTTGGAGATGAGTCGCCCTGGATCATCGATACAGCCACCATGTTATCCAGAGACCACCGTTCTGTGACGATCTTGATCAACGGCGGAGAGGTTTCCCGCAAGGATATCGATTTGAGTTTGGAAAACAGCCGTCCGGTAATCGCTTTGAGTCGTACCGGGCGTCTGGCAGATGAATTGGCAAGACAGCCCTACCGGCACAAGTTGATTAGTGTAGTCCCGGCAACTGCTGAGCAGCAAATCGTTGAAGTCCTTCGAGCGGCGCTATCGGTCAAGGAAAGAAGCGCGGAGGCAGTAGCCTTCCATCCAAGTCATTGATCGAATAAGAATTTGACAAGATAAGGGACCGACAGATTGCGACGGAAGTTCGACAGCACTTTTAGGAATAGTATTGGCCGAGCCTCAATTTCTAGCATAAACACAGCGTGTGTAGAATGATTAAGTGGAGGTCCTATGAATAGTGATCAGTTATTGAAGATTGTGGAGCAGTACAGCCGGAAGACCGAGGCGGGATATGGTGACATTACGGTCACACAAATACCAGATCAGAAAACGGTGTTCGTGGAACAAATTGATGGTATTGGACGGGCGATTATGATGGATAAGTGCCAGGTAGATGGAGCAACATACTGGGCAGGATACAGCTCGCGCAGTGAGACGGTTTACATCAGCCTGGCTGCCCAGGCTGTAACAATGAATCATATTGACCGCTGAATTCAATTTTCACGGTGACAAAGAAAGGAAAGAAAATGGAAAACCAAATCACATGCCCGGCATGTAAGAGAACTATAACGAATAACCCTGTCGTTGATACTGCGGCAATAGGAGGAGATCATACTATGGGGTCGGAGTACGTTAATTGCGAGTGTGGTGAACGGATCTCATTTTGGGCAATCACAGCTCAACTAAGAGAGCAGAAAAAACCTGCTGCAAGACTCCTGAGTTGGTTTCGCAGCTTCGCTAAGGGTTGAGCATCATAGGCGTTCTTTTTTTATAGGCTTCGTTCTAGCGTCTGCACCTGTTCCCGCTGGCGATCAGATTTGCCATCCATCAATGGTTTCCATTTCCGCTGGGTGGCCGGATCGCATATCGAATAAAGAGCGAACTTACGGATGCTACCATCCTGATCATTCGACTGGGTGCATGGATTATGCAAAGTGGAATCAACCAAGGAGTTTATGTGAAACAAAATATAATAACAATTGAAAAACATCATCGTGCAATTTTACAGAGCATTGCTCACAGGGTGATGATTGAGCGGAGCTTACTCCCTGATTTTTCCAACGAGGCCCTTGCAGAACTCGAAAGGCTTCAAATTTCCATTGACCAGCCAGCCCAGGATTCTCCGGGCATTCGCGACATGCGAAACCTTTTGTGGGCTTCGATTGACAACGATGACTCGCGCGATCTGGACCAGCTTACCGTTGCGGAGGCAATATCTGGGGGCAAGATCAGGGTCATGGTTGCCATCGCGGACGTGGACTCCCTCGTCAAGGAAGGGACCGCCCTGGACAAACATGCTCGCCACAATACCACCTCAGTGTATACCGCCGCCAGGATATTCCCGATGGTTCCTGAAAGACTTTCCACAGATCTGACCTCGCTGAATCTAAATGAAGAACGCCTGGCTCTTGTGATTGAAATGGAAGTTGATTCAGACGGGTCTCTCCTGGATTCCAGGATCTTTCGGGCGAGAGTCTGCAATCGCGCCAAACTGGCTTATAACAATATTGCGCCATGGCTGGAGGGGAATGGAATTGTGCCTCAGGCGGTCTCTTCTGTCCCTGGGCTGGCTGAAAACCTGCGCTTGCAGGACAAAGCTGCCCAAAGCCTGAAGAAACTTCGCCATGTTCACGGGGCGCTTAGCCTGGAAACCATTGAGGCGAAACCGGTCTTTGACGGCGATCAAATCAGAGCGCTCGAAACTGAGGAAAGGAACCGCGCCAAGGAGATCATTGAAGATTTCATGATCGCGGCAAACGGTGTAACGGCACGGTATCTCTCAGCCAGCGGATTCCCCTCGATCCGTCGCGTGGTACGCACACCCAAGAGATGGGAGCGGATCGTCGAAATTGCCCTGGAATACGGGTCCGAACTTCCAGCCGATCCAGATTCAAAAGCGCTGGAAGAGTTTCTCATCCAGGCCAAAGCCGCGGACCCAATGCGTTTCCCCGACCTGTCCCTGGCAGTGATCAAGCTTTTGGGTTCCGGCGAATATATTGCAGAGCTTCCTGACGGGAACGCTCCGGGGCACTTTGGACTCGCGGTCAAGGATTATGCTCACTCCACAGCCCCGAATCGCCGCTATCCTGACCTGCTTACCCAACGCCTGTTGAAAGCCGCACTCGAAGGAATGCCTGCACCATACAGCAAAGACGAGTTGGATGAGCTAGCGGCTCATTGTACCGAGGCGGAAGATGCAGCCACCAAAGTGGAACGACGCGTTGAAAAATCCGCCGCCGCGCTCCTGCTTGAATCCAGGATCGGAGAAAGGTTCGATTCGATCGTCACAGGTGCTTCCGAGAAGGGAACGTGGGTCCGTCTTCTTTCCGTGCCCGTTGAAGGCAAGCTGGTGGATGGGTTTGAGGGTCTGGATGTCGGTGAACAGGTCCGGGTGCAGTTGATCGACACAAATGTCGAGCAGGGATACATCGATTTCAAAAAAGTCAGTTCGTGAGGCATATCTAAGGAGTCTTATGAAAAAGAACATCGGTTTGTGGATTGACCATCGGAAAGCGGTTATTGCAATCGTCACAGAAGAAGGGGAGGAACTAAGGAAAATAACCTCGAACATGGAAAAGCATGTTCGCTTTACGGGCGGCACTGCCTCAGAAGATGGCTCGACGGAGGATGTGCGAGACCGTCAATTTGGAAACCACCTAAACAGTTATTACGATGAAGTCATCGCTGTGATTCGCGGTGCGAACTCCATTCAAATCTTCGGTCCCGGGGAGGCGAAAGGTGAGCTGGAAAAACGCCTTGAGCGCGAAGGGCTCAAAGCACATATCTTTGCCATTGAAACCGTGGACAAGATGACAGACCGTCAGATCTCAGCAAAAGTTCGGGATCACCTGGCGACTTGAAGCCTTCCATGAAAAGCAGGCAGGGATCCTACGGATATACACCAATAAAAAACAGTGAGAAGCACATCGATTAAAGACGTTATATGTTTCGCAATCGGATGTGGGATCGGGCGACATGACAGGATTCTGAGGATGATGGAGCAGTTTCATTTTGTTTTCGTCTGTAATTGTAGAATGAACCGTCCATAGGGTGGGAGTTCTGGAAGAGATTGGTAATTTTCAAATCCGCCATCTGCCTGGACTGTTGGCGAGATGAAGGAAGCAATATCCAGCAGGGGAGCCAGGATGTAATCGCCCGAGAGTGGGCTGCTTTCCAGATTAAGCGTGTAGTCACTAACGGGTTTTGAACTAAGATTGATGAGGATGAGAATAGCCTCTTCACGGCTCACACGCAAACTGGCAAAGATGGCCTGGTTGCCAGTATCGATCGCATAATAATTACCGACACGCAAGGCTGCGTGATTGCTACGGATATGGATGAGTCCGCGATAGAGCGAAAGCAGGGAATTCGGATCAGCGCTTTGCTCGGCAATGTTCCTGGCCTTGTAATCTGCGTTCGGTGCGCGCCAGGGAGTTCCGGTGGTGAAGCCGGCGTTCGGGTCACCTGACCATTGGAGAGGTTTACGGATATCTTCATCGGGTTTCATGCCAAGCATTCCGATTTCCTCCCCGTAGTACATAAACGGCACACCCGGTGATGTCAGCAATAGAAACGCGGCATTCTTCGCTGCCTCCACATCATCATTCAGTACCGACATCACGCGGTTATGATCGTGATTGGTCAGGAAGGTGGCGAATTGTCCCGGACGGAAGAGGGTGAGCGAGTGAGCCAGCGCCCTGCTCATGTCACTGGCGCGCTGCGAGCCTGCGCTGAAGATGATATTCTTCGCCAGATCGAAATCGAAAGCGAGGTCCAGTTCGTCGCCCTTGAGATAGGTGCTTACGATGTCGGTGTTGTTCACGATTTCACCTACCAGCATGGCTTGCGGTTGGATGACCTTATAGTACGGACGAAGTTCTTTATAAAACGCGTGCGTGGCGCCTGTGTTTTCTGTGACACTGCCATCCTCAAAGATATGCTTCGCGGCATCAAGCCGGAAACCATCCACGCCCACGTCCAGCAGCCAGAAGCGCAGGAACTTTTTCATTTCGGCCACCACTTCAGGGTTGGCGTAGTTCAAATCAGGCATGCCCTCGGTGAAGAGGGCATAATAGTATTCGCCGCCACCAGCATAACGCCATCCGGCTCCAGGTTGGGAGTCAGTGCTCCAGCGGTACCAGGCATGATAGGGCGAGGTGGAGTCTTGTGCCTGTAGAAACCATGAATGCTGTGCGGAGGTATGATTGAGCACCCAGTCGATCGTCACACGGATGCCGCGTTGGTGGGCTTCGTCGAGCAGACGTTTGAAATCGTCCATCGTCCCATATTCTGGATTCACATCGTAGTAATCCGTAACGTCATAGCCATGATACGAAGGTGATGGATGAATGGGCATGAGCCATAACGCCGTAATGCCGAGATCCGTCGTAGTAGTTGGATTGCCATCGTTCAGATAATCCAGTTTGGCAGTGATGCCGTTGAAGTCACCGGTACCATCCCCGTCCGAGTCGTAGAAGCTGCGGACGAAGATTTCGTAGAAGACAGCATCGTTCCACCAGGGATAATTATCGGTGCCTTGCGGCAGACCCGTGACAACTCCAACGGGTGTCGCGGGAATGGTTGGGGGTGGCGTGAAGCTGGGTAGTGGGGTATCGGTTGGTCGCGGAGTTGCTGTCAGTGTGGGAGGCGGCTCGGTGGCCGTGGCAGGTTGAGGGGAAGGCGGCTGCGGGGTGTCTGTTGCGAATGACAGGTTGGAGCCGCAGGCGCTGAACAGGAATAGTGCGCAGATCCAAGTGAATGAACGCCGGACGTTCTTCATAACATCCTTTCTAACCGCCGGAAGCAGAACGGTCAGGAAGATCACGGTGATGAAATTCAAGCGGTAGACAGAGGCGAATTGGAATGCCTGACGCGTGAACGACCAGAAGATTTTCATAAGCTACTTGTTTCGACTATATCATGCAATGATACCGAAAGTTGGCTGCCGCATAGAAATTTCACCGTCAACCGCCCGCGCTGGAATATCGCCTCAGCGCCAGCCGCCACACACCCGCGGTAATGAAGACCAGCAACAGCGCGACGACCGGAGACATGTACGCCAGCCACCACCATGGACCAGCATGGTCCAGCTTATCCAGCAGCATCAGTGCCGGATAGTAATTCATGAAGGCCACCGGAATGAATCCGGTGACGATCACGCGAAACACATAGCCGAAGATATCCATCGGGTAATACTGAACCATCACGTTGATCTGCATCAACAGGTTGTTTGCGCGCCGGGAGCGGCCGGTCCAGAAGGAGATACAGGCAATCATCAGTGTCAGCGTGGTTTCGATGAGAGTCCCGGCGATGATCGCGGCCCCAAAGAAGGGCCATTGCACGCCACTCCAGTGGAGGTCGAGATTTGCATATGCCAGGCTCAGGCCTGTAATGCCGAAGGTGGCATCCGCCACGCCCAGATATTGGATTTCGCGCCCGAGGAACAACACAAAGGGGCTGGCGGGCCGGATCAGGAACTGGTCGAAGGTGCCCTGAACGAGATAATCTTCCAGCGCGCGGATGTGCCAGAAGAAGAAGCTATACAGGCTGTGTCCCAGCATCCACAGGCAGTAGAGAAAAACCACTTCCCACAGTGACCAGCCGTTCAGATGCCTGAAGCGGCTGACCAGAATGCCGATCAGCCCCAGGGTGGTGACGTTCATGACGAGCACCCCGAGGATGCCGGTCAGAAAGTCCGCCCGATATTGCATGCGCGCCTGGATTGCCACCCGGATCAGCCGGAAGTAGAGCGTCAGCGGATCCATTCAACCTCCCTGTACGGTAAGACGGGTCTGGACTCGGCTCCAGGCCCAACGCGAAAAGATCACTAGAACGATTGCCCAGAAGGCTTGCAATCCCAGGGCCTGCAGCGCGGCATTGCCACTCAGCGTCTTGATGTAAATGGACATCGGGATGTAATACACCGCCTGAAAAGGAAGGACTTCAGAAACCCTCCGAAGGAATTCAGGAAACAGCCACAACGGCACGACCTGCCCGGAGAAAAATGCAACCAATGAATAATAGGCCCAGGCAATGCTGCGAATATCGAGCGTGATCACAGTCAATGTGCCGAGCAGGAAACTAATGTGAAAGAACACGAAAAAACTCAGTACCAGGCTGATGGCGAACAGCAATCCGTCCGTCAGGTTCGCAGGAAGGCGCAAGTTGAATAGAAAATGGCCAATCGCGAACGATGGCAAAGCCAGGATGCCAAGGCTGAACATCATTTCGCCAGCACTGCGCGCGAGCATGTGCAAATGAAAGTCGAGGGGTTTCATCAGATCAGTGTCAATCGCGCCGGTGCGCACTTGCATGGCGATATACCACTCTGGTCCCACATCCAGGAAAATCTCCAACGCGATCCCCAGGATGCCATAGGTAACCATCTGCTCAAGGCTGACGCCGAATGCGCCGGGGATCTGGGTATAGAGTGTCTTCCACACCCAGTAAATGCAATACATGAAGATGTACAGGGAGAAGAGACGCAGCCAGAATTCAAACCTGTAAACCGCAGAATTGTGAAACGCCTGGCGTGCAAATGCCCAGAATACTT
>DASTOH010000204.1:0-17698 GCA_035720235.1 Anaerolineales bacterium | reverse complement strand
GCGCCATCTGGTCGATCGAAAAGACCGTCGTGATCTCAGTTTGTTTCAGATCGGGCTTCGTTTGCTCGATCGAAAATTGTTGAATTCGCTGCCTGTTTCGTCTGCACTTTGTGCTTACCTTTGAAACTGTCAGGTGGCTAGTAATATTTTATCTCCAAGAAAATCTTTTTCCCTTTTGATATATTCGGTGGCTTCACTGATTGCTCTCAACTGATCAAGTGTCGCCTGTGATTTTGTGCGATCCCTTGTGAGATCACAAAAGCCACTCAAACTTACTAATGGCGTCGTAAGCTCAAAAACGATTATTTGAAGTTTTCGTTTAAGAATGTGTTGATCCATGCTGAATGCTTTGCTAAGCCCCGCTTTTTAAATAAATTCCGGTTGGGTCGAGTTCCTCGCGCAAAATGCGCAGTTCATTTTTAGAGATGGGCTCCGTTTTTTTCAATTGCGACGCCACTTTCAAATCCCACCCCGTATTTTCTTTCGCTTGATCCGCTGTATTACCGGGATGCAGTGCTGTGAGAATCATCTCGCCGGTTTCATCAGGTTCCAGCATTCCAATATCTGTTACGACCGCCAACATCCCGCCGCCGCGCAAGCCGGCTTTTTCGCGGTCGCCGCGTCCGCCAATGAAGCCAGCCGAAGTCATGAATTCCACTTTTTCCGGGAAGCGGCGCTTTTGATGCGGGGTCATGATGTAGCAGCGGTTTGCCCACGCTGCGATCTCCTGCGACCCGCCTGAGCCGGGCAAGCGCACTTTCGGATGCTCATACCCACCAATGATCGTAGCATTGATGTTGCCATATTTGTCGATCTGTGCGCCGCCCATGAAGCCTACATCCACGTTGCCGCGCTGGAGATAATTCGCAAAAATATCATACATGCTCACCACGGATAGTGAGCCGCTTACAAGCGTAGGGTCTCCGATGGATAATGGCAGGCGCGCCGGTTCGGCGCCGATCACGCCGGCTTCGTAGATCATCACCAGGTTTGGCGCATGAGTGCGTTTGGCGAGGTTGCAGGCAAGATTGGGCTGGCCGACTCCTACAAATACCACATCACCATCACGCAATAAGCGCGCGGCATTGATGATCATCAGTTCAGCAGATGAATATTTGATTTCGTTCATAAAACCTCACGTTTTCTACGCTCCCTGAGGGGTTAAGTCCCTAAGGAGCAAAATTCTTTAAGAATGACTGCATCCGATCAAAGACTTGCTGCGGACGTTCCAGCGGCAGGAGATGCGTGGATTTTTCCAACGTTTCGACCTTCGCTTGAGGTTGTTTCTGTTTGACCAGCCTGGCCGCGCCCTGCAGAAAAGTATCACTCTCGGCGCCGCGCAGGAAGAGTGCCGGCACCTGGAGTCTGGGCAAGCCACGCCAGATGTCAAAGTCTTGCAGTCCGGTGTAATAGATGCGCGATTCCCATTCAGGCGAATAGACCAACTCATAACCGCCGCTGGGCGACCTGCGGGTGATGCCCTTGAGGTAGATGCGTAGGTTCTCATCACTCAGATATTTGAAGACCTCCCGGTTGCGATAGCCGCGAAAAGCCACCTCCAGATCGTCGAAGGTGCGCCGTCGTTTTTTTGCACCCGCGATGATTGGATTGACTCGCTCGCCCAGGCCCATGGCTCGAAATACATTCCACCAAAAGAGCCGGGGAGGCGTCAACAGGACCGGGTCTATCAGGACCAGTGCTTTGAACTTGCCCGGGTCGCGTAGAGCCGCACGCAAGGTGACGATGGCCCCAATGGAGTGTCCGACCCCGATCGCAGGCTCAGGCTGTGAGGAAAGGAAGCGGCGCAGGTCATCGCTAAACGGCTGCCAGTCGTGAATTTCCTTCGGGTCCGCGTCCTCCCAAAGCGGGCGGAGCATCATCCCAAACACATGGTATTGTGTTTTCAAAAGGTCAAACAGAGGCTTGTAACAATCGGGCGGATAACCGTTGGCATGCAGAAAATGAAGTGGTGCGCCTGTACCGCCAAGATCAAAAAACGGAATGCTCATCACGTGTCTACTTGCGCGCAAGCGCGTGTCTACCCGTCTGCTCAATACTTGCCATAATTGATCGGCTCGCTCATTCGTTCAGGAATTGCGAGTCGCCGGTGTGTTTCGGCTCCAAGTTTTGCCCAGTATTCGTCGCGGTCCTTCACGCCATAGACCCACTCATCGAGATATCCTTTCACGCTTTCCGCCGATTCGCTGATCCTATCCCAGGCGAGATAGAACTCGTTATCGCGATCGTAATATCCCTGCGCGTAACTGGGATGGCACGCAAACGGGACGTGACATACCGCGCTTACCACGATGCCTGGAATCATCGTACGGTTCGGGTCAGAGCGGATGATGGCTTCGTCCACAATTTCTTCTGCGGTCAAGATCACCTTCCTGGCGGCGAAGGCGGCCTCCTTCTGCTCGCCGATAATGCCCCACAGATGCGCGTTGCCGTTGGCATCGGCGCGCTGGACATGGACAATGGCAACATCTGGATGGAGCGCCGGCACCACCATGACATCCTTGCCGCCATAGGGATCTGGGATACGCTTGATGTTTGGGTTGGCCTTCTCCAAATCTGTCGCGCCGGTCTGGTTCATGGGGAGGAATGGCAGACCGGAGGCGCCTGCCTGCAAACGCGTGATCATGCCGAAGTGTGAATACTCCTCCCATTCGAGCCTGCCCTGTTCGATGGCAGAACGGACGATACGCAACGATCCGACACCCGGATTCCCCATGTAGGAGAAGATCACTTTCCTGGCACAGCCTACCGCGACCATCTGGTCATAGATCAGATCAGGCGTGGCTCGGGCAAGGGTGAGATCCTTTTTGCCCTGCCGGATCATTTCGTGTCCCGCAGCAAACGGGATAAGGTGGGTGAAACCTGCCGCGTAAATCACATCGCCATCGTTCACATATTTCGCGATGGCTTCTGAAAGCGTTGTCAGTTTGGTCATTTCTTCTTTTTCTCTTCTTTGGGTTTTGGTTTCAATCTTTGCAGGACGCTGAACCTTCCACTGGGTGGTCCTTTTGGTCTTTTGAAGCGCGACTGGAAGATAAAGCCGAGGCTCAACAGGACAGTGCCCCAGCAAAAGTAACTCAGGCGTGGATCAGAGGCGGCATCTGATAGCAGGAAGAACACCATCAGGCCAATGCCTACTAATACAAAAAAAGTCCCTACACGGGAGACGAATTCTGGTCGGCCAGGAGGAGGAGAGGCGCCCATAAGATTTCAAAAGGTGGTCAAGTAGCGATGAACAAAGTGAGGAGCGTATCGAGACCACATCTCAAGCTACATCTCAACTCTGCATTTTTATGTAACTTGTTGGTCTCGATATGTCCTTCGGCTGTTGCCTCAGGACTACTCGACCAACGGAGGTCTTTTCGCTGAAAATAACGTTCGTTTGAACGGATAGAATACCGGGCTATCTGGCATGGCGGCGCGCATCTTCTCGCGGATGGCTGTCAAAAAATCTTCCTTGTATTTGCCCAGTCTTTCAAAGTAGGGGACGAGCGCAGTGCCTGAAATCCATTCTACCACTGCGTCCGAATCTTCCAGGACATGCGGATAAACCTTCTCGAAGACGATGATGTCTTCTGCGCCGCATTGGAACAACAGGCGCGCATAATCTTCAATGGCGAGCACGGGCGCGTAGCGTTGAAAGCCCTGCAGGATGAATTTGAACATCTCTTCACTGGCTGTCTCACGATAGATCTGGTGCGAGATGTGATTGTGATTCGAAGGAACCTGCACCGCGATCTGCCCACCTGACTTCAGATGATGATAGAGATACGGAATGAGTTCCGCATGATTCTCACTCCAGTGCAGGGCGGCATTGCTGAAGATCAGGTCCCATTCGCCTGTCAGCGCGGCCTGATCGCCTTGCTCAAAAACCAGGCCCGGGCGTGCGAAGGAAGCGGCCCGCGCAGCGTCCAACATTTGGACAGACGAGTCCAGTCCGGTCACATCACTGTTTGGCAATTTGTCCGCCAGTTGACGCGTCAATTCACCGGTGCCGCATCCCAGGTCAATGACTTTGAGATTGGGCCGCACCTCCACCAGCGCCAGCAGGTCAAAAAACGGGGCAGAGCGCTCAGATTGGAACTTGTGATAAAGGTCAGGATTCCAGGGCATATTGGCATTCTGTCATTGCGAGGGCGGTGCTCTCCCGCAGGGGCCCAAAGCAATCCCCAACTTTGGGGTGGAGATTGCTTTGTCGGGATTTCGGTGCTAACGCACCTCAACCCTCCTCGCAATGACGAACTAAAAAAGCCCTCCCTTTTCAGGAAGGGCTTCGGTGTCACTTGCGGGTCTTTTTCTTTGCGACTTTCCTCTGCGAGGACGGTGTCTTTACAGCCTTCTTAGGCGCAGCTTTTCCCTTCGATGACGATGTTTTTGTTTTAGCCGCCACTCCGCCGTTGGCCTTGGCAGGTTTGATGAGCGTGCGGATCTGTTCGTGCAGGTACAGTTGCACGTAATAATAACCGCCGCCGTTCTTACCGGTCGCGCCGGAGCCTTTCCAGCCGCCAAACGGTTGGAAGCCCGGCCACGCGCCGGTGGTCGCGCCCTGCGGACGATTGGCATACGTCACGCCGGCTTCGATGTTATCGAAGAACCATTCGGTTTCCTTGAGTGAGCCATAGAAGCCTGCGGTGAGGCCGTAGTTCACGCTGTTGGCAATCTTCATGGCCTCATCGAGATTGCTGACCTTGCCGATCGTGGTGATGGGCAGGAACATTTCATACTGCCACAGGCGATGATTATGCGGCAGGTCTGTGACGAGGGTAGGCTCACAGAAGTATCCTTTGTCGTACATACCGCCAGTCTTCACGTGACCGCCAGTGAGGAACTGGCCACCTGCACCGTGGATCTCCTCCGTGAAGTTCTTGAAGTCGTTGTAGGAACCCTGGTTGATGACCGGGCCGAGGTACGTATTGCGCTCGGTGGGGTCGCCGATGACTAGCTTGTTCGTCTTTTCCTTGAGCTTGGCAACCAGTTCCTCGTAGACAGGTTCCTCCACCAGCACGCGTGACGCGGCGGAGCATTTTTGTCCCTGCAAGCCAAACGCCGAGCGGACGATGCCGGTCGAGGCGTCTTCGAGATCGGCATTGCGGGAAACGATAGCAGGATTCTTGCCGCCGAGTTCCAGCACCATCGGGCGCACGTAGTTGCGGTTGGCGAAGTCGCGGTACATCCGCATACCCACATCGAACGAACCAGTGAAGGTGGCGCCGTCCACTTCGGGATTTTCAACGAGCGCCTGACCCAGGGTCGAACCAGGCCCCGTAACGAAGTTCATCACTCCATCCGGGATGCCGGCGTCGCGCAGACATTCCGCGTAGAGGCGGACGATCCAGGCGGTATCCGTGGCCGGCTTGATGACGACCGTATTTCCAGCCACAAGCGCTGCGCCGGTGGGACCGCCCGTCAACGCAAAGGGGAAGTTGAACGGGGAGATGATCAGCCAGACACCGTAGGGACGCAGGACCGAGATGTTTGTTGCGTCGTAGCCAACCAGCGGGTCGTTGCCCATCGGTTTGATGAAACCGTTGTTTTCCTCCACCATCTGGGCCGACCAATACATAAGGTCGGCAGTTTCCTGCACGTCACCGAGTGACTCCATGCGGTTCTTGCCGACCTCCAATGCCATGGCCGCGCCGAGTTCGAAAATGCGCTTCTCGATCAGCGCCGAAGCCTTGCGCACGAGCTGCACGCGCTTCTGCCACGGGGTGCGGCTCCAGGCGGGGAACGCCTTGCGGGCGGCCTCGATCGCCATCTTGGCGTGCGTGGCGTTGCCTTTCTGCATCACCGCCAGCACCCAATCAGTATTGACCGGTGAGCGGTCTTCATACTTATCGTCCGCGAAGACGTCCTTGCCGTCAATGATCATGCCGTATTCCTGGCCGAGATTGGCCTTGAGTTTGGCAACTGCCTTGTCGTAACCCTTATGCAGTTCCTCGGGTGGATTGAACATCGTGGCATAGGTGAGTTTGAAACCAGCCATGCTTCCTCCTAAAAATAGTTGAATAGTTGGATAGTTAGATAGTTTGTTAGTTCGATAGCTGTGTAGTCTGATGGCCACAACGATACAACGATTGAGCCAGCGAACTACTGAACTAATCACAGTATAGTCCAGGATTTTACAAGAGTCAAAGTGACGAGTTTCCCCTCGCGTGGCGCGGAGGGTTGAGCGCTGGTTGCGAGACCCGCAGTCGAAGTGCGGATTGCTTGCAGCCTTGCGTTAATCCTTTCGTAAGGATTTCCTGATATAAGCTCTCCATATGGATATGAAGAACCGTTCCTTCCTCCTTTGGTGCATGCTCGCTTTTCTATTGGCCGCTTGCGCCCCCCAGGCCGCGACTGAGGTTCCGGCGTTGCCAGCGCAGCCCACGGCTCTCGCGACAACTGTGCAACCCAGCGCGACGCCTCTGGCGGATGTACCTTCGCCCACGGCCGAAGCTGCGCCCACCGAGGCCCTCGCCCCAACCGTCTTTACCGGCGCCACCTCCCGCGGCCCTGAACTGCACGCCACCGACCCGTCCACGGTCAGCCTGGCTTCCGGGCAGCTGCACCTGGTGGAATTCTTCCGCTTCACCTGAGGAACCTGCCGTGCCATGGCGCCCATGGTTCATGGGCTCGAAGCGAAATATTTTGGCAAGATCCAGTTTAGCTACCTCGATGCCGACGACCCGAACACCTTCGATTTTCAGGAAGCCCTGGGATTCTATTACCAACCCGAAATCTACTTGTTGGATGAAAACGGGAATGTCTTGAAGAAGTGGGTAGGTTTCACTTCCGAACAGCAGCTCGAAGAGGAATTTGCAAAGTACCTGCAGTGATTCTTGTGTATATGCAATGAAGAAAGGTCTCCACAATCAAAACGTTTGCGGAGACCTTTGGTTTTTTGCTCCCGCTGTGCAGCTCAACTGAGGCCAAGCTGCCGCATGAAATCCTGCATATCATAGTCCACAGTAAAGTGGACAAGCTTGCCTTCCTCATTGAATACTTGATTGAGCTGGTATTCAATGTCAACGGGATTGCCATTGCCTTGCACATTCCCTTGCGGGGTCTGTAAGGTGCCTGTAAAAGTGCCTTGGCCCCGGACACGTGTAGTCGCCCTGTTGCCTTCTGCCGTTTGCTCAAGAACCGTGCCTTTGATATCAGGCATGGCCGTGATGAATCCTTCGGAAAATTGGACAAACCCATCCACACCGCGGAATTCCTGAGCTGTTGGTTTATCAGTGACTACAATGTTCGTGTTGGCCACCTCTTCGGCTTTCTCTCGGAAGCTGCGGTCATTGAAAATATCAACCGTATTCTGAGCGAGCTGTTTGACGTCCATTTGAATCTCCTTTCAAGCGAATTGACCTGTATCCGCTCGCTGGAGCGGATTGAGATGATTTCATTTTACATTTCAGGCTGGCCGAGTGCATTATTTGGACATGAGACTTAAGCTTGTCTCTGGAGGGTCTGAGGTCCCTGCCGGTCAAGTTTGCCAAACCCCATTCTGGCAGACAGTTTTGATGCGGATCTCGCGTTGGGTTTCTGGATTTCTGACAGGACTGCCGAGCTTTCTAGGGAGGAAATCCGAGTTCTTCGAGATGTTCCTGGATTTCCCGTATTCGATCTGCATCGGAGGTCATATGAAGGACCGTTTGGAAGTCTTGCACCGCTTCATAAGTATACTTAAATGCCTGGTAACTTAATGCGCGGGCAAAGTATGCGTTCTCAAATGTAGGATCCAAGTTAATTGCCTGAGTGTAATCTTTAATAGCTTCCTCATAATCGTTCTGGGCAGCATATATTATGCCTCTGAAGTAATAATAGACAGCATTTGTCGGTTCGTATTTGGTTGCAAGATGGATATCTGATAATGCCGTGTCGTAATCTCCCTGATCGTAGTAAGCCCGTCCTCTGGCGTAATAGTAGTCGGGTGAGTAGGTCGGACTAATCCGGATTGCCTCAGAATAGTCTGAGATAGACTGATCTATATATCCCTGTGAATAGAAAATAAGACCGCGCGCGTAGTAGGCCTCCTCAGCGTTTATGGGATCAATCTCGATTGCGCGGGAATAATTTGCTGTCGCTTCTTCCACATCTCCCTGCGCTTCATGGATACGCCCACGGAAATAATAGGCATTGGCATACAATGGATCCAGTTTCAGCCCATCATTAATGTCGGTGAGCGCATGTGTATAGTTTCCCATTTCGAAGTAGGTGAGACTACGACCGTAAAACGCCTCTGCATCCAAGGGATTGAGCCGAATGGCTTCGCTGATATCCTCAAGCGCGTTCGTATAATCTCCCATGTTACGGTAGGCAGTTCCGCGAGCATAATATGATTGCGAATCATCCGGCTGAAGGCTAATAGCCTTGGTGAAATCTTGGATTGCCAGATCGTAAAATCCCAGAGCATCATGCGCCAAGCCGCGATTATAGAATCCGCTCGTGTCGTAGACCTCTAATCGAATGGCATGATCGAAATCATCAAATGCCTGGTCGAACATATACAATCTTTGATGCGCTAATCCTCGTAGAGTATAGGCTGGCGCATAATCAGGTAGATACTCGACTATGAGATTGGCATAGGCAAGGGCCTTTTCATTATTCCCCATATTGAGCGCTTCGATTGCTCGATAGTAATTTCTCTGCATTACCCGTGAACTGTGAGGAATAATTATTAAAGCACCTGCCGCGATGAGCGCTAGCAAAAGCATGAAGCCACGTTGCGTATAGCGCTTCCGGTTAACGGGGCTTGGTTCGGGTTCCTTTTGTCCGCTCCATACAGCAATCAGTGCTGTGAGATAAGATACCAATGCGATCGGGGAAAGTTCCTGCCACAAGAGTGATAACCGGAGCGAGACCTCATCCCTGGAAATGAGACTGTGATCAATCTTGAGTACTGTGAGCGCGGTGAGCACAAGTCCGAAAACCAGCCAAAAAACACCGGAAAAGTGGGTTCCAATGGATCGTCGGAATTTCCGAAGTGCATGAAGCTCACGGTAGACAATCTCCCATTGCAGCAAATCAGCTATCGTGGGCATCCTGACTGGATCACCATGCTTTTTGCTAGACTCTGAAATTAGTTGGCAATGGTGTTGATAAGCTGTCTCCACATTAGAGGTAATCGTATGAGAGACGAAATCAGTGGTGTGGATATTTTCACCCATTGGATAAACCGTTTCCACCACTGCGCCATCATGAAATGTGGTGGAGAATTGGACCATATTGGGCATAATTTCGGTGGCTTCTGCGATAATAGAATGGTCAGGCGAACAAAATACCCATTCGTATTGAATGGAATGCCAGGGTACTTTGATGCCGATTTCCCCCAAACGAACAAATCCGAGTCTTGAAAGCGTATCGAGCAATGGCTCTAACTTAGGGGAGGCGGATAGGTGTAAATGAGTGGCATCCTCCCCTCGGCGTTTGCGCACTCCCAGTGAGACCTGGAGCCCCATAAATCCATTCACGCCCATGTATAGCAGAATGGCATAGCTCAGGCATAACATGAGTATCGTTATGACTAATCCGCTCATATCATTTCCTTCCCACGATCACGGTCATTGGTCCCTCACATCAGAGTATTTATGGATCAATATATCATTCTTAGGAACGATTTTCCTTACAGAAGGTGGCCAAAATCCTCCTGAGAATAGATGACCCACTCACTCCATAGATTTGGTTTTCTCTTGCTTCGTTTCGTGATCTACTACCTATGAGCTAGAACGCGAAGGCCCGGGCCGGGTTATCGACCGTGATTTGCCGCACCTGTTCGTCAGTGACGCCGCGCGCGAACAGGGCTGGGAGAAAATCCTTCATCAAGGCGGTATAGCCGCGGTAGCCGCCATCGGGCATCCCGTTGGGATCCGCCGGGTTGTACCAGCCTGCATCATGTGAGAGCAACAGGTGATCAATATATCCAGCCGCGATCAAAGCAATGGTGACATCGAGCAACTCCGGCTGGGAGTGATACGGCGCTCCAACCGAGTCCAGTTCCACGTAGGCGCCACGCCGCGCGGCCTCCTCCAGCACGGACCTGTCCCGCTCGCTCTGCGCATGGATCCAGATGAAGCGGTGCAGGTCCAGGCCAGCCTCTTCCAGCACATCCATTTCCTTTTTCGCCACCGTTCCACCGATGGTGTGACTGCCGATCACCGCGCCCGTCCGTTGACTCGCTTTCACAGCAGCCTTCAGGTTGCGGATCTCGAGTGGCATTGGGCCGTCATCGCTCATCGCCAGCTTGATGAAACCCGCTCGAATGGATGTGCCTTCGATGCCTTCGGTCAGTTCCCTGGTCCAGAGATCGGCCAGATAATCTTCGTTCACCTCACGCAGCGCGGCGGGAATGTAGGCATCCCGATAGACGCCAGTCGGCGCAACGATGTGTATGGGCGTGGCGTCTGCCAGCTTCTGTAATACGTTCAGGTTCCGTCCCACGCCCATGGTCGAACATTCCACCAGCGCAGTCGCGCCCGCCGCCGCGGCTTCGGCCAGATACGGTTCCACCACTTTCAGCACAGCGGACGGTTCGCCCTGAGCATACTCAGGGACGTGCGGCCCGCGCAGGTCGGTAAACAGGTGTTCGTGCGGGAGGATGAGGCCGAGTGTGTCCACATCCACAGAACCTTTTAGTGTTTGTATCGTTTTTGCTGTCATGGGTTGCCCCTCTCCAAAATCTGCGTATCAACCGGGAATAATCTTCCTGCTACAAAGACCAGGAACAGGCAAACCAAGACAACACCGATCCACATCAGGCTGAAGGATGTCGTTATTTCCATTGGGATGAAAAACAGGCTTGTAGCCAGCGCTGAACCAGTCATAACCACTGCACAGATCAGAAGCATGACCAGCGTCCAATCGGCGTTTGCCAAAAGTATGGCTATCCCACGAAACAGGACAAAGATGATCACGAACGCGATCAGAAACGGACCGAACTGAGCCTTTGAAGACATGATATTTTCCTCCATGTTTCTAAGAAACTGTGCCCGTGTAATTATCCTAAAAGTTGCGCGAATAGCACGGTGGTGCCAATCAGATTCAGCAGGCAGTGCGCGATCATTCCAAGATAGATATTGCGCTTCCACCACACGACATAGACCATCGGCACCAACAACACGAGGCGTGAAAAGAACATCCAGGGTGTCCAAAAGTGATAGAAAGAAAACAGGAGCACGTTGAGCAGAGGTGCCCACCGTCCAAATCCTGACATACGCGGCAAGAGATGACCGCGAAAATAGAGTTCTTCGACGATTGGACCGGCAAACCCATTCAAGATCAGTGCGCAGATGGCGGTGACCAGGATTGCTTCGCGTGCATATGCCGTCTTGATTTCGAGTATGTTCCGCAGTGCATACCAGTCGGGCAGCCAGCCGAAACCCTGATTCAGCAGCAGATTGTCTATGGGTGAAACGAGACCAGTGACCAAGACACCCCAAATCAGGATCAAAAGGGGAAATCCAATATACATCCAGCCGGGAACAGGCTCACGATAATTCACCACACCTTTGAGCGAGCGTGTGCCAGATTGCTTTTGGCCCTGATATATTAAATAACCAAGTTCCACAAGTATCACGGCCAGAATCATCGGGAGGTACAGTGCAATAATGGAGGGATACCCCAGCCCCGTGATGAATGGCACGGTAAGAACATATACCGCGGTGCCGATCCCTCCTGGCAGCAAATGTAACAGGATGGTTTGTCCAGGAGAATGTTGTTCAAGTGGCACATCTGCCAAACCTGGCTTGCTGAGAGAAGCTGCGTTATCCATATGATCTCCTTTTCATCTCTTTCTTCCTGCGAGCCACCAACGATAAGTTTCGTTGACATTCCACCCTAAAAGGCAAGAACCATGCTTCACTCATGAACATTATACTGACCGAAATACCATAGTCAAGCAAGTAGAAGGGCCGTGATGATGGGTTTTCTCGAGGTCAACGGCAGAACTTAGATGCAAGGCTCCCAGCGTAGTGTCTGCCGGAGAGGCATACGTGAATTTGGAATTGTTGAGATACGCCTCGTTCAAATGAGCTTTATACAGATCGGTGCCGGCGAGATCGGTTATGGCGAGGACGAACTTGTGGAGATAGACGCTGGAAAGATCAGCGTCTCGTACATCGGAATTCATGCAATCCTATGGGTCAGCCTGGTTTCTTTGAGAATGGCTCGATTGAGCGAAGTCCCGATGAGTGTCGCCCGGCTAAGATTTGCCAGCGAGAGATGTGCTCTCTGAAGATTTCCTTCTCGAAAGTCCACACGAGTGAGACGGGCGTCTCTGAAATCTACGCCGCTGAGATTTATTCCACTAAGCACCGCGCCGCTGAGGTCAACCTTGGTGGTGCTGTTCTGTGCCCGCCATTTGTTCCAGTGTTCGACACCCTTCTTCAAAACAGACAGTTGTTCTTCATTCGCCATATCTACTGCCCTCTCTCCAAAATCGGAGATGGTAACTTTCGGTCGCGCGAGACTTTGGAAGCGTCGCCGTGGCGCCGTGGCGACATCTTTTTCGGAGTCTTTACGACTGGGGAGTCTTCATGAGAAATTCAGAAGTCTGAGAACTGATCTTGCCACCAAGATCTTGAGGGGTGATGGGCATGCGGCAATTATAAGGCCCCAATGCTCCTGTGCCGCCGGGGACGGCAGCTTGAGCAATAGGCTGACTGTCACTGGAGTGCTCTGGTTTGTGTGTAAACTTCAGGCAGTGACGATTTGCACCTGCAACGCCTCGAGCACGGATTGGATCGGATTCATGATCGTGGTTGTATCCGAGCCGGCGAACAACAGACCCACAACCCGCCTGTCCATGTCCAGCACGGCTGAGCCGGAATCACCTCCCGCACTCATGGGGCCAGCCATCAACTGATTCTTGAACGTGGCAATCTGATTGCCGTAAAGTACCGAGACGGTCACGTCAATCTGGGTAATCTGGTCAGCGGTGTAGCCGGTGGTACGCCCGCTTTTCTGGACCGGTGTCCCAAGCGTCGCGGTGCCAGCACCGGTCGGAATGCCAATGTTGAGAATATCCGGGTTGACGAGCTCAGCCGATAGCGGTTTGGCAATGGCGCAATCCACAGTGTTATTACCCGGCTCGTTGACGCTCGCGGTGGGCCGGCCAAACAGCCGCATCAGAAAAGACAGCGGCGAGCACCCCGGAAGGGAAAGTCCGAATCCAACCGGGATGAATTGCTCCAGTGTGCCGATCTGATCCGCGGAGGTGCCGCCATCATGCGGCCCCGGTTGCAGGATCGCGTCTCCCAATTGGCCCGCGTTCGAATTGGCTAACACATGATTATTGCTTAAGATGTAGACCTGGCCGTTCCGTTGCACCAGACAGCCCAGTGTCCCCGCCGTAATTTGAAAGTGTCCAATGCTGACCCCAGGCCGGGCCGGGCGCATCTTCTGCGTGGGATCCTGGAGCGCGTAAATCCTGCCGGTCTCAACCACATCGGTTGGCACGCCGCCGATCACTTTTGGCACGCGCGCCGATTCGGGCAGCTGGATGAGAGGCAGTTTCTTGACGACCGAGACGACCACACAAGGTTCCTGGGTCTGAACGTTTCCGGCAATTTTGAATCCGACGCCGGTCGCGACGACATTGCGCAAAAGCATCAATCTGCTTTCACGCTCGCGCTTCGCCTGTTGTGCCCGCGAAATGGCACTCCTACTGGATTCCATCGATGATTCTCCTTGGATGCTGGCTGGGCGCGCTGCTCACAACGCGCGTATTTCACCGGTCTCGACCACATCCACCGGCACGCCTTCGAGCGAGTCTGGGATCAGATCGGCCGGTTTCAACTCTGAGGCTGGCACCTTTTTCCTGACGGATACGACAATAGACACCTCCTGGGTCCGCTGGCCGCCCTGTGTACGGTAACCGATCCCAACTGCCACGACGTTTGGCTTGCGCAACAATTCGTGCTCGTGGCGGCGTTTGACGTCAAGGACATTCTGGGTGGTTTGATCAGACATGGCTACCTCTGATGAAATAAGCATACAGGAAAATCCACGTCTACGCAAGTGCAAAGCTAAGACTTCGGAAGTCTGCTGTGAGCCGCCCAGACCTTGAAGGAGCCTAAAAGATGTCGGCACGGCGCCACGGCGACGCATCCGAAGTCTGTAAACAGTTGCGGTCCGAACTGTAAGCATAGTTCGGACCGCAGCGTAAGGAGGAGCCAGGAGCCTATTATTTGGTGAGCTGAGCGCGCGCCGCACCCTCCGGATGGCTTGAATCCGTTACCAGTAAATAGTACTGAGCGGGATTCCTTTGAATGTCGTGGGCCAGCGCGCTGTTGATAGTGACACAGCCACTGGCTCTTTCCGATGGAAAGCTGGGTTGCAGGTCGACGACCAGGGGTCCATTCGAGCCGAATGGCGCGTTGTGAATACTTGCTCCAGTGGGAGGCCAATCAGTACCCGGGTAAAGAAAAACCCGCAGGGTATAGCACAAGCGCGCCTGACCGGCATTCGCGTCAACGGTGGCTTCTCCGAACATATTTGGGTCTCCGGACCCGGCCGGGACGACCTGCCGCCAATCCAGGTAGAGGGTCTTCGGGCTACCCGCCTGAACGATGATTGCCGAGAGCAGGACCAGGATCAGCACGAATCCCGCTCCGGCAGCAACGAACAGATTCTTGTGTTTCATTTACTTTTTCTCCTTTTCCATAAACTAGAGGGCTTTCCAAGTCCCAGCTGGAATCGAAGGAACGGAAATGGAATGTAGAGAAAAGTATTGGATCTGTTCCTCCAATTTCAAGTGGGAGGATGGTGTCCATGTTGGAAATTCCAGGGCACACGCTGTTAAATATATGATACGAAACTGAAGTATCTCCCGGATGTGGGGGAAAAGTACTGACTTTTCCCCACCTAAAGTACTGTTGTAGGGATCGGTGTTGGTCCCAGAGGTGACGGCGTTCCGAACGCCTGTGGCTTGGGAGCCCAGGTCAGTGCGCGCGGCTTCCAGCTCCTGCACAGCCATAATGAATCTTCCGTGAGCACGAGAGACTCATCGATGTGAAATATACATTATTTATTATCCGTACCGCGGCCTCCGAATTGCATGGTGGCCGCGGTACTACAAGAAATTTTCCTCTGAAGTGTAGACACCTACCTATCCTGCCTTATCCAGGTGCACCAGATAGGCCTCCACCATCAGCAGGTTCTTTTCACCGGCGCGGCGGATCACGCTCAATAATTGATCCATCTTATTCACTTCTTCGAGCTGCTCATCCACAAACCATTGCAGGAAGTTCTGGGCCAGGTAATCGTTCTGCGAGATTGCCAGATCCATAAGGTGGTTGATCTGTCCGGTCACTTCCGTTTCCCAGGTGAGAGCCGCCTGCACCGCTTCTTCGGCGGAGGCAAATTTTGCCTTCGGCTGGGCGATGGCCGGGATTTGTAATTCGCCTTGTGTATCCAGCACGTAATGCACGAACTTCATGGCGTGGACTTTCTCCTCTTCTGCCTGCTCAAAAAAGAGTTTTGTCAGCAGCATGAGCTTTTGGGTCTGAAAATGACCGGCGATGCTCAGATATTGCATGCTCGCGCCAAATTCACGACCGATCTGTTCATTGATCGCTTGTGCCAGTTCAGGGTTGATCAGCATTTGAGGCTCCTTTTTGCGCCGTTTGCTCGGCGCATGATGAGAGATTAGGAATTCGATGTATTCAGATCGTTCAGTGCCGCCTCCACCTCTGCCACAGGGACATGATCTCCTATCTCACGACCATAATGGGCTTTCAGGATACGGCCATCCGGGCCGATCAGAAAATCGGCGGGCATCTTGCCCATCTGCCAGTCCACGCCACCCCAGATGCCATATCCCATGGCGCGTATCCAGTCCACGTAGAAGCTGGGCAGAAGCATGGATAGAAAGAATCTGGGCCAGGAAGTCTCCACACCGTAGCTCCGGTACACGTTAAATTTTGGGTCTGCCACCAGATGAAAAGGGAAGTGCCGCTTCCCCGCATGGGCGCGGATATTGCGGGCCGGTGAGTGGAAGAAAGCCACGACTTCGAGTCCACGCTCGTGCAGGCGTGGATAGTTCTGGGCGAAGTCCCGAATCCGAAGATTGCACATCGGGCAGGACGCATATCGATAGAACATCAGCAGTAGCGGTTTTCCGGCAAATTCTTGCAGAGAGATGGTCTTGCCTTCTATTGTCTCTGCTGAAAAAGAAGGCGCTTTATCGCCAGGCTTGAGTCGCATTCACGACCTCCATTATTCTGGAAAACGTATACATGGAAAATCGATGCACAATTAAAGCGACTCCGTGAACCTCTCTATTCTTCCCTGGGTTGGGGCACATCCTCCGGTTGATTGAGAAAGAAGACGGTGATCTCCTCATAAGGCACGTCCCCCACGTTGACACCGCGGTGAATACGATCAGTAGGTTCGTCCCAATCCACCTGTCCGGGCGTAACGGCGAAGCGCTGGCCCTCGCTCCCATCACGGTATTCGATGGCGAGTTCATGCCCATGCAGAACCACAGTGACCCGGTGGAAGGGGTCGCGGTGCCACGGCATGGCTTCCCCGGGTGCAAGATGCATACGACGCACAAGAGTGGTACCGCGTTTGAAAAGGACTTCATCAGTCATGTCAACCTCCTAACCAACGCTCTAGGCGGCGTCCTCGCCGCCGGGGACGGCGGCTTGAGCAAATTTTGTTGGACATGTCAGCCTCCATTCACCATACGATCTTCAATCTCCCAGGCGTGATCGAGCACGTGCCAGGCTGACCGGCGCACGAAATAACGCGGCCTCCAACGGATGCCTCCGCGCGGTCCGCGGGTCGCTATCTGGCCATGTGCCGCGGCCCTCAAGCCTTCCAGGATCGCCTTGCGGGTGCACTTCAGTTCTCCGATAAGTTCTGCTGTTCCATCCTGCGTCACTTTCCAACCCAGGCTTGAGAGATAACTTCCATCTGACCCAAGCACGTGCCGAATGACCCCATCCAGTTCCCGCCCGCCGCCGCGTGGTCCTTTGCGAAGCTCTTTGCCTTTCGCAGATTTGACTGCCACATCGAATGCCCGCCAGCAAGCCTTCAGGATCGCCTGAAGACGCGCCAGCTCCGGTTCCTTGACTGGCTCCGAGTCCTTTGCGGGAGCGAGATCGGGCGCGCCGAAATCTGTGGTCGCGTTGCCCTTCAAGCGTTCTACTACTATGAACGAAGATGTGTCAGCTGGTGCTCGAAACCCAAACTCTTTGGCCCGCACGACGCGAGCATAACGCGCCCCATAATCAACCAGCGCCTGCAAAGCGGACTCTTCATCCCGTCCGCTCCGGCACCAGCCCGGCCAATCCAGAGCGCCCGCGAATATCCGTTTTTGGCCTATCTCAAAATATACAGGGATCTGCTTCGGAGCCATCATAATTAACCCCATTCACTCCTGCGGTTGACCCATGGGAACGGATCATCCGGAACGGGCAGGTTGAGCGCCCGGCAGAGCGGTGCCCAGCCCTCTAAGGCGTTCCACACCAGCAGTTTCTTCGGGGGAACAGTCTGCCTGACCTCGTCACTATGCCGCTCATAAGCGGCCATCAACGTGGCAGGGTCATCCCAGTGCGTGTTCCCTGTGAAGCGTTCGAGCAAGTCGAGCAGGCTATGGCCTTCCTTCCAATCGGGAGCCAGTGCCCGGCGCGCGACAGGAAGAATGGTCGCATTCGCGCTCTGCCACCACATCTCAGCCGAGTCGCGGATGGATAAC
>DASTOH010000203.1:0-29131 GCA_035720235.1 Anaerolineales bacterium | reverse complement strand
ACCATCACTTTGTCCTAACAACGGCGGTTCATCCTCCACTTGCTAGTAGAATTACAATAAGCATCCCATGACCCATTTTATTTATCTCCTCATTGAATTCATTGATGAGCTCGTCTTTGGCGTGGGTGAAGTCGCGCTGCCTTTTATTCGCGACGACCTTCGGCTCACCTATACTCAAATCGGTCTGCTTCTGAGTGTGCCTGGAATCGTCGGCGCATTCATTGAACCCTTCATTGGTATTCTCGGTGACGTTTGGAAGCGCCGTCTGCTAATCGTAACAGGGGGCTTTTTCTTTACTGCTGCCCTTGTACTGACGAGCATCTCCACAACTTTTTATTTTTTGCTTTTCGCCTTCATCGTTTTCTTCCCAGCCTCTGGCGCGTTCGTCAGCCTCGCTCAAGCCAATTTGATGGATTCGGCCCCCTCACGCCACGAGCAAAACATGGCGCGCTGGACGTTCGCGGGATCGGTGGGCGTCCTTTCCGGACCACTGCTTCTTGGCTTGTTCGTCTACTTCGGTTGGGGATGGCGCGGGACATACGCCGGGCTCGCATTCTTCTCAACCTTTTGTGTGTTCGCGGCGCTAAGATACTTAGCTCCTGATTCTGTTTCCACTCCGCCCATTCCCTCCCTGCGTGCAGTGTTCGATGGATTCCGGGCCGCGTTTGTAGCCCTCAAACGCGTTGATGTATGGCGCTGGCTCCTCTTGCTCGAATTCGCGGACCTGATGGGCGATGTGCTATTCAGCTATCTCGCCCTCTATTTTGTAGACGTGGGCCGCGTTACTGAGTCGCAGGCGGGTATTGCAGTGACCGTCTGGCTTGCCGTGGGACTCATCTGCGACCTTCTGTTCATTCCGTTTCTTGACCGTCAAAAAGATTCCCTGCAATTTGTGCGCAGGACGGCACTGCTGGAGCTATTTGCTTTTGCTGTTTTTCTGCTTACTCCGGGCTTCGTCCCGAAATTGATTATCGTGATGATTGTGAATCTTTTCAACACCGGCTGGTATCCCATCCTGCAGGGACGGTTATACTCAAGCCTACCGGGTCAAAGCGCCAGCGTCATGGCAATTGGTTCGGTTACTGCGCCGCTTGCGAAATTTTTTCCCTTTCTCATCGGCTTCCTTGCTGACCAATTTGGTCTCCAAGCCGCCATGTGGATTCTGATTATGGGTCCAATCGCATTGCTTATTGGGCTTTCTCGTCCAGGCAATCAATCTCAAGTCTCCAATCTCTGATTCTGCAATCCACGACTTACCAATTACAATTTACCGACTTGCGTTATGTATCAACCCGAATCGCCTCTTTCGCTCTACTTCCACATCCCATTTTGCACCCATCGCTGCGCCTACTGCGACTTCAACACCTACGCCGGTCAGGAATCCCTGATCCCTGCCTATGTGGATGCATTGTGTAAAGAAATCGAATATGTGGGTGTATCCCGCGCTGAGCGGACACTGAGCGAGCGTCAGCGAGCCGAAGTGGTAGTCGAAGCGCCATTACAAGTTCATACTGTGTTCTTCGGCGGTGGAACGCCCTCGCTTCTTTCCCCGCTCCAATTTGCCTCCATTTTCAAGAGCATTCGCGCCACCTTTGGCCTGACTGAGGATGTTGAGATCACCATAGAAGCTAATCCCGGCACGGTCACATACGAAGCGCTGTGTCAACTGCGTGAGATCGGAATCAACCGCCTCAGTTTCGGTGTCCAATCGGCCAATGCTTTTGAGTTGAAGATGCTTGAGCGCGCCCATAACTTCTTTGACGTGATCGAAGCCGTGACCTCTGCCCGCAAGGCAGGGTTTCACAATCTCAACCTTGACCTGATCTACGGCTTGCCCGAGCAGGCTCTGCAAACCTGGCAAACCACCGTGAAGCGGATTCTCGATTTGCACCCCGAACACATCTCCGCCTATGCCTTGACCCTTGAACACGGCACACCGTTTGGTAGGTGGGCCTCCAAAGGACTCCTGCCGCTCCCTGACCCCGATCTCGCCGCTGAAATGTACGAATGGGCGAGCGAAACGCTTGCAGAGAATGGATACATTCAATACGAAATATCAAACTGGGCAAAGGATTCCGCGCTCCCGAAAAGCATCGGGACTACCCTGGCACCGTGCGGCTTAAGCCGTACCAGGGCAGGTGTAGTGAGCGGAGCGGAGCGTAGTCGACACTTGCACCTGGCGCACGTGCAGGTGAGCGCACATACTAATCCGTCCTTTGCCTGTAGACACAACCTCCAATACTGGCGCGGTCTTCCCTATCTCGCCTTTGGCGCCGGCGCCCACGGATACGCCCATGGTTACCGCTACTCCAACGTGTTGCGAATCAAAACCTATATCGAGCGTCTGAACACTGATCACTGGTCACTGAATACAGCTTTTCCACTTTCCCCCGTCACCGTCAATCACCACAAACAAACCCTCCAGGATGACATGTCCGAATTCATGATGACGGGTTTGCGTTTGACACAGGAAGGCATTTCATCTTCGGTATTTGAAAGACGATTTGGAAGAAGTTTGTATGATGTGTTTGGCAAAGAGATGGGAGAGTTGTTGAAAGTAGGGCTGTTGGAAAGTCAGTCTACAGAGGTTTTACGATTAACCAAACGCGGTCGGCTGCTCGGCAATCAGGTCTTTATGCGATTTGTGTGATGCGAGATTAATCTCGCGTTACCGTGTTCCAAATGGCGGGGGCAATATCTGTCAGGTCCCTCATCCCACGCGTAAACTCATCCCGTGCCGTTTTCTCTCCAATCACCAGCACGGGGACATTTGCATCCGTGTGCTTGCGTGTGGATAAATCCTCCATATTCCCGTGATCCGATGTAACGAGCGCAAGCATCCCGCCACCATTCTTTTCTCTTTCCTCTTTCATCTCTTGCACAACCCCTCCCAATACGGCATCGAAAGATTCCATTAATTCAACCGCTGTGTCCATCTGTTGTTTATGCCCGGCATAGTCGCTGGCCCAGTATTCGAACAGGGAAAAGTCATATTCTTTCGCAAGCAAAATCAATTTGCGTCCTGCCTGTTGCGGACTCAGCACGGGCGCGTCGGGGAATCCCAGCATGCTGCGCCAGCCATCACCGGTGAAGTCGGCGGAGAGAGCGCGTCCGGCAACGAAATCTTCGTGGGTGAACAATGGAATTCCAGCCCCGGTTACCGCCAGCGGAATGGATGAGTATAGGCGCTTGCCAGAATCGATCCCGTGGAAATAGCGCGGCGGATACGCGTTGAGCAATGCAGCTTTCTTTCCCGATTCGACGCAGCGCGAGAACAACGTTCCACCATTTAAAAAAGCAGCCACTTCAGGATTCGGTTTTGGTCCGTAGTGATAGCCGATTTCGGCGGGGATATTTTTCCCCGTTACTAAAATTGCCTGTCCCGTTGCTGATTGAGGCAGGCCGCCGACTCCAACCCTGGGATCAACTGCCAGCAGCGTTGCATGTTCGCCATGAAATGGTGCGCTCTCATTGAGGAGCGATCTGCCCTCCAGCAACCGATTCAGATTTGGCATCTTGGCCCGCGCCAGTGGATTGATCTCCGGATTGTTTTCTCCCAGGCCAATGCCATCCATAAAGATAAACAATACATTCATGAGCGATGATTATACAACCATTATCTTATCGGGTTAATTTATCGAGATTGTCCAGTTGTAACTTTTTTGTGAGTTTTATGGCAAAGAGAGTGATGAAAGTCAATTGCCATCCGGACTCGAAACTTCAATAATAAGCATGCAGATTGAATCCCTGCAGGGGTTTTGATTCTCAAGTATTGTCTTTTATGAACCAGACAATCTTGAATCATGAGAAAGGAGGCATATGGGGAGACTGGCATCTCCATCTTAAGACAATCGCATGAAACTGGTTTAACAACCAAATCAATTCGAATACCACGAATAGAGAGAGGATTCCATACATGAGGAAGAATCAGCTATTAGCAGCAATGCTAATCATCGTATTTCTACTTTCACTGGCGGGGACAAGCGTCGTCGCCGCAGCCGAGACCCGGGATATCGTTATCCTGGGTACCAGCGACATACACGGCAACGTCGACAACTATGATTACTTCACAGATAGCGTGCCGTCCGGTTCGTCCGCGCGTGGTCTGACCAGGGTGATGACCTACGTCAAAGGAGTGCTCGCCGCGAATCCCAATACGATTCTCATCGACAATGGCGACACCATCCAGGGCACGCCCCTGGCCTATCTATTTGAAGTGCTTCATCCCGACCAGCCCAGCGCGATAGCCACCACGATGAATGCCATGGGCTATGTGGCAGCCACCGTAGGTAACCATGAATTCAACTACGGACCGGCGGTCCTCAACAGGTACCAGAGTGACGCGAACTACCCGCTGCTTTCGGCCAACGTCACCGCCTGCCGCGATTACGCATTCCAGCCCTATGTCATTCAAGATGTGGGCGGTGTGCAGGTCGGCATCCTGGGTCTTACGCCTCCGGCTGTTGTGCACTGGGAGCGTCCCGAGAATATCGTCGGCTGCGTCTTTGGTGACGCCATGACCGCGGCTAACCACTACGTGCCCCTCATGAAGGCTGATGGTGCAGATGTGATTGTCGTGGCAGCCCACACCGGCCTCGATGATACCTACGGCTATGGCCGCGATGAGAACTTCGCCAAGTTCCTGGCCAATGAAGTGCCGGGCATCGATGTGATCCTGGCAGGTCATGCCCATGCCAACGTGGCGTCTCAAACGATCAACGGTGTTCTGATCACCGAGCCGAACTACCATACCCGCAATATCTCTGACATCCGCATCACGGTTACCGGCTCTGGCAGCGACTGGACCGTGAGCGCGAAGTCAAGCACGACACCCGCGCTGGGAACTTACGCGGAGGATCCGGCCATTAAAGCCATCACGCAGCCCTATCACGATGCCGCGGTGGCATACATTAACACCCCGATCGGTTTTGCCAAGGGCGCCTTCCCCGGCGGTTTCCCTGCCCGTATCGCGGATGGGCCGATGGCTGACTTGATCAACCAAGTGCAGACCGAGGCCGCAGCCGAGGCTGGGTACGCGGTGGAGGCTTCGCTGGCAGCACTGTTCACCAACCAGGCCCAACTCAACGCGGGTGACATCAAGCTCAAGGATGCCTATGCAGTTTACATCTACGACAATACACTCTACGTCATAGATGCCACGGGGCAGATGATCAAGGACGAGCTTGAGTGGACTGCCAACTACTTCAACCAGTACTACTACGAGCCGAGCGGTGTAACAGTGAACAGCGCCGTCCGGGACTATAACTATGACCTGTGGTCGGGCATTGAGTACAGACTGGACGTTACCAAGCCTGTGGGCCAACGCGTCGTCGAGCTCAAGCTCAACGGTCTGCCGCTGGCTATGGATCAGGTAGTGCGTGTCGCTCTCAACAACTACCGCGCCACCGGTCGGTTCCCGACCGCGCCGATCGTATATCAATCGACCACTGAGGTGCGCGAGTTGGTCACCAACTGGATTATGGCCAACAGCCCCATCTCGCCGGACGATGTCTTCGTACAGAACTTTACACTGCTACCGCCAGTCAACACTTGGCTGCCTACAATGGCGGGGACTCCAGTAACCCGCAGCGATAATGCCAACTTGCTCTGGACGGCCTTTGACCAGACGTCAGACTACTACATGAAGCTGCCCAACGAAAAGAAGTCGGGCGACACCCTGACCCGTGAGGGCGAGTTCTTCCTGCTTAGTAACCGGGCCATGGAGAACCTGCGCGACGTGGAAGTGGACATGGCCGTGCTGAATACCTACACAGATGGCAAGAGCCTCTCCAACTGGGCAAAGGGCGCAACCGCATACGCGATTCAAACCGGCATCTTCGTGCCCGCCGGAAATGAGATCTTGCCCGAGCAACTGGTGACCAACGCCGAGGCCCTCGCGTGGGTACGCGAGGCCCGGTATCCTCTCTATACCTTTGTGTCCACCAATGACTTCCACGGTCAGCTGGAACCGAAAACATTGAGTAGCAGCAATCCCGTGTTGGTTGGGGGCGCAGCCTACGATATGACCTACATCAATGACTACAAGGCCGCTAACCCGTTTGGGACGGTCCTTCTGGACGGCGGTGACATCATGCAGGGTACGCCGATCTCCAATCTTCTGAGTGGCGTATCAACCATCGATGTCTATAACCAGATGGGCTACAAGGCGTCCGTTGTTGGCAACCATGAGTTCGATTGGGGTCTTGTCGGCTTGCAGGCCCGCATGGCTCAAGCCCAGTTCCCCATACTGCTCGCAAATGTATTCCATACAGGTACCGACACCCGCCCGGATTGGATGGTTCCCACAACCATGCTCACAGTCAAGGGCCAGCAGGTCGGTGTTATCGGCGTGACCAGTAAGGATACGCCAACTATCGTCATGGCCGGGAATACGGTCGGGTTGGATTTCCGACCAGCAGGACCGGTCGTCCAACAACTGGCGGCAGAACTGCGCGCGGCAGGCGCGGACCTGGTCGTTGTACTGGCCCACATGCCCGGCTCCCAGGTATCGGGCACGGGCGTTATCTCGGGTGAGATTGCGGATGTTGCTGTCCCCGGCGTCGATCTCATCATCTCGGGCCACGCTCACGCCAAGATCGCTGGCAAGGTCAACAATATCCCGGTCATCCAGCAGTACTCCTCCGGCACAGCCCTTGGCATCTCAGACCTCCGCTATGATCGCCTGAACCGCAATATCATCAACTCCAATCTTCAGGTGATCACCACTTACAACGCCAATAAGACCCCTGATGCAGGGATCGCGGCCAGCGTCCAATCCTACAAGGACCAGATTGCCCCCGTTGTTAACCAGGTCAAAGCTACCACCCTCAGTCCGATCCTCAGGGGAGCCAATAGTTCGGGCGAATCGGCCATGGGGAACCTGCTAACCGATGCCCAGAAATGGAAGGCCGGCACACAAATCGCCTTCACAAATCCGGGCGGCATCCGGGCCGATCTTGTCTTCACCTCTTACCCTCACGCGGTCACTTTTGGTGATCTCCTGACGGTCCAGCCGTTCGACAACAAGCTTGTCACCCTCAACCTCACAGGCGGCCAGATCTACAACCTGCTGGAGCAACAGTTCGTGGTAAACAGAATCCTGCCGGTCTCCGGGCTCAAGTACACCTACAATTTGGCATTGCCAGCCGGGTCACGGATTACATCCCTGACCTTGACTGACGGCACGCCAATTCTTCCTGACGCCACGGTCTACAGCATTGCCTGCAACGAGTATATCGCCACCGGCGGCGACGGGTTCAGTGTGTTCCTCGGCGCGACGAATGTCGCCCGCATCGGTGTGAGTGACCTCGACGCGCTGGTTGATTACATTGCATTCAAATTCGGTGTTCCACCCGGCAATACGCCGATCGATCCCGGTATATATCCTGTGATCGAAGGACGCATCGCCAAGCAATAAGATTCACTGAAAGCAGTAGGATGTAAAAAGGAGGAGGCGCAATAAGCCTCCTCCTTTCATTTGCTCAGTAATGACAGCAGATGCTCAATGGCTGGCAATTCATCTCAAATGACAAACCACAATCCGGGCTGATTAACGAACTGTCCATCAAGGTGACGGATGGGCAGTTCCATAATGAACAGTAAATTTCGGCTACAATTTATCCATGCCCTCCATTGACTTGAAAAAACTTCAGACCCATCGCACGCGGACCTTCAATCTGCCTCCCACGAAGAGGCTCTCATCTCCATCTCAGGCCCTGACCTTTATCAACAAACGCGGCTTCATATACTTTTGGCCGATCTCTGGAATTGTCATGCCAAGTTTATGGACAGCCGTCGCAGGTGACAGACCGGTCGCGGACAAACACGATGATCCCGGTCATATCACCTGGGGTTGGAAGGACCGGGCGCTGGGTAAGAGGATGTGGTACTACGCCAAGGTCCTCCGCAAAAAGGCGACGATGATCTCGCTGGAGGTCGCTCCGTTTTTCTATGCGTTATCTGAAAACTATGGCGCGCCAGAGGAGGATTACCTGATCGCCTATGAAGAGGGGCGTTTATCGCAGGCGGCAAAACAGGTCTATGAAGCGCTGCTCAAGGAAGGCGCACTCAATACAATTGACCTGCGCCGCGTCGCAAAATTAGCCAATGCAAAGGAGTCTGAATTCAACAAAGCCCTGGAGGTGTTGCAGGCAGATTTCAAGATCTTGCCTGTCGGAGTGTCGGAGGCCGGTGCATGGAAGTATTCGTTCATTTACGAAATTGTGACCCGGCATTATCCCGATCTGGCGGAACAGGCGCGCAAGATCAGCGAGCGCGAAGCGCGTTCAGAGCTCGTTGAACTTTATTTCGCGTCGCTTGGCGCCGCGCAGGAGGGAGATGTGAACAAACTCTTCGGGTGGAAAAAGGAATTGACGGCCCGTACCATTGCCACCCTGATCGAGAAGCAGAAGCTGGTCAGGTCCGAACATCCAGATCAAAAAGGGATATGGCTGGCTTTGCCGGAGTTGGTGAAATAGATTTTGGAGTGCAGCAGCTTGCTACTGCACTGTCGGAAAGCAAGTCTGTCCGACTCCGAAAAGGAGAAACCATGCTCGATATTGCCATCATGATCGAAGGTCAAAACGGGTTGAACTGGGCCCATTGGCAAAAGATCGTGCGCCTGGTGGAGCAGTTAGGATTTGTTGGGCTGTATCGTTCGGATCATTTTACGAACGCCGGCCCACCGGACCTGGATTCGTTGGAATTGTGGACGTCACTTACGTGGCTGGCCTGCAATACAAATCGGATTGAGTTTGGACCGCTGGTCACCCCGTTCTCGTTTCGACATCCGGCCTTTACGGCGCGCATCGCCTCAGCAGTAGATGACCTCTCAGGCGGGCGTCTGACGCTGGGCTTGGGAGCGGGCTGGCAGGAACGCGAACATCATCTGTTTGGTTTCGAACTGCTGGAGCCTCAGCCACGTTTTGACCGTTTCGACGAAGGGATGCAGGTGGTGACGCGCCTGCTGCAAAGCGATGAGCCGGTCACATTCGACGGCCGCTATTATCAATTGCGCGGCGCAACGCTGTTGCCGCGGCCGCACAGGAAGGGTGGGCCGCGTATCTTGATCGGTGGGAATGGTGAAAAGCGCACGTTGGCAAATGTCGTCCGTTACGCGGTGGAGTGGAATTGTGTAATGTTGCTGCCCCAGGATTTTGCGAACAGGAACGCGCGCCTGACGGAAATGCTGAAGGCTGCGGGAAGAAATCCGGACGACGTGCGCCGCTCCATGATGACAGGTATCGTCTTTGGCCAAGATGATTCTGCCCTCCAGGAGAAGCTCTCCGCCCGCAAGCGAACCGTGGAGGAATTACAGGCGAGCGGCGCCGTGGCTGGGAGCCCGCGTCAGGTACAGGAGCAGTTGAAAGCGTTGGAAGAAGCGGGTCTACAGCGCGTTATGTTGCAGTGGCTGGACCTGGATGATCTCGCGGGGCTTGAGGCGCTGGCCAAAGAGGTGATTTAGGTGCGGCTACGTTTTCCTGAAGCGAATCGTACAAAACCTGAAAAATAGCAATATGCGCTGACGAAACTTTTCCCAAATGCTAACGTAAATCACTTATGAGTGTTGGAATCATATGAAGGAGAATTGAGATGATACAAAACCGTACGAATTTAGTTATCGGCCTGCTGCTGATCGTCCTTGGCGGCTGGCTGATCGCCACCCGGCAGGTTCCGGAGTTGCAGGCCTGGTTGGAGGAAAACTTCAGGTGGCCGATGTATACGATTGGCGCCGGGGTGTTAATTCTGCTAATTGGATTGCTCACGGGCAACCCTGGCATGGCGGTGCCCGCCTCCATCGTCGCAGGGATAGGCGGAATTTTGTACTATCAGGAACTAAATAACGCTTACGAAACCTGGTCCTATATGTGGACGCTGATTCCTGGTTTCGTGGGCGTAGGAGAAATCCTGACTGGTCTACTGGGGGATAACACGCGCCATAACCTTTCGCGCGGGTTGCGGAAGATCGTGACCAGCGCCGTGCTATTCCTGGTATTTGCCACGATCTTCGGCGGGCTGGAACTGCTCGGTACCTATGGCGCGCCGATCATGATCATTCTGCTGGGGCTCTATATCCTGGCACGTGGTTTTACCCGCAGGGGAGGAAGTGGAGTACCCGATGAAACGCGATAACATCTTTTGGGGAGGGGTGCTGATCCTGTTCGGCGTTCTGTTCCTGCTGCAAAACGCGGGTTTCATCACCAATGTCTTTGCCCTGTTCTGGCCTCTGATCTTGATCCTGGTGGGCGGCTGGATCGTCCTGGGCGTATTCTGGAAACCAACTCTTGACGCGGCGGACACGTTCTCCGTGCCGTTGGGCGAGGCAAAACACGTCAGATACAGGTTTTCACACGGCGCCGCGCAGATTCAGATCACGGGTGGCGCGCCTGAGGGGCAGGCGATCCTTGGTTCGTCCGCGGTCGGGATGAATTTTCACAGCCATTCGGACGGAGACAGGCTGGAGGTCAAGGTGGATACGGGCCCATCGTTCATCCCGGTCCTTGGCCCTGCCGGTGGCATGTGGCGATACCAGATCACGCAGGCCGTGCCCGTGTCGTTGACCATTGAGGCCGGCGCGAGCACGTTTGAGGTCGACCTCCAGGAGGTGCTGGCTTCTGAGATCGAATTGAAAGCTGGCGCCAGCACTTTCAATGTGACCCTGCCAGCGCGCGGCGTTTCGCGCCTGGAACTTGAAGGCGGCGCGGCGAGCTTCAACTTGCGCATCCCCGAAGGGACTGCCGCGCGGATCAATGCGGTGGCAGATTTCACTGCACTGAATGTGGATAGAGACCGTTTCCCACAACTGGATTCGGGAGTTTACCAATCACCTGATTTTGATACATCTCCCAACCGCACGGATATCCGTTTGCGAGCGGGCGTGGGTTCGATCACCGTGAAATGAAGCAATGCACGGCTGAAAGGAGAATAGGATGAAACGATATGACCCTCGTTTATGGCTGGGTGGACTCTTGATGCTGGGCGGTATTCTGGCGCTGCTCGAAAACCTGAATATCATCTCGAATGTCGGCGGCATTTTCTGGGGACTGATCTGGGGCGCGGTGGGAGCCTATTTCCTGTACCGCCTGTTTGTGTATCGGGAGTGGTGGGCGGCTTTCCCCGGATTCATTCTGGTTGGGTTGGCGCTGGCGAATTTCCTGCCTGAGTCCCTTGGGGCGTATGATGGCCTCATCTTTTTTGGCGGCATCAGTGTGGCCTTCGTGTGGGTGTATCTCACGGATACAAGCCGCTGGTGGGCCATCATCCCGGCCGGTGTGATGCTGACACTTGGGACGATCTCTGTATTGGATGAAGTCAGCAGTGCGGACAACGGCGGAGTTCTCTTCATCGGGCTGGGCCTTACCTTCATCCTGCTTGCTATTCTGCCTGGCGGCAGCTCGCGCACCTGGGCACTGATTCCGGGAACGGTTCTGCTGGTCTTTGGTGTGATTCTCGGAACCCCCTTTGGAGGGTTGACGCAATATCTCTGGCCTGTCCTGCTCATCGTGCTGGGCGGATATTTTTTGTTCCGCTTTGTCAGGAACCAATCATCCATGTAGAAAGCGTAAGGATTGCTCAGGCCGCCGCCTGGAGCAAAGTAAACGTCAAGCCTGCTGGGCGGTGTGTAACGACAAAAACGGGATGCCTCACAGCATCCCGTTTTTGCATAACCTGCCCTCTCCGAAATCGCAAATCAAAAGCTCTTCATCCCCTGCACCAAAATCGCCCTTACCTGTTCGTTGGCATCCTTCCAGCGAGAAGACACGGAATTTGCCAGCCGTTCCAACAAATCCTTGCCTGCCTCAGGATGCTCCGCGCAAAATCTTCTCAGATCACTGCCGCGCACCCGCACTGCTTCCAGAGGTTCGATGGCAATGGTGGACGAAGTATATTTCTCACTCCCCACCACCGCCGACCAGCCAAACATTCCACCTTTTTCAACATGCGTAACCGTGATCGGATTCGCATCATGTGGCTTATAGGAGACCTCCGCGCTGCCACTGACGATCAAATAGAGATAATCAGCCGGTTTCCCTTGTTGCAGAACAATGGTCCCTGCGGCGCATGAATAAAATTCAAATAGAGTCTCCAGTAAATCTACAGAACTTACTTCTAGATCATTGAATATTGACAAGCTTTTCAGTTTCGAACTCATAGAAATATGTTACTCCGGCTGGCAATAAACACCCCAGTAACAAATATCACCATTTCTATGACAATCATCATCATTCCAACTGGATGGCCTCCTGAACAGGTATACTTATTTCCGATGACACCTGCCAATTCCCGCCGCGCCCTGCCTATTCTGCTGCTTGGACTGGGCCTGCTCCTGATCGTGTTCGCGCTCTACTATATCCGGAGGGATATCACGCCTTCATCTGACCTTCCGGCTGTCCCTGCTCAAGTGGACTACGCCGCCCCCGAGCTGGCTCTCACCGATCTGCAGGGCATCACTCACTCGCTCGCCGATTATCGCGGGCAGGTGGTGCTGGTCAACCTGTGGGCAACCTGGTGTCCACCCTGCAAGGAGGAGATGCCAACTCTCCAGGCCTATTATAAAAAACATGTCAAGGACGGCTTCTTGATCATCGCCATCAATGATGGCGACCCAACGCCTGATGTGAATCAATTCGTGCAGGATTATCACCTGACATTTCCTGTCTGGCTCGATCCCACCTATATCGCCACAGAACGAGCCTTTAAGACGCGCAACTTGCCCAGTTCCTTTGTCATTGACCGGGAGGGCACTGTCCGCCTGATGTGGGTGGGCGGTGTCAGCCGCGGCACTCTGGATCAGCACGTTACACCGATCATTATGGAGAAGCAATGAAAGTATCCGTCAAATTGCAGAGCAATATGACCTTTATCGGTACAGCTCCCTCAGGATTTCCGGTGCAAATGGATGCCGACCCAGGCTTTGGTGGAACCAACGCTGGTATCCGCCCCATGGAAATGGTCGCATTCGGTCTCGCCGGTTGCACGGCGATGGATATCCTCTCGATCCTGCGGAAGAAACGTCAGAATGTGACCCAGTTTGAAGTGAAGGTCGACGCGCCGCGTTCGCCGGAATATCCTAAAGTGTTCACGAGCGCGGCGATTACATATGTTGTCACCGGAAGAAATGTCGATGAAGCCGCTGTCCTGCGGTCGATAGAACTGACCGCGACCAAATATTGTCCGGCGCAGATCATGCTCGAACAGGCGTTCCCAATGGCATTGCATTATGAAATCTATGAAGACCAGGAGGATGGAAGCAGGCGGCTGACCCATCAAGGCAGCTGGCAGGAAATGCTGCCTGAGTAACCTACCGAGCCTGCTGGCTCCTGGTTTCATTCGTGATCGTCGCAGCGAGATCGGACAGGTATGTTCGGTCTCGTTTTGTCGCATAATAATCAAGTAGAATGATGCAGTTCCGGAGACCTTGTGCTCATCTTTGCCATCAGCGTTTTTCTTTCTGCATTTCTACTTTTCCAGGTACAGCCCATGATCGGCAAATTCATTCTGCCGTGGTTCGGGGGTACACCTGCGGTCTGGTCCACGGTGATGTTATTCTTCCAGGTGCTGCTCACCGGGGGGTATGCCTACGCCTATTGGTTGATTGGCCGTGTTAAAGGGCCGCGCCAAAGTAGCATCCATGTGGGGTTATCTCTTCTGGCGCTAACCGTTTTGATTGCGCTGGCGTTTGTTTGGTCCTCGCCCGTCACTCCACCCGCAACGCTAAGACCATCCGATGTTTCCTCTCCCGTCCTGCATATTTTCCGATTGTTATTCATTTCAGTGGGGTTACCGTACTTCGTCCTGGCCTCCAATGGACCGCTGATGCAAGCCTGGTTCAGCCGCATCTTCCCTCAGCATTCCTATGCGCGCCTTTACTCCCTATCCAACTTGGGTTCATTGCTGGGCTTGCTTGCATACCCCACCTTGATCGAACCCAATTTCTCTCTCAGGAGTCAAGGCTGGCTGTGGTCCATTGGATTCATGATGTTTGGTTTACTCGTGGTCTGGATCGCCGTTCGCGCGCAAGACCGGCGCGCAGCGCCTTCGTTTCCGCTTCGCGGCCCGCCGGTCACTGACGCTTCCTTCCACGGCGCACGTCCCACTCCGGCCCTGATGTCGTTGTGGATTGCCTTGAGCGCGACAGCCTCCCTGCTTTTGCTTTCGATCACGAACCAAATCTCGCAAGAGGTGGCCGTTATCCCCTTCCTGTGGATTCTGCCGCTCATGTTGTACTTGCTTTCCTTCATCCTCACTTTTTCGGGCGAAGCCGGTTACAACCGGAAAGTGTATTCGATCCTTTTCGTGCTCTCTGTGGCGTTGCTCCTCTTTGTTTTATTCAATCTAGAAGCGACCAGTATCTACCTGCAGATTTTCGTGTATTGTCTGTTGATGTTGTCTGCCTGTATGTTGTGTCATGGGGAACTGTACCTCTTGCGGCCTGCTGCGCGCTATCTTACATCCTTTTACCTGATGGTTTCCATCGGCGGCGCCCTGGGTGGCATCTTTGTCAGTCTGGTCGCGCCGGTGATCTTCAACGGTTATTGGGAATTTATGGTCGCGTTGGCCATGACACTGGCTCTCTGGCTGACCATCCTGCGCGCGGGACGGGTGACCAATCACTCTGCCTGGGCGCGCTTCATGCTGGCGGTCTTTTTGCTTGCCACAGTTTCACTGAGTCTGGTCGGCGGCATTTCCGGCATCCTCTTCGCCGACAGGAATTTTTACGGTGTCATCCGTGTCCGTGAACTTTTGCCAAGCGGCTCGAACGAACCGGCCTATGCCATGTCGCATGGCGTCACGGTGCACGGACTGCAATTCATCAAGCCCGAACTGCGGGACCTGCCGACCACCTATTACATCCGTGATGGGGGAGCGGGTCTGGCGCTGCTCAATCATCCAAGCGCGGGTAAAGGTCTGAAGGTAGGCATGTTAGGGCTGGGTATCGGCACACTGGCTATCTATGGCCAGCCCGGTGATGAGTATCGCTTATATGAGATCAATTCCATCGTTGTGGATCTGGCGGAGGGGCAGGGTGGTTATTTCTCCTTTGTGAGCGATAGCCGGGCGAATATCACAACCGTGTTGGGCGATGCGCGTATTTCGCTTGAGCGCGAACTGGCCGAAGGTAACCTTCAAAACTTCGATGTGCTGGTGTTGGATACTTTCAGCAGCGACTCCATCCCGGTGCATCTTGTAACCAGGGAAGCCTTCGATCTCTATCTCAAGCATCTTGCCCCAGAGGGCATCATTGCGGCGCACATTTCAAACCTGCATCTGGATCTGAAACCTGTCTTCTGGCAAATGGCAAAGCATTATGGCTTGCAAATGGTCCTGATCGATTATTCTGGCGATAACGACGGTGGCTATCCCACCGAATGGCTGCTATTGGCGCGTGACCCCGCGTTGCTGCAAATGCCCGCCATTCAGGCCCATGGAAAGGATATGAGCAACTACTTCGCAGATATTCAGCTGTGGACGGATGATTACAGCAACCTGTTCCAGATATTGAGATAATCTACACCCCCTCGATCACCACCATGTTTGAGTGGGCGGTCCCGTGTCGCATTTGGCGGGCCTCGCGGTATTCCTCCGAGTGCAACCAGTTCTTTGCTTGCTCAATGCTCTCAAATTCCAAAATCACCAAACGACTCGGTGACCAATCGCCTTCGAGCGTTTCGGTCCTACCGCCGCGTGCGATGTATTTCCCTCCATGGAATGCAACTGCGGCGGGAGCGAGTTTCTTGTATTCCTCATACCCAACCGGATCATGCACGTCGATATCAACGATTACATAGGCGGTCATTTCATATCTCCAGGTTTATGGCTGGCGCGTCCACCAGGCTGGTTACTCCATCTGATTCTTGGGAGTGCGATATGCTATCACTCAACCGGCGTCCGGCAAAGCAATATAGGACTCCTCGAATGCTCAAGGAGCCTGGCTGCATATCACTAAAATTTCCACTGGCCTATTTGGGACTAATCGGCGCCTTCGTACTTAAACGAGACCTTGAGCTTGGCGCGGTAGGCCGTTACCTTGCCGTCGTCTATGACCATATCCAGTTCGACGACCTCCGCCACGCGCAGTTCACGCAGGGTTTGGGCGGCGCGCTCGACCGCCGTGGTGGCGGCCTTTTCCCAGGACTCTGTGCTCGTGCCAATTAACTCGATCACTTTGTAAACGCTATCCGTCATGGGCTGTGCTCCTTTTCTGTGTTGCTGCACAAACACTATACAATATTTTCAATGGCAATGCAACCACCATGAACTAGTCTCAGCGAACCTTAATCGATTTCATCCGGACATCGAGCGCTACCGCGCCCTGGCTTAATACCCGCAAGGGATTGATCTCAATCTCCTCGATATCCTCATTCTCAATGGCTAGTCGCGATAATTGGATGAGGACATTGAGGACTGACTTCTCGTCAGCAGGGGGAGGCCCCGAAAGCCTTTCAGCTTTCTACCAGCCCAAGTTTTGCGGATCATTTTCTTCGCCTCAGGCTTTGACCTTTTGAGCCGTTCCATCATTAGCGTGTAGGCACTTCGGAGGGAGGAGGAGTCGCCAAGGTTTAGGATTACACCTCCAACAGCTGACTTGTGCAAAATATCCGGCGAGGCGATTTTCATCACAATGGGGTATCCAAATTCATGTGCGATGGCGACTGCTTCCTGTACATTGCGAGCGAGTTTCATCTGCGCGGGCTGGATACCATATTCTGACACGAACTCTTCATGAGACAGTCTAGCCACTGAGTCACGGAGACGCGCAGATTTAAAAGATTCTCTGTGACTCTGTGGCTCCGTGGCCAAATATTCTGCGCGTTTCACCAAGGCGGACAATGCCCAGGCCGCGCGTTCGGCGAATGGATTTGGATGATTTTCTCCGCCACATCCTCCGCTTTTTTCTACAGATCGAGCATAATGCTGAGGTTTTCGATGGATGACAATAAGATGACAAGAGTAGTAGCTGATTATGGATTAGTGAAATATTTGTAGAAGGTGATGCCTTCCACTTCTCCTATCCGTTCAACGGAGAGCGTTTTATCAATGCCAATAAAGCTTAATTGGTCGCCTGTACTTTGATTTTCGAGTTGCAAAAAACGGGAGTTTGCCGTCAGCAGTACAATGCCGGTTGCGTTAGTATCCAGAAATTCATTGAGCTGCTTGATATCTAACACTTCGTGGACTTCTCCCGGCATAATAAAGACATTGGATGGATCCTTGCGCGACATCACTGCCACGTAGTAGGTGTCGCCCCAGTCGAAGAAATCAAGCAGCAAACCTCCAGGGTAGACCTTGGCCTGTTCGATCTCAAATTTTGAGATTCGCTCGGTTGGTGTATCAATCCGTGGTATTGCATTAACTTGTTTGGGTATGGGATTCGGGAAATCATAGGGCCAGGGAATCACATATCGAAGATAAGAGAAAGGAATCATCGAAAGGATGATGATTGCGGATATTAATGGCCGATAACGAGATGAATTTGAATGCTCGAACCATTCTGCGGCAAAGGGCAGCATAAAGATGGCTAACCCCAAGCTGTACCGGACCTGGGCAGCAAGGCCACCGGTGATCGCATTGATCGTAAAGGTAAGGAACAACGCAAAAAATGGAATCAACCAGACCCATTGCTTGCCACGCTTATAGAGAACAAGGGTCATGCCAATCACGCAGACTGTAAATGCCAAAGGCGTAAGACCAAAAAATAAAGCTCTGAGGAAAAATAAGCCACGAAAAACCGCATCTAAAGATGTAAGATTTTCGTTTCCCTCGCTGATGACAAGATTCCACTCTGTGGACCAGTGAAAACTATAGAGCGCATCTCCGAAATGGAGGTAATTCCCGGCCATCCAAAAAAGGGGAAAAATTGACGCTGCCAGCAAGAACACAAATAGTTTCTTCCATTTTTTCCATAACAACAATCCCAGAAAAGGCGTTAACCCCCAGGCTTCATATCGAAGTGACCCTGCGATGGTAATCATCAACCCTGCCAGCAGGGCATATTGCCAATCCTCACGCTCATCCCGCGCATGGGAGAGAAAAAGCATCGTCAGCGCAATGAAAAAAATGTATGGGATTTCGGACATTGCCACCAGGCCATACCGCATGGCGACTGGGTACACGAGATACATACAGGTTACAAATAGACCAGCAGATTCATTCCATTCACGTTTGACAAAGAGATAGAGCGGGATGGCTACCGCAGCGGATAAAAGCGAATTGAGTACAACCGGTGCATAGACTGGATCGTTCCAGACAAGCAGGGATCCTGCAATCAGATACGTATGTAATGGTCCCCATACACCATAAGAAATGACTTCGGGGTTTGCCAACCACTCGATTGCCATGAAAATTCGGGTAACACCATCGGCTTCGATAGGCATCGAAAACGGTATCGCCAGGAAACGAATCACCAGCCCAATCAAGATGGCGATTCCAACCTGTTTATCTTTTTTGGTGAGATTATCGATCATTTCCCACCACTGCATGCCTCACATCTTTCAAAAATCGCCTGTTCATCGCCTGTCATGGTCTGTGCTCCTTCTATGAGGTTGGTTCACGAACACTATACATTATTTTCAGCGGCAATGCAACCAGCATGTCACACCTGCACTCCCGATTTTTGAAATGCTTTAGCATTTCATAGCAAATCGCACCGTGCGGCTTAAGCCGTACCAGGGCGGTGTCAGAGAGATGCAAGTGTTGCGAGTCTGCGAGAAGCAATCTCATCGAACCTCAACACGTTTCAGCCTCACATCAACTGCCACTGCGCCTCTTTCCAATACCCTCAAGGGATTGATCTCGATCTCGTCGATGTTTTCGTTCTCAATGGCCAGCCGCGATAGTTTGAGGAGGGCATCGAGGACCGACTCCTCGTCAGCAGGGGTGAGGCGGCGAAAGCCCTTCAGCTTTCTACCGGCCCAAGTTTTGCGGATCATTTTCTCCGCCTCGGCCTGATTCAGCGGCGCCAGGGCAAAGGCCACATCTTTGAGTCCTTCCACTTCCACGCCGCCGGAACCAAACATCATCAACGGTCCAAACTGGGGATCGCGTACCATGCCCACAATGACTTCCTGACCATTCGGGATTTGTCGCTGAAGGTGGACTCCGTCAATCTGCGCGTCAGGCTTTGACTTTTTGACCCGTTCCATGATTTGCGTGTAGGCATTCTGGACAGAGGAAGAGTCGCCGATGTTTAGGATTACACCTCCAACATCTGACTTGTGCAAAATATCCGGCGAGGCGATCTTCATCACAACAGGATAGCCAAGTTCCTTGGCAATCACAATTGCCTCGCCTTCATCGCGTGCGAGTTTCATCGGCGCGGACTGGATATCATATACCGAGATGAGCTCATCAGGAGACAGGCTAACCGCTCCCGAAAGAACATCGGGACGATGTGAGTCACCGAGACGCGGAGAGATAATGGAATCTCTGTGACTCTGTGTCTCCGTGGCTAAATCTTCTGCACGCTTCACAAGAGCTGACAACGCGGATGCCGCGCGTTCCGGGAAGGGATAGGTTGGAATGCCCGCACGTTGAAGTACCTGCGCGGCGTTTTCAATAAGCGTCGAGCCCAGCAATGCGACAACGACCGGCTTTCTGGAGTCGGATAGCGCCAGGGCGCCACTGTCCGCAAGCGGCAAGCCGCTTGACTCCAGAGTTTCTACAATCTTCTTCGCCACATCCTCCGCCTTGAACATCGGTGGGGGTGGGAGGATGAGCATCACCGCGTCCACATTGTCGTCCTCTAGCAGGATTCTCAGACACTCTGCGTATTGGCCTGGTGACGCAGAGGCCAGCATATCCACAGGGTTGTGCAGGCTCGCGGCCGGCGGGAGAATCGTAGGTAACGCTTTCAGCGTTACATCACTTAACTGCGCAAGCCTCAGCCCGCGATGTTCGAGTGCATCGGCCGCGATGACTCCCGGTCCGCCTGCGTTGGTTAATATCGCGATCCCATGATTACTGTTGGTCGAGTGCCGTCCTGACTGGCGGAGTCGTTTCGAAGGATATCCCGGTACAAGTTGGGGCGCATCGCGAAGCCCACTAAGAGGGAGACCACCTGGGTAGGCCTCCAACGCTCGCGCCCAGTCAAACATCTGCTCGGTCGTGTCCGCTCGTAGGATTCCCGCTTTCTCGAAGGCCGCCTCGAAAGCGATGTCAGAGGCGGCCAGGGCTCCCGTGTGCGACGCGGCTGCCCTTTGTCCCGATTCGAAGCGACCGACTTTGAGGGCCACGACCGGTTTGACGCAGGTCACCTCGCTGGCAACCTCCACAAATCTGTGACCATCGGAAACGGATTCCATGTACAGCACCATGACGCGGGTCTGCTCGTCCGCCGCGAGCATGGGCAGCATGTCCGTCTCGTTGACATCCGCTTGATTCCCGAGGCTGACGATGCGCGAAAAGCCGAAACCCTGCTGGCGCGACCAATCCACGATCGCCGCGCAAAAGGCGCCCGAATGTGAGATGAAACCGATATGACCCTGGGTTGGCATCGGAGGCTGCAGGAAAGTTGTATCGAGGGGGAGATGTGTGTCAATCGTGCCGATGCAATTAGGACCCAGCAGCCGCACGCCTTGCGCCCGTGCTACATCAACACACTTTTGCTCGAGCGCCGCGCCCTCCGCGCCCGCTTCACGAAAACCCGAAGAGACAATCACCGCGGCTTTGATCCCGCGCTGGCCGCAATGTTCAATTGCTTGTGGCGTTGCAGCTGGTGGGATGATGAGTATCGCCAGGTCAACCGGGTCAGGGATTTGCGCGAGGCTTGTGTACAGGGGACGCTCGAACAGCACCCCGTCCTTCTGGCTGACGAAATGGATCGCACCTTGATATCCGCTTTGGATGAGGTTGCGCGCGGCGCCGTAGCCTAGTTTTTCCGGTGAGGTGGATGCACCGACGAGGACGACACCCTTAGGTTTGAAGAAGGGCACGAGAGAGGAGTCCATTTGCAGATTAGACCACGATTGAACTCGATTGAACATTGATGAAAATCGTGATGTGTCACCGGGCTGAAGTCGGCTCAAAACAAAAAATCCACCTGGTATTTTCCGTAGAGGCGTCTCACGAGTTTTTCCACCCACCAACGCTTCTCTTTATACGTCGCACCTATTTCCTCAGCGCGGCCGGCTTCTAACGCCACCCATCCAACAAGATTTTCCTTGTCAGATTTGCTAGAAGCGTTGTTCAAGCTCAGACATTCTTTCGCGAGTTTGCCGTGGTACAAGTGCAGCAGCAACACATCTCCGGGGATGGGAAAGATGTACAAGCATGCCTTTTTGGTTTCCAGTGCCAGATAGATTCTTTCGTAAAAAGAGTTTTCATGAACGATGCCACTTCCATGATAGACATCCTCGTTGAATTCTTCCAGGATATCCTGGACGATGTATTTCCACCTATCCCACAGGCCCGCGACCGCCTGCTGGTCCAAATCCCTGAATCTCACGTATTTCCACCTGTGCCTGGCGGCAATCCATGAATCAGACGGTAAAGAGATTGTTTGAATGTTCTGCCTTGTTTTTTAGATATTGCTCCATAACCCAGCTAATATGATTTCCCGGTGACTCACGAAAAGTATAGCACGAAATGAGAAGACGAGCATTATGACAAATGACACATGAAATGGAAGAACTTCGCGTTAATGTAATTCTAGCCCTGACTCGCTACAATGATGGGGAAGAAGGAGATCCAGATGTTGGACGCAAAGATGGTTGCCGACCTCATCACGGGGGCTCGTGGTGTGCTGGGGTTAATCATCGTTTGGCTGGGGATCACGCGAGGCGAGCAGGCTTTGCCTATAGTCGTGTTTATCATGCTTCTCGATTGGACGGGCGATTTTGTGGATGGCAGCATCGCCCATCGCACTCGACATCCACGTCGCACGCGCCTGGGCGACAGCGACATCTACATTGACCTATTCGTTTGCCTGTGTCTCGCTATCTACCTGATGAGCGCGGGACTCGTCGGATTCACAGTTGGATTCTTGTACGTGCTGGGCTCGGCGCTCGTCCTGTGGCGCTTCGGCCTGGACAAAAACCTACTCATGCTCCTCCAGGCGCCCATTTACCTCTGGTTTATTCTGAATGTCATGCGCCGCATCCCTGAGCTTGGAAACTGGCTCCTCATCTGGATGCTGCTCGCACTGACGATCAACTGGCGGCGGTTTTCACAGGATATGGTGCCCAAGTTCATCGACGCGATGCGATCCCTATGGCGTAGGCGTGACACCTAAGAGGAATCAAGAGTTACCTTGTCTCGTCCTAGACAACGCATTTATGTACAACCACACAGGGAGGAACATCCGAAGTTCTACAAACATTTCTGGTCATCGGTCAAGCGCCTCTTGAATTGGATCGGGCATGACCGTCTGCCCGAATTCGCGAAAGTGGCCATATCGGTCGCTGAACCGGCTGGACATGTATCCCTGCGCAGTGAGCCAGAATCGGTCCCTGCCCCTATAGGGGAATTCCGGGAATACACCGTCCTGAGTGCGAATCTCTGGCATGACTGGCCCCGTTTCAAGGATTTGGACAAGCGCCTTGAAGCGTTCGCAGAACTAGTCGAGTCTGAACGGGCCGATTTGATTCTGTTACAGGAAATCGCGCGTACCCCAACCTTCAAGGCGGACGAATGGCTGGCAGACCGTCTCAACATGGCGTATGTCTATTCACGCGCGAACGGCTCAGAGAAGATTGGGTTCGAAGAGGGGCTGGGTGTGTACAGTCGTTTCCCCTTGAAGCGGCTGCCTTATATCCGCCAGATGAGCCAGGCGCACAACCCGTTCTCACGCAGGCTGGCTCTGGGCGTGGAAGTGGATACACCATACGGAGAGATCATGGCATTCTCCGCACATCTGGGTTTGATGCGCAAACACAACGCCAGGCAATTGCGTGAATTACATGGCTGGGTCAATGAGATTACTTCCGGTAAGTCGGCCATCATCGCCGGCGACTTCAATGCCCCCGAGCATTCACATCAGATCAAGCACGTCCGTTCGTACTGGCAGGATACCTTCCGCGAGATCCACGAGCACGGACATGGCGCCACGCATGAGATTCGCTGGCCCTGGGGTGGCGTGTTCCTGCGCCATCGCCTGGACTACATTTTTCTGCAACCCGGTGAACCAGCCTGGCAGGTGCTGGATGTCCAACATCTCGACGCGCCGGGTGGTCCACATTCCGACCATCGCGCCGTGTTAGCCCGTCTGGCTCCCTCTGCGTTGGCAGCCTGAATCGTTGGAAAGCGATTCTTGTTGGTGTCTGCTCGTTGTTGAATTAGCTTGTTTTATTACCCCTCATGCCTAGGCCTGAGAATTCCGGGAGTGTCTAAAATCAGAAACATGATGTCATTCTCCCGGAGGGACGCCGGGACGGTGTGAGTGAGCGATAGCGAACGACACTTGCACCGCACGCAAGTGCAGGTGAGAATCCCCGAGAGTTTGAGCCAACAGGCTCAAATTCTCGGGAGACCCTTCGCTCCTCTCAGGGTGACATGCCATAGTGTATCCTCAAAGTTGGGCGTTCCTAGAATTCCGGATAACTCTCTCGCCCACGAAAATTTGGTATAGTTGGGCAACTTTCTCCAGCGGGAGGCTGCGATGAATTTTGTCTTTCTCTCTCCACATTTTCCGCCCAACTATTATCAGTTCGCGGTCGCGCTGAAAAATCAGGGCCTGACCGTGCTCGGCCTGGCAGATGAGAGATACGATGCCCTGCGACCTCAGCTGAAGTCCGCGCTGACCGAGTATTACCGCGTCGGCGACATGCACGACTACAACGAACTCGTCCGCGCACTGGGGTATTTCACGCATCACTACGGCAAACTGGATCGCATCGACTCCCAGAGTGAATACTGGCTGGAAACGGAAGCCCGCCTGCGGACGGATTTCAATATCACCGGCATACGGACCAACCAGATCGAGGGCATCAAGCGCAAGTCGCGCATGAGGGAGACGTTTGTCAAGGCCGGGATCAAGGTCGCGCGCGGTCGGGTCGTCAAGGATCTGAAAGATGCCTTGAGGCTGATCGGGGAAACAGGTTACCCCGTTGTGGCGAAACCGGACGTCGGCGTGGGCGCGGCGTCAACCTACAAAGTCCACAATGAGAACGAATTGAAGGCGTTCTTCGATACCAAACCACCCATCGATTATCTGATGGAGGAATTCATCAAGGGGCAGATCTGTACATTCGACGGCTTGACTGATCGGGAAGGCAAGCCGGTCTTTGTCAATTCGCTCGAATACAGCGCGGGGGTGATGGAGACCGTGCTGGACGACGCACTGATCTATTACTATACCCTGCGCGAAATCCCTGCGGACCTCGAAGAACTGGGCCGCCGCGTACTAGAGGCATTCGACGTCCACGAGCGGTTTTTCCACTTCGAGTTTTTCCGTGAGGCTGATACAGGTGACCTGTTGGCACTGGAGGTGAATATGCGCCCGCCAGGTGGGCTGACGACCGACATGTTCAACTACGCCTGCGACATCGACATCTATAATGCCTGGGCCAGCATCATCGCGGGCAAGGGCTTCCCTTATCCAGATTACAGCCACAAGTATTATTGCTGTTATGTTGGCCGAAAATTCAACCGCGAGTACCCGCACAGCGATGAGGAAATATTCCAGGCCTACGGAAACCGGATCTGCCACCACGAGCCGATCAGCGGGGTGTTCAGCCGCGCGCTCGGTGATTATGGCTACATCGTCCGCTCTCCTGAACTACAGGACGTCGTCGAGGTTGCAGAATTCATACAGGAGCAGTAACTATCTATGCAGACCGAATATCACAAGTGGTTCAGTCCCAGCCTGGGGCATGACATGGAAATGAAAATCTATGGTTATTATGGCAAACCAGTGGTGGTGTTTCCCGCGCAGGCCGGCCGCTTCTATGATTTCGAAAACTTCGGCATGGTCGACGCGATCGCCTCCTTTATCGAAGCAGGCCAGATCAAGCTCTTTGCAGTAGACAGCATCGACGGACAATCCTGGGCGAACGGCTCGGCGCATCCTGCCGACCGGGCCCGTCGCCATCAGGATTATGACCGGTACATCGTCGAGGAGGTGGCCCCGTTCATACGCAAGAATTGTGGTGACACCACCACGAAATTCATGACCACGGGTGTGAGCATGGGCGCGTATCATGCCGCGAATTTCTTCTTCCGCCATCCCGACATTTTCGACGCGGTCATCGCCATCAGCGGGTTGTTCCGGCTCAATCACTTCATCGGCGATTACATGGATGACAACGTGTACTTCAATACCCCTCTTGCGTATCTTCGGGACCTGACCGATCCCTGGTATCTCGACCAATATCGCCAGAGCCGCATCATCGTCTGCACGGGGCAGGGCGCATGGGAGGACGAAATGCTGGCTGACACACATGCCCTCAAAAGTATTCTCGAAGGAATGGGCATCCCACACTGGATCGATATCTGGGGCGGCGACGTCAATCATGACTGGCCCTGGTGGCGCAAGATGCTGCCTTATTTTCTGGAAAAGCTGGAACTTCCTAAATACGTGAGCTGATCGGTAGATTTGTCTGTTATTCAAGACATGTCAGCCAAGCTCCCTACGCCGCGCACTGCGGCGCCGCCGAGGACGGCGGCGAGAGCATACGGTTGGTATGCTACTTTAGTCACTGAAATTACACGCCAACCGAGATACAATATTCCCATGCGAATCCTTGCAATCATCTCAGGTGAATACGGCGCGCGGCATGTGAACAACCTGCGCCAGCACAGTCCTCAGGGACAAGGTTGGACCATCGAAACGTGGAAGGCTCCCACCGCTTTCCCCCTGATCATCGACTACCCAGAAGATTTTCTCCCCGCCAGTTTCCCGCCCTGTGACCTGATGCTGTCCTTTGCGGAGAACAAGTCCGTGGCGGAGTTAATTCCCGAAATTGCCAAAATGACCGGCGCGCGCGGCGTGGTTGCGGCGGTGGATAGTGAGGCCTGGCTCCCGCGCGGGTTGGCGCGTCAACTACGGGGTTGGCTCGAACGCATGGACGTGGCCTGCGCGACTCCCAAGCCGCTCTGTTCCCTGACCGAGCGTGATTACAAGGTCACCCGCCGCGAGCGGGAGACTTATCAAAGTGATGTCATCAGCGAATTTGCACGCTTTTTTGGACAACCTGACATTCGTCTCACAGTTGATGAAGAGTCACGCACGATCACCTCAGCCGTTGTCCAGCGTGACGCCGTTTGCGGTTGTGCCAGGCACGTCGCCGAAAAGCTGATCGGTCTCTCTGCCGACGAGGCTGAAGAAAAAGCGGGGCTTTTCCACCATCACTTTCCCTGCCTGGCCAGCATGGTCAAACTGAATGACTATAACCACGACACGCTCATGCATGAGTCGGGTCACTTGTTGCAGGAAAACCTTGCCGCGCAACTCAAGCTGTACAAGCAAACCCGTTACATCGCCCCCTCAGGCAGGGTGGAAAACGATAAACGACTGTAATCGTGGTGTCGATACCTTCGTGTTCGACCACCATCAATCACCAATCGCAAATCCAAAATCGTAAATCGGTAATCGCCTCACCATTTCTCCCAATGCACCACTTCCTCCAGCGGCCTGCGTCCGCCCTTCTTCGGCGCAGCGGATAGCTTCTCTTCCTCTGCGGGATAACCGAACGAGAGCGCGATCCGCAGGTGCCATTCGGGAGGGAATCCCAGGATCTCACGCGCCTTCTCCGGTTCATAGATCGACGCGAGACACGAACCCACGCCCAGCTCCCAGGCAGCCAGCTGCATATACGCGGCGGCCTGACCCGCATCGAATAAATCCTGAAATTTGCCCTCGGGGTTGGGTGTTACGATGGCGACTCCCAGGGCCGCGCCTGCGAGATGCCCTGCATAGGTGCCGGTCTGAGAGAGCGCCTTGAGCGTGTCTTTGTTACGGATTGCGATGAACTGCCAACCTTGCTCGTTCTTGGATGACTGCGATCTGCGCCCCGCGTTCAAGACCGCGCGAACCACATCGTCAGGCAACGGCCTTTCCTGAAACTTCCTCACCGCACGTTTCATACGAATGGCGTCGGATACGTTCATGGTACCTCCATGGGTCATATCTCGGTGGTCGAGTGGATCGAGCGCCAGCGAGATCCGTATCGAGACCACCAGTTTGAATCTAACACTTTGTTTTCAAATGCCTTGATGGTCTCGATATGCCCCGCAACAAGCTGCGGGGCTACTCGACCATCAGAGTTTTTTCATTATAAATCCGCCTGTCGCTTGGCACTAGTAGAAGGGGAAGATTATCAATAGGCAATCAAAGGCAAGCTAGGGATAATAATGACAATTCAACCGACACCTCTATTTGAATCACAAGGAGAATTTTCATGGCATTGCCTACCGAATCCACGTTGCTGGCCGAGTTTACCTACGAACTTCGCCCCGTCGTGCGCGGATACGCCAACCGCACGCTCTACGTCAATCTGGAGGACAACACGGTTTACGAAAAACCTGTCACGCAGCAGATGAAAGACTTGTTCACGGGCGGGCGTGGGTTTGGTCTCAAATTGCTGTGGGATGCGGTGACGCCGGAGACCACATGGAATGATCCGCAGAATGAGCTGATCATTGCCAACGGTCCCATCTGTGGGATCACGGCCTACCCGGGCTCGGGCAAAGCCACCGTTGTGACGCTGAGTCCACTCACGGAGAATGTCATTGACAGCAACGTGGGCGGATATTTCAGCCCGTTCCTCAAATATTCCGGCTTCGACGCGCTCGAAGTACAGGGCAAGGCGGCTGAAGATGTGATCATCTTCATTGACGGGGATAGTGGCAAGGTCACCATCGAGCCGTATTCGTTCGAAGCAGAAGATTCCCATCTCATTGGCAGCGTCCTGACCGCGCGTTACGGCGGCGATGAAAAGGGTAAGCGCGGCGTGGCGGTACTGTCAGCGGGGCGGGCCGCGGAGCATATCCGTATTGCGGCCATCAACTCCACCTGGTATGACGTCCGTCGAAAAGAGGCGCGGCTTAAGCAAGCCGGTCGCGGCGGCGCCGGCCGCGTGCTGCGTGACAAGAAGATTGCCGCGATCGTCTGCCGTTTCAGCGACATGAGCGGCGACAAGAACGGCGTGGCCGATATGGCGCTCATCCGCAAGGCCGGGAGTCGCATCAACAAGGAGATCACCGAACTCGACGATTCGCAGAATCAGATGCGCAAGCTTGGCACCGCCAACATCGTGGACGTGATGGATCACTTTGACCTGCTGCCAACCCACAACTTCCGCTTCGGTTCGCATCCGGATGTCCACAAGATCGATTCGAAGGTCTGGAAGGAACAGTTCACCCAGGGTTTGCCCGATGGCTGCTGGCTGGGATGCACGATGTCCTGCTCGCATGGCGTGGACCATTTCCCGGTTCAAACCGGTCCGTATGCTGGCGCCTGCGTCTTGGTCGATGGTCCTGAATACGAAAACGCGGCAGGCCTCGGCTCGAACATCGGCAACTTCGACCCCCAGAAAGTGCTGGAGCTCAACTTCTACTGTGACACCTACGGCATCGATACGATCTCGGTTGCGAACTGCATCGCCTTTGCGATGGAGTGTTACGAAGAAGGCATTTTGAACAAGGAACGCACAGGCGGATTGGAATTGAACTTCGGCAACGGCGCCGCGGCGCTGGAGCTGCTGCATCAAATGGCGCGCGGCGAAGGATTCGGCCTGATCGTCGGTCAGGGCGTCCGTTCTATGAAGGATTACTTTGCGCGCGAATTTGGTGGCGACCCGGCCTTCATGCATGACATTGGCATGGAGATCAAAGGCATGGAGATCTCCGAGTACCTCACGAAGGAATCCCTTGCCCAACAAGGGGGCTATGGACTCGCGACGAAGGGTCCGCAGCACGATGAGGCGTGGCTGATCTTCATGGATCAGGTCCACAATTTATTACCCACCTTCCAGGATAAGGCCGAAGCCCTGCATTATTTTCCGATGTGGCGCACCTGGTTCAGCCTGCACGGCCTGTGCAAGCTGCCGTGGAACGATATCTCGCCTGCCAACAACAAACAGACCAGGGAACCTGCCAAGGTCGAGGAACACGTGGAGAACTACACCTGGATCCACCAGGGCGTGACCGGCAAGCCGACCCGGGTCGAAGACCTGCTGCTGCAGTCTGAGCGGGTATA
>DASTOH010000202.1:0-8124 GCA_035720235.1 Anaerolineales bacterium | reverse complement strand
GTCGGCATCGATCCCGCTGCGATGCTCCATTCCACCGACCCCCTGTAGGGCCATCTGCACGATATCGTGTCCGGGCTGGCCGGTGATGCGGGCCACGAAGCCGACGCCGAGGCAGCATGCTCGAATTCCGGCCGGTACAAGGTTTGGTTCAGGTCCATGACTGTTCAGCTTTCCCCCCTGTGCTTCTTACAGAGCTTTGTTAGAAACTCCTTTGGCGCAGTAGTAGTCTTCACGTTTCACGGAACACGCACCACGAAACACGTTCTACGCACCACGAAAAGACTCCCAAACGGAGGGAGGAAATCCACCCGTTTGGGAGTTTTGCATTTAGACCCAAAACCGTATCCTTTACAGGGTGAGTGCAAAGATTCTACGAAAGCTGCTTTCGCAGCCTGGTCTTCTGATCGTCCCTGGCGCAGCGGATGCATTGACGGCCCGCCTGATCGAAGATTCGGGATTCAGCGCGGTTTATGCCAGCGGCGCGGGGATCGCAAACGTCCAATTTGCCCTGCCCGACATCGGCCTGCTGACCATGACCGAGATGATCGAACCCATCCGCCGCATCGTGGACGCGGTGGAACTCCCCATCATCGCAGACGCCGACACGGGCTACGGCAACGCGGTCAACGTCACGCGCACGACGCGGCTCTTTGAAGATGCTGGCGTGGCGGCCATGCAGCTCGAAGACCAGGTCACGCCCAAAAAATGCGGCCACTTCAACGGCAAGGAAGTCATCTCTGCTGATGAGATGGCGCAAAAGATCCATGCTGCGGTTCGAACACGCCAGGAAATGCTCATCATCGCCCGCACCGACAGTCTCGCTACGCATGGCATCGACGAGTCCATCCGCCGCGCAAATCTGTATGCCCGCGCAGGCGCGGACCTCATCTTTGTCGAGGCGCCCACGCAAAAAGACCAGATTGCCCAGTTGCCCAAACATATCAACGCTCCATTGCTTTTCAACGTGACCGAGGGCGCGAAGACCCCACCCATCTCGCACGACGAGCTTCACGAGATGGGCTATCGCGTTGTGATCCATCCCAACCTTGCCATGCGCGTGGCTGCCCGCGCTGTGCAAAGTGCGCTGGCTGTTCTGCAAAAGACCCGCAGCAGTGAACTGCTCATTCCGTCAATGCTCGAATGGAATGAACGTCAGCGATTGGTGCGCCTGCCCGAATGGGAGACGCTGGACAACGAATTGAGCCGCTACGAAACAGCGGATTCAAGGTAACCCAATTCCAAAAGGAGAAGAAAAATGAAATGTAAATTGCATCTGTTCCTTTCATTGCTGTTCATGCTTGCCCTTGGGCTTGCCGCCTGTGCCCCTGCCGCGGGTTCGGCGGACTCATATCCCTCAGAGGCAATGAACATTATGGCGCCAGCTGCTCCGGGCGGCGGCTGGGATGGTACAGCCCGAGTCATGCAGCCCATCCTTGCAAGTGTTACTGGACAGACCGTTCAGGTCTACAATGTGGCTGGCGCGGGCGGCACCGTTGGACTGGCACAATATGTCAGTGAAGCGAAGGGAAACCCTCACGAGTTGATGGTAGGCGGTTTGGTGATGGTTGGCGCGATCCAGACGAATAAATCACCGGTGAACCTGACACAGGTCACGCCCATCGCACTTCTGACTGCTGAAGCGGAAGCCATTGCGGTGCCCACAGACTCGAAGTATGAGACGCTTCAACAGTTGATCGATGATTTCAAAGCCGATCCCACATCTATCAGCTGGGGCGGTGGATCTGCCGGTGGTACGGATCACATCCTGGTCGGTCTGATCGCGAAGGAAGTCGGCGTCGATCCGGCCAAGATCAACTACATTGCCCATTCCGGCGGTGGTGAGGCGACGGCGGCCATCCTTTCCGGTGCAGTCTCAGCCGGTGTGTCTGGCGTCTCAGAGTTTACAGATCAGGTCGAAGCCGGCGCGATGCGCATCCTGGCTATTTCCAGCGAGGAACGAATGGAAGGCGTGGATGCGCCAACCATCAAAGAGGCGGGCGTGGATGTTGCGCTGATGAACTGGCGCGCGGTCTTTGGATCTCCGGACCTGACGACCGAACAACGTGACGCGGTCGTGGCGGTCATCCAAAAGATGCACGACAGCCCGGAGTGGCAGCAAGCTCTGGCGACGAACGGCTGGACCGATTTCTTCAAGGTCGGCGATGAGTTTGGGACGTTCCTCAATGATGAGATCACGCGCATTGAAGGTGTGCTGCGCGACATTGGCCTGATCGAATGATGCCAGACGAGCCTAAACCCGTATACTCAGTCCGTGCGCTGTTTGGTCTGCGCCTGGCCGCACTGATTGTGATCAGCCTGGGTGGGATCATTCTCACCCAGGTATCACAGATCGGAACCGGGGCAGGCTTTATTGTGGTGGGGCCGCGTATTTTCCCAACGGTCGTTGGGGCCGGTTTCCTGGTCCTTGGTCTCTTGTTCCTGCTGAGAACGACAGTTTTGCTGGATAGAGATCTTTTGGCGGAGGTTACGGCTGAGGAAGCGACCACAGACTGGACTACAACCATTCTGGCTTTGTTGGCGCTTGTGGCATATGCCTCCCTGCTGCATCCGCTGGGATATACCCTGGCGACCGCCCTGTTCTTTCCATTTGCTGGACGAATCCTGGGCAGCACTCGATTGCGGCGCGACATCATCATCGGCCTGGCGCTCGGGTTTGCCATCTATCTGATCTTTACCCGCGTTCTCGGGGTGAGACTCCCGGCGGGATTATTGACAGGCATCTTGTGAGGATCTCAACATGGATGTCTTGACCAACCTGCTCCACGGCTTTGCCAGCGCGCTGACCCCCCAATATCTGTTGTTGGCGGCCCTCGGCGTCACGCTGGGAACAGCTATTGGCGTTCTGCCTGGCATCGGTCCGGCGCTGACCGTGGCATTGCTGCTGCCGCTCACCTACAACTTCGACCCGACCGGCGCGCTCATCATGTTTGCGGGCATCTACTATGGTGGCATGTACGGTGGGTCCACTACTTCCATCCTGTTGAACACGCCCGGCGAATCTGCCTCGGTGGCAACCACATTCGAAGGCTTTGCCATGGCAAAGTCTGGGCGCGGGGGTGCGGCCCTGGCCACCGCTGCGGTCGGCTCATTCGTTGCCGGGACCATCTCCACCCTGCTGTTGACATTTGTAGCTCCAGTGGTTGCCAGGCTTGCCTTGCTGTTCCAGCCTGCCGATTACTTCTCATTGACGGTGCTGGCTTTCATGAGTGTCACAGCGCTGGTTGGAAGGTCGCTATTGCGGGGTATGATCAGCCTGTTCATTGGACTGTTCATTGGTCTCATCGGCATCGACGTGTTGACCGGCCAGCCGCGCCTGACCTTCGGCCTGACCGAGCTATTGGATGGCATTGACGTCGTAGTGGTGGCGGTGGGCCTCTTTGCCGTGGGTGAGGCGCTGTATGTCGCATCCCAGATGCGCCATACCAAGGAAGAGATCCTGCCGGTTAACACCAGCGTCTGGATGAACCGTGACGAATGGCGGCGCTCATGGCCCGCCTGGTTGCGCGGCACGCTGCTTGGGTTTCCATTCGGAGCCCTACCGGCCGGCGGCGCTGAAATTCCAACCTTCCTGAGTTATACAACCGAGAAGCGGTTATCGAAGCATAAAGAAGAATGGGGGCATGGGGCAATCGAGGGGGTGGCCGGACCGGAGGCGGCGAACAACGCAGCGTTTTCCGGCGTGCTTGTCCCACTGCTTACGCTGGGGCTTCCCACTTCGGCCACTGCCGCCATCCTGCTGGTAGCATTCCAAATTTATAATCTGCAGCCTGGGCCACTGTTGTTCCAAAAATCGCCGGAGCTGGTCTGGGCGCTGATCGCCAGTCTGTACATTGGGAATGTGATGCTGCTGGTGTTGAACCTGCCGCTGATCCGGATCTGGATCAAGATCCTGGCCATCCCACGATCAGTACTCTACGCAGGGATTCTTGTGTTTGGCACGCTGGGAGTTTACAGTTTGTCCAACAGCTTCGTGGATGTTATGATCATGTATGCGATCGGCGTCTTAGGCTTTATCATGCGCCGGTATGGATTCCCGGTTGGGCCTACCATCCTTGGCGTGATCCTTTTGCCGATGGCCGAAGCACAATTTCGCCGGGCTCTCTCGATCAGTCAGGGCGACCCGAGCGTATTCGTTACCCGTCCTTTGTCGCTTGGACTTCTGCTGGCAGCTGCAGGGGCCCTGCTCCTGCCATACATTCCGGTTCTGATTGCGCGGCTCAGGCGGAAACCGGTCGAAGGTGGCCGCGTGATCTTCGGAGAAGGTCAGGAGGATTGAAACCCAGGTAGTGATCATAGTAAGGCGTGGATTGGAATGTGGCTCGCACTCGAAAACAGTAGACCTCTTGCATAGGTGTGCCATAATAGGCACATGAGATACGAAACGATCGCCCATCTAAAGGATACGGATTTCAAGCGTCTGACCGGCGTACAACGAGAAACCTTTGAAGAGATGCTTCAAGTCGTGGAGAAAGGGCTGCGTAACTTTGGGCGACCGCCAAAACTGAGCCGAGCCGATCAGTTGCTGCTGACCTTGATGTACTGGCAAGAATATCGAACGGAATTTCTTATTGCCCAATCCTATGGTATCAGTGAAGCGACGGTCTGTCGGACCCTCCGCAAGGTAGAGGATGCCCTGGTACGCTCGAAAAAGTTTCGTCTGCCTGGCAAAAAGGCGCTCCAGCCCAGCGACACCATCTTTGAAGTGATCCTGGTGGATGCCAGTGAACAGCCTGTGGAGCGTCCAAAAAAAGCCAGGAAAAGCACTACAGCGGCAAAAAGAGGCGACATACCCAAAAAGCGCAACTGATCGCCAGCCAGAAAACCGCTGAAATTGTGGCGACTGCCTTTAGCCAGGGCAGCAAACATGACTTTCAGCTTTTCAAGGATGACAAACTCGACCTTGCACAGCACATTCGGATCCTGGCGGATGCTGGTTACCAGGGCTTGGCAGAACTTCATGAAAACTGCCAAACCCCTTGCAAGAAATCCAAATATCATCCTTTGACCAAAAAGGAGAAGCAGCGAAATCGTTCGTTGGCTCGAAAACGGATCGTGATTGAGCACATTTTTTCGAAAGTTGAAGGTCTTTCGGATCCTGAGTGAGAGGTATCGCAATCGTAGGACGAGATTTTCTTTGCGCTTCAACTTGATCGCTGCAATTTACAACCGTGAACTCAACTTACACTGACTTTTGCAAGAGGTCTAGTTAATCTTTTTGGTTTGGATCACTTGATATTGGTTCGTTTCAGACGAACAGCAGGACTGAGCAGCCAGCAGATAGACTGCCCCCGTTCACACACCTGACATACAGTGCCACGGGTGTGTGACCGTGAAGGGTATACAATCAAAATATGCAATACTCTTTTCCATCTCGTAGGGTAAGCAAAGCCACATTATTTGTCCTGATGCTGACTCTTATGGTGTCGTGCACACCTGATATCACCTTACCATCTCCGACCCCAACTGCGCCTGTTACCGTTACTCCGGATTCCTCCCCGAAAATTATCCCCTTCTTCACCACCGAAAGTGACCCTGACCAACTGTCGGTCCTGCAATCCCTCATCGCCGAATACCAGGACCTCAACCCGGGCATCGAAGTGGACATCATCATCGCGTCGCCTGCCTCGCGTGGAACGCGGCTGCTCACATCGCTTGCCTCAGGCGCCGACCTTGGCATCTTTGAAATCGAGCCAGCTCTCATGTCCAAGTGGGCCGATGCGGGATATCTGCGCCCACTCGATGATGTGGTCACAAATATCGGCGCGCACGATTTTGTGGAAGGTAGTCTCTTTCGTCAAAATGAAACGACCTATGCCGTGCCGTATGCGGTCAGTGTGTATGGTTTATGGGTTCGTAAGGACCTATTTGAGCAGGCAGGTTTGCCGCTTCCAACCACGTATGAGGAAGTCTTAAGAGCCGCGGAAATTCTCACGAACAATCAAATGTATGGCATTGCCCTGCCCGCCGGGCAAAATATCGCCACCGTCAATTATTTCTCCACCTTCCTTTGGCAGAACGGTGGCGACTATTTCACCTGTGATGGAAGAGTGGCGTTCGGCGAGCCACAAGCCCATGAAGCGGTACGTCGCTGGCAGGCATTGACTCAATATGCTCCGCCTGGATTCACCACCTGGGGTTTCCCCGAACAAATAGACGCCTTTGTCAATGGGCGTGTTGCGATGGCAATGTACGCAGGTCGTCTCGGTGTCCAACTCGAAGAATCACACCCCGAGCTGGCTGATAAGGTCACCGTCATCTTCCCGCCTTGGGGCGAACAGAAAGTAACTCTCGGCGTGTGGAGTCGCTTCGCGATTGCATCTGGCACGAAGAATCAAGCCGAAGCCAAAGCCTTCCTGCAATGGCTGGTCAGTGGCGATAGGCTATTGCGCTACGATAATGTGCTGCCTGGGCACATGATCCCGCCGTTGAATTCCGTCCGCAAAGAAACATTCATCAACCCATCCGCATACACACAAGCCCATGCCGATTGGATTCAATCCTTCTACGATTGGTCCGCCTTCACCAATCATCCTGCAATGAATATGGGATCGGTCAGCAACGGACAATTCAAACGTTCCGATATAGCCCCGCCCTGGGCCTGGGAAGTCTTCGGCACACCTGGCATCGTGGATACCATGCTTCAAAACGTGGCAAATGGAAATGACTCCGAACAGGACTGGCAGGCAGCGGTGAAAGAAATGGAACGAACAGTGCAAGCATGGAAGTCTATGCACCCACAGTGGGAATCGGCTGGGTGTAGATAATATTTCCCCTGGGATCAAAGGAAGGACCTTATCGAAGGACACTTCTCTAATTAATCCAACTTTTGATTGATTTATGAATCCACCTTTCTCTTGATGACACCCGAATAAAAGTGTTCTACACTTCCTTTATCAAAATCCATTTATCAAAGAGAAAGGAAAAAAATGAACACAACCATTTGGATTGGACTGGTATTTATCTTTGGCGGGGCAGTTGTCCTGCTCAATCAACTTAACATCCTGCCTTTCGAATTGAATTGGTGGGCACTCTTGATCCTTTTCCCCTCCTTTGGCACACTTACCAGCGCATACAACCGCTACCGTTCCACGAATGATTTATTTGAAATGGGTGTGATGATACCCGCATTGGTCGGTCTGTTCATGCTTCTGCTGTCAGTGAGCCTGCTTGTTGGCGATGCGATCGATCTCCACTTGAGGGTGTACTGGCCCATCATCATCATTGTCCTAGGCCTAGGTTTGATCATTGGCCGCGGGCGAAGATCGTAAGCACAAATTTTGCAGGAGCGTTTTGTGGAATCCATTCTCGAAGTAAAAGACCGCCAAAAGAATCATGGTGATTTTACCGTCGTCAAAGGGATCACCTATCAAAACCAATTTCTCAAAGAGAAAGGAAGAAAATGAACACAACAACTAATGAAAAAAGTACTGTCTGGCGAGGGATCGCAACTAATGAAAAAAGCACCGTCTGGCGAAGGATCGCAATTGTTACGCTTCTATTGCTGGTGCTGGTTGGGCCTAACTTCGGCCCGCTTCCACACCTGCTTAGGGAGAGCTTGTCCCTTGAAGGTTCCATCACTGGCGTCCTAATTTGGTTCTGGGTAGCTTTTCTGATCATCCTGGCAGTCGTATATAGAATGAATAAGAGCACGTCTATTGGAGAATTTCTTACCTCCCAGGGACTAGGTGCACCTTCTGGAATCAGCGCGAACATCGCAGGACTAACACTAGGAATAGTATGGGCTCTTCTATTCCTGTCCAGCATCCTTCAATTTGACCCAGATGCCAACATAACTCAGATCAATGGCTTCCGTATACTGACTGCATTATTGGCGGCGGGCGGCGCACTACTAGAAGATTTAATTACACGCAGCTTCATTATGAATCAATTGCATAAAATCGGTTCATCAAAATGGGTGCAGTTAGTTGTTCCCGCCTTGATCTTCGCACTTTATCACACGATTTGGGGCTTCAATGCCTTTTCATTTGTCTTTAGCGTGGTTTACGGATTGTTGCTGGGAGGATTGTTCTTATGGGGCAAGCGCAGTCTTACTCCAGTCATTCTTGGGCACAGCCTTGTTGTCCTCATTTCGGAACCCTTTGC
>DASTOH010000201.1:0-32196 GCA_035720235.1 Anaerolineales bacterium | reverse complement strand
ACTCGCCTCGTCCTGCGCTCGCGCAGCGCGATGGAAGGCTTGTTGTGGGATGTCATCCGGCCCGGCGAGTTCATCATGATGCGCGGCATGATGCTGGGCATCAAAGACCGCGCCGAAGGCACGGCACAGGGAGGCTAACATGGCAGGAATGGACATACAAAAGGAAAAGGACAATGTCTTTGTTCGTGCATGAACATGGTCCCACCTCAGCGCCAACCATCGTCTTCTTGCATGGCGGTGGTGGAGGTGGCTGGATGTGGCAGCCGCAGTTGGAGGCGTTTCCCGATTATCACATCCTCGTGCCCGACCTGCCGGAACACGGTCAGAACGCGGCGATCAAGCCATTCAGCATCCAGGACAGTGCATGCCGCGTGGCGGAATTGATCCGAACCCGCGCCCATGACGGCAAGGCTCATGTGGTGGGCCTTTCTGCAGGCGCCCAGGTCACGCTGGCTTTGCTAGCACTTCATCCCGAACTCATCGATCATGCCATCATCAGTAGCGCTCTTGTCCGTCCCATTCCCGGCGCGAGCCTGCTGAGTCCCGGGTTGATCGCTTTCTCTATCAAATGGTTTGTGGAACCTTTCAAGAATCTCGACTGGTGGGTCCGCCTCAACATGAAATACAGCGCAGGAGTTCCCGAAAAATATTATTCGCAGTTCAAAAGGGATTTTCAGAACCTGACGGGCGAGCTGTTTGCGCATGTCACGGTCGAGAACCAGCGGTTCCGCTTGCCGGAAGGGCTGGAACGTGTCACCGCTCCCACGTTAGTAGTGGCCGGGAAAAAGGAATATGGCGTTATGCGCCAATCAGTGCGTGATATTGCAAATGCTATTCCAACAGCAAAGGGCTTCCTGGCGTCACACTCCCGCAAACTTTCACTGGCTGAAGAACATAACTGGAACATCACAGTTCCGGACCTGTTCAATCGAATGATCAGAGCGTGGATCACAAACCAGCCTTTGCCTGCAGAATTACAACCTATCTAGAGAGGCGGCATGATGCCAACACAGAATCCATCACGTATCATTATCATCACCGGCGCCAATAATGGGATTGGACTGGCCATGACCCAATCCCTGCTGGCAGTGGGAGATCGCGTTGCCGCGCTTGATTTAGCAACTGACAATCTCAATCAACCTTCCCCAAAACTTCTCCCGTTTCGATGTGATGTGACCTGCCCTGAGCTGATTCAGTCTGTTATCGATGAGGTCCTTTCGAAATGGGGAAGGGTGGATGTGTTGATCAACAACGCCTGTCTGGCGCTATTCATCCCATTCGAAGAGCGCTCCATCGATGACATCCGCCGCGAATTTGAAGTGAACTATTACGGCTATCTCAACATGATCCGCGCCGTATTGCCAGTCATGAAGAAGCAGGGATACGGCGTGGTCCACAACTTCAGTTCGGGCGTCGGTTACACCGGCATTCCCGGCATGACTGGCTACACCTCCACGAAAGGCGCGATCGAATCGCTGACGCGCACCCTTGCTCTGGAATATGCCTCCCTGGGAATCATTTTCAACGTCATGCACCCGCCATTGACGCGCACGAAATCTTCCTCCGGATTGGGCGTCCCACCTGAAATGATGGCGGATCCTGTGGTCGTGGGAAGAAAACTAGCAAGGCAAGTTGGAAAAACGTCGCCAGTTCTTACTCCTGACTTGAGCAACGGATTCCAGCTCTGGGTCAGTTATCACTTCCGGGTGCAGATGGGAAAGCTCCTGGCCATGATGACGGAACGGGCAAAGAGTGCCAAGAAAGTCTGAGGTGTCTCATGAAGACCCTTCTATTTTCCTCCCAACCCCTGGCCATTCCCATGAGTTTCGCCAACATCGGGCGGATTCTCTGGGGCTTATTTTTCATTGCCAGCAGTCTGTTCAACTTATTCATCACACTGCCTAACCCTGATTTCTATCGCGCTTTCGCGGATATCAATTTCTTCGGCTTCTATCGCTGGTTGCTGCTTAATATTGCCCTTCCATATGCAACAGTGATTACGTCGCTTGTTGTGATATTTGAATTGACTGTAGGTATGCTCATCCTGACAAAAGGCATCGCGGTTCGTTATGGATTAATGGGCACCTGTCTTTGGTTGTTATTCATTTGCCCCTCGATGGGTTGGTATACGATTTGGAGTCCAATTCTTCTGGTTGTTCCATTTTTGTTGTTGCGCTTTGATTATTGAGGCCGTTACTCTTTTAGGAAAGGCACTCAACAGCATGTCATCTTCACACGAACATCGCCATGATCTCGACTGGTTGCGCGTGCTGGGTATGCTTCTGCTTGTGCCATTTCACGCCACTGATCTTCGTGCTCAATCCGAACGCTATCATGTACATCAAGGATGTGGTCAACAGCCAGGTGCTTGACCGAGCCGCGGGGTTTGTGTACATGTGGCATATGCCACTGTTGTTGATGATCTCGGACGCCGCAACGTATTACGCGCGAAGCTAAATGATCCTGGAGAAGCTGACGCTTCACGCGCTGACAAACGCAGATGTTTTTCCTGAATCAGCGTCATCAGCATTTACACCTGCACTTGCGGCAGGTGCAAGTGTCTGCGTCCTAATCTGAGATCTGGGCTATTACCGAGCAGGTCTCGTAAAGACTCCACTGGCTGCAGGAGTTTTTGGTAGCTCGACGATGGAAATATTTGTCACAGTTGGAAGGTCAGAGCAAATCCATCTCGCGCGCCTTGTTGATGGCCTCGATGCGGCTGTGAACACCCAGCTTGGTGTAGATGTTCTGGGTATGGGCTTTGAGTGTAAACGGAGAAAGGAACAACTTTTTAGCCACCTCGGCCGGTGGCAAACCAGTCGCCAACAGCCGCAGGACTTCCCGCTCACGCTCGCTTAAGGGGTCAACCAGGTCGGGATGCTGCTTCTCCTCCATTGAGGCTGTTCCGGCAATCTTCCTGTTGGCGCGCATTGCGTGAAAGGATGTCAATAATTGTCTGGCATATTGACCATGGATTTTTCCCTCTGCAGATTTCTGGAGCAGCCTGTCGAGTTCGGGGCTGTCGTCGAAAACCCGGGCATACCCATACCGTTCGCCAATTTCCAGAGCTTTTTCCAGTTCATTCAGGGCGGCCGCGGGATTACTTTGCCCAGCATATACCAAGGCTAGGGCAATAGAGAGTTCGATGACGCGGAAGGCCAATCCTTGTTCTTTGGCATTTTCGAGGGCGAAGATAATAAAACTGGAGGCAGCCTGGAAATTCCCAAGTGAAATCTGAACGTGTGCCCAGGCGATGTTAATGTAATACTCCGTATCGCAGTGATAGGGACCGATCCCCAACGCAAAACCGACACCTGAATTCAGAACATGCGTATTTGTCCAAGATTCCGCCCTAGAACGCACTTTTGGATCATCCGGCATTCTTTTTACAGCGTACAACACATCATACGCCTCAGCGCAGGCGGCGTGTTGAGGCCCCATCCTGCTCATCCGCTCAAGGGTTTCCTGTAGACCGGTGGTATCGCCTCGCAGGTAGCGCAGGCGCGCCAGCATGATGAAACCGTGAAGCTCGATCCAGGAGGCCCAGCCCAGAAGTTCAAGTGCTCGGACGAACAGACGTTCTGATTCCTCCAATTGATTACGCTCCAGGAGGATGAGACCTAACATAATATCCAGTCCGCGCGTCGCCGGGACCTCTGCGGCAGAAGCGCTAGTCATCTCCGCAAACCTCGTTTTCCACTGCCGGCAGAGAGAAGCTGCCTGGTCAGGTTGTCCCATATAGTACGCCAGCCGCGCCTGGTAGACGATAATCGTCACGACACCCAGAATGTTGCCCGCTTCCAGGGCAAACTCCAGGGCTTCCTGGAGTGGTTTTTTGGCGCCAGCTGCATTATTTTGCATCAATTCGGCAATGGCAAGATTGATTCTACAGGTTGACCGGAAGGTAAGTTCCACCTCAGGCAGCAGTTCCAAGCCTTTGAGGCTTAGGGAAATTAATGCCTGAGGATCGACGAAGTTATTAAAGAGTGCCAGGAGAATCTGGCTGCGAATCACGCATATATGACCGGCTACCCAGTCCTTATAAGGCACACGGACTCCACCCTGTCCTACCTGGGCATAGGCAGGAAGATCTGGTTTTTCAATCGCTCGCCCGGCCATCTGGAGCTTCTCCTCGACAGCCTCGAGGAAATCGTTGCGAAAAGTCAGTACAAGCGCCCAGGCATCATAGATACAGAGGTTCGGCGATTTTTCCATGTAAGCTTTGGGAATCTCGCGGCACCACTCGATCACCAGGTTTCCAAATCCCTGGATCACCATCGAATAAGCCTGACGGTCAAGCAAGGCTGCCACAAAATCCCAGTCCTTGCTTGCGATGGCATGCTTCATCGCTTCGGGGATATATCCTTCGGCTTCGAACCATTCGCTGGCTTTCCGGTGCAGTGCGGGAATCTGTTCGGGTGAGGAGCGGCGCAGGGAATGAAAGAGCATCTCGCTGAAGAGATGATGATAACGATACCAGTGCCGCTGGCTGTCCAGCGGCACCAGGAACATGTTGCCCTGCTCCAGGATATCCAGAACCGACTGGCTGTTGCCTTCCCCGCCATTGCCAAACACGACCCGGTCACATAGTTCGGCGTTGAAACGCTCAAGGATCGAGGTGCGTAACAGGAACTGGCGCGTCGTTTCAGCCTGGCGCTGTAAAACCTCGCTAATGAGGTAGTCGACGATCAGCCGGTTGCTTCCGGTAAAAGCCTCGATGAAGGCCCGCCGTTCTTCATCGTTGGAGAGTTCATCCAGTGCCAATGCGGCTAACTGCATCCCTGCCGCCCAGCCTTCCGTGCGCTCTTCCAGTTTGCCGACATCCTGAGCCGAAAGATCCAGTCCCATGGTTCTCGCCAGGAATGCCTGCGCCTCCGATAGGGTAAAGCGCAAATCCCGCTCTCTAATTTCCGTGATCTGCCCCTGGACACGCATCCTGGGAAGTGAAAACGGAGGGTCTTCGCGTGTAATGACGACCAAATGCAATGCCTCGGGCTGGCGTTTCAGTAACAATTGCAGAGCTGAATGCGCGTCCACTTTTTTGATCAGATGGTAGTCATCCAGAACGATCAGAAAGGGCTTTGCCTCGAACGAAATCTCGTTGATCAATGTTTCCACCAGATCAAGCAGCGGTGGAATTTGCGAGGAGTTCAGTGCTGCCAGGATGGTCTTCCCGATCTCTGCATTGACCTTTTGAATGGCTGAAACCAGGTAGATCAGGAAACGGACCGGGTCGTTATCGCCGTCATCCAGCGAGAGCCAGCCGAATGGTTTCCCCAACTCTGTCGCCGTGATCCATTGGCGGATGATGGTGGTCTTCCCAAAACCGGCCGGCGCGGAGACAAGTGTGACGCGTTTTCCAGACTGGTATCCGTTTTCGAGAATCTGTACCAGCCTTGGTCGTTGAACCAGGCTGGAATGGATCGGTGGGATATATAACTTTGTAGATAATACCTGATACGGCATGTCCAATTTCCTATACCAGAGGATAGCCTATCTTCCTCAGACTGCCCCACTATATAACCCCAAATTAGGCGTAGTGTTGCAGTTTTCCTCTCTGCCAGGAGTTAAGTAGGTCGGATTGGCAATCCGACTTACTCTGCTAGCAGGCTGTCGGAGAACCTGGTCAACATCGCATTTCTCATCGCGAAGTTCGCGACACTTGCCCCGGGCGCAAGTGCCGGGGAGATCGCTAAGAAAAACCCCTTAAGCTTCGCGTTCTTGGCGCTCTTGGCGGTTCGAATGGGCGTTTTCCACCCTGAAGTATTGCTCTCCGACAAGCTGCTAGGACGAAATTCCTGCATCTTCTTCGTTCATCCGCGATAGCTTGCTGTTTTAATCCCCGCAATTAATCCTGTTGGAGGATGTGATTTATCCACCGGTTTGATAAAGTAGGTACAGCAAACACGGAAAGGTCGCCACGAAACACACGAAATCGCCATGAACCACTTCCCAGCCTCCTCCAACTCCGAAAGTTTTGTCCTGGACCGTGCAGTCCGCTCCAGCACCCGGGCTTTTGCAGGATCCAATGGCTTTCTCCCTCAAAAAGAATACAGCCTGCCATCTCCAACCGATTACGGGGCCATGGCTTCCTGGAGCAGAGTTTATGACCTGCGAGGCGGGGCCCTCCAACCCTGGGTGCGAACGTCCATTCTGCCCGATTCCATGGAATTTCAGCAAGCCGGTGAGGCCCAGATGGCGCGGGCTGTTGAAGATGCGATTGTCGCCGAACGCAACCGCCTGGCGCGTGAACTGCATGATGCTGTCACCCAAACTCTCTTCGCTGCCAGTCTGATTGCCGAAGTGCTGCCAGACTTATGGGAGATGGATGAGGCGGAAGCGCACAGGTCCACGGAGGAACTGCGCCAATTGACCCGCGGCGCGCTGGCCGAGATGCGGACGCTGCTTTTCGAACTGCGCCCGGCCGCCCTCAACCAGGCGCGTTTGCCCGACTTGCTGAGGCAGCTCGGCGAGGCCGTAATGGGACGGAAACGTCTGCCGATTGACCTCGACGTGGTGGGCGATTGCGAGATACCCTGTGATGTCAAGGTGGAGATCTATCGGATCGCCCAGGAAAGCTTGAACAACGTGGTCAAGTACGCTCGTGCAACCCGGGTCGAGATTAAGGTCCGGCTTGAGGCGGGCCATGTTCAGATGGAAATCAGAGATGATGGCGTCGGGTTCGACCCGGCCTGCGTCAAGCCAACCAACCTGGGCCTGCGCATCATGCGTGAGCGTGCCGAAGCCATTCACGCCCAGTTACAGGTCCGCAGCCAGCCGGGCCTGGGGACCAGCGTCAGCCTTGAATGGCACAAGTAAAAAAAGAATATACGATGTACCAGACTGAAATTCACGTCAAAGGAAAAATAGATCCGAATTGGTCGGATTGGTTTGGAGAATTGCACATGCAGGAGAGTACCTGCGATGACGAAACCATACTGCGCGGGAAACTACCCGATATGGCAGCGGTCTACGGGGTCATTTCCCGCCTTGGCAGTCTTGTCATTCCGCTGGTCTCTGTCATTTGCTTTGAAGAATCAGATGCGGATAAGCGCAATGGAGAGGAGCAATAACCTCTCCATTCAGGCATACTATCCATTCGGATAGTGAAAACTCCCCCATCAGCGAGGGAGTTTTTATTGTGTGTGGGCTACGATGGTGAAAACCCATCCAATGTGGGAAGCAAGGTGTCATTATAAGTTCCTTGAAAAGGAGTCAAAGCAATCATGTCCCAGAAATCCCTCCTCATCATTGGCGCCGGGGTAGCTGGCTTATGCGCCGGCATCTACGGGCAGATGAACGGCTACCAGACGCGCATCTTCGAGCAGCACAAAATCCCGGGTGGGCTGGTGACAGCTTTCAGGCGCAAAGGCTACCTCGTGGATGTGTGTGTCCATTGGTTGACCGGCTCCGGGCCAGGCATCCATCTGCACCGCTACTGGAATGAAGTCTGCCTGCTCGAAGGTCGCAAATTCATCCCGCTCGAAAGCTATGGTGTTTACCACGGTAAGGATGGGCGGACCGTGAGCTTTTACTGCGACCCGGATCGACTCGAAAAACATTTGCTGGAGATCTCTCCGCAGGATGCCCCGGTCATCCGCGAGTTGGTTGAGGGTGTGCGTCTCGGCATCCGCTTCAAGCCGCCCGAGAAGTTGCGGTACGAAGCCAGCACATTTGATTGGATAAAGACTATCATCAGTATGATGCCACTTCTGGGAGGCATTCAGAAGTGGACCAAGTTAACAGTCGGGGAGTTGGCAGGACGATTCCAGAGCCAGCTAATTCGCGATGCTCTGAACACGGTCTACGCCCCAGAATTCTCCGTCTTCTATATGGTCCTTTCCACATTGGGCTTTATGCACAAGAGGCAGGCCGACTATCCGGTCGGCGGATCGCTTCCGTTGGCGCTCACTCTGGAAAAGCGCTACAAACAGTTGGGCGGGCAGGTGCGGTACCACGCCCCGGTGGAGAAAATCCTGGTCGAAAACGGACGCGCTGTCGGGATCCAGTTGCAGGACGGAAGCGAGCAGCGGGCCGACGTGGTCATCTCAGCAGGTGACGGGTACACCACGATCTTCAAACTGCTGGGTGGAGAGTTCACGGACAGGCAAATCCGGGAGAGATACGAAACATGGCAACCTTTTCATTCGATGCTCTTCGTGAGCGCGGGTGTCAACCGGACCTTCCCGGATGTGCCCTTGTCGGTGGAAGGGAACGCCTTCGAGCTGCCCCGGCCGGTGACCATCGCGGGGGAAAAGCATACGTGGATCGGTGTACGCGTCCACAACCATGATGCCAGCTTTGCTCCACCTGGCAAGACGGTATTGACTTCGGCGATCTTCACGAACCACGAACATTGGACGTCATTTGAGAACGACCGGAGAGCCTACGAAGCCGAGAAGGACTGCGTGGCACAGGCTTATCTCAAAGCCCTGGAGCAGGTCTGGCCCGGCATCTCGAAGGATGTGGAGATGGTGAATGTGGCCACCCCGCTGACTTTTGAGCGCATTACCGGCAACTGGCAGGGCAGCATCACCGGCTGGAAGCTGACTCCGGAACAGGCCATGACTACCATCCCCAGGACACTGCCGGGCCTGGATAACTTCTGGATGGTGGGGCACTGGGTATTCCCAGGCGGCGGTTTGCCTGCTGCCGTTTCGACCGCGCGCGAAGTGATCTGGAAGCAGTGCAAGAAGGATAAGAAAACCTTCGTTACCAATAGTATCGATGTTCATACGTCTGTTTCAGTCAAAATGCGCGCCTGAAACGACATATTCATAACCATATTCCACAGGAGATACACAGATGACCACACTGGTTCTCAATTCTTCTGAAGTGCTCCAATCCCGCGTTGGCGAGGGACGCATCCCGCGTTACGGCCCCATGCTGATGCTTGTTGCGCGCTCGGTTTTCCTTCTGTTGGCCCAGGGAATTACATTTCTTATTCTCAGGGGGCTGAGTGTCCAGGATCCTGCGGTCGAAGTCCGTAATTGGTGGCCTGTTTACGGCACACTGGTGGATTTCGGCTGCCTGGGGCTTTTACTCTGGCTGACGAGGCGTGAGGGCATTCGCCTGCTCGACCTGATCGGCATCGTGAAAAGCAAGCTGATGACCGATATCCCGCGCGGGCTGGGACTCTTTATCATCATCTTTCCCGTGACGATTCTTGGCGGCGGAATGCTGGCGATGCTGATCGCCTACGGGCAGCTCAACCCGGTCTTTCCCGAAAACACCTACATTCGCACCCTGCCATTGCTGGCATTGCTCTACAGCCGGATCCTCTGGTGGCCGCTCTGGTCCGCGACCGAGGAAATGACCTATAACGGCTATGCCCTGCCGCGGCTGATTGCCATGACAAAGTCCACCTGGCTGTCGGTGGCGATCGTTTCCTTCTTCTTTGCGATCCAGCACAGTTTCCTGATGCTGGCTGGTTTCCAGTTCGGGTTGTATATGTTCATCACCTTCGTTCCGTTGACCATCGCCATGCAGCTTGCATACCTGCGTATTCGTCGTTTGCCGCCGCTCATCGTTGCGCACTGGTTGATGGATTTTACGAATGTATTGTTCCTCTTTCAGGTTGGCTGATTTGGGATTTGACGTAGCTACCTGTCCACCTGGACACACAAGCGAAGCACGCCGTCCCTACGGGCAGCAGTTTGGACTATCCGTTCGGATAGTAGAGACTCCCCCATCGGCAAGGGTGCTTTGGTTGATGGAAAACTATACTGTGACTATATCCGAGCTTTGGGACCTGACTGCTGCGCGAAGATCTGGAGGCGACTGTGAGAGAAATCATCAAAGCGTTTTTGAAAAGCCTGATCGAGAGAAAGGCCAGAACATTCCTGGTGCTGTTTTCCATTGCGGTTTCGGCGGCGCTGATCTTTGCGAATGAAAGCTTTTCGCAGACTGTCAGGCAGAAGGTGTACGACGCCGATGTGCGCTGGAGCGGAAATTCCGATCTCTACGTTTCTACCAAAGAGACCGTCGGCGCAGAAGAATGGATTGACACCGAGAAACTGCTGTCAGGCTATGCAGATTCTTTTGAATACGTTTTCCAATTCATCAGGGAAAAAGCCCTGTACATGCCCAGCCTGGAGCAAATGCACTATTTCACCCTGCTGGGGGTGAATATGGATGAGCTCAACCAGTTCAATCCCGTCACGCTGAGCGATGGGAGCTTTGAGGACTGGGAAGGCTTCAACATCGTTGTCGGCCGAGCCTATGCAAACGAGTATCAATTCAAGGTCAATGACGTCATAAAACTTGAATTGAACAATGCCGAATATGACTTCAAGATTGTGGGGATTAGTGAGCCCAGGGGATTGTTCCTGAGGGAACTGGCCGATGGCGGCTACATGCTCGCGCCAAAAGACACGATTTCCGAGATCTTCGGCGGTAACTCCAATCTCGTATTTTTGAAACTGAAAGACAGCTCTCAAGTTGCGGCCATGAAAGAAAGGCTGACCAGAGACTTTACAGGATATGAAGTGAAATATGGGGTCAATGATGCCGTGATCGATGCGGAAACCCAGAATTACGTCATGCCGTTCCGGCTCTCAACAATCACAGTTTTGTTCATGTGCGTTTTTATCATCTACACTGCCTTTCACCTGGTAACGCTGGAACGCATCCCGATTGTGGGAACGTTGAGAAGCATCGGTTGTACCCGCCGGATGATCAACCTCATCCTCATCATGGAAAGCGCCGGCCTCGGGCTTGTCGGAGGGTTGATAGGTTGCATTCTTGGTTTCGGCGTAATTCAGTACATTAAGTATTCGTATACCACTGTCGACGAAGCCCTTTTGAATACCGCCGTGGTTTTTGGAGTGAGGGAGATTTTCCTGGCGGTTGGAGCAGCTGTCGTCATCACAACCCTGACTGCAATTCTCCCCATCCTTCGATTAACCAACACCCCCATCAAGAACATTATCCTGAATGACCTGGGCAAGAAACAGGGCCGTAAGACCTCCTGGTGGATCGCCGGAGTCCTCCTTCTGGCAGCCTGCGCTTTCGTACCGCAGTTCCTGGGAAGCAACTTTATCGGAATGGTGGTCGGCGGCGTATTGGCCACTGGAGCGCTGATTGGGCTGATCCCACTCGTGCCGTTCCTGACCCATCATGCTTCAAGGCTGGTCGAGGAGACTCCTTTTCTGAGTCACGAGATCGTCCTGGGCTTGAGAAATATCCGTGACAACCGCAGCCTGATGAACAATATCCAGTTGTTCTCGGTAGCCATCGCGATCGTAGCTTTCATGGTCTCGTTGTTCAACACCATGGGCGCTGACCTGCGCAAGGCGTTCGAAAGGCAAACCTACGATGTTCGCCTGGTGCTCCGGCACTCGGATGAAGCAAGCCTGGCGAAGCTGGCGCAGGTGGAAGGTGTGGAGTCTTTTGCGGGAAGTTACGAGACGCATGCTGAGCTCGTCAATTATCAAACATTCCTGAACGTCCTCTGCGGAATCGAGAATGAAGATTTCTTCGACTTCAACTCGGTGGATCAACTGGATGCGAACCGCGCAGCCCTGGCCAACCTTGATAAAGGGAAGTATGTCATCACAACCAATGTGCTGAAGTCAAAACTGAACCTGAAACTGGGCGAAACGATGCTCATCAAGTTTGGCAGCCAGGAAGTTCCCTATACGATCACCGGTTTTGTGGAAACCAACTTGGGCATAGGCCACGTAGCCTTTATTTCGGCCAATAATTACCGGGAGGATATGGGCGTATCTGACTATAGCTTCGTCTACATCAAGGCGCAAAAGGATGCAGACGAATTACGAAACAATATCCTGAGGGTCATGAATAAGGACGTTATGGAGATCTTCACTCATGAGGAATGGACATCGGCCAATGCCGACAAGGTCTTCGCGATTTTCAATGCCATTAGCAGCTACGGGTATTTTGCCCTGCTGGTTGGCATCATCGGTATCGTCAATAACCTGGCTGTCAGCTTTATTGAAAGACAGCGGAACTTTGCCATGGTGCGCTGTATCGGGATGAGCAAAAAGGGTCTGAACCGGATGTTGATCACTGAATCCATTGCCATGGGCATCCTGGGAGTCGGATTTGGCGTGTTGTGCACACTGGTGATGTCCTCGACCATACCTGTAACCGTCAGCCTGATGTGGGGCAAGGTGATCCCTCAACTGGCAGTCAAGGAAATGGCCATCATGGGCGTGGTAGGAATCCTGGCCATGCTTGCCATCGCGTTTGTACCCATCCTCAGAAGTGAAAAACTAAGCCTGATCGAAACGATCAAATACGAATAGGAGAGGCCGCCATGCATAACATCATTGAAGTCGTACACGTTTACAAATCTTTTCAACTGGCTGAGACCGCGGTTGAAGTGCTGAAAAACGTCAATTTGGAGGTGGAAAAGGGCGAGTTCATTTCCATCATGGGCCCTTCCGGCTCCGGGAAAAGCACGCTGCTCTATCTCATGGGCGGTTTGGACAAGGTCAGCTCCGGCTCGGTCTGCGTCAACGGCGTTGAGATGCAGATGCTCAACGATGAGGCCGAAAGCCGGATGCGAAGAAACGACATTGGCTTTGTCTTTCAAGCCTACAATTTGATCGACAACCTGACTCTGGAAGAGAATATTATGCTTCCGGCGTTGTTGGAAGGCAAAAAGAAGAAGGATGTCCTCAAAAAGGCCGAGGAGTTGATGGAAACTGTTGGGATTCTGAAACGCAGGCACCATACCCCCAAGGAACTCTCCGGCGGGGAACAGCAGAGAACCGCGATTGCCCGGGCTCTGATCAATGACCCCGCAATTCTGTTTGCCGACGAGCCGATTGGCAACCTGGACAGCAAGAGCGGTAAAGAGATCCTGGAACTCTTGCGGAAAATTAACAAAGACAAAGGTATTACCGTCCTGATGGTCACCCACTCGGAGGAATCGACCCACTACGGGAAGAAGGTCATCCACCTGAAAGACGGTGAGATTGTAGGCGCGGCCGCGGTACAGGCTCTCCCTGCTTAATGGAGCTTCATCATGAACAATCGTAAACAACTCACGGTGTTCTTCGGGTTGCTGATCGCATATGCCCTGAGCGCGTTCCTATTCTATGTGTTCTTCATCGATCAAATCACCGCAATGGCGAGCGTCCCCATGCCCGACATGGGAGTCTCCAACGCTGTGCTGGGACTCGCCAATGCCGGCATCGTCATTGTCGTTTATGGTCTGCTGGGCCTGGTGGGATATTGGTTCGCGCGCAAACTCGAATTGCCGGGCATCTTCAGTGAAGATGGCAGCTGGCGGCGCTGGTTCATCATCCCGCTCCTGCTCGGTTTGATTTGTGGCGTGTTGCTTGTGATCGGCGATCTTCTGTTTGCCCCGATCAATGGATTCGGACGCTTCCCACACCCCGCCTTTCCATCATCCATTCTTGCCTCCATCAGCGCGGGCATTGGCGAAGAGATCATGTTCCGTGGATTTGTCTTCGGCCTGTGGGGACTGCTCCTTAACTGGCTGCTCAAACGCTTCACTGGCAGGACGACCGCATTGTCCCTTTGGGTCGCCAACGTGATTGCTGCCCTGGCTTTCGGCGCTGGACACCTTGGAACTGTCCTCGTTCTGACCGGCGTTTCCTCCCCGGCCGAACTGAGTCCTGTGCTTTTGGGTGAGGTCTTCCTCCTGAACGGACTCATTGGACTCATTGCAGGGGAACGCTACATGAAAGATGGACTGGTTGCTGCTGCGGGAGTCCACTTCTGGACAGATGTTGTGTTTCACGTATTATACGGATTGTTCTAAATCCACCTATCCACTCGGATCGTAAAGCCTCCCCCAGTGACGAGCGAGTCATTTTGTTAAAAACAAACGCGTCGGGGCCAAATTCTATTGGCACAGTTTGATAACATCGAAAGGAAAAAACCATGCAAACAAGCGCATCCAGTCCCCAGGCAATGCCGGTCTCACGCCCGGCAACCGCCACCATCTCGCATCCCTGGCTCATGCTCATCTCGCGTTCCGTGCTGTTCCTCACCTTTCAAGCGCTGATCGCATTGATATTTGCCGCGGCCGGCAATGCCTCCGCGTGGGACGAATCAGCGAGGTGGTGGATGTTTGTCGGGATCTTTACAAATATCGCGTCCGTTTATTTGCTGGTTCGTTTGTTCAAGGCAGAAGGCAAACGCTATTTCGAAGTCATACGCTTTTCGCGCGCAACGTTCAAAACAGATTTGCTGTGGTTCTTTGTTGCGAGCCTCATTGGCTTGCCTATCGCTGCTGCACTGAAGGACCCGCTCGCCATTGCACTCTTCGGTGATGCCATGACCCCCACGTATATGCTGTTTCGCCCTCTACCAACGTGGGCGTTCGTATTGAGTTTTCTCTTTCCACTCACGATTGCCTTTGCCGAATTGCCAAACTATTTTGCCTACGTGATGCCGCGGCTTGAAACTCAGCTTAAAAACGGATGGGGTTCGTGGTTCATCGCATCCTTCTTCCTCGCCGCGCAACATATGTTCCTGCCATTGATCCTTGATGGCAGCTTTATGCTCTGGCGGTCAGGAATGTTTTTGCCGTTTGCCCTCTTCACAGGGCTCGTTCTCAAGATCCGGCCGTCACTTTTACCGTACTTTATGGTCATCCACGCCCTGTTAGACATCACGACGGTATTAGTCTATTTGATGATATAAACCCGCTTCATCCTTAACCAGCATTCATTCTGCCCAACGAATAGGAGCGGCCACCAGGCCGCTCTCTGGGCAATCCAATGAAATGAACTAAAAAGGGGGTTTCTGAAAACATGTCAAATTCAGAGAACACCAAACTTGCCTGTGTGATCACTCCAGCTGCCTGGCCATCCTGCGTAGCTATGTGAAGCTTCGTAGGCTACAGACCGACGGTCGGTCTGTAGTATAATGAAGTTATCCTGGAGTTGTTGATAGCACTTCGGTTGAGTTGAATAGGACAGGAAGCGTAAAGATGAGAACCGTAAAGAAACCTGTTGAGCGAAAGAGCGAGATTGTGGCTGCTTCGATTGAGCTTTTCCTGAAAAACGGCTACGAAAGGACAAGCGTTGAAAGCATTATCACGAAATTAGGTGTGGCGAAAGGCTGTTTTTACCATCACTTTCGCTCCAAGGAGGAAGTCTTCGAGGCCTGCATCGCCAGAGTGGCTGAGTCGCTGCTGGACGCGTACCGAAATATTTTGACCGATCCGAAAAGGACCGCCAAGCAGAAGTTGTTCGATTACATGTCATATAACTTCCAGCTCGTGCAGAAGAATCCGTCGATAGCGGAAACGATCCATTCAGAAACATTCGAAGCGATGCACACGCGGGTGGTCAGGGAAAGTGTGGTACAGATCACACCGGTCTTTATCCGTCTGATCGAACAAGGCCAGGCTGCAGGCGATTTCCAGGTGACCAACGCGGAATTCTCTGCTGTGGCATTACTTGGAGCATTTCAGGAAATCCACCTGGCGTATTCTGACCGTCCCAGGCTCGATCTGAAAAAACTAAAAAAATGGATCATTGACCTGATGGAGAGAATCCTCCAGACAAAATTCCAAACATAAATGCGAGGGAATGATTTCGAGATCAATTTCCTAGGAAAGGAAAGGATTAACCATGACTGAACAGATTGAAAAAACCCGGGTGTCTTTCTTATCAGGAGGGGTGGAATGCATCGGGTATCTGTACCGCAGGGCCAATTCGACCGGCATGCAGCCTTGCGTGGTGATGGGCACCGGTTTCGGCGGCACCCAGGATACGCCTTCCATCGTCGCCAATGCTCAGGCATTCGCAGTTTCCGGGTTCATGGCGCTGACTTTCGACTACCGTAACTTTGGCGAGAGCCAGGGCGAACCGCGCCAGGTGATCCGCATTCAGGAGCAATTGGCGGATTTCCATGCGGCGGTGAGCTTTGCTCGCAGCCAGGCAGGCATCGACCCGGACCGCATCGCGCTTTGGGGAACTTCATTCGGTGGAGGACACGTTGTGACTGTCGCCGCCAGCGACCCCCGCATCGCGGCCGTAGTAGCCCAGGTGCCTTTTAATGGTTTCCCAAAAAAGGTGGAGGGCCGCTCCGCCGACATGACTCGTAAACTTCTGGGAGCCATGGTCAAAGACACGATTCGGGGCTGGTTGGGTCAGCCTCCTTACTATATCCGTGCGGTAGGCAATACAGGTGAACTGGCAGTAATGGCGAGTCCGCAAGCGGTGCAGGTGATCGAAGGTATGGATAGTAAAACCTGGCGCAATGAAGTTGCCCCGCGCGCGCTCTTTGAGATGATGAGATATAAGCCAAGCGATTGGGCCCCCCAGCTAAAAATGCCGCTGTTGGTGTGTGTGGGGGAGTTTGATCGGGAGAGTCTGGGCGAGAATACCATTGAGTTGGTTGAAAAAGCGCCTCGTGGAGAGCTGAAGAGCTACCCGTTTGCCCACTACGACATCTACCGCCCGGAATACCGCAAACAAGTGATCTCGGATCAAATTGAATTCCTCCGCAAGCATCTGCTGGAAGTCCGGGAAGACCCACGGAAAAATCCGCATTGACATGTTTGCTTGAGGGCAAAAAACAGGAGCGACTCCAAAAGCCGCTCCTGTCTCGTTTCCTCACGAAAACATTACCCTTCCGCCACCATCCGGATCAGTGCTTCTCGTTCAGGGGCGATGTCCTCATGCAATCGTGCCGCCGCTGTGACGGGCGTCCAACGATTCAGCTCCTCTCCCGAATCTGGGGTAAGTGCTTTATAGCGGGTAAGGTATCGGCGATGAAAAAGCCCAACCAGTATTCTGACAGCCAGCCTGACTTGCGTGCCTGCGCTTTTTGCCCCAATGCTCAAAAGCAGGCTTGTCCGCGAAACATCCGCCCAGCGACTGCCAGCCTTCGCGGTCATCCAATCGATGGTAACCAGTCCATGTTTTGTGATGAGCACATTCCCGGGATGATAATCACCGTGACAGACATTGCTGCCATCCGGAAGGGTCTCGAGCAATGCCAGGGCTTTCGCACGCAGATCGTCGCTGAGATGTGGCGCGCGACGGATGCTATATCCCAGCCCATCTTTGTATGACGGTAATTCCTCTATCGAGAGCTGGTTGATCTTTACATGCAATTCAGCCAGGTCGCGGGCATGCTTCAGAAAGGTCCAGGGGCGCGCATTCAAGTCTTGAAGCATGGATATCCCCTCCAGGCGTTCGTAGATCAACCCGCTCCTGCCGTTCACTTCAACAATTTCACCAGCCGCGGGAGACGGAACACCTGCTTCATAAACTGCACGCGCAATCCGGGCCTCATAGTCGACCCAATCTGACGGACACCACTCAAGATAGAGTTTTAGGACATGCTCGCTGTCCCAGTCATATACTTCTGCAGTGCGTCCCTGTGCAATGGGTAAAGAAGTCAATTCTTTCAAGTATCTCACCAATCCTTTGTCATCCACTTCAGATACATTTCGAAGCTGCCGACCCGATCCGCTCACTTTATTACTGTTTCCGCGCCGTCAGAACAAACAATGTCTTGCGCGGCTCGTTGGTGAGTCCCCATTCGATCTGGTCGAGGCATATCTGCACATCGAATGGATCGAGGTTATGTTCGTGCTCATAGCGCACAAGTTCTTCATAGAGGATATCCGCGTCTTCCAATTCCTGACAATATTCTATTTGCAGCAAGCCTGATGCCTGGAACAGGTCACGCCACCAGCCGGGCGTGTGCTGTTTCTTGAAGTCGTCTTCAAACACATTGACGTGTTCATTTGGGGCAGGCAGGCTGAAGGCGTAGACTTGAGGCGGATTTGCCACCTGTTCCGCGGTGAACTCGGACGTGAGCACTTCTGACCCAACGCATAGTTGTCCGCCGGGTTTCAGATGCTCGAGCAGATGCCGGATGAAGCCAACACTGCCGCCGTAGAAATTAAAGGAATTCATGCAGAAGATCGAATCGAAATAACCCGGGTCGAAAGGGAGAGGCCGGGTTGCATCCATTTGAATGGCTGTGATGCGATCGGCAAAACCCAGCGCGGAAAATTTTTGCGCGAGATAATCCTCGGAAGTCCACAGATCGAGAGCCGTGACGCGTACACCAAAATGCTTCGCCAGGAATATGGAGGTTGACCCTTTGCCACAACCCAGGTCCAGCACCCTGTCGTCTGGTTGCAGCTGCAACGTGCGAGCCATCCGGGCCGCCAGATATAAGCCGCCTCCGCCGAAAAAGTCTTTATACAGTTCGTCGCGGGAGTAACCCTGCAGCTCCGGGTAGTTGGTTCGGTCTGGAGAGCGGAAGGTGGAAAGGATTTTTTGGATTTCTTCAGCAGACCGGTTCATTGAGTTAATAATGTGCGATAACGAGCTTCCGTCCGCATCCAGCCGATCAAAAACACCGTAGTGAAGATGCCCAGGAAGACTGCGCCAATTGAATCTTTCATATACACAGTTACCGGACTGTAATTGCCTGGACTGACCGCAGGTGTTGTTTGCTCCAGCATTGGATTGTTGTCTTTATTCGTCGACATGTTTATGCTCCTTTCGTTTCATGGTGACCACAACTACATTCTGCTGCTCGTAAGGACACACGAAAACCCAAGCCCGATTGCTGCATCCACTGTACCACCAAAGCCTGCCCGGCGGTTGTTTGCCAGTCTCTTTCGAGGTCTGTGTGACATTTGGGTCCCAGCCCGCGGCGCTCGTGGTGGCAAAAGCGACATTCCAGGGGCTGGTGGCCGGTTCCATACAATTCACAACGATCTTTCTTGAGAAATGTACAACCCTTGTTCGCGAATTGATTTGTTGCAACAGATCGTTCGCATCCTTTGAACGCTGGGGAAAGCACACCGAAGCTCAATTCGGGCTCAATCTCCAACATCATGCGATTGCCGTATCCTGCATCCAGTGCAAAGCTTGCTTCTTGCACAGTCCACCAGCCGGGACGTGCGCAGTAACCCAAACAGATTTCGCACAGGCAGGGTTCAGAGGGTGGGTATGTCTCAGCCAGTGTTTTCCTGGATCTTGCTCTTCTTTTCGTCATTCTGATTCACTTGTACTTCTGATCCCTTCAACAACAATCGGTTCTCCACCAAAGACAAGTTGCTGTACAGTTACTTCCAATTTATCTCCAGTGAATTTGAACCGAAATTCTGATTGGCCCAATTCACCCAGGACCATCATTCCACTCAGAGGGTAGGGATAGTGGAGCACGAATGTAGATTCATCCACCCAGCGACCGCGTAATAACATTTCGTAGCCTTGCGCTGTTTCAGAGGCACGATAGACGTTATCCAATCCGATCCGAAGGGGGATTTCATCCAAAATAATTTGCGCGAACTCTTCATCCGGTTCGAAAACAAACTCCAGGGTTTTCCAACCGAAGGGATTCTCTTCAAATGTGTAAACATGGTTTGACTTTTCCAGCGCCGCCGCCGGAAGCGGCGGTATGGTCTCAACGGGGTTCGCCGCCATTTCAATAGCAGACTGCAGCCGCGTATACCCTTCCGGATCCTCGGCGAGCGGGTCGTCGGATTGGATGGCCGGCAGAATGTATTCGCTGAGCATTTTCTCGATTTCAGGCGCTTCCGCATAGGCTTCCAGGGAGGCAGTCGCGATCACGATCAGGTTGCGGGATGGATACACGTGGATCTGCTGACCGCCCAGCCCCAACGCGGCATAATGACCCGCCTCTGGGTACACCGTCCAGAGATAGCCGTAACCACTGCCATCTTCCTTTTGTACGTGTTCAGTTGTGGAATCCGCGACCCAGCGGGCGGGAATGATTTGTTCTCCGTCCCATTTCCCATTGTTCAGGGATAGGAAAGCGAGCTTGGCCATATCAACAGGTCTGAGATGAAGTCCATAACCAGCAATTGTGATATTCTGCGGATCGCTCCACCAGTCTCCTGGCGACGCCGCTGGAATGCCCAATGGTTGAAATAATTCAGTATTGGCAAATTCGCGCGCGGTCATGCCCGTGGATTTTTCCATAATTGCTGATAATAGATGGGCATTGCCATTGCAGTAACCAAAGGTTTCTCCCGGCGCGGCGACCATGGGTCTGTTCAGCATGAATTTAACCCATCCGTCCGTTTGCTCCATGCTGGGACCAGAGCCAGAAAATTCCTGACAATCCAACCCCGAAGACATCGAAAGCAGGTGCTTCAACTGGATGGAATCCTTTTGCTGGCCGGGATTCTCGAATAAATCCACCCTGTAAAAATCAGATAACTTTAATTCATCATTTTTGATGTATCCACTTGCAACCGCTCTTCCGACCAGCATCCCGATCACACTTTTCGTCACGGACTGAATGTGCATTTTTGTGTCGCGCGTGTAAGGATGGAAATAGGCCTCCGTCACCAAATATCCATTGCGGATGACAAGCATGGAATAGATGTTGGTTTCATTCGCAGCTATATCCTCCAACATTCGAGCAAGCAGTTCTGAATCCATTCCCTGTGCTTCGGGCGCGGAACTTTGCCAGCCGTTCGTGGGCCAATAATCCGGTTCCGGAACCTGGACGGATATGGATTTTGTTGAAGTACAACCTGCTGTGATGAGGATGAGCGTCAGGAGGAGGCTGATGATAGGTCTAGTGGTCATTTTCAATTCCTTTTGGTGGTGAGAAATTCCAGGATATGTTCACACACCAACTGCGGTTGATCAAACGGAAGCATATGCCGCGCATTTGGGATTACTTCCGCTTCAAATTCCGGGACGAGTGCCTGCCCTCGTTGAATTGCGGCTTTCGCATCGTTCACGATTTCCTGCTCCCCGACCAGCATCAACACGGGCATGGACAAGCTGCTGAGTTCTTCATCTGTAAAGGTGATGGGCAGAACGCCGGAGATCTTTGATTTCATCCCCGCGCGCATCTGTTCGAATAACAGTTGGAAATACGGTTTGTCATAATCCCAGGCCGTTGAATTCCAGCGAGCCCAATTATGAATGTTTGATTTTGTTGGGAAAACTGCCATTCGCACTAAGCGCAACAAGAACCTTGGGCTGACAGGGACAAACCCGGCATTGGGAGAAATCAAAATGAGTTGATCCACATGTTCCGGGGCATGAATGGCAAAGTTCATTGCGATCCAGCCGCCTTGCGAAAAGCCTACTATCGAGATTTTTTCAAACTTCAACTCGCGCATGACCTCTTCAAGCCAAAGTACATACTCGGAAGCCGCTCTCAACTTGCGGTTGAGGATACTCTTGCCTTGATCGCCAATCGTGTCCAGGGCAAAGAGGTGGTGAGCCTGGCTGAGTCTCTCGATCATGGGTACCCACATCGTTGAACTGGCTCCAAAACCAGACAAAAAAATCAGGGGCGCAGAGCCTGCCAGTCCACATTCAATGATGTGGGTTTTTCCGAGTTGAGAATACACTGTCAATGTTTGATACGGAACAGGCCACTTTTCCATGACGGTATCGTAAGCACACATATAACGTGCCTGAGCCCCGGGTGATCTGAAACCTGGAAATTGTCTATTGTTCATGTGGGTCGGGCCATCCTTTTCTTGAATCAAGCCCATCGAGTAGTGTACGCTGTCCAACCAGCAAACAGGCCCGCCCGGCGACGGAGGCGAACATCCCGGAGACGGCCCCATCGTGGCCAGGAATGGATTATGCATGGACAGGTCAGTGCTCAACAAGTTACCCGGTCCCGCGCCAATGCCGCAGGCAAACCACGAGGCGCTGAACATGAAGATATAACCGACCATGTTCCATTTCAGCGCCGTCCGTAGATAACCGTTCGCCAGCCGGTTGACTTTCATCCAGGTCCAGAAGACCAGGGCAACCAGAACGAGCGCTATTGAGCCAAAGCCTGCGAAGTAGAGGTACATCCAGCCGGGGAAATAGGTTGGCAGGCTCATCTGGTCGTCTCCTATTTTTCGTAAACCAGGCCTGCAATGAACAGGGTCAGGACTCCCAGCATGGGGGTGAAGCCCTGGGCATAGTAGAGAACCGTCCCGCTACTCAGCGGATACATCCTGCCGGCGGCTCCTGTAATCTGCCACAGGACGGCCAGGGTCGTGTGCATTTCCAGGAGCAACACACCCAGGCCAAATAGAAGATAGGAAAGTGTTTTCCTTGCCATTTTGGGGTCTGTCACTTACGACATCATCTGGCGGGCCAGTAAGCCGAGCGCCGGGAGAGCGAGGGCAATGAAGAACACAATGCCAAACACCCAGCTTAGCCATCTCTTTTCGGTGTGATTCACCCAGTACCAGGTGAGAATGGAGAAAAGGAGGGATTGCGACAGGACCTCGATCTGTCCACCCCACAGACCCTCATAGGCTGCTTTTGTGTAGATCAGGCCCTCGATCGAACCCGGTGCGGTCCCGAAGGTCGAGATCATACCGATCACAATTAGAGTGATCCAAATGATCAACCAGCCATTCTTTTGTCGGAACAGGACATCGCGCAGCAGGTAGAAGACAAGCCCAAAGAGGACTCCACGGATCGGCTGAAACAGGATGCCTGCCTGAACCAGTGGATCATCCGTCGGCCTCATCAGGGAACTCAGGGCAGGATCAGCGAACCGCTCAGAATAGTCGAACAGACTGAATGCAATCAGTCCGATGACAAAGTAAGTGAGTGTGTGGATGACGGTTGTTTTTGAGACGATTTCCCAGAGTGTCGGTGATTTTTCATGCATGAGTTTCACTCCTTCTTTTGTTCTTTCCCGTTGCTTTCTCCAGGAAATAGGCCGCCGCAAACCAGCCGATAGCCGCGCCAGCGAGTGCGCCAATCCAAATGCCGAGGAAGCCATTCCCGTTCGTTGTCCAGAGCAGTCCAAGGAGTGCCCCAATCAGCAGCCCACCAAAAACATAGTAGCCAAATTTTCTTTTGTCCATTTTGATTCTCCTTTATCACATCGTAGATTCAGTGGCGGAGAAACATGTCACCAATTACATAATAGACCACCTGGGGAAAAAACTCCCCCGCCGCTGGGGGAGTCTTCACTATCCGAGCGGATAGTGTGGTCAAGTGGACAGGTTCGGGTTTTTCGAGAAGAATACTAAAAACCAAAAAAGAAGCGCGCAAAATCGATGAACCAATGAAAGGTTATTGCCGTTTCGAGGTTTCTCTTCACTTGCAGGAGGGCCATTGGTAATCCAAATAAAAGACTGGTGGCGATGAGCATCAACAACCCAATAATCGGATTGTCGCGGAATAATTCCGGCAGGTGATTCAGGCTATGTGGGATTACAGCCAGCAAAATCGCTATTACCATGGCCCACCGGCCGGAGGTGCTGAATTTGAGCAGGTTCAGAGCGATCGCAAGAAGAAAGAAACGAAAGATGATTTCTTCATGAATCGCCGGGCTAAGCGCCTCGAAGGCGCTATAAAATACATTCTGTAATTGAACCGTCCCCACGTTCATATAGAAATAAAGATTATTGATGACCGCGAAAGGCACGGCAACCATAGCGCCAAAAAGGATGCTCTTACCAGTGTTTGCCAGCGGAGGCTGAAAGGCGGGAACAGAAATTGCTTCCTGATCCTTAAAGAGTATCACTCCGGCTAAAAAACAGGCCCAGACGCTGACGCCTTCTTGCAAGCTCCATGACAGACTCGCATTATGGAGCCAATGTGAGAGTGTGCTGAGAGTCGCGAGGACAAGGCCCAATAAGACGGCTCGAGTTGTCAGGAATCGTCTTTGCAGGATCAAGGTGAGACAGGCACCCGCGGTCAAAGCGGTCTGAGACCAATTCCAAATACGGCTCGTGTAATTAATGCTTCCGAGTGGAAGCCAGTAATTAACTGTATAAAGTGCCACATAGAATAAAACGATGGTTAAGATTCCAAACCACCCAATGGTACGCCTCATGGCGATTGACGATGACAATGTTCGAGCCATGTTTACTCCTTATGAACAGCCTGGTTGCTGAGATTCACTTTTTTATGTCTTTTGTTCAGATCATGGTTTTTGCCCAGCAAAAGACTCCCCGCCGCTAGGGAGTCTTACACTAGCCGACCGGATAGTGTGTCTGGGTGGATAGCTTACTTTTTGCGCGGTGCCTCGAAGCTGTCTGAACTGCCGATGTCCTTAATCTTCTCGACATTCTTATCAGTTCTATGAATATGGCATTACGGCGTAATCTTCATGGACTGAATCAACAGATCCAGCTGGTTCAGCGTGGGACTAAAGGCCTCCGAGGGCGTGGCATTCAGCAGGTCGGTGACAGCCGTGTAGTAAGCTTGCATATCAGCGCTCGGGTCGGCGTAATAGGGGTAAGGGACTCCTCCGGGCGGCAGGACTGCTCCGGCGTCACTGGTTTCTGCCAGCACCGGGGCCGTGACCGGAAGAATCGCGATGATGTAGTAATTCCCGTCACTGGTCAGCCCCTGGAAGTGATAGAACAGCTCATTGTTGTTGGCTGATACAGGATACTGGCCATATTCGGTCAGGAACCGAATGCCCCGCCCATTCTGGAAAGAGATCACCTGGATATTGGAGCCGAAAGCCTGTGTGGCATTGTTGAAAGATGGCACCGTTGGAAGCTGCTCATTGCCGATCGGCATGCCAGGGATGCCCAGAATGTTGTCCAAACGATGTATGCTTTCGAACGCGCCGGAATACAGTTCAACGTAGGCCATCGCCGGGTAGACGAGGATTTGTGGCTGCTGCAGTTTCCCTTGCAGGAGATAACCTTCCAGTTTGAGTTGCGTATGGCCGGGAGTCCGCTCCCATTCGGGGATATCTGGTCCATCGGCGCGCGGAAACTGGCTGGTGCTCATCCCGCTGGCTAACCCTGGCGGTATGACGAGACTGATCGGACCAAAGAATACCTTCGCGCCCTCATATGTGGTTTGTGGAGTGGTTGTCAATGGGATTTCCGCAGCGGCGGGCCATTGCAGGCTAAACACCTTCGCAGATTCCGGGACGGCAAAGTACAAGTTCAACTGCTGGGCAGACGGTGAATACGCGGCGAGACGGTCGAATGCCGTGTTCGTTCCCGTGTTGTCATGAATGGCTATGCCCTCGGGCAGGTTCTTATAATCGAGGAACTGGTCTGTGGGCAGATTCAAGGCTTGCAGGGAGAGGCGCAGGTAACGGGTTCCAGTGGGTGCGGGTGGACAGTCGGGCAGATCGCATTCGTTGAGGCGGGCTTCCTGTACCACCAGGGTGATCCCATTGAGTTGAACCTGCGCAGGGACGGCTTGAGTCCGGGCAATGAAGATCTCGGGGGTGGGCGTGCCCAATGCGGGGATGATAGTATTCGTGGGTAGGGGAACTGAGCTGGCAGGCGGTACCGTCACCGAAAGGTCGCACGCCAGGGCAACTACGATGAACATGGATATAAATAAGGAGACTTTTTTCATAGCTGAATTTCCTTTCATTCCCAAACATACCCACACCGAAATGAAAACTCCCCTGCCAACAGGAGAGTTTTCACTATCCGAACGGATAGGGTATCCAGGTGGATAGGCCCTACGCAGAAATCAGTGGTTGTTTGCCCTGGAACGCGAGGCGATCTCCTGCGCTTTCTTGCGTCGAAGAGGGGTGAGGCGGTACCAAAGCTGACCAAAGTTCACATCGAATGGGATCATGACCTTTCGCGAAAAAGCGTTACCCGGAAGTAACCAGCCATCGTGGTTTTCCGGTTCGGAAAAATGTTTCCGCGCGGGATCAAGCGTGATATCGGAAATGGCCACGCCCTCCTCTGAGCCCAACTCACCCACGACCGTCCCATCCGAATCGACAATGCGTGAACGACCTTCGAGCCGGAAAATTTCCGGATCCATGAATTTACCCAACAGCCCGATCATTCTTCCCATCGAGCCAACGCCATTGACGAAGACTGCTGGCACACCCAGTCTCTGGGCATAGAGCATGACAAGCTGTTTGGTCTTTTCGCGTTGCTCCAGAATATCCTGTTCGCTGACTTGTCCATTGGTCCTGCAGGGTGTTGGCCAACCATGTGGCATCAAAATCAGATCAACGGAGTCTTCCGCCATTTGCTTGAGGAACGCGGCCATTTGATTATCGGAGCAAATCCCCACACCGATCTTCCCGAGCGCCGTTGGAATGACGTGGCTTCCGGAGGTCCGCTTGAAGATGTATGACTCGGCTTCGATTTTGCTAACACGTCCGGCTTCGCTTCCATTGGGGTCACACAAAACAAAGATATTGAGGAAATCACGCCCATCGGTCTCGACCAAACCTGCGCCCAGATAAATGCCAAGTCTTTTTGAAGTTTTTTTGAGCCAGGTGACGGTCGGTCCATCTTTGGGTTCAGCGACATCCCAAAGCGTTTCGTTCGGAATGTAGCCGGTGGGAAAAAGCTCCGGCAGGATGACCAGTTGTGCACCCTCCCGAGCTGCTTTATCAATGAACGGGATGGCATATTCCAGATTCGCTTCAATCAATCCAGGTTTTGATTCGATCTGGATTGCCGCTACTTTGATCGTTTTCGTTTCTTCAGGCATCTGTATCGTTACTCCTTCCATTTCGACGTATTCTGCTGCTAAGCAAACTTCTCAGCCCACACATTGCGGAACTTGCCACTGGTGAGGTCAGTCAGCTTAACTTGTTGACCTGTCATGCCATTCTGGCGTTGCCCTCGCTGGATGAGCGTCCAGAACTTCTCGGTTGCCGCTCCAGGGTCATGGATCAGCAAGGCTATTCCCTCCTGCCAGTACATCCTCCTGCAAAATCTGCTGCACTTTTTCAGGTTCTTCAAAGACGGGGCTGTGAGCCGACTGCTCAAACGTGTAAAATCCTTTTATGGGCGCCTGTAGTTTGTCAAAATAGTCCTTTGCCAAAGTGTAGTTGACAGTGTAATCATGTATGCCGTGAAAGAAATAGACAGGTAGGTCAAGCTCTGTCACCTGTTGGGTCAGGTCTGTGGCTTGCATTTTGTCCCACAGGTTGAAGTTGCGGGAGCGGGAGAAGAATTTGCCGCGCCACAGATTTATCTTTTCACTTAGTGTGTACTCCCGGAATTGCCATGACGGTAAAAAGATACCAGTGACAACCGATTTCATGTCATGGGTCGTGCCAATGCCAACCGCGTGCATGTATTCATCACGAAGTGCATCGTATGCGGCCGGCAGTGGGACCGTCATAGTAGGTGGCGCTGTTTCAAGTCTTCGCACCATGTCCGTGTTTCCGTTCTTCTTGTACTGCTCAAGCGCATATTCGTAGGCCAGTGTTTCGGATTTGAGCTGATACGAAATTTGACTCATGCCAATGTAGGCGTGGTACAACGCCGGCGCCCGGGCAGCCGCCTGAATGCCAATATAGCTTCCCCACGAATGCGCCATTAAGTAGATCTTTTCTTTCCCGAAGCGTTGACGCAGATATTTTGTCACTTCCAATGTGTCCGCTACAAACTGCTCCGCTGTCATCGTCTCTGGCGGTACGTCAGGGCTGTAGGAGAGTCCTGAACCGCGCTGTTCCCACCAGACGACGGTGAAATAGTCTTCGAGACCTGTCGGATAACGCTGTGTCAGCCAGTACTCAGGCATACCGGGTCCGCCATGCAGGAAGAGCAGCACCGGGTTGTTGACATCTTTGCCTTTGATGAACATCCCCTGTTCTACGCCGTTGATATTGACGTGAATTTTCTCTGATATGCTACCCGCCAGCGGACTTCCGTTTTCATGTACGAAGGGAGCCGGTTTTCCGGGGTAGCTCCAGAGCAGCAGTACAGCCACAAGAATGAGTACGCAAGCCAACAAGATGGAGATTATATTCAACATAATACGTCCCGCCTTTCGTGAGAATGATCGAATAGAAAGTCTCTTTATTTTATGATCTATCATTTTGCTTTCCTAAAAACTCCCGGTCACAAGAGCAGTCTGAGCTTGTTCAAGTGGATCGTGCCTGCCAGTATCTGATTGAATGGATTCGATGAACGTATCCACCATTTCAATATCCCATTCATCGATCGGAGCCGCGACCAGCACCAATGCGGGGCCGCTTCGGCCCTGAAAAGTTGCGGTTGCAGAGCGGTAGATAGTTCCATCTGAAGACTTCCCCTCGCTGATGTTAAGGGTGGTTTCCTGTCCGCAAATGGTGACGGTTTTCTGTTCGATCAATGTTGTTTCCGTGTTGTACCAAATGCTGTTCGGTTCGTCAGAATATTCGCTGATCTCCTTCAGCATCTCGTCCACGTTGATGCTTGTCCCTTCAGGGAATTGGGCCAACAGGATATGAGATTTCCCGTTCTCTGACTGGTACCCGACCATGGTCACATCCCCAAAGTGGACACTATATGGAGAGCCGAATCCATTTGGAAGCTCATAGTCTGCAATCTCCGATCCGACCCTTACTGCCACCTCCGGGCTTTCGCTCACACTCTGCTCCGCCCAGTTCACAAAGCTGCCAAATGCCCATAGGCCGGTGGCGAAAATAACAGCGGTAACGCACCCACACACCAATAGTATCGAACCGACGGCAATCAAAGTATTCCTGGTGCTTTTATCCATGCGCATCTCCTTATGGATGGGATTTCCATCCAATGACATGATAGGGCGAATAAAGAAAAAACTCCCCCACCGATGGGAGAGTTTTCACTATCCGAACGGATAGTCCACAGGACTGCTTCGCTTGTGTGGTCAAGTGGACAGGTGCTTCTCTAAGCCGCTACAACATGTTCAGTAATATTCTTGAGTAATAGCACTGCAACAACCGTATTCAGAGCGGTGAGTACCAGAAACGGGATCATGATCGCCACAGTGTCCGGGACGCCCTTCAAAGCCATGTTGATCGCCATGGCGCTGACCGCCAACGCCATGGTCAGACCCTTCAGAATCGCCACAGATGACAGCAGGTAGCCCCAGGCGCTTCTTCGCAACAACAAGATGCCTGCCAGCACAGCCAACGGAACGATCAACGCCAGGTCCAGGGCCTGGATGACGCGCGTGGTCGTATTTTCCAGGGCTGCTGGCGTTTCACGATATAGCAGTTCCGGCATCACCCGTCCGATCCAGGCGAGGAACAGGAAGCCACCTACTGCAAACAGCACACCCGCGATCCAGCCGCGCGGCAGTTTCTCAGAGAAATGCCGCGACAGATCCGCCAATTCGAAGGACAGCATTGAGAGGATAAAGGCGTACAGGCTCATGGCGAACAATACCACGTACACCAGGAACAGCATGTTGTAGGCCGTCAACATGGACATGGACAAATACGTGTACAGGAAGAATCCCAGTGTGCCTGTCAACAACAGGCGACCGCGCACGGAGCCCCGAAACGCCAGCCAAGTGGAGATGACCAACAACGGCAGGCCCACAAAAAGCGCAATGATGTCATTGCCCTGCATTTGGGCCGCCGAACTGACCGTATCGTAATAATACAAACCGTGCCCGTTGATCATGACGTGTTCGCCCCGAAAAGTCGTGATGGCATAGGGCTGACCGGGGGTTTCATAGAACAAGCCCATCACGATGGCAAAGGTCGCCAGAATACCGATCAATGGGATGAGCCATTTGAGTGCAGATTGATACTTCATACTTGCTCCATTTCAAAAAGAGTGTTTTTCGCCGCAGGCGAATATCAAGGATTTTGCTCCCGGATGTAGTCACCAATATCTACATTGAACAACATTTCTTCCACATTCATGGTAATCCAGGGTCGGCCGTCGTCCATCCATATCCCGTTAATCCAAAGGACCTTGGCATCCGCGGTTTTGTATTTCATGGCCTCGATGAACTGCACGGAACTGTCCGATGGGTTGAAGCGGACGATCAAAGAATCATGTGTTTCGCCAAAAGGCACGACCAGTAAGGCCGTATTCTCGTCAATGGGTTCCCAGCGGACATTTGGGTCAGTCAGGAGAATGGCTGGAAACCAGTCAATCGCTTCGGCCCACATCCGGATGTTGGCAGATTGGTCGAACCAGGCCTCATTCTCATCCACACCACCGGGAGTTACTCCACGACCATGTCCATCTGCATACACTTCAAACGCATGCATAACGGGCAGGCCGAAAATGGTCATGTCAATATCACTGCGGAAGTTTTTCCCGGCTTCATGAACAAATCGAAACCGGATGGGCAAAGCGATTCCGCCCAGCTTCAAGGTGCCCCGTCCACTGATGACCGCCGTATCAAAGACGGGAATGTTCTCACCGTAACGTGACCGGTAGAAATACTCGACAGGCGCCGGTAAACCCTCTGGCAGTGGGACAGTTTGTAATGCCAGGGTTTCTCCGGGGAATGGTGGAAAGGGTTTGGGTTTGATCCGTAAGCCAACCCAGCCAAGGAACAGAAAACTCGCCAGGATGCAGACAATAATGAGTGGGAGCTTCATGGTTTTGCTCGATTCCTAATTACAGTGTATCGGTAACCCAGCATTATGCGGTCACCCGGATGTCCTTTTCCAATTGGAAGCTATGACGTAGATCAATGTCACCTCCAGCAGGATCTGCGCGATCTTGGAGAGCAACCCACCGGGCGAGAACATCACCGCAGCGCGGTTCTGGTACATGTTGAAGAAGAACAGAATGACCATGGCGTTGATGAATGCGCCAAACAGCAGGAGCCAGCGATTGCGGACCAGGATAAGCAAGCCGCCGAGGAGATAACACCCCGCTGCGAAGTAGATGATAGCGGCAGGCCTCTCGTCCATTTGCAGGTCGCCGACGCCAAGAACGTTGAATGCCATTAACACGTAGGCCAGGGCTGTGAAGATTGCCAGTGCAACAGCCGTCCACATCACACGGGTTTGCCTTGTGTTTGGTTTTGACAGGGTCGTCATGATATAGCTCCTATCTTTTGAAGAGTTTCTTGTGCAGGCATGCCGTCCAATATATTTCGAAAGTATGCGATTGTTAGCCAAACAGCGAATGCGCCCATCACCACCCATGATCCGATCATGCCAATATACACGCCGATTGGAAAAACGAACCCAGCCAATGTCTGGCTGACGGTCTGCGCGATGACGACTACACCGATGTTGGTGCAAAGGATGAGCAATGGCGCGACGAGCAGATAGCCCAGTGGTTTTCGTCGTAGAAGGAATATGCCCGTGATGACGGTTGCCGGAGTGATCACTGCTGAATCAAATCCATGTGTGAACATCGTGGTATAAGGACCCAGATTCGCAGGAGCCTGACCCGTCATCAAGGGGCTAATCAAGTCGCTAAGCCACAGTAGTAGTGTTCCCAGTCCGGCCACGAACATGAAGACTGCCATCCCGCGGCGCGGCAGAGCAGAAGTCACTTTGTTAGCTAACAATTGAGCGTCAAATGTTGTCAACGCAATGATCGTGGCAAAAAGACTGGCTGAGAACAAGGCGGTGTAAACCAGAAACAGGGAGTTAAAAATCACCGAGAAGGTATAGGTGACGCCGATATACAAAAAGTACAGGAGCATGCCGATCATGAAAATGCTCCCACGCCATGAGCCGCGTAAATAAAACAGGTAGCTGACCAGGAGCAATGGGATACCCACGAACAGGGTAATCGCATCTGTGCCTCTAAAGAGGGCGGCAACAAATGATGAATCATGACTGTAGATTCCCTGACCATAGATTTCAACAGTATCGCCGTAGACCGTGGTAAAGGGAAACGGACCGTATCCGCTTCGCGAAAACAGCCCAACGCCCGAAATGATGATGGCCAGGATGGCGATCAATGGAACGAGCCAGTTAAGAGCAGGTTGTTGTTTCATTTTTACTCCACTTGCGCGAGAGCGGTGAGCAGCAAGACCAAAACGCCACAGACCGCCATCGCGTTGCTATACCAACGGAAGCGGGAAATCGCCTGTTCCGCACCCGTGTTCGAACTCATCAGCGGACCCACACGCAGGATGGCATTGAACCAGAAGCCCATTGCGATCATTGCAATGATGAGGATGTGCTTCACCAGCATCATGACCGCCCAAAAGTTACTGAAATTTCCAATGCCCAGATAATTCGGATCAGCGATCATGAGATAAGTGCCCGTGACGAGAAAGATGAGCAACGAGACGTACATCCAGGGCCGGCTCCGTTTGGAGATTTCACTCAGCACCGTTCCATTTTTCGCCATGGCGAGTACAGGCAGATAGATCACCGAGAGCAAAAGATAGTGCCCAATAAAAACAACAGTTACCAGGGCATGCAGCCAGACCGACAGGGAAATAAACACTTGTGACATTTTTCTCCTTTACAAACATTCAATGTGCCTAGAGCAAAATCCGGATCAATGGATGGCATAACCACAATGAGCAAACCAAGCGTGAATATCTTGAGGCGTAATGGCAAGCAAGGCTGGTCGGAGGGCCTCGATCAGATCGGGAAAGGTTCTGGCCTTGAGACGGCGCA
>DASTOH010000200.1:0-44133 GCA_035720235.1 Anaerolineales bacterium | reverse complement strand
TTGCCACCGCCATGCACATCACCAACATTTCGGGCCGCGAGACCGTCAGCCAGGATTGGGATGTGGAGAACACGCCCACCCGAATGGTCCGCTTTGAGGCGGCGCCGGGCCAGGAGGTGGGCATCGAGAAACGCGTGGCCGTCTTCACGTCACGCGATGTTGCGTCGACCGCGATCGTCAACGCGGCCGTGGATCGAGTCCGCGAGGGCACAGGCTGGGATTCCGCTTTGGAGGCGAGCGAGCAGGCCTGGGCCGAGGAATGGAAGCGGACAGATGTCATCATCGAAGGCGACGATGAGGCGCAAATCGCCATCCGCTTCAATCTGTTCCAGATGCTGATCGCTGCGCCGCGTCATGATGACCGCGTCAATATCGGCGCGAAGACTCTCTCCGGCTTCGGTTATCGCGGTCACGCCTTCTGGGACACGGAAATCTTCATGCTGCCGCTGTTCACGTATACGGCGCCGCACATCGCGAAGAATCTATTGAACTATCGTTATCGCAACCTGCCGGGGGCGCGGCGCAAGGCCCATGGCAACGGCTTCGAGGGCGCGCAGTTCCCGTGGGAGAGCGCCGATACCGGCGACGAAGTGACGCCCACCTGGGTGACGCACTTTGCCGACCGCACCAAGCTCGTGCGAATTTGGACCGGCGACATCGAGATCCACATCTCGGCAGATATTGCCCATGCCGCGTATCAGTACTGGCAGGCGACTGGCAACGATACATGGTTCATCGAAAAAGGTGCCGAACTGATCCTGGATACCGCAAAGTTCTGGGCTTCGCGCGCCGAATGGAACGCGGAAGCCAATCGGTATGAATACAATGACGTGATCGGCCCCGACGAATATCACGAACACGTGGATAACAATGCCTATACCAATCGACTCGCGCAGTGGAATCTCCAGACCGCGTTCGAAGTGCTGGCCTGGCTGAAGGAACACGCTCCGGAGAAGGCAAGAGAGTTGGTAGAAAAGCTGGATTTGGGAGATCAGAGACTGGAGACTTGGCGCGATGTCATCGAGAAGGTGTATCTGCATATCGAGCCATCTGGCTTGATCGAGCAATTCGAAGGATACTACCAGCGCAAAAACATCGATCTCGCTGCACTGGAACCGCGCACCAAATCAGCCCAGGAGATTTTCGGCATCGAAGGCTGCAACGAAACGCAGGTCCTCAAACAGCCTGATGTTCTGATGATGCAATACATTCTGCGCGAACATTATTCTGATGAGGCCGTGCAAGTGAATTACGATTTCTACAACCCGCGTACAGATCATACTTACGGCTCGTCGCTGGGCCCATCAATTATGGCGATCATGGCTTGCGACGTTGGCAAACCAGACGACGCGTACGAACATTTCATCCGCGCGGTGCGCGCCGACCTGCGTGACGTGCGCGGCAACGCCGGCGATGGCATCCACGCCGCGTCGGCGGGCGGCACATGGCAATCGGTGGTGTTTGGCTTCGGCGGCCTGCGCGTCGGGCCAGAAGGTTGGACGACGAAGCCGCGTCTGCCACATCACTGGAAGCGACTGGCATTCAAGTTCTTCCATCGTGGTAAGATGCAGGAAGTTGATATCAAAGGCAAATGAAGGCCTCAAGGAGATAAACCTCATCGCCAGTCCCTTCTTTGTCGTACTTCTACGACAATGGGCAGCATAAGGAGGTCCTGATGAACACGCCGGGTTCTGCAGAGGCCATATTGCGCTTCTTGCGCGCCGTTATATTGATCGATGTGATTGTCGCCGTAATTGTCGGAGTCATCAGCTTGCTGCTGGATTTGCACACGCTGGAGGCCTACGGCACATTGCTGGTCTGGGCGGCCGTGGTGGTGATGCTGATTGCCTGCGTCATTGGAATCGGCGGAATCGCTTCTCGAATGGAAGACGTTGGAGCGTACAATTTGTCCGGAGCTGGAAACATGTCCGAAAACCTCAGGCGAGTCGCAGAAGCTGGCCAGAGTTCTGTTGGCTGTTTCTCTCTTTTGCTCGTTGCCGGGATATCGCTGGCGGCAATAGGATATATCCTTCAAATCATCTCAACACTCTTTGGATGAGTATAAAAGATGACTCATTTTCCCCGTCCTCATTATCATTTCACGCCGCCTCGCATGTGGTTGAATGACCCGAACGGTCTGGTGTACCTCGATGGAGAGTATCATCTCTTCTACCAGTACCATCCGGGCAGCACCGTTTGGGGACCGATGCATTGGGGACACGCCGTCAGCCGGGACCTGGTCAACTGGCAGCACTTGCCGATCGCGCTATACCCCGATGAGCACGGCATGATCTATTCTGGCAGCGCCGTCGTGGATTGGAATAACACGAGCGGGTTCGGTGAAAAGGCATTGGTGGCGATCTTTACTTACCACAAAGACTCGAATGAAACTCAGAACCTGGCCTATAGCACAGATAAAGGCCGCACATGGACAAAGTATGCGGACAATCCAATCATCCCGGCTCCCGACCTCATCCGTGACTTCCGTGACCCAAAAGTATTCTGGCATGAAGACCATTGGGTGATGTCGCTGGCAGCAGGAGATAAAATTCTCTCTTTTGCTTCACCTGACCTGAAAAATTGGGAGCAGACCGGAAGTTTCGGCAGCGGATACGGTTCCACTGAGGGAGTCTGGGAAACGCCCGATCTATTCAGGCTCCCGGTGGATGGCGGGGACGAATCTCGCTGGGTATTAACGGTGGGTGTCGGGAACGGTGCGCCTGCAGGCGGATCGGGGACCCAATACTTCATCGGCCAATTCGATGGCCGAAAGTTCATCTCTGAAAATCCCAAGGAGGCCATACTGTGGGCGGATTTTGGCGCGGATTATTATGCCCCGCAGTCCTGGATTGAAGAGCCAGGCGGGCGCCGCCTCATGATCGGTTGGATGAATAACTGGCAATACGCCCGGCTGATTCCCGCGGGGGAATGGAGAGGTGGTTTCAATTTGATTCGCGAACTTTCCTTGCAACAAACCCGAGATGGAATTCGACTCTTCCAAAGGCCCATTCCTGAAATGCAAAACTTGCGCGGCCGGAACCATCACTGGCAGGAGCAAACCATTCAGCCTGGCAGCAACCTCCTCGCGGATGTTCACGGCAGTGCGCTGGAGATCCTGGCGGAATTTCAAATGCAGGATGCCGTGGAGCTGTTCGGCTTTCGCGTGCGCGTCGGAGCCAATGAACAGACGACCGTCGATTACAATCCAAAAGAGCGCAGGCTCTTCGTGGATCGCACTCATTCCGGCATCATTGATTTTCATGATGGCTTCGCGGCAATCCATTCTGCCGAATTGGATCCAATCGATAACACGATCAGGCTGCATATCTTTGTGGACACTTCATCGGTCGAAGTCTTTGTCAATGATGGCTTGATAACCTTTTCCGAATGTATCTTCCCAGCCGAAGGAAGCCAGGGACTGGAGCTCTTTGTCGACGGTGGAAATATCAAACTTTGTTCGCTGGATGTTTTTCATCTTATGGAGGGCCGCATCACTGGTTAAACGTCAAGCTTTGCAGTTGGCTCACAAAGCAGCCAGAAAAGTTTACTTATTATAATGAGACAAGCGGTAAGCCTGTAACATTCCAGATCGAAGGGAACTAAGCATGGTTGCACCGAACATGGAACGCGAAACAGAACGAACTCTGCAACGCCTGCTGCCGCGCGTGCAAAAGGAATTAACCGATTCCATTTCTGCTGATCCAGGAGGCTGGCAGGATTTCACGGCACGCCTGGAGAAATATTTCCCGCCGCTGTTCAATTTATATCTCGACCTGTATGGGACACGCTACGATTTCTTCTTCCACCTGGAGGACCTGATCGTGAGCCTGGCGCGTGCGTGGTTTGCGCGCGCCGCAGATTTGCGCGCCCTCGACCAGGCCCGGGAGGCGAATCCGCTCTGGTTTCAGTCGAACCAGATGCTGGGCGGAGTCTGCTACGTCGATCTCTTCGCGGGCGATCTCGAAGGGCTGCAGTCCAAAATCCCGTACTTCCAGGAACTGGGTCTGACCTATCTGCATCTCATGCCATTGTTCAAGGTCCCGGCGGGAGAAAATGACGGCGGCTACGCGGTCAGCAGTTATCGCGAAATCCATCCGCCGCTGGGCACGATGGAAGGACTTTCATCACTGGCACGCGAGTTGCGTAAGGCCGGTATCAGCCTCGTGGTTGACCTGGTCTTCAACCACACCTCGGATGAACACACCTGGGCAGAACGCGCCAGGGCGGGCGATGAAGAATATGCGGGCTACTATCGCATCTTTCCCAGCCGCGAGCTGCCCGACCGCTATGAGCAGACTCTCAGGGAAATCTTCCCCGACGAACACCCCGGAGCCTTCACCCTGACCCCCCTCTCCCGCTTTGGGAGAGGAGCGCCCGAAGGGCAGGGTGAGGGCGGGTCTTGGGTCTGGAGCACCTTCCATTCCTATCAATGGGATCTGAACTACGCCAACCCGGCAGTCTTCAATCGCATGGCAGAAGAGATGTTGTTCCTCGCCAACCAGGGCGTGGAGGTGATACGGCTGGACGCGGTGGCATTCATCTGGAAAGAGATGGGCACCAATTGTGAAAACCTGCCCGGCGCGCACAAGCTCATTCGCGCTTTCAATGCCGTGGCAAGGATTTCGGCACCCGCCATGTTGTTCAAATCGGAAGCGATCGTGCATCCCGATGAGGTGGTCAGATACATCCACCCTACTGAATGTCAACTTTCCTATAACCCGCTCCTGATGGCACTGTTGTGGAACTCAGTGGCAACGCGGAAAGTGCGGCTGCTTTCACAGGCTTTGGCCACGCGCTTCAAGATTCATCCCGAAACAGCCTGGGTCAACTACGTGCGTGTCCACGACGATATCGGCTGGACTTTTTCAGACGAAGACGCGGCCATACTGGGTGTCAACGGCTACGACCACCGCCGCTTTTTGAATGAGTTTTACCGGGGCCGCTTCGAAGGCAGTTTTGCGCGCGGGCTGCCCTTTCAGGAAAATCCCAAGACCGGCGATTGCCGCATCAGCGGAACCTGTGCCTCACTGGCCGGGTTGGAAAGGGCCCTCAACGAAGGAGAGCCGAACGAAGTAGAACTCGCCATCCGCCGCATCCTGTTGATCCATGGCGTGATCCTGACGGCTGGTGGCATCCCGTTGATCTATCTCGGCGATGAGATCGGCACGCTCAACGATTATTCCTACCGCGATGACCCGGCACATGAGCGTGACAGCCGCTGGGTGCACCGTCCGCGCGCGGATTGGGAGAAATACGCCAGACGTCACGACCCCAATTGTATCGAGGGACGTGTGTATCTCGGCCTGCAAAATCTGATCGCATTGCGCAAAGCGAATGCAGCCTTCTCCGGCGGCGAACTGGATATTATTTCCACCGGCAATGACCACGTCCTGAGCTACGTCAGGACCCACGCGGGTCTTCGACGCGCCATCGTCATTACCAACTTTTCAGAAACTCCACAGACGATTCCAGGGCGTATCTTTGAAACTCATTTCGCGCACGGCCAAAAACTCCTGCATGGGATCAGCCAGGTCAGTCACCAGGAGCAGATGACGATCGAGCCGTTGGACTTTCTGGTATTTGGAATCTGATCCTAGTAATCGCTCGAAACAATTTCTCCGCGTAGGATACGCTGCCAACAGCGTCTAACTGTCCGTCGGCATAAGAGAAAGCCGACTACGCAAAATTTTTTCTACAAGTCATCTTAAAAACACCATGTCACTCTGAGGGAGCGGTTGTTGCGACCGAAGAGTCTCTTAATTGCGGTGGTAGAGACCCTTCGCTACACTCAGGGTGATATTATTGAGATAAACTCTAAAGACTTATGAACGACTACATAGAAAACAAATATTCATGATCCGAGCTTTTATCTTTGACCTTGACGGCGTGATCACCGACACCGCCGAATACCACTACCGCGGCTGGAAACGTCTCGCCGAGGAGGAAGGCCTCCCCTTTTCGCGTGAAGAGAACGAACACTTGCGCGGCGTCCCACGCCGCGAGTCGCTGATGTTGATCCTCAAGGATCGTGCCTATCCGGAAGAAAAAATTCTGGAAATGATGGAGCGCAAGAACAACTATTACCTGGCATTCATCAAGGAGATCACGCCGCGTGACCTGCTGCCCGGCGCAAAGGAATTGCTCGAAGAGATTCGCGCGGCCGGCTTGAAAAATGCCCTAGGGTCCGCCAGCAAGAACGCGGGTGATGTGATCGAGCGCCTCGGCATCCGCGAGCTGTTCGATGCTGTCTCAGATGGTTTCAGCGTGGAGCGCCAGAAGCCTGCTCCAGATTTGTTCCTGCACGCGGCAGGCCAACTGGGCCTCGCTCCGGCTGAATGTGTGGTGGTCGAAGATGCCGCCGCGGGCATTGAGGCCGCTATCGCGGGAGGATTCCGATCGGTGGGGCTGGGCCCGCCGAAGCGAGTCGGCAAAGCGGAGGCGGTATTTCCTAACCTGGCGGGTGTGCGCCTGGTTAATCTGTTCAAAGCGCTGCAGATCATATCCGAAGAATAACGCACGAAAGGATGACAGTGAGCTCATTATTCGAATTTCCAAAAGGATTTCTATGGGGAACGGCAACCGCCGCACATCAAGTGGAAGGCAATAACGTCAACAGCGACGTCTGGGTGCTGGAGCATGTAACCAAGTCGCCCTATGCGGAGCCCTCCGGCGATGCCTGCGATCATTATCATCGCTATCGTTCAGATATTGCCCTGCTGGCTGAACTTGGGTTCAACACCTATCGCTTCTCTATCGAATGGGCGCGCATCGAACCGGAGGAAGGCGAGTTTTCGCGGGCGGTGCTGGAACATTATCGCGATATGCTCAGGGCCTGTCGCGAACATGGCCTTACCCCACTTGTCACATTCCACCATTTCACGTCACCGCGCTGGTTGATGGCGCGCGGAGGTTGGGAGAACGCGAAAACACCGGATCGATTTGCACGCTATTGCGAGCGCGCCGCTCAACATCTGGGTGACCTGATCGGTGCGGCATGCACGATCAATGAAGCCAATATTGCCTCCCTTCTCGTGAACCTGGGATTCGCGGCGTCTCTGAAGCAACTTCACAAAGAACGCTGGTGGGCCGCGGCCGCTACTGCACTGGGCGTTTCGCCGAAGCGGTTATCGCCGTTCCTATATGCCACCTCCCCCAAAGCCATCAAGCTGATCCTGCGCTCGCACCGCCGCGCCGTGGAGGCCATCAAATCTGCCTCTGCCGGTTTTCCTGTGGGCATTACTTTGGCGCTTCAGGATATCCAGCCCGGAGATGGCGGTGAAAAGATGGCCGCGCGGATGCGCAAGGAAATCAACGATATCTATTTTGAATCCCTGCAGGGCGATGACTTCGTCGGCGTGCAAACCTATTCACGGGCGCGTTTCGGTCCCAAAGGATTCCTGCCTCCCGAAAAAGGAGTGGAATTGACTCAGATGCATTATGAGTTCTGGCCCGAGGCATTGGAAGCCACAATCCGTGATGCGATAGACAAAACCGGGCTGCCGGTGATTGTCACCGAAAACGGGATCGGCACGTCGGATGATACTCGGCGCATCGAGTATATCCAGCGCGCGTTAAGAGGAGTGATTAACTGCCTGAAGGATGGCCTGGATGTTCGCGGCTACACGTACTGGTCCGCCTTCGATAACTTCGAGTGGTCGCTGGGTTATCGCCCCACCTTTGGTCTGATCGCGGTGGATCGTGAAACCCAGCAAAGGACGGTAAAACCGAGCGCGCGCCTGCTGGGCGCCATTGCCCGCGCAAATTCAATGGAGGTATCATCAAGTATATGAGAAATCTAAGTAGACTCCGGAAAGTCCCTTAATAACCATACTTGCTCAAGCCGCCGTCCTCGGCGGCGGGGACGCCGCCTAGAGCGAGTTTATTTAGAATAGTTTTCGATACCTACTTAGAGGAGAAAAGCATGGCTAACGACAAAAAACCTAATTATCTCTGGTGGCAGACAGGGGTGGTGTATCAGATCTACCCGCGCAGTTTTCAAGACAGCAATGGCGACGGCGTTGGCGACCTGCCGGGAATCACACAACGGCTGGATTATCTGCGCAACACGCTCGATGTGGACGCCATCTGGCTTTCACCGATCTACCCTTCGCCCATGCACGATTTTGGCTACGATGTAGCAGACTATTGCGATATTCACCCGCTGTTCGGTACGCTGTCAGACTTCGATCACCTGCTGGAAGAAACCCACAAACGCGGGATGAAAATGATCCTGGATCTGGTGCCCAACCACACCTCAGACGAGCATCCGTGGTTCCTTGAAAGTCGCAGCAGCCGCGACAATCCCAAACGCGACTGGTACATCTGGCGCGACCCCGCGCCGGGTGGTGGCGTGCCGAATAACTGGCTGAGCCATTTCGGCGGACCGGCATGGACGTTCGACGAGAAGACGGGTCAATACTATCTGCATCAGTTCGTAAAGCAACAACCGGATCTAAATTATCGCAACCCAGACGTCCTGAAAGCGATGCTCGATAACATGCGCTTCTGGCTGGACCGGGGCGTGGATGGCTTCCGAGTGGATGTAATCGGGCTAATGATGAAAGACCCCGAATTTCGCGATGAGCCGCCCAATCCCGATTGGGATGGTGTTGCCCCATTTGCAAGCCTGAAACACATTTACACCGCCAACCTGCCGGAAGTCCATGACCTGATCCGTGAGATGCGCATCGTGCTGGATAGCTACGATGACCGCATGATGGTAGGCGAGACCTACCTGCCGAACGATATGCTGATGTCGTATTATGGCACTCCCGATCAAAGGGAATGTCACCTGCCGTTCAACTTCCAACTCATCCGTGCAAAATGGGATGCGGCGGGGGTGCGGAGGATGGTAGATGATTATGAAGCCGTGCTACCACCGGATGCCTGGCCCAACTGGGTGATGGGCAATCACGACCAGCACCGCTTGGCGACCCGGGTGGGGGTGTCACAGGCGCGCGTGGCCAATATGCTCCTGCTAACCCTGCGCGGCACACCTACGTGCTATTACGGCGATGAGCTTGGCATGGAGAACGTCCCCATCCCGCCGGAAAAGATTCAAGACCCGCCAGCTGTGAACCAGCCGGAGATCGCGCATATCGTCGGGCGCGACCCGGAACGCACGCCCATGCAATGGGACGATTCGCCGAATGCGGGCTTTTCTGCTCCAGATGTGAAAGAGCTCTGGCTACCGCTCGCCTCCGACTACAAGGAAAAGAATGTCGAGACCGAGCTGCAGGACCCGCGCTCGATTCTCAATTTCTTTCGAAATCTGCTGGCATGTCGAAAATCCAGCCCGGCCCTGGTGTGGGGCAAGTACGGCTCAGTGGAACTGAATTCCGCTGCGGCGAAGGCTAATTGCTTTGTGTTCACGCGACAGTCCGAGGGCGAGCAGATGCTGATGACACTCAACTTCTCGGGTGAGGAACAGAAATTGAGTCTGCCCCAGTTTGGAAAAGGCAAGGTCATCCTTTCCACGATGATGGACCGCGATGACGAGGTCGATCTCACCGATTTCACCCTGCGCGCGAATGAGGGTTGCATTATTGGGGTGTAAACCATTTTTCCTGCGTAGTCAGCGCTCTCTTGCACCGAGGGATAAGCAAGGCGTCACGCCACAAGTCACGCTGCCCCGCTAACGCACATCGCTGTTGCGACAGTCTGCGACAAGCGTGACCTACGAGCCAGCGCGTGGAAATTGCATTGTCGTTTTCATAGTCGCAATCGAATTGAAGTAGAATCAACCAAGTAGGACAAGACGAGTTCTTGTCCTACTTCATCCTTACACTGAGGTCACACAATGCCAACACCAGAATGGGTGCAAGATGCAATTTTCTATCAGATTTTTCCCGACCGCTTCGCACGCAGCCAGCGCCTGCCCGATATCGGTTTTGAGCCGTGGGAGGCCACCCCAACTTTTCACGGCTTCAAAGGCGGCGACCTGTACGGCGTGGCCGACAAGCTGGATTATGTGAAGGATCTGGGGATCACGGCGCTTTATCTCAACCCGATCTTTGCTTCGGCTTCGAATCACCGCTACCACACCTACGATTATTACAACGTCGACCCGATTCTGGGCGGCAACGACGCCTTTCGACATATGCTCCTCGAAGCGCACAAGCGCGAGATGCGCGTGATCCTCGATGGCGTCTTCAACCATGCCTCACGGGGTTTCTGGCAATTCCATCATGTGCTCGAGAATCGCATCGCGTCGCCCTATAGGGATTGGTTCTACTTCGATACGGCCCGCCTGCAAGGGAAGCGTCCCTGGGGCGCGTATCCGGGCACGGAGGAATTACTCGCCCAGCAAAATGGTGAAGATAGCCTGAAAGCCTTTGGCTATCGCGGCTGGTGGCATAACCCCGCCCTGCCAAAGTTCAACACGAACACGCCGGCCGTGCGCAAGTTCCTCTTCGAGGTGGCTCAACACTGGATCAAGTTCGGCGCGGATGGCTGGCGGCTGGATGTGCCCAGTGACATCAATGATGATTCGTTCTGGCAGGAATTTCGTTACCGCGTGAGGCAGGTCAACTCGGAGGCCTATATCGTCGGTGAGATCTGGGACGAAGCGCAGCGCTGGCTGCAGGGCGACCAGTTCGATGGGGTGATGAATTACGTCTGCACCAACGCCTGTGTGGCCTTCTTCCCACAGCGCCATCTCGATCTACGCGTTGCCCATCAGCAGTCGAATTACCATAACATCCGGCAGCCGATCGACGCGCATGAGTTCGCCAACCGGATCGATCACCTGCTGGGCCTGTACCGGCCAGAGGTGACGCGCGCCCAAATGAACCTGATCGACACCCATGACACGCCGCGCTTTCTCTCCATTGCGCACGGCGACAAAAACTCGCTGAAAATGGCCTGGCTGTTCATGATGGCCATCCCGGGCGCGCCGTGTTTTTACTACGGGGATGAGATTGGCCTGGATGGCGAACACGATCCCCTTTGCCGCAAAGGGTTCCCGTGGGATGAAAACCGCTGGGACCGCGACTTGCTCAAGTACACCAGAGAAGTGATCGCCTTGCGAAAGGGGCACACTGCCCTGCGCGGAGGCGACTTCAAGCGATTATGGTCGGCGGATGGGGTCTACGCGTTCTCTCGCTCGCACGGAGGGGAAACGCTGATCGTGGGGTTCAATGTGTCAGAATCGCCTCAGCAGGTTGAGGTCACGGTTGAAGCGGCCGCCGAAGGTCCAAAGCCAGTCTTTGGGAGCGCGTCCGATATCTCCGTGCAGGATAGGCGGGTGAGATTCCGGATCCCGCCGAGAAGCGGTGTAGTGCTCACGTAAATACATTTCGGCAAGATTCGCTCCCGGTAGGGCTGAGCCCTGCCGGGAGCAGTATTTTTGTAAATTAACAGCTTTTGGCAGTTTTGAATCTGGCTTTGGCAGTCCAGTTCTGGCATGCTGGGGTTATAAATTCATGATCGTATTTGGCTCCCCGTTGTGCAATAATGATTCCAGATGGGTCGGGTCTATCCAGTGAGGTAAGTATGAAGTGTCCAAATTGCCAGCACACCACCAGCGATACTGCCATCCTTCAATGTTCGCAGTGCGGGGAGGCATTTGAGCGAAACCTGCTCGAGGAATATCAGCATCTTGAATATCTGAGCCGATGGCTCTCGAATCGCACCGAACTCAGCGTCTCTCAAGTAAAGCAATTGACGGCCTTGGTCGGGAATAAACAAAGTGAAATCCTTGCCCAACTCCTGCCGAAAACCACCCAAGCAGCGGAAGAACTCGCAGAGGCAAAACCTGCACCTCTCGTGGAAATAGCGCAGGCGGTTCAACCAGCACCGGCCATTCCTGCTCCTGAGCCTCCGCCCGCCCAGGAACCTGTTGCCGCGCCTGCGCCCGCCTCCATAGCCCAGCCGGCGATTGCTCCTGAATCTCGGGCTAATCCTCGACCGGTAATTGTTCCTCCACCTGCGACGGCGACGACGCGCAAACCAGCCGTAATCCGTACACCTGCCGCGCCGCCGAAACCCGCAGTGCCCCAAAGGGCGAAGCGCCCGCCCGTGGACTGGAAAAAGGTGCGCGAAGGACTTGCCGATGCTGTGACCAGTGGCGCGCTGTTGCGCGCGCTGCTCTACCTGGGCGCATTTATGATCGTGATCTCCGCCACGGTGCTGGTGATCCGCTTTTGGAACCAGTTCAACCCGGTCCTGCAACTAACCTTCATCGCCTCTGTGCCGCTGATGTTTTATGCAGGTGGGTGGTTCGTGCGGTCGCGCCTTCAGCTCACCCAGGCTGGAACTGTGCTAACTGGCATCGGCGCGATCCTGGTCGCAGTGGATTTCGCGGCCATCTACCAGCTCACCGGGCTGGCACAGCGCGTGAATGGACCTGCCTACTGGCTGGTCGTTTCACTATTTTGCACCGCGTTGTACACATTTACAGCCTGGCGTTTGCAGGGAGAGTTCTTTGACGCCCTCACGCTGCTCAGCGGTGCAGGTGTGTTCGTCGCGCTCACACGGATCCCGACACCGAAGCTGCCCCTGGAATGGACAGTCGTCTCCCTCACATTTTCAGGCGTGGGTATGGTCATGTTGGCGGGCCGATTCTCGAGTGCCAGCGACGCCTGGCGCCGATTCGCTCGAATCGCCCGCTACCTTTCACAGATCCTCATCCCGGCCAGCGTGTTCTATGTAGTATTCGCGCCCCGAGACCTTCCCATTGCAGTGGGATTCCTGTTCGCCACGATCGGATATGGCCTGCTGGCCTGGCGCTTCCCCAGCATCCTGTTTGCCTATGCGGCGCTCGGGTCATCCATCGGGGTAGTGCTGTATGGGCTGAACTACGCTGATGTCGGATATGAATGGTTTGCGATGACAGCTTCCATTCTTGCCCTTTTCTATATACTTACTGGCCAGGGCCTGAACAGGGCCAGGCTTGACACGATCATCCTTCAGTATTACGTCCGCGCGCTGAACACGACAGCTTTCATTTTGATTGGCCTTGCCAGCGTAAGTGGACTTGTCTTCTCGTTTACGCACATATGGGCTGGTGTGCTGGCACTTAGCATTGCGTCGCTTGATCTGGCGGCATGTGCGTACATATTCAAGCATCCACGCTACACACTGCTGGCCTCCAGCCTGTTCATCGTCCCATTCAGTTTCGCATTCTGGGAATGGTTCACCACTGCCAGACTCGCCCAACCGCTTGGCTGGCTGACAGTGGCCTGGATGGGTTTGTCACTTGCCTACATGGGCGTGGGTGTCTTATTACGAAAGGTTGAAGGACACGCCACATGGTTACACCTGCTGGCTCAGGCCCTGGCGCTTTTCACGCTGGCCGTCCTGCCACTTGAATACTTAAGTGGGAACACAAAGGCATGGAGTTACATTCCCGCTTCGATCGCCCTGGGCTTGACCGTTGCTTTGTATGTACTTACGATTATTATGCACGATAGCGGAGGACATCCTGCGCTGTCGTCATGGGTCAACGGATTACCGGCTCCGCTGGGTAAATCTGCGTTCTTGTTCCCGGGTGGTTTGCTATTCCCCATCTGGATCGCCGTGATCTGGTATGGCAATCAACTTTCCAGCGAATGGTTTGGCGCGCTATTGGCGGGATTTGGCATCGCGTATATCGGGCTGGGCCAGTGGCTGTTCAAGCGCACCCGGGAATATCGCCTGCCGTTGCACCTGTATCCTTATTTGTTCTTTCTCATTGGCATCCTGCTCGCGACCACGAACCAATATGCGCTGCTGGCTGCCCTCCTGATAACCGTCACTTCTTTGGGCATTCTGGCCTATTTCTACAACCGCGCCATCGAAACAACCCTCGCTGGTCTGTTATTGATCTGGTCATTTGTCATCACACTGGATCTGCTCAAAGTCCCGCAGCAGGCACGCGGCCTGGCGTTCGTGTTATTGGCTTGTCTGGTTTATGTACCTGTCGCCATCTATCTTAATAGATTCCAGCGAAGCCATGAAAAGCTCCATCCCATCCCAATCTTCGTGATTGGCTACCTGTTGAGCGCTTTTGCCATCTATGATTCCATCGTCTGGAGCATGAGGGACGTATCGATACCCTGGCTGGGCGTGCTGGTTCCACTGATTGCGACCGCCCTGTATGTTTACAGCACCTCTTATTTCAAGGATGAAGCCTGGTCAGAGGGCTGGGCATGGTTAGCCACCCTGACCTTCGCGATCACTTTCAGGCAAACCCTCACCTTTTTCCAGTCCCCCACCCAATATGACGCGTTCGCATGGGTCGCTTTCGCCGCGCTCTATATGATCGTGGAACGTCTGCTCAATTCTGGAGTCGGGCAGCGTCGCCGGGGTCCCGCGACGCGCGGGATGGCGACACTTGCTGCCCACTCAGGCAGCAAGCTTCCTGAGTCCAGCGTCTGGTTCAAGAAATTCCACCTGCCGCTTACGGCGGGCTTCATCATCATTGCCGCACTCGGGCTTTTCCTGAGCCTGCCCGGCACACTGGCTGCATTCCGTGGGTTCATGTTAATCGATTATCTGCCTCCCATCGTCGCGCAGACGGCACTCGTGTTGCTCCTCATTGCCTCCGCGCGGCTGTATCGGACGCGTCTGCCGATGTTCATCGAACCCGCGTTGGCGTTCCTGCCCGTCACGCTCTTTTTCATTGGATACGGCGAGGCTCTGTTCGGCAAACCGCTGGACACGCCGCAATACGCGCTCGCCTGGACGGGTCTGGGCCTGGCACATTTCGTCGCGGCCATTTTTGTGGATAAGAGCAAAGAACGCCACGCACATGGGCTTTTTCTGGGTGGATATATCCTGCTCTCATGGGCAGTCCTCTGGTCGCTGCTCGAGCGTCCGGTGCTCGTCTGGACTCTCGGACTGTGGGTTTTCGCGGCTGTCCTATCAGCCCTATTGGTTCACTTCGGCCGGCACCGGACCTGGAAGGATTTCCTGCAAGTGCTCTTTGGAGATACTCAACCTAAGATCAGGACCATCGTCACGAACGCGTTCCAATGGCTGGCCGCGTGGACCTTCCCCATCTGGTGTGTGATCCTCCTGCGCGAACTCGCTGTGCCCGCCGCGTTCGCCTGGTTAGGGCTGGTGAACCCGCCTCTCGCGTACCTGGGACTGGCCCCTTGGCTCCGGCGCGTCGACTCATCGTACGCTACTCCGCTTAACAGCGCGGCGCACTTTTACACAGCCATTGGCTTACTGCTCAGCCTGCCGGTCACATTTGATTACCTGGTCAATTACAGCCTTCCAACGGAAGGCAAAGCTACGCTGTTGGCGTTCATCATCCTTCAAGCCTTAGCGGTCATCTTCTACGCCGTCGCGGCATGGATGTCAAAGGCGCGCGGCTTTGCACATGTGGCTGCCTGGTTGAGCGTCAGCGCGTTTAGCATTACCTGGCAAGCCTATGGCGTCGAACTGACGCCAGTCATTTTGGTCATTCCGTGGCTGGCCTGGTCGGCGATCTTGCTTGCGATCGGATTTTTGCTTGATAGAAGAGAAGTCCGCTACGCGCATGGACCCTATCTTGCTGGCTACGCGCTCATGATCTATGCACTGGTACTTTCCTCGCAGGTGCGCCTGACGAACATCTACGCGCTCGCCATCACGATATTGCTTTCCGTTATCTCTTATCTCCTCGTACACTTTGGGCAGCACCGATCGTTCGAAGATGTTGTCAACTTCTTTTGGAAAAGGGCCGACGACACGACGCGGCGAATCGCGGCGACCCTCTTCCTTTTCTTCGCGGCCTACGCTTTCCCGGTGTGGCTGGCACAAGTGCTGGCTTACAACCATTATCCACTGGCCTGGCGCGGCATGGGGTTGGCAGTCATAGCCCCACTGTACATTGCGATCGGACTTGCGATCCGCCATTCGAAAGCACAGGGTATTCCCACGGTCCCGACCTGGCCGTTGTATAGCGCGGCGTACGCGCTCACTGCCATTGGCGCGATGGTTGCCTTCGAAGAGGAACAGGTGGCCATTTACGTCCTCACACTGGATGCGGCGGTGTATGCCGTATCCGCGTATCTCTTCCGGCAATCCTTCTGGCTGTATCTCACCACGGTGCTGGCCCCCATCATCGTCCTGTTGACTTTGCATAACTCAGACCAACTCAAGACGAATCTGGTCGCGTGGATCTTCATGGCATTCGCCTTTGTGTATCTCGGTGTAGGGCAGGCCTTTGATCGGATTCGTAACACGACACTGCGAAGCGTGTCGCTGCTGAATGGCGACATAAATGTCGCCATACATCCCTTTGCAGCGCCATTCTACGCGCCAGGCTTCGTGTTGAGCGCCATTTCCCTGGCTCTCGCCAGCCAGGAAAAAATGCTCGCGATACAAGTCTATTCAGCCGGCGTGATATTGTACGCCCTCTCGAGCGTGCTCTTCCACGAGACCGTGTTTTACTATCCCGCCGCGTGGCTGGCCGCGGTGCCCTATTTCCTCACCGTCACACTGACTCCACTCGAGACGCGCTGGTATGGGCTGGCCTGGCTGCCCTTGATCCTGCTCTATATCGGCTTGGGCCGCTTCGTTTTCCATCACCGTAAACTGGCCCCGCTCGGCAAAGGCTTCCTCGTAGACTGGCTGACTCATCCCGCCGTGCCGTTTTACCTGTTGGCATATGCCCTCAGCGTAAGTATGATCTCACTTTCTTACGTTGAACCACTGCCGTTGACGATTGCCTTCGGCGTGGCAGGCCTGCTGTATCTTGTTTCGGCCTATCTCTTCAAAAAGCCCGCCTGGATCTACCCCGGCTTGTTCGCAGCGCACATGACGGTGCTGGCCTACTTTGCCATCAACCCTTCAGGCGGACCCATCCGATATATCACGATTCCCTTCCTCATCATGACGTGGGTAACCTCCCTGATCGGGTATGCATTCGAACGGCAAAAGTACCCTGAAACTGCTGAGGCTGAAGACGAAGGGCAGGGGACCTATCGTTTCTCGATCTTCCAACATCTCTTCGGCCATCCGTGGGCCAGACCGTTCTTCGCCTTTGCCATCTTCGAAATGCTCATCTGGCAATCGTTGGCGCTCACCGGCTACGATACCACCATCCTGATCGCCAGCGGATATGCGTTGCTGTTTGCCCTCTTCTCGATCCTGTGGGTGGAAGGGACGCTCGTGTATGGCGCGGTCGGTTTCGGCTTGCTGGCAGCCGGAGCATCGCTGATGCAGGCTGAATTCCAGTTTGCGGACGCGGCAGCCGTCTTCGGCGGAATCGGCTTCGGGCTCTACCTCCTGAGCGGAATCATGCGCGTGCTTGCCTCCCGAGTCAAGGCGCTGACCGTGTGGTCCTCTCCGCTAACGAACTGCGCGGTCGCCTTGACAGGCGCGGCGGTCGTCGTCACTCTGCCCGTCCTGTTCAGTCACATGACGGCTGCGGCGGCCTCCCTGGCCTTTGCCGGCGCGTTATATGTGACCATCGCCTATCGCGGACGTTACCACCAGCTTGGTTATCTCGGCATGGCTTTACTGCAACTGGCATGGGTCCTGTTGTTGTTCATCAATGACGTGAAACAGCCGCAGTTGTATGCCATCCCGGCCGGGTTGTACTTCATGGGTCTGGCGTATCTGGAATGGCAGCGCAACAAGAGCAGATACTCCGTTGGGCTTGAGATACTGGGTTTGGGCGTCTTATTAGTGACGTCGCTTGCACAATCCCTGAATGCGCAGGGTCTGCCCTATTTTGTCCTGTTGATGGCTGAAGGCTTGCTGGTTGTCTTTTGGGGTTTGTATCAAAGGAGGAAAATACCGTTCTTTACGGGAATTGGTGCAAGCACACTCAATGTTGTGGCGCAGGTGATCGTGCTGGTCAGCGTGCATGATATCAACCGCTGGTTCCTGGCGTTCGGCGTGGGTCTCCTGATCATGAGCCTGGCCATCTACATCGAACGTTCACGTGAACAATTGCGCACACGCGCTCGTGAGCTGAGCGAAACGCTCGAGAAGTGGGAGTGAGCGATGACCGTCGGCTCTTTGCTCCCCCTCATGCTCTGCACGGCTGCCTTGGTCATCGCCGCGTTGATCGGGCTGGTGGTGATCCTGCTAAAGCCAGCACGTGACAAATCGAAGGATACACAAAGAGGGTTATCCACCGGATCTGTAGCCAAATCCGCCCGCAGAGATTGGAAGAGCTGGCTGCCTTACGTTGGCATCGCGCTCCTGCTCGCGATCTGGTCAATTTGGGGCGCGTTATTTTTCCTCACGGTCGTTTGGCTCCTGCGGCAGAACCCGGGCGCCGGAACGGATTTCAAAGTCAGTGAGAACGAAAAGAAAACAGCCAGGCGGGTGTATAGCTGGTCCTTTTTGTCGCCCCTGTTGACGGTGCCAGTCTTTATCGGCGCGTTGTTCAGCGCATATGACTCATCCACAGACGGGCGCGTGCTGGCTGCCTTAATACCTTTGATACTTCACATCCCTCTGCTGGCGGGGCTGACCTCAAAAAACGGATTTGTCTATCGCCATACCCAGCAAGGCATATTGCTGATGGCGTTACGAGCGGGGACGGCAAGCCTGGCGGCAACCATGATCGATTCCGCGGGGATCCCGCTCTATCTACTAGGCAACGGCGGGCTGTGGTTATTGGGTAGCCTTTTGGGCTGGGATCAGGTCCGGCGCGGTGAATGTTGGCTGATGCGGCGGAAAGGTGAAACGGTTGAAATCATCACCGGAGGAGGTGGCTCCGCTGGCAATCTTGCTCCTCAGGTTCACCTTGAAAAGAGCCGGGAGTTTATGCAGCGGTTCAAGAAAGAAGAAGCAAAATCCCACGCGCTGGCGGCATTCCGAAAAGGGAATCGGGATGTCCGGTTGCAGGCTCTCTGGGTACTGGAAGTTCTGGAAGAAGTGGAGAAGTTCTAGATGAGGTTACACACCGTCCCGAAGGCTTGAACAACTCGACAAGATTTTCTCAAGGCAACCTTCGGGACGTTTCAAGGACAAAATCATGCAAACCAAACCTTCAAAATTCTGGGCGTATATCGCGGTCGTTACGGGCATCCTGCTCATGCTGAGCGGGATCGCCGCGGTGGTGGGGTATCTGGGCCTGCCCTTCCTCCTGCCATTTGACGACGCGCTCTCGTATGAACTGGGTAACATCGCCGCGCTGTATCTCGGATTGTTTGGCGGGGCGCTGGCCGTCTATCACGGAGTCAGCTCCATCACTGGTCGCACATCCAGCCTCTTCAGGCTGCCGTCATTTTATATTTTTTGGATTCTCCTGGCCCTCGTCCTTGGTCTGGGCAATCTCGTCCTTAATGAAAAGATCGCTACGGAATATCTCTTCCCGCCTCTGTTTGTGCTCGGCGCGGCGCTCTCCACGTTCGCGGTACTGGCCTGGGCGTTCCGCACGCTGGGCTGGCCGCTCACCTGGCGGCAGACCGCGCTGGCTTTCGTATGTGGGAGCACGCTCTCCATCGTCGTAGCCATTATCCTTGAAGGCGTACTTCCATATTTTGCGTACCTGCTCATCTCGCCGCTTGGCTTTATGGCAGAAGAGTTCGCCGACCTGGGTTGGGGCGCGTCGGGGTTCGTCGAAAGGTTATTCGCCTCGCCGCTGATCCTGGTATATCTGATCTTCACCGCTGTCCAGGCGCCGCTCCCGGAGGAATTTGCCAAGGCGCTGGGCATTCCCATGTTTGGACGCGCCCGCATCACGAACGAACGCCAGGCCTTTGCCATTGGCCTGGCAAGCGGCGCAGGCTTCGCCATCCTGGAAAACATGCTCTATGAAGGACTCTACGCCCAGCACAGCGGCTGGAGCTGGGGCGGCATCACACTCCTGCGCTCCATCGGTTCGGTGCTGCATCCCCTTGGCACCGGCATCCTCGCCCTAGGCTGGTTTCGAATGAAGGAAGCGGGTATTGGACAGTTGCTCAAAGCTTATCTGCTGGCGGTCCTGCTGCACACTTTTTGGAATGGCGGCTTCGAACCACTTGTTTACCTGACCGGCCTGGATTATTATGCAGGCGCAGGGCCGTCCCTGTCCTTTTACGGCGAGACACTCAACATACTGTTGATCGGATATCTGGTCCTGCTCTCGGCCGCGTTATGGTGGCTGCTCCGCCGGATCGTGACCGGACTGGCTCAAAACGTTCAAGCCGCTTCGACTACGCTCAGCATGGACCTTTCGCCTGCTCTCATTTCGAGACGCGCCATCGCCACCTGGGCCGTGGCCTGCGCGGCCATTATCATTCCCATCGGTGCAACGCTCAGCCCGGCCTGGGAAGAGATTCAGAAAGTCATTATGGGGAAATAGTAGGAATTACGATAAGACTGGGTTAGAATTCTTTTAGCCACGGAGTCACGGAGTCGCAGAGATTCTTAATTTGCTTTTCCCTGCGTCTCTCCCGAAGGGACGGTGCACACTTGCCACGCACCTGTCCCTGACGGTCCGGTGTCAGGGAGACGCAAGTGCGATTTGCCAAGCAAATCGGGAGTGTCAGGACGATGTGAGACTCTGTGGCGGTCCCTTGCCAAAGGAGAAGAGTGATGAACGACAATAACAGTGAGAGTACCAGTATCGAGGAAGCGGACCAAAAGCGCCGTAACATGACCATGATCATGGCGGGTGTGGTGATCCTCGGCGCCTGCGTCTTATTCTTTCTGGCATTTCTCTGGCTGCGGCCGGGGCGATTCCCCCTGCTGGCAGAGGTCCTGGCCACACCTACCGCCACCCGCAGGCCAACGCGCACCCCCGAACCAAACCTGACTCCCCGGCCGGACCTGACAGCCACGGAGCAAGCCTGGGTGAAGCCCGCCGAATCCCCTTCCCTGGCCAGCGTAGAGGAAGCCAACGCGGCCTTTGGTTCAGGCGCCGTGTACCTGGAGACGTTTGCGTCAGCAAAGCCGGAAATACCTGAAATCGTCCAACCTGGAGATCTGTTCCTTTATGACGTTCAACTGCCAGGGTCCGGCCAGTTCCCGGCGGCCTGGTCATACGGTTGGTGCGCCAGCCAGAAGGCGATCCTGGAAGAAAATTTCAAGTCCATCCAACTGGAATTCATCATGAACGACACATCCGTGCCGCTCGATCACTTCGTGGTTCTTGATGACGAAAACAGCGATGGCTCGGCCTGCCGTGAATACGCCGCGCTCGTGACCACCTGGCCGGAGGGCCAGCATCATCTTGAAACACGTGTGACGTTCACACAGGACGTCCACGACGGCTGGAATCTCTTCCCCGCCGGGACACACATCCTGAAGTACATTGTTACCGTGGAGTGATGAACAGCTTATCGGTATAGATCGTGTCTGTGGTCAAACGCGTTTCGTCATAGGGATAGTAGCGCTGCTCGCCCACGGTATTTCCGCCGGCATCCGTCACCGCGCTGGCTGAGCCGAGATGGTCCTCATGATGTGATTTGGGTCGGCCCACCTCCGTTTCACTTCGGGTGTGCTTCGCGAAGACCCAAATCGATCAGAGGGAATTTGCGACTATCCGCCCCAAACCGCCTTTACCAACGCGGGCAGGATCTCCCCTGATTTGCCCTGAAATGCATAATCCACTTTGGGTGTCAGCGGCGTTGGTTCAGCGTTGATCTCGACCAACACGGCGCCGCGATTGCGCGCCGCCTGCGCCAGGGAGGCAGCCGGCTGCACCACCCCGGAGGTACCGATCGAGAAAAAGACGTCGCACGAGCGCGCCGCTTCAACTGCCGCTTCAAGCTGGTCGCGCGGCAACGCCTCCCCGAACCAGACCACATCCGGGCGGAGCAAGCCGCCGCAGACTGAACAGCGCGGCACAGATTCCGTGTCATCGCCCCAGGTTTCTGTAAAGGTATAACATTCCGAACAGCGCACGCGCTGGATGTTGCCGTGCAGCTCGATAATTCTGGGAAAGACCCTAAAGGTCTCTGCACCTTCTGTTTCACTGCAGGCTGGTTCCACGAAGACCTTTAGGGTCTGGAATGCCATTTGATGCAAGCCATCCACGTTCTGTGTGATCAAGGTAAATTCGGGGATGTGTTTTGCCATTTCGGCCAGCGCGTAATGACCGGGGTTGGGCCGCACCGCCTTGACGGCTTCGCGCCGCCAGGCGTACCAGTCCCAGATCAGTTTCGGGTCGCGGCGGAAAGCTTCAGGGGAAGCCAGGTCTTCGGGCTTGTATTGCGCCCACAAGCCCGTTTGCACATCGCGGAAGGTGCGGAGTCCGCTTTCCTGGGAGACGCCTGCTCCGGTCAGCGCGGCCCATTTGGAGGCGCGACCATTCCTCCTTCGCAGGTACGTGAGCAGATCAACAGGGAAATTCACGGCGACCCGGCAGCTCTACACATCACCAGGGACAGGTTGCGGTCAAAGATCTGGGTGCGCCCAAGGATCTCGAGCCTTTCATTCACCGCCACCAATTGATATTCGATCCAGGCGTCCCGGTAGTAATAATACCTCTTGAGGTGCTGCGGTTCGACCTTGTAATTGAAGGAGCCGTTCTCGATCTTGATCATTTCCGCACCGGCGCTCCATTTACCAAGGTTGAGCGTATTCTTCTTTTCGCGCAGTCGCAGGAATAGGAATACGCGGTCGGTGCGGGCCGGGTCCTCCACGAAGGCCGTGATCTTGATGCTGCGGGTTTTACAGGGCCCTTCGTTCCAGTACAGGATCGGGTCGGAATACAGGATACCCGTAAAGCCCACCGTATCGACAAAGAACGTGGTTTTGGTAATATCGTTGATGAATTCTTCAGAGAACGTGGGGAGCGGAAGCGGGGTGGGGGTCGGGGGTAGTTCGGGAATCAGGGAAGTCTCGGTAGGCGTCAGGGTTATGGGCGTAGAGGTGGGGACTACGAAAAGGTCGAGGGTGGGAATGAGAGTCACGGTAGGTTGCGCCGTGGGCGTGTCCACAGGAATCGGGGGGGTGGGAGTAGCAATCAGGTTGGTGAGGTTGGGTAACCCGCCCGAACAACCGGAAAGAAATGACCCGATCAGAATCAAGAGGAGGAGCTTTTTCATGGGAAGACCCTTATCCTTCAAGGATTGAACGCGGTGCAATGCGTGACGGAGATGCTGCTGCGGTCCACCACGGAACTGCCCAGCCGGTGCAGATATACATTGGACGCGACAAACTGGAATTGCAGCCAGGCATCTTCGAATTTCTTGTAACCGGTGATCTGGTTCAGTTCGAGCGTGTAGAAATAAGTACTGCGGTCGTTATCGAACATAATGGCGCCACCGCCCCAATCGGTGCCGCGGGCGCTGTATTTATCCTGCAGGCGATACCACAGGGTAACATACTTTAATCTCCTCACCGGCGTGATCACTTGCACCACGAACTTGACCGAACTTGAGCCCTCACAGGTGTAACCCCACACGATCTGGGAGGTGGATTTTGAGACCAGCGCGAAGGGATTGGGGCCCGGCGTGAAGAGGGTGATATCCACCGGTTCCAGCGTGATGGTGGAACGGGCGGTGGGTGGAATGGTTGGGAAGGGCGTGCTGGTGGGAGGTGTTTCACCAGCCGCCAGCGTGGCGGTGGGTTCCAGGGTGTTGATGGCAAACAGATCCGGCGTCGTGGTATATCCATCTGAGATCAGTGTGACAGTGGGCTGCGGAGAGTTAACCACTTGTGGCGCAGGGGTCTGGAGGAAGGGCAGATTGGACAGGCCGGAACAGCCCGCCAGGATAAGTGTGAGAATGACAGGGACAAACTTCTTCATGAATTCCTCATCAGACCGAGTGCCAGCCATGCGTATTTGAACTTGAGGTTTGAATCAAGACTGCAAAAATTTCAAAATGATACTTCTCAATGAGACCAGCGGTTCATCTTCTCAGCATCACTCTCCATTGTATCCGCATTGGCGCGGGTTGTGCGGCCAGGCCAGGCCATATTGGTTTCAGCCTCACGGCTCCCATTGGGGCTGCCAATCGGGTTCGGGATCGTTCGTCACCTGACGAAGTCCCGTGCCATCCGCATGCATGATAAATATATCAGCCTGATTGTTATTGCGCAACGAGTTGAAGGCGATCCACTGACCATCGGGGGAGTAGGCGGAGGCGGCGTTGTTGCCGCCATTGGTGAGCTGCGTGGCAGTCTTGGCGGCAATATCTACGCGGAAGATATTCTTATCACCCGGCGCGCCGGCGTGGATCAACAGATGTTTTCCGTCTGGTGACCAATCAATGCTGCCGCCAATGCCTGGCAGGCCGTTTGTCAATTGCTGGACGTTTGACCCGTTGGCATTCATGAGGAAGATCTCGTATTCATCCGGTTTACTCACCGCCATTGCGAACGCGATGGTTTGTCCATCCGGCGACCAATCGGCGGCCACGATCGTGTTGGGACCGGCATACAGGAGGATGGCATTCTCGCCCGTAGCATCCACGGTCCATAAGGAGGTGGGCCCTTCACCAGCTCGATTCGCAAACAGGATCTTTTTCCCATCCGGGGAAAACGAGGGGGAAACCACATTCCCAATGAAGTTCGTCAGGCGGATCAGCCGCGAGCCTTCGAAGATGAACAGGAAGAGATCGAAGGCGCCGCCGTTCTGATTCGACGCATACACGATCGAGCCGCCTTTCGGCGAATAGACTGGATAGTAGTTATTCGCTTCCACATCGGTGAGCTGCTGATAGCCGGTGCCATCGCCGTTGATGAGACACAACTGGTTGTAGTCCCCGCGGGTGCAGGTAAATAGGATGCGCCCAATGTAGGATTTGGTCGGCGGCGGAGGCAGGGTAAACGTCGGCGGCGCAGTTGGCAGACTTCGCTGGAAGGGTTGATCCAGAATGGTGAAGCTGACGGGGTTGGTGGGAATGAATAGACACAAGCCAATTGCCAGAGCCACAAGAAGCCAACCCACCGGGAGCCGGAATCGGGGTGCCGTGTTACGACGCGAAAAGATACGCCGTCTGGACATGAATAAATTTTACATCAGGAAGGGCTGCATGGCTGCCTCAACCCTACCCTGGCCCATGGCTTCTCAAAGTCTGGGTTTCAGACCTATTTGTACACGGATTTCGCGGATCGGACGTATGACTGCACTGCAAAAAGGTCTCTTCACCGCGAAGACGCAAAGAACGCGAAGAAATCATTAACTGCACGAAGGGTTTTCGAAAGAAAATCCACGCAAAACTCAAATGTTCTTCCTCGATCCTCGATTTTTCCTTTGTATACCTTGTGCCCTTTGTGGTAGACAGAGTTTTTTTCCATCAGGGCCTGGGGGTGGAGGTGGGCAGGAAGGGACACTTCAGGTTCTTCAGCCGGTTGGATTGGATACCATCGTACTCAAACCAGACCTCGTGAACATAACTCTCCGGCTGGTCGCCGCTGAGCGATACGGTATTGTTGCTGTATGTGCCGATGGGCAGGATCACCTGCTGAAAGACTTCGCCTGTGGGTCCATTACTTGAGTTCAACACATGGAATGATCCCGTAGCCGGGCTGCCGGAAACCTTGACGACAATATCCACCTGGCACCCGATGCCGGTGGTGCGAAAACTGGAGGACACCAATTCCACCATTGGCGGCCGGGTGGGCGTGGGCGTGCGGGTACGGGTGGGAGTCAACGTGGGGGTGTCCGTGCGCGGAATGGCGGTAAACGTGAACGTCGGAGTAAATGTGGCTGTGCCGGGTCGTGGAGTCAATGTAAAGGAGGAGGCGCCGGGTGTATTGGTCTGCAAACCTGGTATGGTGGTCAATGTGTATGAAGACGCGCTGAGCGTATTGGTGGGCAGGCCTGATTCAGGGGTGGATGTGAACGAGACGGGGGCGGGCATCTCGGTAGGCATTGTAGCCAGCATGAGATCGGTGTAGCTTTTTACGCTGCCCATCACACTCTCGTTCGTTTCCTGCAGCATGGAGAAATTCCGGGGGAAATGAAGGACGACTTCTCCTTTCGACCAGATCCCAATTCGATCGGAAACGGATTGAAGCCTGAAATCCTCTGCTTCGTTTAACACGATGATCTCACTGTGGAATTCCAGACCCGCCTCATTCAGGACCTTTGACAAACTCTCCATCCCCTTCCATTCGTCCTGGCCCGGGCATTCATCGCTGGTGTCTGTGACCATGACCAGGGCGCGGACTGTGTTGGCGGGCAGGGCCTCAAATTGACGGCGCGCCAACACAAAAGCGGAATACATCGACCCCCCACCCACGGGCTGGAGTTGGGAAACCAGACCGTTCACCGTGTTTCGAGCAGAAAAAGGCGTCCGCGCCACCGAAGGCTGGTTACAGGGATCCATTCCCTCGGTCGCGGGTGATCCGCCGATCACGACGAGTCCATAATTCGCGCCGGGATCTAGTCCCGCCAGAATCGCCTCAACCGATTCGCGCGCCGCCTCCAGTTTTGTTTTGCCATCGAACAGTTCGTTCATTTTTTCCGACGCGTCCACGACGAACATGTAATAAATGGAATTCGACACGGACGTCGGGGTAAAGGAGGGCCCGGACGTTGCCGTGGCGACCGTTACAGGCACATACGTTTCCGTTGGTGGGAACCGCGTGACGGTGGATGGCGGCGCGCCAGTTGGAGCAGGAGTTGTGACGACGGGCGCACAACCTACCAGGACCAAAATGATCAAGAAGAAAAAATTGCTAATTTTCAAAAACACATGAATCACCATGAATTACATAGTGCCGCATAATTCACTTTACTTTATGTTTGAATTTCAGCCTCTGAATCCATGTGAAAAGTAAAGTTAATAATGAGACCGGCGGTAAAAATCCCTGCGTAAAGGTTGCCCTATTTTACAACCAAACGGCTCAATTAATACGTGCCACACCATTTCAATCTGTTCGGCTACAATTGGCGCCAGGAAGGAGCGAGCATGGCAAAATACATTGTCACCACCAGCGCGTTGCGGATCCGTTCCGGCCCCGGACTGACGTTTTCCACGGTGGGCCTGTTGTACAAAAACAACCTCGTGCAGGGCGGCGAGCTAAAAGGCGATTGGCTCCACATCACCACGGCCGATAACAAGACCGGCTGGAGCCATCGCGCCTATCTCGATCTGGTGGACGAAACCCCGCCTCCTCCCCCTTCGGGCGGGATAGCCTATCGCGTAGATGCCTCGACTCTGAACCTGCGCCAGGGGCCGGGGTTGAACTACGCGGTCATCGGCTCGCTCAAACAGGGCGAGATGGTCGAAGGCCTGGCAGTTTCTGGTGACAACCAGTGGGCCCAGATCCGCAAGACAAATAGCGTTACCGGCTGGTGCTCGCTCAAGTACCTGACCAAAGTAACTCCGCCGCCTCCCCCCTCCCCAACGGATGTGAAGATGACTGTGACGACAGATACACTCAACTTCCGGTCCGGTCCGGGTGAAGGGTATCCCGTCTCCGGTCAAGTGAAGCGCGGCGAAGTGGTGGTATACCTCAACGCCACACCCGACTGGAAGTGGGTCTACATCAAGACCAGTTCCAACGCCACCGGCTGGGCCTCCTCAAAATATCTGAATGAATCCACCGATCTCCTGGCGTCACCGGATGATTACCCGGCCACAGGCCTGCACCGCGCCCTCTCCGACGTGATCCCCATGCGGCATGAACCCAACGAGACCGCGCCTGAAGTGGCGCCGATGAGGTTCAACCGCGTCGTCAAGGTCAACTCGATCTCACCGGATGGCAAATGGAAGAATTGCACCAACGCCTGGGGCGAATCAGGCTGGTATCCCATTGAGCGGCTGGCGAAGATGGGAGATGTGGTCATTCAGCAAAGCCATGAGGAATTTCCATGGCTGCCGGTTGCCTATGCGGAGTTCGGTACACGCGAAGTGCCGGGTGCAAAACACAACGCGCGCATCGTGGCGTATCTCATGAGCACTGATCTGGCCCAAAAATATTCCTCCCTGCCCGATGAAATAGACTGGTGCGCGGCATTTGTCAACTGGTGCATCAAGAAGGCCGGCCTGCCGGTCACCAACTCTGCGGTTGTCCACCCGTGGCGGAGCTGGGGCAAAGCCAGCAGCCCGCCGCGCCGGGGAGCCGTCACCACGTTCCTGTGGGATGATGGCTGGGCGCACGTCTCGTTGTATTTGGGAGATGTCGGTAATTACGTGATCTGCCTCGGCGGCAACCAGAGCGACGCCGTGTGGATCTCGGTGTATCACAAGAAGTATGTGACAAGTTATCGAGTTTATTGAGTCCTTTTGTCATTCTGAGCGACCGAAGGGAGCGAAGAATCCCGCCGCGTAGCGGCGGAGACCCTTCGGCTTCGCCTCAGGGTGACATAACAAAACAATCTTAGGTTATATATGCCCTCCTTCCCAATTGCCCCCAAACGACCCTACCTCATTACCCAACATGGCGAGACGCGCGTGGACGATTACTTCTGGCTTCGCAACCGCCAAGACCCGGAGGTGATGAAATATCTCACCGCGCAAATGGATTACCTGGAGGAGGTGATGGGACGCGTGAAGCCATTCCAGGAGAGTCTGTTCCTGGAGATGAAGGCCAGGATCCAGGAAACGGATTCAACCGTCCCTGAGAAGAGAGGTAGGTACTGGTATTACGCCCGCACAGAGGCCGGGAAACAATATCCCATCTTTTGCCGCCGCAAGGATTCGATGGATCATCCGGAGGAGGAAGTTCTGCTGGATCAAAACATCCTGGCTGAGGGGCAGATATTTTGCAGCGTGAGCGGTCTGGCCGTGAGCCCCGATGGGAACAAGCTGGCTTATTCGGTGGATTACGAGGGCGCCGAAGTCTATACCGCGTACATCAAGGATCTGGTGAATGGGTCGCACTACCCCGAATCGATTCCCAATATCTTTGGGAGCGTTTACTTTCACACGGGGTTGGAATGGGCGAACGACAGCGAAACAGTTTTTTACGTGACTCAGGATGAGGCCAAGCGACCCCATAAATTGTATCGCCACAAGATTGGAGGCGATGTTGCGCAGGATGTGCTCATCTTCCACGAAGAGGATGAGCATTTCAACCTGTACGTCTACAAGTCACGCGATGACAAGTTTATTTTCACGGGTCATCACAGCACGCTTACCACTGAAATGAGATACCTGTCAGCAGACCAGCCAGTGGGCGAACTAACCGTCATCGCGCGGCGCGAGCACGGTGTGGAATATTTCGCTGCACATCATGATGGAACGTTTTTCATTGCGACGAATGAAAATGCCAGAAATTTCAAATTGATGAAAGCCTCCATCCCTCATTTGGGCAAGGACGCCTGGCAGCAGGTTATCCCTCACCGCATGGATGTGATGATCGAGGGCCTGGACACGTTTGAGAATCATCTTGTGCTCTATGAACGCAGGGCTGGCCTGAAGCAGATCCGTGTCAGCCTGGCAGATGGCGTCAGTAATCTCCGATATGTGCAATTTCCCGACCCGGCGTATTACTTTGAGCTCGAAAATAATTCCAACTTTTCCACAAACGTCCTGCGCTTTAAGTATTCGTCTCTCATCACGCCTCATACCGTCGTGGATTATCACATGGACACCGGAGTATGGGATGTCAAAAAGGTGGATGCCATCCACGGCTTTGACAAAAACGATTATGTGATCGAACGCATCTTCGCCACCGCGCCCGATGGAACGCGAGTCCCGGTATCAGTTGCATACCGGAAATCGCTGAAACTGGATGGCAACAACCCGGCGCTCTTGCATGGCTATGGCGCCTACGGTGCAAACCTGGATGCAGAATTCATCGCGCACCGCCTCAGCCTGCTGGACCGCGGGTTTGTCGTTGCCGTGGCACACATTCGCGGCGGCTCAGACCTGGGACGCGAATGGTACGAGGATGGCAAGGTGCTGAAAAAGAAGAACTCGTTCACCGATTTCATCGCCTGCGCCGAGCATTTGATCCAAAAGGGCTATACCTCCAAAGACAGGCTCGCCATTTACGGTGTCTCGGCAGGAGGACTGCTGGTCACCGCCAGCACGGTCATGCGCCCTGACCTGTTCAAAGCGGTGATCGCCAAAGTCCCGTTTGTGGACGTGATCAACTCGATCAGCGATCCGACCATCCCATTGACCACGCTTGAATATGACGAGTGGGGCAACCCGGTGGAGTTCAAGGAACATTACGAGTACATGAAGTCCTACTCGCCCTACGACAATCTTCAGGCCGCAGCCTATCCCAATATCCTGCTCACCGGCGGGCTGAACGACCCGCGTGTCCCTTACTGGGAGCCGGCCAAGTTCGCCGCCAAACTGCGCGAGCTCAAGACAGACGATAACCTGCTCCTGCTCAAAACCAACTTCCACGCGGGTCACGCTGGTTCCTCGGGACGCTATGATTTTCTCAGGGAAGTGGCGTTTGAATATACGTTCTTGATTGATCGGTTACTGGGCGACGGTCACTCGTAGGGCTCAAGCCGCCGCCCCCTTCGGGGGCGGCGGCGTTTGGTGAATAAATCCTGCGGCGACGCTTCGCGCGGCGCCGGGTGCACAATAACAGGTATATAATTTCGACACAACTTACTTTTATTGGAGGAACAGCATGGATCGTTATCTGGTCGAATCCCCCCACGATGCTGAAGATTGCGATGCGATCATCAAGGAAATCCACGCCGCGGGGTACCTGCACCATTTTGAATGGGGCTGTCACGATGGCGCCCATTGCGGCTGGGCCATCATCGAAACCGACAACCGGGAACATGCGAAACAAATCGTCCCCTGGAGGGTCCGCGATAGAGTGCGGATCGTTAAGCTTGAGAAATTTGGGAGCGCAAACAAAGCGCACCAAATCCATGGTTCAGAGACGCCGCGATAATTTATTCCATAACCTGATTCCTGCAACTTACAAAACCAACAGTTGCTTGAACATCAGGAGATTGCTTCGCTACGCTTGCAACGACATGAAAGGACAACATGCCATCATTCCCGACTGCCATCAAACTGCCCAGGGAAATCACCCAGCACGGACAGCTCCGCGTAGACAACTATTTCTGGATGCGGTACAGGGAGGACCCGGAGGTGCTCAAATACCTGCACGCCGAGCAGGATTACCTGGAAGAGATCATGCAGCACACCAAACCGTTGCAGGAAACACTCTTTCTGGAGATGAAGGGCCGCATCAAGGAAGACGATTCCTCCGCGCCGGAAAAGGATGGCGAATACTTCTACTACACACGGTATGAGCCGGGGAAACAATATCCCTTCTATTGCCGTAAAAAGGAATCGCTCGATACCACTGAGGAAATCCTGATCGACCAGAACGCGCTTGCCGGCGAAACGAACTTCTGCCGCATTGGTGCCTTCTCCATCAGCCCGGATGCCACGAAACTGGCTTACTCGGTGGATGCAGACGGCCGCGAGATCTGCACGCTCTACATCAAAGACCTGCTCACAGGTGAACTGCTGCCCGAGACATTCACAAATACCTTCGGCAGTGTTTACGTTCACAGCGGCGTGGAATGGGCCAGGGATGGCAGGAGTTTCTTTTACGTCACGCTGGATGCGGCACAGAGGCCTTACCGAATCCATCGTCATATATTGGGAACCGATCCATCGCAGGACAAACTGCTCTACGAGGAAAAGGATGAAACCTTCTTCCTGTGGATTACACAGTCGCGCAGCAAGGCATATGTGATGGCAAACCTGCATTCTACGGTCACCGACGAATGGATCATTGTGCCCAACGATGGCCTGACCGACGAGTTCAAGCCCTTCCAGCCGCGCATCCGGGGCATCGAATATCAGGTGGAACACGCCAGTGACCGCTTCTACGTTATCACCAATGAGGGCGCACAGAATTTCAAGCTCATGCAGGCTCCGCTCGATAAAACGACGAAGGAGCACTGGCAGGAAGTGATTCCCCACCGCCCGGATACGCTCCTCACTGGCATGGACGCCTTTGCAGATTTCCTCGTTCTGTATGAACGAAATGGCGGCTTCAAGCAGATCCGCATTTCTGGCACGGACGCCTTGAGCGACGTGCATTACGTCAGCTTCCCTGAGCCGGTCTATAACATCTTTCCAATGCACAACCCCGAATACCAGACCGACATTTTGCGCTTTACATACACATCCCTGGTCACACCCAAATCGGTGATCGACTACGATGTCAAAAAGAAGACATGGAGCGTCGTCAAGCAGGATGAAATCCCCAGCGGTTATGATGCCAGCCAGTATGTTTCAGAACGCGCTTACGCCACCGCGCCCGATGGGACGAAAGTTCCGATGTCATTGGTCTATAAAAAAGGTTTGGACAGGACCGGTGAGAATCCAACGCTGCTGTATGGATATGGCTCCTACGGCGCCAGCATGGACCCCTCCTTTGACACCAACCGCCTCAGCCTCCTGGACCGTGGGTTTGTCTTTGCCATCGGACATATTCGCGGCGGCTCTGAAATGGGACGCGCCTGGTACGAAAATGGCAAAATGCTCAACAAGCGCAACACCTTCACCGATTTCATCGCCTGCGCCGAACACCTCATCGCCGAGCAACTCACGCGCAGCGACAAACTATCCATCATGGGCCGGTCCGCGGGCGGCCTGTTGGTCGGCGCCTGCCTGACGATGCGCCCCGAGCTCTTTGGTGCGGTCATTGCTGGTGTCCCATTCGTGGACGTGATCAACACCATGAGCGACCCATCCATCCCGTTGACCACGCTGGAATATGATCAATGGGGCAACCCGGATGACAAGGACTATTTTGACTACATCATGTCGTATTCACCGTACGATAATATCCGCGCCGCGGCTTATCCGCATATCCTTGTCACCACCGGCCTCAACGATCCGCGTGTGGCCTATTGGGAGCCAGCCAAATTCACCGCCAGACTTCGAGAACTCAAAACCGACAACAACGCCTTATTACTCAAGACCAACTTCGAAGCTGGTCACGCCGGAGCCTCCGGTCGCTACGATTACCTGAAAGAGGTCGCGTTCGAGTACAGTTTCCTCATAGATAAGCTCGCGCTATAAATGCCAGGAGTTCAGAGCGACGTATGAGAGCGCCGCTCGGAACTCTATTCCGAATCTGGGGCAATCTCTCCTGGGCGGGCAAGACCACTTCTCATGCACGAAGTTTGATTTCTGTTATTCCTCCTCCCTGTATCCCTTTGGGATCTCCACAATCCCTGACAGGCTCATCCACAATTCCTCCACAATAGATTGATACATTTTGGGCATAAACCAAATGTTCAACTGGAGGCTACGCCATGAATCGCGACAGTGTTTTGATCGAAGCAGACGAATCAATCGCAAAACAACTCATCCATGCGCACGGCGGGACCATTGATGTGCAGAGTGAAGTTGGGAAAGGCATCACGTTCACCATAGAGTTGCCGCGTCCATAAAAAACCCCGAAGCCGATGAGGCTTCGGGGTTTGGTTTCAGGTTAAGTCATTCTTATCAAGCAGGCTGCGCCGTTTTCGCCACGGCCTCTTCCAGCATCTTGGTCGTCATCGACTTCGGCCGCTCGATGGGCTGGCCCAGCGCACGGGCCCACACGTAATTCGCTGTGACACCCAGCGCGCGACCAACGCCGAACAACACGGTGTAAAACTCAAATTCACGCACGCCGTAGTAATATTGCAGCGTGCCGCTGATCGCGTCCACATTCGGGGCAGGATTCTTGGCCTTGCCCTGTTCCTTCAACACCTGCGGGACCACGTCGAAGACCAGCTCCGCGAGCCGCACCAGCTCATCCTGCGGGAAGTGCTTCTTGGCAAATTCCAATAGCGCCATAAAGCGCGGATCGGGCACACGTAACACCGCATGACCATAACCAGGGATGACATGGCCGCTGTTGAGCGTATCCCATGCAAACTTGTACAGCTCCTCACGAGTGGGGACACCACCGAATTTATTCTTCACATCAATCGCCCAGCCGAGAAATTCCTGATTGGCAAGACCATGTAAAGGTCCCGCAAGACCATTGAGCGCCGACGAAAAGGATTGATACACGTCAGCTAATGCGGATCCAACCAGATGCATTGCGTGCGCCGAGACATTTCCCGATTCGTGATCCGAGTGCAGGATAAAGTACAGGCGCGCCAGCTCGGCATATCCCTTCTTATCTTCGATCTTCATCATACGCGCGAAATTCATGCCATAATCCTGCCTGGGATTGTATTTCGGCTTGCTGGTTTCACCGAAATATTTCATACGGTAGATAAACGCCGCGATGATGGGCAATTTGGCAGTCAGGTTCAGGCTGTCCTCCAGAGCTGCTTCCCAGTATTCATCCTTCTTCATGCCGTGATATTTTTTGGCAAACACAGATTCGTTTTGCAAAGCCAGCACAGCCTGCGAGAGAAGTGTCATCGGATGAGTCTCTTTCGGCATAGCCTTGAGCATCTTGAAGACATAATCTGGCACCAGGGCGCGGTCAGCCCATTCCGCCTCTACGGCCTGGGCCTGTTCTCTGGTTGGCACCTCGCCAACCATCAATAAATAATAAAACCCGCCCACTAAAGGCATTTTGCCACCGCGAGCTTTCGGCAGTTTCTTCAATGTTTCTGGAATGGGCATGCCACGGAACAAAATCCCGTGCGCCGGATCCACAAACGAGACATCTGTCAGCAGGGACTTGATATCGCGCATCCCGCCAACGATCTGTCCAATCGTCACCTCATCCACTACCACATCAGCATGCTCCTTGGCCAGCGCTCTCACACGCTCGCGCCAGGCGGGTAATTGTTCGGCAATCTTTTCATGCAAAATCATGGGAATTACTCCTTCTTGAGTATATCGCGAGGGGATTGCTTCCCGCAGGCTCGCAATGACATTATATTTGCACCAGCTTCTTCAACGCGTCGTGGGTCTCTTTCACCGCCGCGGCGGATTTTTCAAACATGGCCTTCTCGCCCTCATCGAGCCCGTATTCGATGATCTTCTCCATGCCATTGCTGCCCAGCATTACCGGCACGCCGAAGAACATATCTGTCAAGCCGTATTCGCCGTCCATATAGGCTGCAGCCGGGACGATCAACTTCTTGTTCTTGAGGATCGCTTCGGCCATTTGAGCGCAAGCCACCGAGGGCGCGTAATATGCGGACCCGGTCTTCAGGAGGTTCACGATCTCGCCGCCACCCTTACGGGTGCGGTTCACGATCGCCTCCAGTCTATCGGTCGCAAGATATTCCTTCAAGGGAATGCCCGCGATGTTCGAATGGCGCGTGAGTGGCACCATCTCATCGCCGTGGCCGCCCAATACGTAGCAGTCGATATTCTCCACACTTACGCCGGTTTCCATCGCCACAAAGGCGCGCATACGGGCTGAGTCCAAAATGCCCGCCTGCCCCACCACACGGTTACGCGGCAGGCCGGTCTTTTTCATCGTCAGATAGGCCATGGTATCGAGCGGGTTCGTGAGCACAATGAAGGACGCGTCCGGCGAATACTTCAGCGTTTCGGTTGCGGCCTTGCCAACGATCTCGGCATTCGCTGAGAGCAAATCATCTCGACTCATCCCCGGCTTGCGCGCCAGGCCCGCCGTAATAATGATGATGTCCGAGTTCTTGGTTGCGGCAAAGTCATTCGAGCCGGTAATTTCCACATCCTTATTGAGGATCGGCATCGCCTCCAGCATATCGAGCGCTTTGCCCTGTGGCATCCCCTCCACCACATCGACCAGCACCAGATCTGCCAGCTCACGTTCAGCCAGCCAGTGTGCCGTGGTTGCACCAGTGTTCCCTGCGCCGATAATGGAAATCTTATTCATAGCTCCTCCAGAATTCAAAGTAGGTGAATTTTATCCGAAAACCATGGGTAAAAAAGTACAATTTGTCATAAATTCCGTGTGATACCAGAGGGAAAACACAGGGCTCCCGGATCACCGGAAGCCCTGTGCGCTTCTTTCTCAGCCTTATTCTGATGCCGCTTCGAGGAACCGTGTCGCCTGAATGGCCGCCGCGGCGCCCATCCCGGCCGAGGTGACCACCTGCCTGAAATGCGGATCCGCTGCCTCCCCGGCCGCAAACACGCCCGGCACATTGGTCTCCATTTTCTCATTGACATGGATATACCCCAGCTCGCTCATGTCCAGCTGACCCTTGAACATCTGCGTATTGGGAGTGTGGCCGATGAAAATGAACAGGCCGTCGGTTTCAAAGATCGTCTCTTCACCGGTCTGCACGTTTTTCAATCTTACCGCTTCCAGTTTGTCGTTGCCGAGTATTTCAGTCACCACGGTGTTCAGAATGAAGTTCATCTTTGGATGTTCCTTCGCGCGATGCTGCAGGATCGGGCTGGCACGAAACTCCTCCCGGCGGTGGACGATGGTCACCGAAGTGGCATAGCGCGTGATAAACAGACCTTCCTCTAGCGCGCTATCTCCGCCGCCAACGACAACCACCTTCTTGTCCTTGAAGAACCAGCCATCACACGTAGCACAATACGAGACGCCGCGCCCGGTCAACTCCACCTCACCGGCAACGTTAAGATGGTTCGGGCTGGCGCCGGTACCCACAACCAGCGTGTCCGCCAGATAGTCTCCGCTATCAGTCGTTACCTTGAATGGGCGCTGGGAAAGATCCACCGTATTCGCCAGATCAAATTCGGTCACCGCACCGAAGTGCTCCGCCTGCTTCTGGAATAATTCACCCAACTGCGCGCCGCCAACCCCTTCGGGGAAACCGGGATAATTCTCAATCGTATACGTCAACGCGGCCTGCCCGCCCAACTGCATGCCCGTTAACACCACTGGCTGAAGCTCTGCCCGCGCCGCATAGAGCGCCGCTGCATACCCAGCCGGGCCCGACCCCAATACCAATACTTTTACGTGCTTTGAATTTCCGTTCGAAGACATAACCTAGGATTTCCTCACTTGAGATACCTTACCATTATCCAGACGACATGTTTCAAGGGTATTTTACTGCGCGAAACTTCGCCAACGATGGAAAGACATTTTATTTTCGTTAGTTCGCCGTTAGCAGCGTCCCGAAGGTTTGAGCGCCTGCCCGAAACCTTCGGGACGTTCATTCCTGCATGCGCTCAACCTTCGCGCCCAGAGCACGCAGCTTTCCATCCACATTGTGATATCCGCGTTCGATCTGGCCAATATTTCGAATCGTGGACTGTCCCTTTGCAGCCAACGCGGCAATTAACATGGAGATACCCGCCCGAATATCGGGACTTTCCAGATTTTCACCGTACAACTGATTCGGACCCTGAATCAGGCACCGATACGGATCACACAGGATGATCTTTGCGCCCATGCCCACGAGCTTGTCAGTAAAATACATGCGCCCCGAAAACATCCAGTCATGGAACATGATGGAACCGTGCGCCTGAGTTGCCACCGTAATAGCAATGCTGATCAGGTCGGTTGGAAAGGCCGGCCAGACGTTGGTCTTGACTTCGGGAATCGCGCCGTCCAAATCAGGGATGATTTTCAGATCCTGTTCAGCCGGGACGATCAGATCATCGTGCTCCACCTGCCAATGGACTCCCATGCGCTCGAAAATGTGCGCGATCATATTCAAGTTCTGCACTCCGGCATTTTTGACGCGGACTGTCCCATGCGTCACAGCCGCGGCTCCGACGAAACTCATCACTTCCATGTAGTCGGGACCCAGCGTGTGTTCGCCGCCATGCAATTTTGGCGCACCGTAGATATGGAGCGTGTTGGAGCCAATCTCCTCGATCTGCGCGCCCAACCCGTTCAAAAAGTGACACAACTCCTGCACGTGCGGCTCGGAAGCAGCATTACGAATAATGGTCTCGCCATTCGCTGTCACCGCCGCCATGATGGCATTCTCTGTCGCGGTCACGCTGGCCTCATCCATCAGAATGTCCGCGTCGCTTACACTGGCAGCTCTTCTAAAGGAAAAGCCGCGATCATACTGTACATCCAGGCCCAGGGCCCGCAGCGCCAGGATGTGCGTATCAAGCCGGCGGCGTCCGATCACATCACCGCCCGGTGGAGGCAGTTTGAACTCGCCTACCCGCGCCGACAGTGGGCCGGCTAATAAAATGGAGGCGCGAATGCTGCGACAAAGGTCCGGGTCGAGGTCAGCCGGCCGCAGGTCCCGCGCGGTGAGCCGCCACGAAGTGGCATCCAGATCCTCCACTTGCACGCCCAGACTCTCGACCAGCCGCCTCATCACGGTCACATCCTTGATCGGCGGCAGGTTGTGCAAAATGATCGGCTCGTCGGTCAACAGGCAGGCGGCCACGAGCGGAAGCGCGGCGTTTTTATTGCCCGCGGGGGTCACCTCTCCATTCAACGGTACCCCTCCTTCAATGACGAATTTTTCCATGTTTATCTCCGGGGAATTGATCGGCGAGATTGTAAGACATATTTGGCGCGGCGGCAAGAAAAAACGCTTGCACCTTCGGCAAGAAAAACCGCTTGCACCTTCGGCAAGCAGGCACATTACAGTTGATTAACATGACCTTACAGGATGGAAATCACATTTTCTTTGGAATATAATACTATTAATGGACGCTTTCATCATTGTACCGATCCTGCTGGGTTGGCTGGCGGGGTTGTTCGTAAATTACGCCTCCGATGTGTTGCCGGTTAGCCGTCGTTTCAGCCAGCCTGTCTGTCCCCACTGCCAGACACCGTTTCCGTGGGTAGACTATTTAACACTGCGCGCCTGCCGTTCCTGCGGAAAAGGAAGAAACGTGCGAACGTGGCTGGTGCAACTTCTGGCCGTCGCGTCGTTCGTCTACTTCTGGCTGTTCCCGTCCAATGCGCTTGGTTACTGGCTGGGAGCGATCATCCTCATCTATTTTGGCATCATCACGGTCATTGACCTAGAACATCGCCTGATCCTGCATCCCACCAGCCTATTTGGCGCGATATTGGGCCTGGTCGTTGGAACGTACCTTTACTACACTGCACTGAAATATAGTTTCCTTGCCAGTGTTGGCGCCTCCCTGTTGGGAGGTCTTATCGGTTTTGGTGTTATGTTCTTGTTTTACCAGTTGGGCGCAATCGTGGCGCGCTATCGCGCCCGCAAGATGCAAGCTGCAGGCCAGGAAGACGATGGTGAGGAAGCCCTCGGCGGTGGCGATGTTTACCTGCTCGGTGTACTTGGATTGATGGTTGGCAGCAAATTCATTCCGGATGTACTTGCCCGGGGCATCATCCTTGGAGGATTAGTGAGCTTGCTCTTTATAGTCGCCATTCTCCTCCGCCGCAAATATTCCAGCGATGCGCTGATGACGTTTATCCCGTATGGCCCCTATTTCATTCTGGCGGCCTTCTATACATTGTTTTTTTAACGATCAAACCGTCGGTGCAGGAGGTCACCGCTGGTCTCCTCAGTCCGTGAACCTTTGAAATGCTGTGCAAGCCAAAATGCGAAATTTGAGTTTGCATAATTGCACGGCAGTCCATAGTACGAATGTCTCATTGGACGAAACCAACCCACTATTAAACTAGAAGATAGAGTTATTAGAGAACAGGAATTTTCATTATGAAAACCAGGAAATCGACTCCCAGGAAAAGCAAGGCTCAGGCGCTGGTTGAATTCGCCATCATCCTGCCCGTTTTGCTACTAATATTGTACGGACTGCTGGAGGCAGGGCGCTTGTTATTCCTATACTCCAACGTGGTCACCGCCAGCCGTCAGGCCGCCCGTTATGGGTCTGCCACCGGCGCCGGGACGAATGGTGTCGTTCGCTACCAGGATTGCCTTGGCATCACAAATGCCGCCCAACGGGTTGCCTTTTTGGGGCCGTTTGATACGGTCACCATTGAGTATGATGCTGGCCCTGGCTATTCCGCATTTGATACTTGCGATGTTCTTCCGACTGATAATATTAGCATCGTTGGGAATTCCAACCGCGTAGTCGTCACCGTTTCGGAGCAGTTTAACCCCATCATTCCGCAAATCGTGCCGTTTCTTACAAGGACCATCACCGCAAAAAGCGCCCGTACGATTTTGTTGAGCGTGAGGATTGAGATCAGCCCAACCCCTGGTCCCACGGCTACCCCTACACCAACGAAGACGCCAACTCCAACGAATACAGCTACTCCCACCAGCACTCCTACGGTGACCGAGACACCGCTGTACACCCCCTCAACTACTCTTACTCCATCGATAACGCCCACAGTGCCTCCTACAGCGACGTTTACGCCTTCCAACACACCAACGCCTTTCGCAACAAGGGTACCCAGTTGCAAGAATGTGCATGTGCCGACTCAACTGCAACATCCTCCTGGCACAAAAACGATGACCATGACCATCATCAATAACGAGAATTTTCCACTGGTTCTTCAGGATATAACTGTCACCTGGAACGACGACAAAGGCCACGAGCTAGGCACAGATAAATCATTGATATTACAGAGTGCGTCCCTGAATGGGGTAGTATTCTGGACCGGTAACGTTGACAACCAGTCCACGTATACGATCGTGGCTTCACCGGTTATCCCGCCAAACAGTCAAGTGACACTTGTCTTCACATTCCACCAAACTTATGATAACTTTGATGGAACGGAAGCAGTCTACATCAACCTCTTAACTCCGGGCTGCGAAAACGACCCGATCCAGTCAAGATGAAGCGAGCACCTATGAAAAAAATCAATTCTGAACGTGGCCAGAGCCTGGTGGAGTTGTCGATAAGCCTCGTCCTCCTTTTGGTACTCCTTTCGGGCGCAGTGGAGTTTGGCATGGCTTTCTTCCAGTTCGTGCAGTTACAGGATGCTGCCCAGGAAGGCGCGCTGTATGGATCCATGAATCCTTCGGATACTACAGGAATCATGAACCGCATTATAGGTGCATCCGATTCCCCGGTTGATCTCGCGGGCGCAGGCGTAACCATTGCCATCAGCATTGACGGTATTGACTCTAGCAATGCAGCAAACTATGCCAATGTAGATTGCGAAGGCCATGGCCTGAAAGTGGATGTAACCTATGAGCACCAAATCTTCATGCCCTTCCTACCGCAGATCCTGGGTAACTCGAGCTTTCCACTTCACGCCTCCGTGACTGATACGATATTGTCGCCGGTAGATTGCACATAAGTGCAAGGTTTTAGAAGAAACGACCCTGTGAAAACGCCTGCCCACGTCCTTGAGGACATGGGCAGGTGTTCGTCATGGTTGCAATTGGCCGCTGCGCCAAACCCATGGAGTCTGTTTCCGCTCAATCGGTTATAATCCAGCACGCTTATTCTGGATTTCTGTCTAATATAAGGAGGTGCCGCGAAAATTTTCTCGGGAAAGACAGCGCATGGGCCCCGCCTCCGCGGGGTTGACGAGGATAAGGGTTCTCCATCGCAGGATGGAGTTTATCCCTGCGGTGGTTTCGATATGGCTGCGCCTACTCAACCACCACAGGGAGAAAATCGACAGATCAGCGGAAGCCCTTCGGGTGCGCCATCACCCGTTTATTCTTTCCCTCCGAAAATAAAACTTTGCAGAACAAGACCGCGCCAGTGATGCCGCGGACAGAGCTGCAAGGAGTGGCAATCATGCAGGATCACTTTCCTCAGAGCCATTCTCATGGCAAGTGGACCCTGACACCTGACACTTTCAATTCGGAGGACTCCCCTATGTGTGGAATCGTCGGATATATCGGGCCGCGTGATGCGACACCGATCATCCTCAATGGCCTGAAAAGGCTCGAATACCGCGGCTATGATTCGGCTGGGATCGCGGTCTGGAAGGACGACCGGCTCGAAGTGAGAAAAGACGCGGGCAAGTTATCCCAATTAATTGATCTCGTCAACAAATCTCCCATCAACGGCGCGCCAGGGATCGGGCACACGCGCTGGGCAACGCACGGCGCACCAAACGCGCGCAATGCGCATCCACATCTCGGGCAGACCAGGCGCGTGGTAGTGGTGCAGAACGGCATCGTCGAAAACTTCCTGGAACTGAAGAATGAGCTGATGGCCGAGGGAGTGGAATTTCAGACGGAAACCGATACCGAAACGATCGTGCATTTGGTGGAGCATTACCTGGCCACCGGAATGGGGTTGGTGGAGGCCGCTCGCCGAACTTTCAACCAGCTTCGCGGGGCCAATGTGGTGGTGCTCATGTCTGCCGATGAACCCGATAAGATCGTGACCGCGCGCATTGGCAATGCGGGTGGCGTGGTGCTGGGCATGGGAGACGGTGAAAACTTTATTGCCAGTGATACGCCGGCCATTATGGAACACACGCGCCAGGTGATCTTTTTGGACTCTCACCAGATGGCGGTTGTGACCTACAATACGGTTGTCATTGAAATGCTGGATGGCGCCAGGGTCAAACCTATGGTTCACACCATCTCATGGGATCCGGTGGCGGCTGAAAAAGGCGAGTACCGCCACTTCATGCAGAAGGAAATCCATGAACAGGTGCGCGCTCTGACCGATACCCTGGCAGGCCGTGTAGATTTTGCCAATGGGAAAATTCGTCTTCCCGATCTGAAATTGACGGAAGCGCTCGCCAGAAAGATCGAGAGAATCTATATCACGGCCTGTGGTACGGCGGCGTATGCTGGAATGGTAGGGAAATATCTCATCGAAAAGATCGCCCGCATTCCAGTCGAAGTGGTGATCGGTTCCGAGTTCCGATACAGCGACCCGATCCTGAACGATCGCACCGTTGTGCTGGCCATCTCACAATCTGGCGAGACTGCCGACACGCTGGCAGCGATGGAGGAGGGACGCCGCAAGGGCGCAATGCTTTGGAGCATCGTCAACGCCATCGGCTCGCAAGCCATGCGCATCGCAGACGGATTCATCTCGATGCAGACTGGACCGGAAATCGGTGTGGCTTCGACCAAGGCATTCACTGCCCCGCTCGTTGATCAATATATGCTGGCGATCCTGCTGGCGGACCTGCGGAGTGTCATCGATGAAAAGACTCGCAAGGGATTGGTCGCCGACCTGCGATTGATTCCCGATCTCGTTGGCAGGACATTAGCGCGCGAACCTCAGGTGGAAACCGTCGCGAATGCATTGAAGGACGTCCGCGACTGTCTTTACCTGGGGCGCGGAATCAACATGCCCATTGCCTATGAAGGCGCGTTGAAGTTAAAAGAGATTTCATACATCCACGCGGAGGGGTACCCTGCTGGTGAGATGAAACATGGCCCCATCGCTTTGATCGACGAGCATATGCCGGTCTTATGTCTGGCTCCAAAGGACCCCTGGCACGAAAAGATGATCTCGCAGATCCAGCAGGCCAAGGCGCGCGGGGGAGTCGTGATCGCCGTTGCTACCGATGGGGATGAACTGGTCGCGGGCATGACGGACCACGTCCTGTGGATTCCCGAGGCACCGTGGATGCTCTCACCCGTTGTCACCGTTTTGCCACTGCAATTGCTGGCTTACCATATCGCCGCCATCCGCGGTCTCGATGTGGATCAGCCAAGGAACCTGGCAAAGAGCGTGACGGTGGAATAAAGAGGCTCAAAGTAAAAGAGGCCGCAGCGCTCAACCGCGGTCTCTTTTTCCAGTTTACGGCTGTATTGGATGCCCAGGACAGGAAAATGGCATCATCCGGGTCATTCCCTGCCTTAAATTCCCCATACAGGGGGATAGACATATTAGAATTGTAAGTCAAAATTATTATTAGATTTCGCAATATTGTCGTAGAATCGCACTCAGAGCAATTGTCCAGATTGGGCTGACAAATGTCAGGAGTGTAACCAGTCATTAATGTTAACCCGGCCCCGAAGTTATATAATGAACTGAGAATCGATTGGCCGGCAATCAGAAGGAGTTCGGATATGAAAAGCATCAAATCTCAACGTGGCCAGGCCCTGATCGTCATTGCCCTGGCGGCAGTGGTTTTGTTCGGTTTTGCCGCCCTGGCGATTGACAGTAGTCGCGTCTATTCAGACAAGCGCCATGCGCAAAATGCGGCAGATACGTCTGCCCTTGCTGCTGCACTGGCAAAGATCCGCAAGCAGGATTACGCGGCGGCGGCCCTCAGCCGAGCGGCCAACAATGGCTACGCAAACGACGCAGACAGCACGGTAACGGTTAACCTCTGCAGTGACACCGGCGTCACGTGCCAGGCTCTGCCAGCTGGCGCCGATCCCCAGGAGTACATTCGGGTGAGGATTACGTCGGTCGTCCCGATGACGTTGGCGCGTGTGATTGGCTGGACCAGCATGACAAATGATGTGGATGCCATTGCCCGCGCAAAAGGTAACCCAAACACTCCTAACCCGATGTTCGGCGCGGGGTTGGTAGCTGTTAGGAATGACACCTCCGATGACTGTTTCAAGGTAAACGGTGGCGCCGACCTCTTCCTGCATGACACGGGCATTTTTGTGAACTGTACGGGTAATCGGGCGCTTCTGCTGAACGGTAGCGCCAACATCGGCATGGATGCCAACGCACAAGTGGCTGGTTGTGCCAATGACGTGAACTTTGA
>DASTOH010000199.1:0-5868 GCA_035720235.1 Anaerolineales bacterium | reverse complement strand
TCACTCACGCCAACTTTCGGCTCAAAACTCTCGATTTGTTTCTGCAAATCGCTGGTGATTTGCTGGATGAGATCCGTCATTTGAGTTGCCTCCACAATCCAATTCTGCAGGTTACAGGCCAAGGCTGCGGCCCGATGCGTTTTGTCCCAGTAGAATAACCCGGATATAGAAAAAATATCCGGGCCTCATCCGACATGTGAACAATTTCCTACTTCGTGACGAGTATACTTCGTGATACGAAGTACAAACGGAGTAATGATACCTGAAAGGATGGCAGTTGTCCAGTTACTTTTATCATACACGCTCAATGTGCCCTTCCACCCTTGCCAATTGAACGGTTCGTACTATACTTCGCACGTTATTTTGACTTCAAATTAACTCAAAAATGTCATCCTGAGTACTCCCTCAGGATGACATTGAGGAGCAGAACATGCCTGATTTGCTCGCGCGTGGAGACGACAAACCGCCCAGTCGCCGGTTGAAACGTTATTGGAAAGTCGCGGTTCTGGCCAACATCAAGGATGATGACCACCCCAAACCGGAGGGCGTGCCACCGGACGCCTTCGCCGACTTTGACCACATCGAGACTATCGATTCGATTCGCGCCGCGCTGGAAACAGATGGCCATCAAACGGTCTTTATCCACGCCGACATAGATCTGCCCTACTCGCTCAAAGAGGAAAGACCCGATATCTGCTTCAACATCGCAGAGGGATTGGGTGGCGACGCCCGTGAAGCACAGGTGCCAGCCCTGCTGGAAATGCTGAAAATCCCCTACACCGGTTCACGCGTGCTGACAAACGGCATCTCGCTCGATAAAACGCTGACCAAACGCATCTGGCGCGACCGCCGCCTGCCCGTGGCACCGTTTCAGGAATTTGTCGCCGGGGATGAACCTCTGCGGCCAGAATTGAATTTTCCGCTCTTTGTCAAACCCGCTCGCGAAGGTACGGGCATGGGCGTGGACACCAAAGCCATCGTCAAGAACGAAAAAGAGTTGCGCGAGCGCACCCAGTACATCATCAACACCTACGAACAGCCCGCGCTGGTAGAGACGTTTTTGCCCGGCCGCGAGTTTACCGTCGGCATTCTGGGCCGCGCCGATGCAAAACTGTATTCACGCCACCCGGAATGGTATGAGAAGGATGGTTTCCACCGCTTCCCGGTCCTGGAACTTGACATGACACGTTCGGTCACGCCCAAAGTGTACAGCCACTCATCCAAGTCCAAGGAGGTGGGCGAGGAAGGCGCGCCGGGCTACATGTGTCCGGCGGATATCGACCCGGAGCTCGATAAGAAGTTGAAACACTTTGCGCTGCGTGCCCATCTGTTGCTCAACACACTAGATATTTCCCGCACCGATGTCCGCCTGGATGCTGAAGGCAATCCACGTGTGATGGAGATCAATACCCTGCCCGGCCTCACACCGAATTACAGCGACCTGTGCCTGCAAGCCGCGGCCGAGGGCATCCGGTATGAGGATTTGATTCTGGAGATCCTATATCTGGGCGCTTCACGTTGGGGCATGATCGAACCGCGGGAGGCACCAACAGAGGCCAACCGAAAAAAATAAGAATCATCTGTCATTGCGAGCGACACGCCTCGCGGCGAGCGAAGCGGCGCCATGGCGCCATGGCGCCACAATCTCCTCGCTCTTTGAGATTGCTTCTCGAAGACTCGCAATGACAGACTGAACATAAAAGGGACCGCCCGTGAATTCACTGGCGGTCCCTTTTATTAACAATCCCTGGGTTATGCAGTCACAACCTTGATATTGAATCGTTGTGCTGAAATGGCTTTTCGTATGCTGTGCCACAACATCATATACATTTCGACACTGCGGGAGGTCGTAATATCGCCTAAATCGATTACTTCACGCCAGCCAAACCATTCCTTCAGAATACGCACGACCGTGGCCTTGGCCTCGATATCGTTTCCGCTGACAAACACGTCAGTTTTCTCGATCAACTTATTCGGGTCAACGATCACATTGACATTCACGGTATTCAGGCTCTTTACCACTTTTGCCTGCGGAAACTCGCGCTGGATTTGTTCGCCCAGCGAGTCGGTATTGCACACGGTCAGTGACCATGAATCAGTCGAATAGTCTATGGGGTTGGCAGTGTCAATCAGAACTTTGCCATTCAGGTTCCTTTCACCCGCCAGCCGCAGGGCTTCCAGCGAAGCCGTGCCAAGAGTGCAATTGAAGATGATTTCGGCAAACTCAGCCGCGTTCATAAAACTGCCGTACAGGGCATTGTGGCCCTCATCTTTTGCCCAGGCCACTGCTGCGGGGTTGGCTTCATCACGTGACCCCAGCATCACATCATGACCCAAATCAACCAGCTTAGATGCAATTGTTATACCAGTCGGACCCGTTCCCAAAACGCCAATCTTCATACCTCACTCCTTTTCAAGCACTGATGACATACCCGCACCACTTCGTAACCCTTCCAGCCAGCTCATTTGCTCATTTTGGTCTTGAGCCATTTCAAACGGAAGGTTTCTTCGCGTTCGCGCTCCTCCAGTGAACTGATGATGAAAGCAACGGTCGCCTCGTAGCCCGGGATAAAGATATACTGGAGTGCATTGACCCGGCGCTGCGTTTTGCGCAATTCGTTAGCCAGGCGCCAGACTGTGGCTGTGAGCATGGCAAGTTGGGGAACACGCAACAACACTTCGCGAAATGCAGCGCTGGCTTCATCCAAAACCGCGGCCGTGTCGCCCGGGCTGTAAAGCAACTTTGGAGGCTCACCACGTGCTTCGATCGAGGGAATTGCCACCCCCATAATGCCGCGCAATTTGAGATGCACATCCACCGTTTTATTCACAGCCAGAGCCGCCCATTCCACATGATCGCTGCCCATCACCAGGCGGGCCTTTTCCATGGCGTTATAGGCCGTTTCAAGCAACGCCCACACTTCCTTTTGAACCGCATCGGCTTCCTTGGCAACACGGACCAGTTCACCGGTCAACGCCTCACGCTTGCGATCAAGGATTTCATATCCTTCGCGCGCGAACCTTAATTCCTTCTTGAGGCGTATCAGGTTGCTACGGGTGGGTGCAACATTAATGGTTGGCATGTTCGGGTTTGTAGTATTGTTTGATCTCGTCCAGGCTGACGCGGGTCAACTCTTCCTGGGGCAAAACGGAGAGCAACCGCCAGCCAATATTCAACGTTTGTTCAATGGTACGGTTTTCCGTAGCGCCCTGATTGATGAATTCATGCTCGAATGCTCGACCAAATTTCAGGTATTGCTGATCCACTGCGCCCAATTCTTCCTCACCGATAACCGAAGCCAACGCGCGGATATCCTGCGTATGGGCATACGCTGCATAGAGTTGAGCCGAGAGATGCGGATGGTCTGCGCGGGTCTGATCCTTACCAGTGCCGTGTTCCATCATGCGTGACTGGCTGCCCACACCTTCGGTGCGAACTGTTATTTTGGCCCCCCCAATGCCATCCTTCATCAAACGAGAAAGGCTCGGCAATACCGCTACAGGCGGATAGACACCAGCAAAATAAAGTTCACGCCCAAGCACAATCTGCCCTTCAGTGATGTAACCGGTGAGGTCAGGCATGGGATGAGTGATATCATCATTGGGCATTGAAAGGATTGGAATCTGGGTAATGGAGCCTTTGCTTGTGCGAATACGACCTGTGCGTTCGTACATCGAGGCGAGGTCACTATACAGGTAGCCCGGATAACCTTTGCGGCTGGGCACTTCGCCACGCACATTCGAAATCTGGCGCAAGGCCTCGCCGTAATTTGTCATATCGGTGAGAACCACCAGCACGTGCATCTCGCGTTCATAGGCCAGATATTCTGCCAATGTCAATGCGGCGCGAGGCGTGACGATACGTTCTACCACTGGATCATCCGCCAGGTTGAGGAACATGGCCACACGCGTCAAGGCTCCACTTTCGGTAAATGAGCGGCGGAAGTAATCTGCGACGTCATTCTTCACGCCCATGGCAGCAAACACAATGGAGAACTGTTCCCCACCAGTGTCGGCGCTCGACGACTCACTGGCTGGTTTACCCAGAGTTGCCTGTCGGACGATTTGAGCGGCCAGCTGGTCATGCGGCATGCCCGCTCCGGAAAATAGAGGCAGCTTCTGGCCGCGCAGGAGCGTGTTTAATCCATCAATGGATGAAATGCCTGTTTGAATGTAATCACGCGGGTAGACGCGCGCCGTCGGGTTGATGGGCTGACCGTTCACATCCGCATAGCGATCTGTCAGCGGCTGCGGACCGCCGTCAATCGGATTGCCCAAACCATCGAAGATGCGCCCAAGCATTTCCTCGGTAACGGGCATGTGGAGTGTGTTGCCAAGAAAGCGCACGCGCGTCCCATCGATGGACAGGCCGGTCGAGCCGGAAAAGACCTGGATGACAGCTGCATCCTCGCCCACCTCGAGCACACGCCCCCGGCGCAAGCGCCCGCTTGAATCCTGGATCTCCACCACTTCATCGTAACCAATGTTCGCCGCGCCTTCAACGACCAGGATGGGACCTTCGATGCGACTGACGCCGACGACTTCCTGACCGCCTGCTACTGTTACTTCACTCATGATCTATACTCCGCGTCTAGTTTACTCATTTGCTCGTCAATCTGCTTTTGAAGATCGTCGAGTTTGTTCAATTCATCGTTTGTCACAGTGGATTTCGCACGGATCAACGTATCCACGATGGGCAGATCATGGACGACAGATATGGGAGCGCCGCGCCGGATGACATTCATTCCGCGCTCATGGAAGTAGAGGACGAGTTCTAACAAACGAATCTGCTTCTCGACTGATGAATAAGCGTCCACAGGGTCCGTAGCGTTCTGCTGCAATATGCCTTCTCGAATGAGGCGGGCTGTTTCCAGAACCATACGCTGGGCATAAGGCAGGGCATCAGGACCCACGAGCTTGACGATCTGTGACAAGCGGCTTTCTTCGCTCAACAATTCCATGGCGTGGTTTCGCATTCCAAACCAGTCCTTGCCGACCTTCTCGCGCCACCAATCAGCAACATCTTCAAGATATTCGCTGTAACTATCCAGCCAGTTAATAGCCGGGAAGTGACGGGCTGAAGCGAGCGATTTATCCAGAGCCCAGAAACAACGAATAAAGCGTTTCGTGTGTTGGGTGACCGGTTCAGAGAAGTCACCACCGGGAGGCGACACCGCACCTACGATAGTGACCGACCCCTGACTGCCGTTTAAATTTTCCACTGAACCAGCCCGCTCGTAGAACTCAGCCAGACGACCAGCCAAATATGCGGGATAGCCCTCCTCCGCAGGCATTTCTTCGAGACGGCCCGAAACTTCGCGCAACGCTTCTGCCCAACGGGAAGTTGAATCAGCCATCAGGGCGACACTGTAGCCCATATCGCGGTAATACTCTGCAATGGTAATGCCCGTGTATATGCTGGCTTCGCGTGCCGCAACAGGCATATTGGAAGTATTCGCGATCAGCACGGTGCGCTCCATCAATGGACGACCAGACCGCGGGTCCACGAGATGCGGAAATTCCTGCAACACTTCGGTCATCTCATTGCCGCGTTCGCCACATCCAATATAGACGATCACTTGTGCGTCCGCCCATTTTGCGATGCTGTGCTGGGTGACAGTCTTGCCCGAGCCGAATGGACCCGGAATCCCTGCCGCGCCACCTTTGGAGACAGGAAAGAATGTATCCAAAATGCGTTGACCTGTAATCAATGGGACTCTATGTCCGAGGCGCCTAACAAACGGGCGCGACCTGCGAACAGGCCAGCGCTGAAGCATTGTCAATTCCTTTTCTTCCTTGCCAAATTTAAGCCGGGCGATGGGTTCCGTGACGGTATACTCTCCAGGCGTGGCAACCCAGGTGATCGTG
>DASTOH010000198.1:0-38897 GCA_035720235.1 Anaerolineales bacterium | reverse complement strand
CGGGAAAAAGCTCTAAACACGAAGGGCACGACGTGCACCAAGGGGTTAAGGAGGGCGTTTGACCGGCGTTTTCCCTTCGTGACCCTTGTGTCCTTCCCTGGCACCGTGCGGCTTAAGCCGTACCAGGGCAGGTGTGTGGTTCAGAATCGGTTTTCCCGTTAAAAACGGTAGACCCATAAAATCAAAATGCCCGGCGGATGGTCGGGCATCTTCGTTTGAGGCTATCAGGCATCAAGCAGCATGATAGCCGGATTCTTATTTCTTTGCATCCTGAACAGCTTGAATCACGATCTCTTTGAATTTTCTTCCTGCAGCACTATCATCCAGCCCAATAAAAGCAGAAACATTGTCCGATGCATCGGTCAAATGTCCACTGACCTGAATACCCGTGTCGGGAATCATTTTCGCAAACTGTGTTTCGGCGTAATCCTGCACTACGATATCCGGCAACTGCGCCGATAAAACAGCAGTTTGCGTTCTCGTTCCGCTGATCGCTCACATCAGCCAGCGCGGCGTTATTACAATTCCTATGTACACGGTCTCAGCGCCACCGAAAAGCCCTTTCTTGACTTTTTCAGAATCGGTCTGCACAGTCATCAATGTGTCAGACAGGACCTCGCCAAGATCATATTGTTCGAGGTGATTCTGGATGGCAGCCACCCTCTCAGGCCGCAAGCCTTCCAATGGGACTTCCTTCGTCATTCGTTTCCAGTAGGACACGATCATTGGAACTGCTCCATCACGCTCCTCACCACCACTTCAACCTGCTCGCCACTCAACACCCGGTTCACTGCCTGGCTGAGGATCGGGCCCAGAACTGCAACAACGTCATCAGGCGGGAGCACCTGCGCTGACTCAAGCACCGCGTTGATCTCTGCATTCTTCCCATCTTCCAGCGTGACCCGCGTGGGAAGATAGCCCGCCTCGCCCGTCCATTCATTGAGAAATGCATCCTGCATCAGGAACTCGGCGAGTTCGGTTGCCACTTGTTGATTCTCGGGAGCCGACCCCGCCAACGCCCACAACCATCCATTTGCAAATACATGGGGTGAAACTCCCTGACCGGGAACAGGCTGCATGGCGTTCTGTGTCCTGTTCCAATTGTTTACCGCCCAATTCAGTATCAGCCCGGTGCCATCTCCCTGAAAAGATCCCTCGTTGCTTGTCGTTTCAAGGGCAGATGGCGAAAAGGTTCCTGCTTCAAGCCCATCTTGAAAGAGGGTCAATACCTTGTTGAGGGATTGCTCTTCAAGGGTGGGGAGGCCCTGTTCATTGACAAGTTTGCCACCTACGGAAACATAGATCGATAGGAGAGCTAATAACCGTGAATTATCCGAGGGGATGAGCAGCGGTTCTTCACTGGCGAGAATATCTTCCCAGGAACCTATCTCAAGGTTCGGACGATGGATCAACACCAGCGCATCGGCTGCAAATGGCAGGCCATACCCAATGTTTTGAATGTGGCCCAGATCGCGGGCAAAGGGATACCAGTTAGGGTCATCCAGCAGGGTGGATAATCCATCCATCGGGCGCAGGAGTCCCGTGCTGGCAGCAGACTCCAAGTCGACGCGGGGTAAAGCCACGAGGTCAGGCAAAGCAGCGGGAGCGGCAATGCTGGTAACCGCCAGCGAATTCAGCAGGCTCTGCTTGCCTTCCAAAGCTTTGATACGGACCTCAATTCTCAAGCCGCGCTGTGACGATTGAAACTCCGCAAGTCGCCGCCTGAGCAGCGCGGCAGCGTTTGTGTCTGCATTGGGGTCAAATTGTGGTGGGAGCCAGACCCGCAACAGGCGCGGCTCCGCGCTGGCAGGTGAAGTGGACGTTTCACGGACAGAGGGTTCAGGAGTGGTTGTGCCCTGAGGCGGCGGAGAAGTCGTCGGCGTAGTAAGAAACGAGGCAAGGTCTGCACATCCCGCAAGTGAAAGGAATATGACCAGATATGCAATCCGCAAAACTTTGGCAATCATCCCAAATCAACTGGCGTGCGCAAGATTGCGGTCAGTAACTTGACCGAATTCTGCACATCCTCGAAATCCACCATCTCAGAGGGTGAATGGACATAACGGACCGGGATCGAAAGACAACCCGCCGGGACGCCGGACCGCGCCAGTTGGATACCCTGGGCGTCGGTGCCTCCAAACAACAACACTTCGCGCTGATAAGGCAGCTTGCTCTTCTCTGCGGCTCGAATCATCCATTGCACCACGCGTGGGTCGGAGATGGCGCCCGAGTCCTTGATCTTGATGCACGGACCTTTGCCCAGGGCCATTTCCATTTTGACTGCATGGGGGGTATCGGCAGCGGCGGTTACATCCACAGCGATGCCCACATCAGGATCGACATCAAAGGCGGAGGTGCGGGCGCCGCGCACACCTACCTCCTCCTGGGTGGTGAACACAAAATAAAGGTCATGCGGCGAGGATTTGAGCGCGCGCAGTGTCTCGATGGCAACCAGCACGCCCACGCGATCATCCATTGATTTGGCGACCAGACGATTGCCCATTTCCGTGTAGGGACGGTCAAAGGCGGCTACATCGCCCACCGTCACCGGACAGTCCTTCCGGTTGGTCGCGCCGACATCAATGTAAACCTTTTCGAGCGGCGGCGCCTCGTGGACTTTTTCGACGCGGTCATATCCGATCACACCCTGTGCGCCGTTCAAAAAACGGACGCGTCCACCGTGGACGTATTTCCCAAAGACACCACCAACCGATGAGAATCGCGCGAAACCGTTCTCGTCCACGTGACTGACCATCAGTCCGATCTCATCCATATGTGCAGCGATCATGATCTTCTTTGTGTCTTTGTTCTGCTGCGCTGGCTTTTTGCGCGCAATGAGACTTCCGAGTGCATCCACTTTGATTTCGTCGGCCAGGGGCCTTACTTCTGCCTCCACCAGTTTTCGGACGTTGTCTTCGTAACCTGATGGCCCAAAGGTCTCGGTAAGTTGTTTGAGAAGTTTTTTCATTTTGGAGTGTCCTGGTTGGATCGTTCGATGGGCTCACGCATCATGTTCCTTAGAATTGAAACATCTGACCATGCTTGTATGTCTTATTTCCTGCGCGCGTGAACACGTGCACCTGGCCCTGTCCCATCACTTTCCATTCGCCGCCAGGCTGACGGATCGCAGCGGTGTTTTCATCGATGCCCAGCATCGAGTCGCCTTTTTTGAGCTGCGCCTTGAGAGTGGCCACAAGCGGCTTGAACATGACAGGGACAGCATCGAAGTGCGGCAGGATGTATTGTGCCGGCACAAGGCCAAAGCCTTTCACCGTGCTAAACAGGCGAAAACTGGGAATTCGATGTGCCAGAATCATCGCGCCGGCCGAGCAGCCCGCGTAGACCGCGCCGCTATTCCAGGCTTTCTGCATGGCAGTCCAGGCGGGCGAGCCCCGCAGGGTTTGATATAAGTAGTTTGGGTTGCCACCCGAAAAATAGATCAAATCGGCGTTCTCCAGCGTTGGCACATACTGTGCATCATTGGCAGATGTCTTGTCAATGATCGGAAGTGCAACTACTTCCGCGCCCATCTTCCTAAAATGCTCCACGCCCATGCGCGACCAGCGATTGATGCTTTCACGGCCTTCCTCTCCAGCCGCGGTAGGCAGACACACTACCTGAGGTCTCCCAACGTTGAGACTTTCCAGTAGATAGCGGTCAACATCCTCCATAACTGGTAAATATTCACCGGCGCCAACGAGAGTGATTAATCCATTCATGAGGTAACCTATAATCGTGATCCGCTCCAGCAAGGGCTTCGCGAAGCACTCCGTAGGAGAAGCCCCTGCGAGAGCAGAAGAAACTTATCTCTCCGCAATCAAATCCGGCGTCATCCGTTTCAACGCGGCCTGCAACAAGGCGAGGGTGTTCTTCCAATCGTCCACGCGTGAGAGGCTGATGGGTGAATGAGTATATCGATGCGGAACGGAGACAGACACGGTCGGGATGCCGCCCAAGGCACGCTGGATGGCGCCCGAGTCCGTGCCGCCACCGCCAGGCTGGCGCAGTTGATAGGGAATCGATTCAGCTTCGGCAACAGCTTGTAGAAAGCGAACCAGCCGCGGGTCGTGCAGAGTCGAGCCATCTGCGACGTAGATAGCTGGACCGAGCCCGAGTTTCGTGTTGTAGGTTGTGTTCTCGCCGCCATCATACATCGGCAAATCGTGCGCGGGAGTGGAGTCAATCGCAATTGCCAGATCAGGCTTGAAATATTGCGCCGCCACCTTCGCGCCGCGCAGGCCGATCTCTTCCTGCACGGTGAAGGCCGCGCAAAGGTCCACATTTCTTGGCGCCTGTTTCACCAACTCGATCAGGGTAGCTACGCCAATACGATCATCGATGGACTTCGCCATGATCGAGGGACCCACTCGACGGAACCTGGTGGCAAAGCCAGCGCGGTCACCGACTTTGGCTTTGCCCGCCGGACCCAGATCGATTCGCAATTCATCCACCGGAACTTTGCGTTTGCGCTCATCGCCATCCATCAAGTGGACCGGCTTGCCGCCTATCACGCCCGGCGTAAGCTCTTTACCAACATAAACCTGTTTTCCGAGCAAATGCCGGACATCGATGCCGCCCACGGTTTCAAAACGATAGATGCCCTCGCCGTCATCAGACACGACCATGAAACCCACCTCGTCCATATGCGCGTCGAGCATGAGGCGTAACCGCTTCGGGCCTCGTCCCTTCGATCGAGTAGCTCTCAAGGAGGCCCCATGCTTGATTGCCAGCACATTGCCTACTGCATCCACGCGCACCTCATCTACGTGCGGTTTGATCTCTTCCAGCACGATTTTGCGCACTTCGCCCTCGTCGCCTGAGACCGCGATGACGTTGCAGAGCTTTTCCAGCAATTTCAGTTGAGTGTTTCCAAAGGTTGGCATAGATAGTAATTGGGTAATTGGTAATTTCGACTTATCAATTACAGTTCATTAATCATCCCAGGTAATAGTTTCAACAAAATCCAATTCCAGCGACGCGATGAATTCAGCCAGCAATCGCCCGACGCGACGAATATCCTTCAGAGAGACTGCCTCTACTGTGGTGTGCATATAGCGGAGTGGGAACTCCACCAGCGCAGTTGGTATACCTTCAGCCGTAACTTGTATAGGGTAGGCGTCTGTGCCGGAATGTGAGCTGGTCACATCCAAAAACCAGGAGATCTCGAGTTTTGTCGCCAGGTCTGTGAGCTTCTTATGGAGATAGGGATGCAGGTTCGGCCCCATGCAAACGCCAACGCCCTTCCCCATCGGATGCGTACGCCAGCCATTGGCGCCTGGCCCCTTGGCGAACGTCCCATCCACCGCCACGGCAATCTGCGGCTGCAGCTCAAAGGCGGACGTGTACGCGCCCAGAAAGCTCGTCTCTTCCTGCACGGTCGCCACCGCCCACACATCCCAAACATGGCTCTTGCTTTGCAGTTCCTCCAGGCAGGCCGTCAGCGCCGCGACTGAAGCACGGTTATCCAGCGTATGACCGGAAATCACCTCATCGGCCAGGTCCATGGGTTCATTCGCAAACGAGACGAGATCGCCCACTTTGACTTTTCGCGCCACTTCGCGCGGCGTTAAGCCTGTATCCACCATCAGATACTCGATCTCAAGGACATCGCCGCCCTTCACGTCCTCGGGTAATAGCTTTGCTGAAGGCATGGCAATGATCCCAGGCAGTTCATCCCCGCTGCTCGCATGCACCGTCACGGACGCGCCCGGCAGCACGCGCACGTCAATCCCGCCGACTTTGGTGATATGCAGGAAACCATCTGTAACTTTAGAGACCATCATGCCAATCGCGTCCATGTGGGCGGCGATCAGGATCGAGGGCTGCTTACCCCTGGCAGCGTTATTGACGGACCCCGTCACGTTGCCACGCTTGAGTCCGTGCAGGGAGCCGACGCGGCTCATGGACAGTTCATCGACGAGCGGACGCCAGGTCTGCTCAATGATCCTGGCAATAGAGGTTTCATAACCTGAAACGCCCGAAGTGGAGATCATGGATTTCAGGAAGGGAAGGATATCTGTCATATTATGGGTTTGATGGGAACGGAGTCAGAGATGGAGTTTGCGTAGCCGTTGGAGAAGGCGTAAACGTGGGCGTGAACGTGACTGTCGGTGAGCTGGTGTTGGTTGGGGCAGTTGTCAGCGAAGGCGTGAGGGTGGGCGTCAGGGTAGCCGATGGTGTAAAGGTCAGTGAAGGCGTGAGCGTAAATGTTGGAGTGGGTGTGGGAGTATTGGTGGCCGTACCCGTGATGACCAACGGGGTTAGGCTAACTGTTGGAGTTGCGACCGTGCTGGTTGGGGTAACAGAGGGAGTCCAGGTTATGGTCGCGGTGGGGGTCAATTGTGAAGGGCCTGGCCGAAGCGCCAGTGCGATGAAGCCAAGGCAATAACAGGGAATGGTGGCAAGGATGATGGAGACCAGAATCAGACGACGTCGCGCCCGTACCTCGGAGGATTCAGCCATGATGGTTAGATTATAATCCATCACTATGGCACCCCCAGAGTACGGTTCGTTATCCGCAAGATACGCCTCACTATCCTTGACGGGATACGCCTCGCTATCCACAGGATACGCTTCGCTATGATTCCTCGTCATCTGCACATTGCAGGTTTTCTATCCTATCGCGATCCGGTTGACCTTGATTTCACTGATTTTGACCTGGCCTGTATCTCCGGTCAGAACGGAGCCGGGAAATCATCCTTGCTGGATGCGATTACCTGGTCACTGTTTGGAGAGGCGCGCGGCAAGAGCAGCGAGGTGATCAACCTCAATCCAGATGTGAGAGCAGCAGAAGTTATTTTCACCTTTGCACATGAGCAAAACACCTACCGCATCCAACGGACGTTGCCGCGCGGCAGGAACACAGTGCTGGAATTCCAGATCCAGAACCATGATGGCTGGAAATCCCTTACCGAGAAGACAACCCGCGACACCCAGGCGCGCATCGAACAGACGCTGCGGCTCGATTATGAGACCTTTGTCAACGCCTCCTTCTTTTTGCAGGGCAAGGCCGACCAATTCACGCAGCAGAACGCCACCAAACGCAAGGAGGTGTTGAGCAATATCCTGGGTCTGGAAATTTGGGAGGAGTATAAGAATCGAACTGCCGAGAGAAGAAGGGTCATTGAACATGAGGTGGAAGAAATCGTTGGGCACATTTCGGAGATCGATGCGGAGCTGAAAGAGGAAGAAACCCGCAAGAACCGGCTGTCAGAGCTGCAACGGTCGCTGAAACAGTTGGCGGCGGCGCGTGAGGCGCAGGAATTGGTCCTTGAAAATCTCAAGAAGTCTGCCGCGATCCTGGAGGAGCAGCGGAAGTTGACCTCCACACTTGAGGCTGCACTCGAACGCTCGCGCACAGCTCTTTCCGCGCTGAAGGCCCGCCTGGCGGCCAAACAGGCTGATCGCGCCTCCTATGCCGACCTTGTGAACCGCGCGAAGGAAATCGAGTCGGCATATAAGCAATGGGAGAAAGCGCGCAAAGCACTCGAAGATTGGGATAAGGTCGCGATGCAATTTCTGGAACATGAGCAAAACCGCGCGCCCTTGTTGGAGAAGATCGCCGTGGAGAAGGCACGTCTGGAAGAGGAAGCGCGCTCTTTGCGGATTGAAGAGCAAGCAGTGAGCGGTCAACAGACGGCGGTCACAGCTTTGAAGGAGGACATCGCAAAAGCGCAAAGCGCGTTGAAGGAAGCGGAATCCAAAATTGCGCAGCATACCGAAATGGAGAATGTGCGAAACGCCGCCCGTGAACGGCAGGCTGCCCTGAAGGTCGAAAATGATACGCTCAAAGCTGAAATGAATCAACTGAAAGAGCGGATTGATGCGCTTAAGTCTGCTAGAGGTGCGACCTGTCCGCTCTGCGGGCAGGAATTGAGCGAGGACCATCGCCAATCCACCCTTGGGCAGTTGGAGGCAGAAGGCAGACAAAAAGGCAACTTGTTCCGCGCCAACCAAAAAGAAACCACCGAGCTTGCTCAACAAATCACAACCTACGAATTACGCATTACACAACTGGCCTCCTCCGAAAATGAACGTCTGAGATACGTCAGTGAAGTCTCCCAGCTCACGGAACGGATGGAAAGATTGCAGGCCCTGGCAAAGGAATGGGATGCCACGGGCAGGAAACGGTTGAAGGAAGTGGACCGGCTTTTGGAAAGCGGCAAATACGCCGTGGATGAACAAAAGCAGCTCGCCAGGCTGGACAAGGAGCTTGCCAAGCTCGGCTATGATGCGGCCACCCATGATGAAGTGCGCAACAGGGAAGCAGAAATGCGCCACGCGGAGGAAGAGCACAACAATTTGAAGCTGGCAAAGGAAGTGAGCCGGCAGATCGAAAGTGAAATCGAGAATCTGGAAGAGGAAAGACAAAAACGGCAGGAGGAAACCGAACAACTGCAACGGGAATATGATGCGGCCTGCCAGGCCCTGCAGGAAGCGGAGTTGCAAGCACCCGATCTCGACCATGCCGAACGTGAATTGTTCAGGTTGCGTGGGGAGGAGAATCACGCCCGCAGTCAACTTGGCGGCGCGCAGCAGCGCGTGGATATTCTCAAGACGCAGCGTGCCCGTAGAGCCGATTTCGAAAACGAACGCGGGGAACTGCACAAGCAGATTGCGCAGCACAAAACATTGGAACGCGCTTTCGGCAAGGATGGCGTCCCGGCTTTATTGATCGAGCAGGCCTTGCCCGAGATCGAGGAAAAAGCCAATGACCTGCTCGACCGTCTGAGCGACGGTCAAATGTCCGTCCGGTTTGTCACACAGGCGGAATACAAGGATAAAAAACGCGACGAACTGAAAGAGACGCTCGATATCCAGATCAGCGACGGGGCTGGTTCGCGCAGCTATGAAATGTATTCGGGCGGCGAGGCCTTCCGCGTCAACTTTGCGATCCGCCTGGCGCTCTCGGAGATCCTCGCCCAGCGCAAAGGCGCGCGCCTGCAAACCCTGGTGATCGATGAAGGCTTCGGTTCACAGGATGCCAGGGGACGCCAGCGCCTGATCGAAGCAATCAATCTCGTCAAGGATGATTTCGCCAAAATCCTCGTCATCACCCATCTCGAGGAACTCAAGGATGCCTTTCCCACGCGCATCGAGGTGGAGAAGTCAGAGAGAGGCAGTACGTTGAGGGTCAATTAGGTTTTGAATATTTCGTATTGCGCACTGCATATCACGTAATACGAAATATGCAGTACAAATATGCTTTACCTCATTCTCTCCACCGCACTCTTCCTGGGTGGCCTGATCATCATTTCCTGGATTCATAACCAATATCATCTCGATATCGTCGTCGAGCCGGCTCCTCCGCCTTCGAACGCGCCGCTTATCTCCGTTTGTATCCCAGCCCGTAACGAGGAACGCAACATCCGCGCCTGTGTGGAGGCTGTGCTCGCACAGGATTATCCCAACTTCGAAGTCATTGTTTTGGACGACCGCTCGACGGATTCGACTCCTGAGATTCTTCGCGAATTAACTCTGGAGTCCGATGGCGCTAGGGCGCCACTGTCGGGACAAACACGGGAGCAAGCTCCCGTACTCCAGATTTTGAGCGGCTCGGACCTACCGAAAGGCTGGGCCGGAAAACCCCACGCCTTGCACCAGGCCTCAGCCGCGGCACGAGGTGCCCCAGGGGCATGGCTTTGCTTTATCGATGCCGACACCTTTATTTCGCCAGAGACCCTTTCCTCCTGCTATGCCAAAGCCCTCGAAACGCAGGCAGATATGTTCACCATCATGACATTTCAGATCATGGACTCATTCTGGGAGAAGGTTGTGATGCCGCTCGTGATGACCGGTCTCTCCGCTGGCTTTTCGCCGCGTAAAGTGAATGACCCCTCACGAAAGGATGCCATTGCCAATGGACAGTTCATCCTGATCCAACGCTCGGTGTACGAGGCCATTGGTGGACACGAAAGCGTCAAAGGCAGCATCGTGGAAGACAAGGCAATTTCAGAACAGGTGAAATGGAATGGTTACCGCCTGGTCGTGGCCGATGGTATGAAGCTGGCGCGTACGCGCATGTACACCTCCCTCTCGGAGATGTGGGAAGGCTGGACGAAGAACATTTACCTCGGTCTGCGCGATCAACCCTCGTTGATGGCGTTGGGACTCTTTGGCGCGTTCCTGGCCCTGATCGTTTCGCTATTTTTACCCGCCTGGCCTCTACTTGGCGTAGTTTGGTATTTGAACGGTGGCGGCTGGATGGCAATGACAGTCATCCTGCAAGCGCTTCTGGTATGGGCCTATATGCTTTATGCGCGATCTGCCGTCGCCCGCAACATGGGGATCTCATCGTGGTACTCGCTCACAACGCCGCTGGGCGCGGCGATGTTCGGCGCGATGATGTTCACCTCCACCTGGAAGGTGCTTTCACGCCAGGGGGTCACGTGGAAGGGACGCACGTATGGGTCGGGGTAACGGAAATTTGCTCAAGCCGCCGTCCTCGCCGCGCAGCGTGCCGCGCAGTGGTACGGCGGCGTTTTGCTTGTAAATTCTGCGCTGCCCCCTTCGGGGACTGCCACCCGTAGGGACGGCGACTGCAAGGGATGGAGCAAGGAGCCAGCTCATCCACGACCTTTTGGTGCATTCTTGACAATTGATTTTTCAGTCTTTTTGCCGTATAGTGTAGCCAGGCACTAACATCTGGCAAAGGTTTAATTGCATGGACAAAACCCAGGCATTCGAAGGGGAAAAAATCCGCGTCTTGATCGTAGACGATCACGCCATGGTGCGGCAGGGACTGCGTACCTTCCTGGAATTGCAGGACGCCTCCTCACTGCCCATCGAGGTGGTAGGAGAGGCAGTCAATGGCGTTCAGGCGGTGGAACTGGCGCGCAGTACCCAACCAAATATCATCCTGCTCGATCTGATGATGCCTGAAATGGATGGCATCCAGGCCACCTCCAAGATTCTGGAAAACAGCCCGAATACGCGCGTCATCATCCTCACCAGTTTCGGAGAAGAAGATAAAGTTCTACCTGCTATCCGCGCCGGCGCGCAGGGATATCTGCTCAAGGATATTCCGCCCAATGAACTGATCCAGGCGGTGCGCGAGGTGTATCTCGGCAGAGTCCAGTTGCATCCTGACGTGGCGAAGAAATTGATGTCGGCGGTGGCGGCAAAAGAAGAACCAAAGGCCACTCACCCGGCGACGACTTCTGAAGCAGGGCTGACGGATCGTGAACGGGACGTATTGCATTTGATCGCCGATGGGATGAACAATCGCGAGATCGCCGAGAAACTGGTCATTAGCGAAAAAACAGTCAAGACCCACGTGAGCAATATCCTCGGCAAATTGCAGTTAGATGACCGCACGCAAGCCGCTATTTACGCCTTGCGTCATGGACTAACCACGGACAAAGACTGATGCGCACGATCGGCGTATATCTGATCTTTGCCGCGGTCGTCTTGCGCGCGGCGGTGGTCTTGTCTGATACGCCTGAATTCTTCGTAGTGATCGCGCTGCTAGGGGGGTATGGCTTGCTGCTCCTCGGCGAGACAGAGTTGCTGCGGCGAAAACCCGTTCGGCTGTTACAGTCCCGGAAGTTGCAGCTCGCTTATCTATTGCTGCAATCGGTCCTTGTCATTGGCATATTGATCGTCTCCTCCTACGAGGATTTTCTTGCGATGCTCTTCATCCCTCTGAGCCTGGATGCGGTCTCTTTCTTCGGCAGGCGTTCCGGGTTTGTCTGCATTGGCATCTTCTCACTGGCACTTACCACCACCCTTTTATTCTCAGAGGAAGGTATACCGTTTGGGCTGGCGATGGGTAGCCTGTACAGCGGCGTGTGTTTTCTCTTTGGCGGCTATGCCCACCAGGTGTTGAAAGCCGAAGCCGCGCAGGACCAAAATCAACGTATTTTCAATGAGCTGCAAATCGCCCACCACCAACTCCAGGGATACGCGGATCAGGTGGCAAGCCTGGCAGTCGAGCATGAACGCAACCGCCTGGCGCGCGATCTGCATGACTCTGTCACGCAGACAGTCTTCAGCATGAACCTGACCGCGCAGTCTGCACGCTTGTTATTAGATAAAGAACCGCCGCGCGCGGTGGGACAGTTGCTCCATCTCGAGGAGCTTGCCGCCAACGCCTTGCGCGAGATCCAATCCCTCGTTTCGCAGTTGAAGCCGCGCTCGATTGCAGAAGAAGGCCTGCCCACCGCGCTTCGCCGGTTCGCTGACGAACGGGGCTCGCGCGACGGTCTGCAGCTCTCTTTAGAAATACACGAGGAGAGGACCTTGTCCGAAGCAGAAACGCTGGGACTCTATGCCATCGCCCACGAGGCATTGACCAACGTCATCAAACACAGCGGCGTTCGTCAGGCCACGATCCGTTTGAATTTGGAGGCAAAAGAATCCTGCCTAGAGATCGAAGATCACGGTCTCGGTTTCGAACCGCAGACGGCTTCAGGCCAACCCGGGCATTTGGGCCTGGCAGGTATGTCTGAGCGGGCACAAGAGATCGGATGGAAGCTGTGCGTCGAGTCGCAACCCGGCCAGGGGACGCGAATCCTTGTGACGCAGAATCAGCCTGGAGGTGGGGAATGAAGCGGGTGGACGTGCGCGGCTATCAGGGCGCTTATCGGATCGGCTTCATCATGATTGGCGTGGTTGCCATCCGCGCGTTGATCTCCTTTCAGCGCGAGCCGGCCCTGGTGCCTTTCATCTCGCTGCTTGCGTTGTATACTGTCCATTATGTGTTGGAGCCGTGGCTCTCCAATCGATTCCCAACATATAAATCGTTTTACATTCCTTTCCAAACGATTATCGTCACTGTCCTTGCGAACCTGCGCCCATTTAGCGATATAACCTGTCTTCTCTATGTACCTCTTTCGATCCAGATCCTGCGCGCCTTCACGGGTCGAGTCTTACTGATCTGGATCATGAGCTACGTTGTTCTACTCACGCTCACCCTGATGTTTGGTATGGGCTGGCAGGAGGGATTGGCGCTCGTCCTGACATACATCGCGGTCTGCGGGTTCGTCGGCTCATATGATTTTCTTTATTTTCGGACACAGACCAATCTCAGCCGGAGCAATCAGTTTCTCGCGGACCTGCAATCTGCCCACCAGAAGCTGCAGGAGTACGCCGCGCAAGCAGAGGAATTAGCCGCGGCGCGTGAGCGCAACCGGCTGGCGCGCGAACTGCACGACTCGGTCAGCCAGGCGATCTTCAGCATCACACTCACGTCCCAATCCGCCCGGCTCCTGCTCGACCGTGAACCTGCCCGCGTACTCGAACAGCTTGACCGCCTGCAAACCATGACCGAGCACGCGCTGTCTCAATTGCGCTCGCTGATCGCCCAGTTACGTCCCAGATAAGAACTCATAGACGCTGGTGACGAATTAGCAGAGCATCCTCATGGAATTCGTAGTTCCTTTTGTCAGAACGACTGAATTCGCCACATGCTTTCTACGACCAGCGATGTAGGACTACATCTCAAGTCGTAGGAAAGAATTCCGCCTACAAATGTAAGGCGATTTCCATCTCGCGCCAGATGCATTTTTGCCCTTCTGCGCGTATAGTGGGGACGTAATATCGAGAAGGAGCTTTCCATGACCACCCAAACTCATACAAAAACCGCCATGATTGAATTGCCTTCAATATTCTTGCTGACCGCGGAACCGGTGCGCGCGTCCTCCCGCGATTACGGTTTCGATTTTGATCAGGAAGAACTCGCAGAAGCATTGCATGACCCGCTTCCCGCCAGCTTAGCCACCAGGAGGGCTTCTGAGATGGGAGCAGAGGAATTCGTATCCGAGAGCCTGTTGCTCTTCTACGAGTAGGAAAGGGTTGGCCAATGTCTCTCCCCCGCGTGTTGATTGTGGATGATGTGGAGCAAGTTCGAAGCGACCTGCGTACAGCGTTATCCCTCTCTGGCGATCTTGAAATCATCGGCGAAGCCTCTAACGGGCTGGAGGCGGTTCACCTGAGCGAATCCCTAAAACCCGACGTGGCTCTGATGGATTTGGAAATGCCAGTGATGGACGGCTACGAAGCAACGCGGCAGATAAAGTCGCGTTGCCCCTCCTGCCGGATCGTTGCGCTCACGGTACATGATTACGAAGCCGCGCGCTTGAGGGCACATGAGTCAGGGGTGGATGCCTTTCTCGTCAAAGGGGCCTCTGTGAAAACCATCATTCAAACCATTGTGGAAAACGTCCCGCAGGTCAGATCAAACCCAACGAATGTCGGTTGAAAAACCTGAGGGACGATTGAGAAGAACAAACCATTTCAAATCAAAAGGAGTAGAAAATGGATAGCAAAACTCTTCAACGAAGATACGACCTCGACTGGCTGAGGGTGCTGGGGATTTTGTTCGTGTTTATCTATCACTCCAGCCGGCTCTATAACGTGGAAGATTGGGCCGTTAAGAACGAGATATGGTACCCCTTGGTGGAGGTGTGGAACGGGTTTGCTACCTCCTTTATGATGCCGTTGATGTTCGTCATCTCGGGGGCCAGCCTGTTCTATGCGATGGGAAAAGACGGATTTGGGAAGTTCTTCAAGGACAAAATCCTGCGCCTGCTGGTACCGCTGCTGGTGGCTGTCCTGACCCACATCTCAATCCAGGCGTACCTGGATAACAAGACACATGGGCTGTTCAGCGGAAACTATTTCCAGTTCCTGCCGCAATACTACAACCTCGATACGATTAATTGGCTAGGCGCGCACCTGTGGTATCTATGGTACCTGTTCCTTTTCAGCATTGTTCTATATCCCCTCATGCGCTGGCTGAAGGGTGCAAGCCGAGGCTTTTTGACCAGACTGGATGGCATACTTGTAAAAACCGTGGTGTTGTATACACTGACCTTCCCCTTTTTGCTGCTGTATTCGCTGATCGATTCCGATAGCCCGCTAATGGCGTCGAATGGTGGGTATCCATACATCATGTATCTATGGTTGCTCCTGTTGGGTTTCCTCATCACGTCTGACCAGAGAATCCAGGACAGGATCCACCAACTACGCTGGGTCTCCCTGACCGCCGGGCTGGTGTTGTCGGCCGGTTTTGCCATCCTCTACAACCTGACCGCAGACAAAGAGACCATATCGCCCAGCCTGGTCCTGGCAGTTACGATGCGCGTCTTTGGCGGCTGGCTTTCTGTTCTGGGCATCTTGGGCCTGGGCATGCAGTACCTGACTAAACGGACAGCCAGACTTGATTATGCCAGTGAGGCCGTTCTGCCTTTCTATATCTTGCACCAAACCGTGCTAATGGCGGTCGCGTATTTTGTGCTGCAGTGGAGTCTCCCCGAAGTGCTCGAGTGGGCGGCCATCGTGGTGATCTCATTCGGCGTCATTATGGTGATCTATGAATACCTGGTGCGGCGCTGGAACGTGATGCGCGTCCTGTTCGGGATGAAGCCACTGGCCAGGCCTGTTGGCGCTGAAACAAAGGAAACACAGCTCAAAGAAGCTATTAGAACGATGTGAGTCCATATCCCTGTCATTGCAAGTGGCGCTCGCGCTAGCACGCCACTCGCAATGACATATTCAAATGCAAGTAAAACAGGACTAAAAAAAATGGAAACCAAAACTCTTCAACGAAGATACGACCTCGACTGGCTGAGAGTGCTGGGCATTCTAAGTGTGTTCGTATTTCACTCAACACGCTTCTTCAACCTCGAAGACTGGCACGTCAAAAATGCAGTCACCTACGAATGGGTCGAAATGCTGCAAGGTTTCATGACAATCTGGATGATGCCGCTGATTTTCGTGATCTCCGGCGCGGGCCTCTTCTATGCCATGAACAAAGGTGGCGCGGGTACGTTCTTCAAGGACAAAGTCCTGCGACTGTTGGTCCCTCTGCTGGTGGCGATGTTCACCTATGGATCGTGGCAGGTCTACCTGGAGCGCATCACGCACAGACAGTTCAGCGGCTCATATTTCGCCTTCCTGCCGCATTATTTTGAGGGCGTGTATCTTGAGACTGGCGCTCCCGGTAATTTTGCCTTTCATGGGATGCACATGTGGTATGTGATGATCCTGTTCCTCTACTGCATCATCTTCTATCCACTCTTCAGTTGGTGGAAGGGCAGCGGACGCGGCGTACTCGAGAGACTCGGCGACATCTTCGCCTCTCGCTGGACCCTGTGGCTGGTGATGGCTTTCCCAATCATGCTTCTGCACATCTGGGTAAGCGATACCGACCTGGAGTTCGGTTCAGGCGGCTGGCCTTTCCTTTACTACATCTTCTTCCTGTTGTACGGGTTCGTGATCGTCTCGCACGAACGCCTGCAGGCCAACATCAAGCGGATGCGCTGGTTCAATCTCGCTCTGGGCCTGATTCTGGCCGCGGTGTATGGCTACCTCAGCGCGAAGGCTGCCAACCCCGCCATTGAACCCTGGGAAGACGCGCTGGGCGATCCGCTCTGGATCTTGAGCGCCTGCACGTTGCTGCCTGCGTTCCTAGGTTTTGCAATGCATTACCTGACCTTCAGCACGCCATTCCTCAAATACGCGAGCGAGGCGGTGATGGGCTTCTATATCCTGCACCAGACCGTGCTGTTGGTCATCGGTTACTTCGTCGTGCGCTGGGCGGTTCCAGATCTGGCGAAATGGATGATCATCGCTGCCAGCTCTTTCGTGATCATCATGGCGCTCTATGAGTACGCAGTGCGACGCATCAACATCCTGCGCTTCCTGTTCGGGATGAAGGCGATGAGCAGGGCATCGGTCGCCCGTGGCCTGGATGTCAAAGCTACCAGGACGGCTTGATCTTCGCATTCTGATGGAAGACTATACGCCCGGCTGCGGATAGGAAAAGCAGCCGGGAGTGATGGAGGAAACATGAAACCTGTATCTCTTTTCGAACTTGGCATTTACTCACTGGAATGGATCAAGGACTTTTACACCCAGGCGGGCGAGTGGTGGGGCGTCGACCCTCAAGCGCCTGGCGTTCACAAAACGCGCGTGGAAATGGTCGCACGTTTATGCGGTTCAGGATCAAAGCGGATTTTGGAGCTGGGCGCGGGTACTGGTGTCACTGCCGCCGCCCTGGCGGATGCGGGTCACAACATCCTTGCGGTGGAACTGAGTCCCACCCGTGCAGAGCTCGCCAGGCATCTCGCAAAGATTCCGCGCAAAGGCGCTTTCGCAATTCTCGAGGGCGATTTTTATACGATGGAACTTAATGGACGTTTTGACGTAATCTGCTGCTGGGAAACGTTCGGCCTCGGCACAGATGCCGATCAGCGTCGCCTGCTAAAACGCATTGCTGATGAATGGCTGGGACCGAATGGAAGTATTCTGACGGATGTGTACAGTCCCATCCGTCCAGCGCGTGACGCAGGCACAGAGAGGCGATTACCTCCTCTCAAGGGCGTTCCCGGTTCGGTCGAGATGATCAACCGCTGTCATTTCGATCCATTGCATGGTAGTTGGATTGACGAGTGGATACCTGTCGCTGAGCCGGAAAAAGCGCTCGCCCAGGCTATTCGCTGTTATATGCCGTCGGACTTCCTATTGTTGTTGGAAGGGACAGGCCTGGTAATCAAGCATGCAGAAGTCGAGGGTCAGGCTCTGGATGTGGCAACCAACGCGATTACAGCAGAGGGCCCTTTAATGGACGCCTGGTGCTACCTTGTCCAGTTGACACTCGACAACTAACTGACATCCTCGCCTCTGCTTGCTGATCTATTCCAAGCGGAATAGGTGGATAGGACAGGCAAAAAAAACCGGACGAATCTCTCCGTCCGGTTTCATCGTTATCCCAACCCAACTTCCCTGTTGAACTCGACGATCAACTCATCGATCTCATCCGCCTGCCTCTGTATATCGGTCCAGTAATTGGGCTCGTACCACTGCTTTTGGATTTCCTCATATGTGCGGCCCTGTTGCTCGACCCAGGTGTAGTACTTGAGATTGTGCACCCGGCGGCGGTCGGTGTAGCGGAGTTCGAGCATGTTGTCGGTGGATTGTCCGTGCAGATAGCGGGCAAAGTCGGCGGCGGCATCGCGCTCGGTATATTCGCCAGATTCCTGGTGCATCTCATGCAGCCGCGAGCGATAGAGTTCCATCGAGTCAGTTAGGACTGTGATCATGATATCGTTCTCGTCCATCTCGTAGTATTTGGCGGCCTTGATGCAGGAAAGGACATTCGAGATGCCAGAGAAGCCTAAAAGATCGAGATTGGAGATTAGAGAATCAGGGATTCCTTTTTGGCTGAGATACTCGCGCCCCGATTCTTCATTGAACAATCTAGCAAGGTTGACAACCGCGTTATCATCAATCGAGACAACCACATCGGTATTTTTCACGTTATGAATCCACGGCACATGTTTATCACCAATTCCTTCGATACGATGCGAGCCAAATCCGTTTTCGAGCAAGGTCGGGCACTGCAACGCTTCACTCGCCACGATCTTGCTGTCAGGAAAGAGCTTTTTCATGTAATCGCCGCTGGCAATCGTCCCGGCTGAACCGGTCGCAGAGGCCATACCGCGATAGCGCCCATCTTTACCAGCCACTTGCTTGAACACTTCCTCCATGGCGTGGCCCGTCACTTCAAAATGCCACAGGTAATTGCCAAACTCTTCGAACTGGTTGAAGATCATCAAGTCCTGCCCTGATTTACGCAGTTCCCAGCATTTGTCGAAGATCTCCTTCACGTTCGATTCTGAACCGGGAGTTTTGATCGTCTCCCCTGCGACTTTGGACAGCCACTCGAATCTCTCTTTGGACATGCCTTCGGGCAGGATCGCAATGGATTCACAGGCAAGCAAAGCGGAGTCGTAGGCGCCGCCTCGGCAATAATTCCCGGTGGAGGGCCAGACCGCCTTCTGAGTCGTCGGGTCAAACTGACCCGTGACCAGCCGCGGCACCAAACAACTGAACGCGGCGCCGACTTTATGCGCGCCGGTCGGGAACCATTTCCCTATCAGCACGACAATGCGCGCCGGGACACCCGTCAGCGAAGAGGGCAGCTCGAGAAAATTGACTCCGCTAAAGGTCCCGCCAGAAGCGGTGGGCTGGTTATGCCAGTTGATGCGGAAGAGGTTTCGAGGGTGAATGTCCCAGAGTCCGATATCCTTCAACCCTTCCTTCACTTTCGCAGGTATTTTGGAAGGATCTTTCATCTGGGCATAGGTGGGAATCACGATGTTGCGTTCTTTTGCGCGTTGAATGGCGCGGGTGCGACGTTCTGGTTGAATCGTCAGGTCGATGGCGGTCATAACATTCTCCTTGAAAAGTTGTCAGACAACTTTGTATTATATCTCACAAATGGATCACTCACAATAAGCGTGGACTTTGATAACATTTTCATCTACAGAATCGACCATATCCAGCACGAGATGCTCCTCTTCCCAGGGTAGGTAGATCTGCTTGGCTTTTTTCACATCCGCCCATTCCAATTCATACCAGCCAGGGATGCGGCGCTGGCGATCCTTCAGCCTCGACCGATGCAAATTCTCATCGGAACAGACACATTCGATCACCCGCCACTCTGCCTCATATTGGTTTGCCAGTTGATGCCATCTGGTTCGAATGGTCTGTGTGCCTGCGACGCTGTCCAAAATCACGGATTGGCCTAACATCAATTGGCGTTCCGCCAAAATGGATAGCAATTCATAACCGGCAGAACCCAGTGGCTTATTCTCCACGGTTGATACCAAACCACTGCGAAACAGAGTCGCTTCCAGCCAATCCTTGGCAAATACAGGGACACCCAATTGCCTCCCAAGCCTTTCGGCAACCGTACTTTTTCCCGTGCCGGGCAAACCGGAAAATATGATCAGTCTCATTCGACCTCCGTATGGATTATAGACCTGCTCATTCCAAGAATGGGTTTTAGGTGTTTGACTCTGATGTCGGAAAATCTTACAATCGATCCACGCTGCATCTAGAGAGCAGGAGGCCATGACTGGGTTGGAAGCTGCTTTTAAGCGCCTGGACTTACGCCAGGCAACTGAAAATGACTATAGGCGTCTGAGCGAATTCAAGAATGCCTTGAACCGCGAGTATGCTCCGGATGATCCGCCGATTCCATTGGAGGAGCATATACAGGACTGGAAAAATATGCTAGGCTCTGTTAACTATGAAGCCTATGCAAAATGGGATCCGTCCAATTCGGAGATCGTTGCATATTGTGAAGTCTCGGTTCCCAACAGTGGAGATAATGAACATCACGCGGATTTCATGATTGAGGTATTGCCCGAATATCGTAATCAGGGCATTGGGCGGCAGGCATTGAAATTGATCCTGCCATTCGTGAAGAATCACCAACGCACTCTGTTGACTTCCTATACCAGTGATCAGATTCCAGCAGCTGAGATACTGCTTGAGCACCTCGGCGCGCGCAGAGGGCTCGTGATGGGCATCAACCAGTTGAAGATATCTGAATTTAACAAAACGCTCTTACAGCAATGGTTAAGCCAGAGTGAAAACAAACGTTCAGAATTTGAATTGAATTTCCTAGATGGCGCCTATCCTGACAATGTCATCGATAAAATCGCGGCGCTTCGGCAGGAGGTCGGCAACGACCAACCGCGAGGAGAGCTGGACAGGGGGGATATGAAAATAACGCCTGATTTGCTACGTCAAATGGAACATAATCTATTCACAACCGGCCATAGGCGCTGGACACTGTATCTGATGGATCGCGCCGATGGGTGGGCCATCGGGCTGACAGAGGTATTCTGGAATCAAAACCGTCCGATGATCATGCACCAGGGATTCACGGGAATTTATCGTGTCTATCGCAATCAAGGCCTGGGACGCTGGCTCAAAGCAGAGATGATGAACAGGATCCTTGCTGATCACCCGGAGGTGCAATTCATCCGAACTGGAAACGTCAGCTCCAACCTGCCGATGATGAAAATCAATATTGAAATGGGTTTCAAGCCTTATGCCGCCAGAACCATCTGGCAGGTGGAGATAGAGAAGGTTGAAAAGTATCTTGCTGAGGAAATAACTTGAATTCCCTGAAAACAGGGGCAGTTTCAGGCTGTGTGGTGTGGATTTTGCTCATCGTCGTGCTTGGCAGTTGTATATTGCCCTGTTTCTTCGTTATTGGGACCGTTACTTCATTCAGCGAGCAAGCCATCCAGACAACAGGAAAATTTCTGTGTCCCGAAGGTGCCACACCTGAAAGTTACGCCTACCAGACTACTACAACAGATGAATATGGCAATACATAGCCTACGACGGCTTATGAATTGCACTGTGTCGATGAAACTGGTGATGTGATAAAGACCGATCCCATTGTCTATGCATTTCTTTGGGATGGCATCTTTGTAATGGTCGGCCTACTTGTGGTGGTTGGGCTGTCATTCGCGCTGGCAGCACCTGCCGGAGCCTTGATCGCGAAGTTCTTGAACAGAAATAGAACCCAATAATCATCGCACATGTGTTTCAAGAATCTATTTCAATAGCATCGGGATTTTTTAACGAAAGCGTATGGTGCTTTTAATGTAACCCCTTTTGATTGGGAGTATTATGTCTGCAACGGAAAGGAGGTAGCCATAGAGGTCCCGCCTGAAGTACGAAACTGCGGAAGGACAGGGCAGCCTTAACCTGGTCAAAGTTCAGCTTTAGAACCAGACGTTCCCCTAACGATAGGAAGGCACGCACATCCCCTGCTCCTTCACGCCATAGCTAATTCTGACTGACGGATGGGTATCCCCCATCCGTCCTTTCTATTTCAGCGCCCCATGCATCCGCTCCAGGCCCTCTGCCACCACGCTCCGCGGCGCTGCAAAATTCAAACGGACAAAATTCTCATATCCTTGACCGAAAATATTGCCACTGCTCAACGCAACCTTTGCCTTTTCAAGAAAGAAATCAAACGGCGATTTATCCATATTTCCAGACTTTACATATGCGCCAAAGTCAAGCCACTGAAGGTATGTGGCCTGAGGGATCGTGAACCGGGCATCCGGAAAGTTTTCGGTCAGATATTCAACGACAAAATCACGGTTGTCCTTCAGGTAGACCAGTAATTCCTTAAGCCAATCATCACAAATACCGGAAAAGGCAGCGTCTGCTGCGATCAATCCCAGGCTCGATACATGGCCTGTGATCTCCTCATTCACCTGGTTGAAGCGCGCCCGCAGCGCTGCATTGGGAATGATCGCAAAGGCACAGAACAATCCCGCCGTATTGAAGGTTTTACTGGCAGACACCAGCGTGATGGTTCGATCAGCGATTTCGGAGGAAAGTGTGGCGATAGGAATATGCTTCGAACCATTCAACAACAATTCGCTGTGAATCTCGTCGGAAACAATGGTCACCCCATTCTGCAAGCAGCGCTCTGCCATGACCTGCAGCGCCTCGCGCGAAAAGGTCATCCCTAACGGGTTATGCGGATGGCAAAACAGGAACATGCGTGTCGGCGCGTTGTTCGTCTGAAAGGCTTTGGCAAATGCGTCCATATCAATTTGCGGATGAAGAACGTTGCCTTCTGCGATCAGGGAAATGGGAGCCGACTGCTGGACCAGCTTCAGGTGCTTATAGAATGGATAAAACATGTTATAGACCGGCGTATGAATCAACACCCCATCGCCAGGGTCACAGAGTGCACGTGCTGCGATATTGAATCCGGTCACGACACCAGTGGCGGCCACAACCCAGTCGGGGTCAAGCGACCAGCCATAGAGTCGCTCCATGCGCCCGGCCACCACTTGCTGTGTACGACGCTGGAGAAATTCATAACCCAATACACCATGGTCCAGTGTGGCGCGCAGCGCAGCGCGAATAGGTTCGGGCGTCATAAAATCCATATCCGCCACCCACAGCGGCAAAACCTCCGGAGGATATTGGGTCCACTTAAGGGAATTGGTGTTGCGGCGTTCGATGATTTGGTCGAAGTTATGTGTCATGTTGTCTCTGTTCTGCAAAGTATTTGCCTACTTCAATGCCTTTCTGATCCTGGTTAATCCTTCCTCCACCAGCCTGCGCGTCGTGCCGAAATTCAAGCGCACGAATTGGCCGCAATCTTCGCCAAATTTCCTGCCAGGGCTCAGTGCCACCTTTGCCTCTTTCAAAAAGAATTCATATGGTGATGGCTTGAGTTTCAGTTCCGAGAAATCGAGCCAGATGAGATATGTGGCATCGGGTTTCGTCATCCGCACGCCAGGCAAGCTGCTATCCACATACTCCATGATGAAGTCACGATTCGCGGTCAGATAACGACGCAATGCCGTCAACCACGAATCAGCCTTACCTGAAAATGCCACGCGCGCGGCGTGGAGGCCGGGCGTGGAAATTTCATAAGACATTGCAAATGCCACGTCATTAAATTTCTTCCTGATGTTCTCGTCTGGGATGATCGCAAACGCACAGGCCAGCCCCGGGACGTTGAATGCTTTTGAGGCCGAAATCAGTGTAATCGTATGTGTCGCAATCTTGGGCGAAAGGCCTGCCAACGGTGTGAACTTTACATCACCCAGTAACAGCTCGCTGTGGATTTCATCCGAAACCATCGTGACGTCATTTTCGATGCAGATTTCTGACATATGTTTCAGTTCGGCGGATGAATAGATTTTTCCAACAGGATTATGGGGATGGCAAAGCAGGAACATATCCACCTTTTTGACTGCCCGTTCAAACGCTTCAAAATCGACCTCATACCTGATCCGGTTTCCTTCAACTTTTTTCTCCAACTCTGCCACCCGCTGAGGAAATCCGGTCTTATGCTCGGTTTCTAGGAACTCATTGTAGACCGGTGTCTGAATGAGGTAGCCTTTCTTCACGGAACATAAAATACGCGCGGCGATGTTGTAGCCACTATTGACACCCGGAGTATATACAATGGATTCAGGATCCACATCCCAGTCATAGAGCTTCTTCATCCGCACGGCAACAACTTCGTAGATCGGTTTTGAGGGCAGCTCATATCCGAGTACGCCGTGTTCCACTTGCTTGTGGAGCGCGTTGAGAATCTGAGGTGGAGCCAGCAGATCCATATCTGCCACCCACATCGGAAGCACATCTTTTGGGTACCAGGTCCATTTGTTCAGAACAGTTGGATTTCGGCGCGAGGGAATGATGTCAAAGTTGTATGCCATGCTAGTCTTTCCAAACCTCTATTTTTTGTAGGCAACAATCATGCCATCCCGAACGGGAGCCAGAGAGATGATCCAATCGGGATCCGTTGTAATGTCACGCGTGAAGCGGCGGATTGCTTCGGTCGATTTATCCTTATTTCTTACATTGTAGACCCGTCCACTCCATAGCATGTTGTCAATGATTAGGAGACCACCCGAGCGGAGCTTTTCCTTGGTCACAGGAAGTGAATCGGGATATCCTTCCTTATCAATATCATTAAAGATGATATCAAACGGGCCAGGTGCTTCGCGCAATGTCGCAACCGCTTCGGCGTTGTGATATTGCACCATTTCTCCATATCCCAATTTGGATAAGTGCTCCTTTGCCATGCTCGAGAGCTTATCATCCCAAACGGTGTGGTGTATCACGCCACCCCCATTTTCGCGTACCGCCTTCGCAAACCAGGCGGTGGAATAGCCGTATCCGGAACCCAGTTCAAATACAGACCTTGCTCCAATCATGCGTGCCAGCTGATAGCAATAATATCCGCAGACCGGGCCGATTATGGGAAAGTGGTTTTCCGCCGCGTATTGTTCCATCGCCTGCAGTTCAGGTTCGCGCGGCGGGACCAGGGAGGTGAGATACTCCTGCACTTTGTCGTATGAAATTGTAGCCATGGGTTTCTCCTTTGCTATAACGGATTGATAATTGGGTCAAGAAATACACCCGTAAACCAGTATACAAATAAACAAGTAGACAGGTTGGTCAATGACAGTCAATTGTCTGCGGTGATCATCTGCGTTCTGTATCTTGCAAGATATTCGACACAATAGGAAAAGTTCGTCCCGCCCACTCAGCATACATTCTCCCGGAAGGATGCAGTCCATCAGGCGCAATCAGCAATACATCATCACTGGCCTCGCGTGAGATCGGCGTCACATCCACGTAGTGTGCGCCCGCCTTTTCGGTTTCTCCACGGTTTACAGCATTGAACGCGTCAATGTCTTTGGCGATTTTTTCCCGATCACGATCTGCCGCAAACGGAGTCACACCCCAATCTGGGATGGATAACACCACCACACGGTTCGGGTCGCCGCCCGCGTACTCGATGGCTTTGCTCAAGACAAAGACAAATTGCTGGCGATACTCTTGGATGTCATAGCCGCGATATTGGTTGTTGACACCGATCAATAAGGAAACCAGATCAAAAGGTGGTTCGAGCTTTTGGCCTTGTATCCCCTCCCATAGTTCCTGTGTGGTCCAGCCGGTGCGGGCGATAATGGAAACATCCACGCGCCTGCCAGCGAATTCAGGCGTGGTTTCGATCAGCGAAGCAAGTTGATTGGGCCAGCGTTCGTGCGCCTCCACACTTTCTCCGATGGTATAGGAGTCACCTAAGGCCAGATATTGAATGGGCAACACGGAAGTTTCCTTTGCAGAAGGAATGAAGATAGACGGTTTATCGTGTGATTATATTCCGAAAAATGGATCGAGATATAAGCCTGCGACGAGACGTTAGAACCGCGTAGTGTGAACGCGTCACGTTTATAATGAAACCAAACCAACCCGGAGCAAAAATGCAACAAGCACATCCAGTCATCCACTCTCTCGAACAATCGCACATTCCAGAAATGGCCGAAGCTTTCCAGCAACTTGGCTGGTACAAACCGGCCAGCCAGTACGAACGATATCTTAGGGAGCAGGCGCTGGAGGTTCGAAATGTATATGTCGCCTTGGTTGATGGAAAGTTTGCTGGCTATCTCACGATTTGCTGGACGTCAACTTATCCTCGCTTTCGGGAGGCAAAAATTCCAGAGATTGTGGATTTCAATGTTCTGCCAAAATTTCGACGCAGGGGCGTGGGCACTACATTGATGGACACAGCCGAAAGCGAAATCGCGAAAGTGAGTCACGTAGCCGGGATTGGCGTAGGCATGACTCCTGATTATGGCGCGGCCCAAAGGATGTACGTCTTGAGAGGCTATGTCCCCGATGGATATGGATTGTATCAAAGAGATCATTACCCAATCCATGGGGAACAGGTGGTTATCAATGATGACCTTGCCATATTCCTCACAAAGCAGTTGAAGTAGATTCTGGACTTCACAATGCAATCTCCCAAAAGGCGGATTCTTCACGCGGTGGCAGAAATCAAGAGGCAGGTTCAGGCGTGGAAGGGACCTTGGAGGTTTTGTCTGCAGTCACGTTGACCAGGTCGTGAATCCATTTTCGTGAAAGGTAGCGCCGGAAGACGATGATGGACTTTACAACTTCCTCCAGCAGGACCAGGGCATATACGTAATAAACAGGGAGGTGCAAGGCAAACCCGCCAATCAGCGCGGCTGGAACGCCGATCAACCAGACCGAGAAGAGTTCCATGAACATGGCATAGCGCGTGTCTCCACCGGCACGTAATGCACCAATGAACAGCATGAAGTTAAAAACACGCAGCCACGCGGATACTGAAAATACCAGCATGATGTTCATCAGATTTTGCTCGGCGGATGGGGAGAGTTGGTACAAGCCCGCCACAAAACCACGGCCAAAAAAGACCAACACACCCGTCAGGGCGGAAACGAACACACCCAGGATCGTGAAGCGGCGACCGTACTCGAAGGCAATGTCTTTATCCTTTTCGCCAATCTTGTTCCCCACCATGACAGAACAGGCATTTCCCAAACCAATAAATATTACAAACATCAACTCTTCAACCGTGGCGTTGATCTGAATCGCTGCAATCGCATCTGTGCCAATACGCGCATAGACCGCGTTGTAGAGTGTGATACCAAACGACCAGATCACTTCATTCAACGCGGCCGGCAGGGCCGTGCGGAGCACATTGAAGAGAAAGGGACGGTTGAACTGAAAAAAGGTGATCGGGTTGGCAGCCAGCGGGGTCTTTTGGGTGTATACCAGGACCAGTAACAGGATACAGTCGAACGCCCAGCCCACGCTGGTGCCGATCGCCGCGCCGCGCACTCCCAGCGCAGGGAAACCAAAATGACCAAAGATCAAAACATAGGCCAGGATGGTTTTCAACCCCAGGGCCAACACAGATACAATCACCGTCAGGGTTACCTGCGTGATACTTCGCAGGATGGAGATATAGGAGAAGGCAATCGCCATGAACACATAACTCAGTCCCACAATGCGTAGATAGCTGCTCCCCAATTCGATGACTTCAGGGTCTGCCGTGTAAAATCGCATCAAGGTTTCAGGAATCAGTGTCGCTGCCAACGAAAAGGACGCGGCGACCACGATGGCCAGTGTGAGGCAAATTCCCAGCACTTTGCGGATATTCTCAGTATCTCCTTTGCCCCAGTATTGCGCGGTGAAAATGGACATGCCACTCGTCACGCCGAACAGGAACAGGATCAGTAAAAAGAAGATCTGATTAGCCAGCCCCAGCGCGGCCACAGAGGCTTCACCTAACTGACCCACCATCAGCACATCGATCATATTGAGACCCGCCGTGATGAACTGCTGAAAGGCAACTGGCACGGCCAATGCCAGCATGGCGCGAAAGAAATCTTTATCGCGGAGGAAAGAGAAAGACATAAGGATGAATTATGAAGGATAAAGGGTGAAAGATAAGGGATAAGGGGTGGTTAAGAGTTACAGGTTACAAGTTACAAGCTACGGGTAGCGTTTGTCTCTATGAACTGATCACTACTCACTGACAACTTGTTCACTGATCCTCTGGCCCATCGCGGACAATATACAACGGGCGGTCTTTGGCTTCATCATACAGACGCCCAATGTACTCGCCGAGAATCCCGAGGCAGATCAATTGTACGCCGCCCAGAAACAGCACAGCCAGCAGAGTCGTAGCCTGTCCAAAAAACGCCTGTGAGCCGCTTGCCCGCAGATAGATGACGAACGGCATGGCAAGGATGGCAATACCGGCCGAGACAAAGCCAAAGAAGGTGGCCACCTGCAACGGGAAATAGGAAAACCCTGTCACCGCGTTAATGGCCAGGCGGAACATTTTTCGGAACGGATACTTGGTCTCGCCAGCCTGGCGCGCGGCGCGTTTGTATTCGATGCCGATCTGCTTAAACCCGACCCAGGCCGACATGCCGCGCGGGAAGCGGTGCTTCTCACGCATCTGCTTGAGCACATTTACGACCTTGCGATCCATCAGGCGGAAGTCGCCGGTATCGAGCGGAATCTTCACATCGGTAATGCGATAGATCAGGCGATAGAACACGGACGCCGTCCACAGCTTGAACAACGACTCGCCTTCGCGTTCGGTGCGTATGGCGTACACCACCTCATATCCCTCGCGCCACTTTTTCGCCATCGCCGCGATCAATTCAGGCGGGTCCTGCAGGTCCGCATCGATGATGACCACGGCGTCGCCGCGGGCGTAATCCCAGCCAGCGGTGATGGCGATCTGGTGCCCGAAGTTGCGCGCAAAGATGACGGGGCGGATCCGCTTATCCTTGTTGGCCAGTTCGCGAATGATATCGGTCGAGCCATCCGTGGAGCCATCATCCACCAGGATAAGTTCCCAGGGTTCGCCCATCGAGTCCATCACTTCAGATACGCGGCGATGGAGTTCGGCGAGATTTTCCCTTTCATTGAAGATGGGTGCGATGATCGAGTAGGTGATTTTCATTTATGCATTGCTCCAGGCGGCGGGAGTCTCCCCGATTCATTTATTGTTTTTCTTTCGAGCAGGACTCGTTTTGGGGTTAGATGCCGCCGGTGAGGCTGAAGCAGGCCTGCCCTGAGCAGGGTCGAAGGGTTGGGGCGCGGAGGCAGCGGCAGACGGTTCCTCCACAACGGCAGTCGCCCTCCGGCGAATCGCGCGCCGGGGCGGATTGATCTTCTCCGGCGGGGCAACAAATTGCAGACTGCCATCGTCCTCAAAGGCCGGCAGGCCGAGTATTCTGCGTTGAATATAACCCACGATGATGACCGATGAAGCGAGCAATGGAACCACCAACAATGCCCCCAGGATGCCCTCCAAGATTGTGGCAATCAAAATCGCGATGAAGATCAGGCCTTCATTCATGTGCACACTACGCCCCATAATGATCGGGCGCAGGAAGAAGTTTTTCAAGTTGATCAAAACCAGGTATGCAGCCACCAGGATGCCCGCCACCCAAAAATTAGGAAGACCGTCAAGCGGTCCCCAGCGGGATCCTTCGAGCAATGCCACGCCCGCGGCAATCACCACGGCAATGAACGGACCTACATCCGGGACTAATGTGAACAAGCCTGCCAGCACACCCAACACGAGCGCACCCGGAATGCCCATGAACAGCCATACAATGGTAAAAACCACACCAACAATAAGCATCAACACGATCTGCCCGCGTAGGTAGGCCATCCATATGCGGCGAAGTCGTCCGTATAACTCTTCCATCTCCCAACGATATTCCGGTGGAACAAGCTGAAAGAGGCTCTCACGCATGCGCGGCCATTCTGATAAAAACAAATAGATGCTGACGAGAATGATGAGAGACCAGAGCACGCCCACCGAGGTGGTCTCGAGCAACTGCAGCGCTTCCTCCGGCACCGGCGTCAAAAGAGCGCCCTGCTCCTGGGCAAGGGCTTGTCCCCAGGCCTCCAGGTGAAAGACCAGGGGGCCAATCTGTACAGGCTTTGAGAGTATGGTGCTGAGCTGATTTGATAAATCCAACACGTCCCGAATTACACTTTGGGCCTCTTCGTAAAAAATCGGCGCGAGTGTGGCAGGCAGGCCCACCAGCAGGATGAGCATCGTAAAGAAAACAATGTTGACCGCGGCCGTACGTGACATGCGTGTGCTGGTGGAAAGATAAACCACCGCGGGGTTGATCAAATAGGCCGCGAACGCCGCGATCGCCACGTTCCGCACGGCATCATGTGCATAAAAGAGCAGGGCTACCAGCGCGATGAAAAGGATGATGCCCATCAAATACCGGAATGACAGACTCCATTGTGTGTCCCTGTTCATAGCAATCTTTTTACAGCCTCCAGCGTTGGTTCAATGATCGGGGCAGAGGGCACGGCGCTCATCGCGGCGCGGACGTCTTTGAGGCCGCTGCCTGTATTCAGCACCAGGATTGGATCTTCGCTTCCGACGACGCCGGTAGCGGCTGCCTTTACCAGACCGGCGTAAGACGTAGCCCCGGCCGGTTCGACAAAGATGCCCGCCCTGCCCAACTCCGCGATGGCCTTGAGAATCTCCTCATCTGATACATTAACGTATGTGCCGCCCGTTTCCTTCGCGGCGCGGATGGCTCTCACGCCATCGCGCGGCAAGTCAACCGAAATCGAGTCAGCAATCGTTTTGGCAGAGACGGGCGTGATCGTCTCTGTGTTCCCATGAAAGGCGTTCGAGATCGCGGCTGAACCTTCCGCCTGCACACCGATGATGCGGGGAATGCGCGCCAGCCAACCCAGTTGATATAAGTCCTTGAAGCCTTTATGGACGCCTGAGATGATGTTCCCATCCCCTACGGAGACGAAGACTGTCAGGGCTGGATGATCGAGATTCTCCCCAAATTCATCGTGCCATCTCGCATGTGCATCCAGCCACCATTCCCAGATCTCGAAGGCAGCGGTCTTCTTGCCCTCCGCTGTGAACGGATTGTAGCCCGTGTTGCGGCAGTACCAGCCGAACTCCTCCGCGCATTGGATGGTGAGGTCGAAGGCGTTGTCGTAGGTGCCCTCCACCAGAATCACTTTCGCGCCGAAGATCAGCAACTGCGCCACCTTCGCCTGTGGTGCAGATTTTGGAGCGAAGATGACAGCCTTTTGCCCCACCGCGGCCGACATCCCGGCGAGCGCCGCGCCAGCGTTTCCTGTTGAGGCCGTGACGACTACATCCGCTTCGATCTCCTGCGCCCGCGCCACCACGACTGCCGAAGCGCGATCCTTGAAAGAGGCGGTTGGGTTGCGGGACTCGTCCTTGAGCCACAGGTTTTGCAGACCCAGTTTTTGGGCCAGTGAGGTCAGCCTGTATACCGGCGTCCCGCCCGCGGCGTGGAGCGGAGTGGCGCTCCCCTCCGGTTCCTTCACCGGCAGCAAAGGCAAATAGCGCCACAGCGAAGGAACGCTGCGCGAGAGGATATCATCCTGTTTGTATTTATTCTTGAGGGCCTCGTAATCGAGCAGCACGTCCAAATTCCCGCCATCTTTGGGGCAGGTGTACGTGATTTCTGCCGGGGAATATTCCGTCCCACACAGCGAACAGCGATAACCCACGAATTTGTTCATGCGTATTCCTTTGTTTCCCCAATTGTACCCTGCTCGCCGAAAAAGGTCTCGCAAGTTTGAAAGGGTGGTTGAAATCCATCCCAAAATCAATATACTTTATAGAAGCTAACTCAGCAAAGTGAGGATTTGATATGACCATGCCCGGCGCCGAATTCTACCGTTTGGACCCTTTGACAGGATGCAACAATTTTTTGAGTTTCATCGAAACACTTGACCAACTGTCATCCAGGAAAGAGAAACAGCGATTCTCCATTCTTTATACGGACATGAATTATCTCCTGGTGTTGAACGAAACCAGGGGACATGCGTATGGCGATTCGGCAATTCGCTGGTTGGCGATCGCGTTGCAGGAGGAAAGCCATTCGCCCACCTATCGTATCGGCGGCGATGAATTTGCCGCGCTCCTGGCTGGCGGGACGTACGCAGAATACGAAACTCTGCTTAATCGGTTATTTGCCCGGTTGAACCGGGAGGGCGAACAACTGGGCATCCCGGCCCCTCCCGCAAAAATCGCCCTCATTCACTTTGATGCTGAAAACGATTTCTCCATCAACGATGTGATGTTTCACCTGGGAGAAACCATCCGGGATGTAAAAAAGAACAGGGAGGGGACCATTAACATCTTTTGGGCGCGCGACTTGATCAAGTCAACCGCAAAAGCAGAGGAGCAGGATCGGGAGAACATCAATCATTCATGGGAGGTCCTGCGCTCCATCGCAAATCAGTCCATCAACCGCGTCCTTCTGATGGGACGGGTGTTGGATGCCGCCCAAAAAACTTCCTATCTGGATTCAATCTCAGGCCTGCCGAACATGCGCGCCGCACTGGTGAAGCTGGAAAAAGAAATCTCCTCCAAACAGCCTTTTTCCGTCCTGCTCATGGATGGCGATGAATTGACGCGTTACAACAACATCAGTTATGCGGCTGGAGATGACATGATCCATAAGATCAGCGTCATTCTCTCCGAGAGATTACGTCCCGGAGATTTCGTTGCGCGCTGGCGCGCGGGCGACGAGTTTATTGCGGTTTTGCCAAATACGACTAGCGAAGGGGCGATCGTCGTTGGCAAGCGTTTCTGTTCAGCCATCCGGGAGGCATCTCAGGCCTGGCGTTTCCCCACCACCATTACCATCGGCATTGCGACCTTTCCAAAGCATGGACCAACGGTCGATGATCTCGTGGACAAGGCCGAAGGCGCTTTGAAAAAAGGAAAGGATCTGGGGAAAGACAGGGTTGTTCTGGCGGAATAATTACAAGCACCAGACCTGACATGTCCCTTCCGCGCCGCTGTTGATCTTTACCCGCGCGTGGACAAAGACGCGAGTCTTTCAGACTTCCGCGAAGACACCTTCGGCAGGTCTCTTAACCAAAAAGGACCCTCAGGCTTGAAACCTTGAGAGTCCTTCTACTTTCCATACTTCGATTTCGCTCAGTTCAGGCTTTCTACTTCCCTTCCCTCTCCCAAATTTCCCTGGCAATCATCTCCTGGTCCACAGGCAACTTATCGATCCTCACACCGACCGCGTTGTAGATCGCATTCGTGATCGCAGGCGTGGTGGGAATACTGCATATCTCCCCCACTCCCTTCGCGCCATACGGACCTGCCGCGACGGGATGCTCCACGATAATGGATGTAATCTCAGGCGTCAACATGATCCCGGGGATGCGATAACGCGCCAAATGGTCAGTAACAACATAGCCATTCTCGACGATGAACTCTTCGGTGAGGGCGTTGCCGAGTCCCATCATCACGCCGCCTTCGACCTGTCCCTGCAGGCCAAGCGGGTTGACCGCCATGCCCACGTCATTGGCGGAGATGACTTTCAGCACGCGAACTTCGCCCGTCACTTTGTTGACTTCCACTTCCGCGGCCTGGACGCCAAACGAGAAAGCGAAGTGCATGTCGCCGCCTGTGCCAAGAGGTTGAGTCCTTGGCGCTTCGTATTCATACAGTGCGCGCGGGCGTTGTCCCATGGATTTCATCTCTTTGGCAACTTCAGCATAGCTCATGGAATGTCCGTTGGCGTGGACGATGCCGTTCTCAAACCAGATCTGCTCAGGCTTGACGTCATATTTCTCAGCCAGGGTCGCGGTGATGGCATCGCGCAGAGTCTTTGCGGCGTAACGGGAGGCATTGCCTGTAACGAACGTTTGGCGTGACGCCGTGGTGGGACCTCCATTCGGGGTCAGGTCTGTATCCATCACCAGCACTTTGACCTGTTCAGGCACGACGGACATTTCTTCAGCAACCATTAACCGCATGACGGTGACAAGTCCCTGCCCCATTTCGGCGGAGGAGCTGCGAACTTCGAACGTGCCGTCATCATAGAGTTCCACTTCGGCGCCGGCCTTATCAGGCGCGCCGCCGCCAAGCCCCGTGTTCTTGTAGGCCGCGGCAAAGCCCCAGGCGCGGACCGAATGGCCCTCGACTCCCTGCCCTGTTCCATGAGGGGCGGGATAAGAGGTGAGAGTTGAAACGGCATCAATTGTCGGTTTGAAGGGCTGCGGGTTGTACTTCCGCATTTCTGCATCTACCCTATCAATGCATTCCATCAATCCGACAGACTCGCGCAATTCCTGTCCAGTATTGGTGATGCTTCCTACATGCAACGCGTTCATACGACGCAGCTCAACAGGCTCGATGCCCAGTTTCTCGGCGAGCATGTCCATCATGGATTCGACTGCAAAGGCCGATTGCGTGACGCCAAAACCACGGAACGCGCCCGAAGGTGGATTGTTGGTGTACATGGCATAGCAATCAGCGCGCACATGCGGGATGTCATACGGACCCGCCGAGTGCGTGGTGGCGCGGGTCATCACCTTTTCGCCGAGCGACGCGTACGCGCCCGTGTCGCCATACAGTTCGGTCTCGCAGGCTACCAGCCGCCCATCTTTCTTCGCGCCGATCTTCAGACGGATTTGCGTGGCATGTCGTTTCGGATGCACGAGCAAACTTTCGTGACGGTCAAACAACAACTTCACGGGTCGCTTGGTCACGTCCGCCAGCATCGCCACATGGATCTGTCCCATCACGTCTTCCTTGCCGCCGAAGCCGCCGCCCATCAACTGCCCTACAATGCGCACGCGCGACTCCTCCCAACCCATGGCACGCGCCACCTGCGTACGATCCTGATAGGGGATTTGCGAACCGCAGTAAATCTCCATGCGACCATCTGGCAGCGGCACACCGATGCTGCACTCAGGTTCGATGAAGGCGTGGTCATACGTTGGCGTGTGGAACGTGTGCTCCAAAATCACATCCGACTCAGCAAAACCCTGCTCCATGTCACCCTTGCGGACTTTGATATGCTTGAGCAAATTTCCATTTTCGTGGATTTGGGCGACACCTTCCTGACGCGCCTGCACTGGATTTGTGATGACAGGCTGGAGGTCGAACTCCGCTTCGATCAAAGCCGACGCCTGCTCGGCGATCTGTTGCGTTTCCGCAGCGACAATCGCCAGCGCGTCCCCCACATAGCGGACGCGTTCCCCGACACCGACCATTACAGGCCAATCGAAGATGACTAATCCATGATTATGTTCGCCCGGGATGTCTTCAGCAGTTAAGACGGCAATTACTCCAGGCAATGCCTTTGCTTTTGAAATATCAAGTTTAGTGACGAAGCCATGCGGAATCATCGCGCGACGGACTTTGGCATACAACATGCCGTCGAATACAAGATCGTCGGTGTAGATTGCAGTACCGATGACCTTGTCCATCCCATCATGTCGCGTGTGAGTATGCCCCACCGATTTATGGACATGAATTGAATCAGGGATATTGGGCTTCTGAACGGGTTCACCTGTCCGCAAGGCTTGGGCCGCAGCGAGAATGGCATTTTCAATGGCGGGATAGCCTGCGCAACGACAGAGCATGTCTTTGAGAGCGAACCGGATCTCAGCGCTATCTGCGTCCGGGTTGTGCTTGAGCAACGCGTGGGCGGTCATAATTTGCCCAGGGATGCAAAACCCACACTGCACCGCACCGTGTTCGATAAAAGCTTCCTGCAGTGGATGAAGCTTCATTTCCTCATGCACGCCTTGAGCGAGCCCTTCGATGGTGATGATGCTCTTACCATCTGCGCGCTCCGCGGGATATATGCACGAGACAATCGGCTCACCATCAATAAGCACAGTACACGCGCCACACTCGGCTTCTTCACAACCGATCTTTGTGCCGGTAAGTTGAAGCCTTTGGCGAAGGAGAGTGGAGAGGGTCTCGCCCGCAAGGGGTTCGAGCGAATATTGCTGGCCATTAACGGAAAGATTTATGTTCGACATACCAGTAATCCTATTCTGCGCGTTTCCACGCAACTTCAAGTGTGTCTCTAAACAATCCGCCAACTATATGCTTGCGATAGTCTGAGCTGGCACGGCGGGCGCTGGTGCGGAAATGAGCCTGGCCCAGCAGAGATTCAAGCGTGCGGTTGAATGTTTCTTCGGTGAAGGATTCTCCCCGCAAAATATTTTCCGCTTCTGTGGCGCGGAAGGGAGTCGCGCCGCCTGGGCCGACCGCAATGTGAATATCCTTCACAATATCCTTTTCACGTTCGAGCCATACCGCGCAATTCAAAATCGGAAGGGCCACGCCCTGGGGACGCATGATGCGCTTGAAGCAGGAAGCCTGTCCTTTTTTGGTTTGGGGAAGATAAAAGCCAACGATGAGTTCTTCACTTTTATTGAGCGCAGATTTGCCCGGGCCGAGGAAAAGCGAAGTGAACGGCACGCGGCGCGTCCCGGATACTGCAGCGACCTCAACTTGTGCTTCGAGAGCGGTCAAGGTAATGGTCCCATCTGCGGCCGGAAGGGCGTGCGCAGCGTTACCACCCAGAGTCGCGACATTGCGGACTTGCGGTCCCGCGATCAGGTTACAGGCTTCGACCAGTGCCTGGGCATGCGCGCCAACCAAAGGATCCAGCACGATGCGGTTAGCTGGGACGGCGGCGCCGATGTAGAGCTCATCCCTTCTTAATTCGAGCGCGTTCATCTCCGGGACAAAAGTTAAATCAATTAATGTGTGAACGGGGGCATGGCGGCCTTGTTTCAGGTCCAGCAGCAGATCTGTTCCACCCGCGATGGGCTTTACAGAACCAGACGCTGATCTGAGGTCTTGAATTGCTTCTGAAATGGAAGCAGGCCGTTTATATTCTTGCCATAGGTTCATAGGTGGCTACCTCTTTCTTACTTAGGCGGCGGCACTTTTCGATGGGATTAGCTCCAACGCCGTGGTGCCTCTGGCGCCACGACCACCGAACCAATGGAATTAGATTTTACTGCTTAAGTCGATAACTTTGGTATTGTTTTTATTAACTCTTTGCAAATGACATTAGACCTTCGATGTCTTGGGTATTCCTTCTTCTGGATGGACGCCAGCCATAAGAAGGCCCAGCTTTTCGGGCGTGGCGTTCTCACGCGGGACGATGTCCATGATCTGACCTTCGTAGATGACCGCAATGCGGTCGGAGAGCGCCAGGATTTCATCAAGGTCTTCGGAGATGAGCAGGATCGCAGCCCCCTTTTTCCGTTGCTCGAGCAATTGTTCGCGTACATATTCGGTCGCTCCGATATCCAGGCCGCGAGTGGGCTGGGCGGCAAGGATGACGCGCGGGTTGCGGGAGATCTCACGCGCAAGCACGACCTTTTGAATATTTCCGCCTGAAAGGTTCTTGGCATGGGTTTCGCACGAGGGAGTCTTGACGTGAAATTTTGCGATCAATTCTTCCGTGTGGCGGGTTATAGCACGTAAATTGAGAAAACCCAGATGTGAATAGGGCTGTTTGTGATGTTCGCGCAGGATCATATTTTCAGCAACCGTAAAATCTTTGATCATGCCGTCGCGCATGCGCTCTTCGGGGATATAGGAAAGCATTCGCTCTGTGATATCGCCGGGCGCAAGGCCAGTGATATCCTGTGATTCGAGGAAGACATGACCAGCGGTAATTTTCCGCAGACCTGTGATGGTTTCAGCCAATTCACGTTGACCATTGCCCGACACGCCGGCGACGCCAAGGATTTCTCCGGAACAAACTTCAAGACTGACTGCTCGCAGGCCCGGAGTGCCACGGTCACTGCCAGACGAAACCTGGTCGAGGCTCAAACGCACTTCACCACGTTCCACATTGCCGCGATCTGGAATGAAACCGATTTCCCGTCCAACCATCCAATTGGCAAGATCCTGCTTTGTGGTTGCAGATGTGGGGCGTGTGCCGATCTTGCGGCCATCGCGCAGGACCGTCACGCGATGACTGATCTCAACGACTTCATGCAATTTATGCGAGATGAAGATCAGTGCATGGCCGTCTTTCACCATTTGATTCATGATGATAAATAATTCGTCCACTTCCTGTGGGGTCAGCACCGCAGTCGGCTCGTCGAGAATGAGAAGGGCGGCACCGCGATAAAGTGCTTTGATAATTTCCACGCGTTGTTGCTGACCCACAGAGAGCTGCCAGATATAGGCGCCCGGGTCCATTTTCAGACCATAGATTTTGGCTAACTCTACAATCCGTTTTGAGACGCGATCAAGATCTGTCAGCGGGCCGCGGGAAGATGGCAATCCCAAAGCGACATTCTCTGCTACGGTCAGTGATGGCACAAGCATGAAATGCTGATGGATCATGCCAATGCCCAGGTTGATCGAATCTGTTGGCGAGGCAATCGTGACTGGCTTGCCGTTTAGAAGAATCTCCCCTTCATCCGGATGATACATGCCGTACAGGATTTTCATCAACGTGCTTTTGCCCGCGCCATTTTCACCCAGGAGAGCATGGACCTCGTTGGAGCAAACGTCAAAGTCAACACGGTCGTTGGCAAGCACCCCGGGAAATCTCTTGGTAATGCCTCGCATTTCCAGTGTTTTGATCCTGGTCTGGCCAGAAGGGAGTTTGTTTAAATCGGTCATCGTGCCATCCCAAAAAGTTCTTCAGAGTATGACTTCGGAGGCCGAAAAACTGCAAGACCTCCGAAGCCATTTTCAGAGATACCGGGTGATCAACTATGGTAAGGGAATCTTAATCGTTCCGTCGATAATCCCTTGAATTGTTTCCTGAGCCATACTTTGTGCATCAGCGGCTACCCTGCTCTCCGGGTTGAATTCAATCACTTCGCCGCCATTAGCAAGATTGATGACGAAGGCTTCGCCACCACGTGTGCCGGCCTTGATCTTGGCAATCATCTGATTGAGAACCACTTCCCAATGATAGACCTGGCTGGCTACCACAATCGAAGGAGCAAGAGAGGCCTGGTTGGATTGCGTGCCAAACCATAACACATCGGATTCTTCGGCTTTACCGATCGCACCCACCACCATCTGGGCGGTACCGGTCAGGACGTCCGCGCCTGCGGAGATGTGAGTCGTCGCGGCTTCAGAGGCCAGCGCGACGTCCGAGAATGAACCGATGTAGTTCACGTTCACCTGGGCATCGGGCTTGACTGATGTAGCTCCGGACTTGAAACCATCTACGTAAAGTTTTGCATCGCCAGTCTCAATCGGGCCAACAACACCGATGACCTTGCTGGTGGATAGAGTAGCTGCCAACACACCGTTGACATAACCGCCTTCTTCAGATGCAGCTTCATAAGCGAAAACATTCGGCAGACCAAATGTATCCACAGTGGTGCCCCAGGCAAAACTGGTCTCGGGGAAGTCTGGCGCAATTTCCTGAAGGGACGAACCATATTGTGAGCCATGTGCGATC
>DASTOH010000197.1:0-10077 GCA_035720235.1 Anaerolineales bacterium | reverse complement strand
CTGCCAAACCTTGTGCTCTCGAACAGCATACGCGCCGCCACCGTGGGATTGACCAAGTCGCTGGCCCTGGAACTTGGAAGGGAAAATATCCGTTTTAATTCCATCATGCCCGGCTGGACGCAGACGGAGCGCGTCATAGAGCTGATGGCTGCCCGCGCCAAAAACAATAACACTACCGTGGAAGAGGAAACCGCCAAACAAACCGCTGAAATCCCGCTGGGACGAATCGGTCAGCCACAGGAGTTCGCCAATGCAGCTGCCTTCCTGGTTTCCCCTGCCGCCTCTTTTATCCATGGCGTGATGCTGGCAGTGGATGGAGGCATCATTAAGGCCACACTCTGATGAGACTTTTCGTACTCTTATTGATCACGATCTCCGTTTGGGCTTGTGCGGCACAGCCAGTCAATACACTACAACCGATAGAAACTTCCCTGCCTTCCACTGCCAGTGAAGCGTATGATGCGTTGGTAAATTTTCTGACGCGGCTGCACACCGGGAATTATGCAGATGCAGTTCAACTCTATGGCGGCCCGTACGAACAACTGCAGGTCTTCAACCCTGAAATTGACCCGAATGATCACATCGCGCTCTTGGCCTGGGCTTGTGATCATCAGCTTCTGCAATGTCTGGAATTGCGTTCGGCAACATTCCAAAAACTCGTCAGTGACACCTACGTCTTTCAGGTAGAATTCAGCAACCCGGATGGCAGTCTCTTTGTGCTGGGGCCGTGTTGCGGCGCGAACGAGACGGAAATGCCGCCTGTCTCACAATTTGAATACATGGTGACGAGAAACTCCAACGGGAAATTCGTGGTGATGGATCTGCCTCCTTATGTCCCATAATCCAAATAAGCTTTCATTCCTGGCGCGCACGTCGGCGTTGATCGCGTTCTTCTTCTTTATCGATAAGATTCTCGCCTTCGTGCGCGTGGGCATCATCTCACGGATCTATACAGATGAAGTTGGCCTGCTGGACGTATTCAACTCCGCCAACAATGTCCCGGATGTGTTGTTCGCGCTGATCTCCGGTGGCGCGCTGGCCATGGCATTCATCCCCTTGATGAGCGAATACCTCACGACCAAGGGACGTGCCGCGGCATGGGACTTGTTCTCGCGCGTTGCCAATTTTGCATTCCTGCTCACAGGGTCTGTAGCAGTCATCGTGTTCATTTTGGCTGAGCCATTGGTGGATAATGTCATCGTCCCCGGTTTTACAGCCGAACAGCGCGTGCTGGTTGCCGAACTGATGAGGCTGAATCTCGTCAGCACCATTATCTTCTCGATCAGCGGTCTGGTCATGGCGAGCCTGCAGGCCAACCAGCATTTTCTTCTGCCAGCCATGGCGCCCACCCTCTACAACGTCGGGCAAATTATCGGCGCGCTGCTCCTTGTGCCGCGCTTCGGCATTCACGGGCTCGTATACGGTGTCGTCCTCGGAGCAGCCCTGCATCTGGCGATTCAAATCCCGGCCCTGTTCAGGTATGGCTTCCAGTGGTCTCCCGTCCTGGACCTGCACGACACGGGCTTCATCGAGGCCTTAAAATTGTTGGCCCCGCGCTTGCTCACGATGGGCGGGATTCAGGCGATCGTGATCGTACGTGATTATTTCGCATCGCTGCTCCGGCAGGACGGCGCGGTGACGTCGCTGGCCTACGGCTGGATGATCATGCAGGTGCCTGAGACGCTGCTCGGAACCGCAATTGCCACCGCCATGCTCCCCACCCTGGCGGAACTCGCCGCCCGCGCCGATTGGAGCGGATTCCGTTCAACGATCGAGCGCGCTCTGCGGATCTTGATCGCACTAACGCTCCCTGTTGGGGCTGTGCTCGCGGCCGGGATCAATCCACTAGTCCGCGCGGCCTTCGGTTTTGATGCAGAAACGTCGAGCCTCATCACGTGGACGACGCGCGCTTATCTCCTCACTCTGACGGGCTTTTCCATTCAGGAGATCGCGGCGCGTTCGTTCTACGCCCGAAAAGAACCCATGTACCCACTGTACGCGGTCATCTTGCGGCTGGCCATCTTCATCTTGATCGGGATCGCTGGCGTCACACTATTTAGGGACATGGGCGCGCCCGTCATCGCGTTTGCAGAAATCGCGTTGTTGATCGAATCCATCATCCTCTTCGGCTGGCTGAGCAACAAGATGCACGAACCGATCCGCGTGTGGAGCGCGGTCGGCAAAGGCGTGGTCGCCGCGTTGATTGGCGGCGTGGCAGCCTACAGCCTGGCAGTGTTCGTGCCCGGGTCCGCAGTGCTGACCGCGTTGCTGGGCATGGTCATCGGAGGGCTGATCTGTCTCCCGATCATTTGGTCTGAACTCAAACTGTTTCTAAAGCTATAAACATTACGAAGAAGACGTTCTCTTTGGGATCCCCGACCGGCCCGCAGGCGTCCTAAAAGAGACCGTCAGGATATAATAACGCCCTATGATGAAATCAGAAAGCACTCAACCCAACATTCCTGTTGTCCGAAAACATCGCGGCCGCATGTTTCTGATCAGCGCCGTGATCCTCATGTTCGTGCTGGCACTGACCGTGCTGGCCGGCTATCAGTCAGGTATCTCCGTTCGAAAACAGAACGAGTCCGACACACGCTCACAACAACTCACTGAGCAATTCCAGTTTGTGAACGAGGATATTCAGGCTGGCAGATATAAGATCGCGCAGCAGCGGCTGGAATACATCCTCTTAAAAGATCCGAGCTTTCCCGGCGCGCAGGAGAAATTGACCGAAGTGCTCGTGCAGATCAGCCTGAGCGAAGGGATTCAGTCACCGACCCCCACGCCGTCCCTGACGCCGACACCCGATTTCGCTGGAGCGGAACAGGCCTATTCGCGCGCCGCGCAATTAATTGCCGCACAGGACTGGCCAGGCGCGCTAAGCGCGCTCGATCAGTTGCGCAAATCGGATCCCAACTACCAGCAATCGCAGGTGGATGGCATGTATTATTTTGCCCTGCGCAATTATGGCTATGCCCTGATCGCACAGCAGGGGAATCTGGAGGGTGGCATCTATCAACTGACCCTGGCTGAACGGTTCGGTCCGCTGGACCGCGATACGATTGGCTTGCGCGAAGGCGCGCGCGTGTATCTGATCGGCGCATCGTTCTGGGAATTGGACTGGCCTCAGGCATTATTTTATTTTGAGCAGGCCCGCGCCTGGGGCAACCTGTGGGACGGCACCATGACCGCCACCGAACGTTATTATTATGCTTCCATGCGCTATGGCGATCAGCTTTTCACAGAAGGCAAGTATTGTGAGGAAGGCGAAGCAATCTTTCAATATCAGAATGCTATGACGGTCGGCGCATTGGATAAAATCGCACAAAGCAATTATGACGAGCTTCTGCCGGTCTGCTTCCCGCCCACCCCCACCATTGATCTGACCGCCCTGGCCACCCCAGCGACGCCGACCATCGGCACAACGACAGTCCCGGATGTCCCAACGAATACTCCGGAACCTCCCACAGAGACTCCAACCGAAACACCAACTCCAGGCTAATGCCCCCTCCACCCACCTGGGCCATCGCCCTGACGTACTGGCTCCACATGCTTGCCACAGCCACGTGGGTGGGAAGTCTGGCGGCTATCGCGCTGCTCATCCTGCCAGCGATGAAACGCGCCCTGGATGCAGAAACACAGCTTGTCTTTCTCGAAGCCATGCAGAAACGGCTCGAGCCCATTGCCTGGTTCAGTATCAGCCTGTTGATCGTCACCGGCCTGTTCCAGATGAGCGTCAACCCGCATTACGATGGCTTCCTATCCGTCAGCACACAATGGTCGCTGGCGATCCTCACCAAACATATTTTGGGCATGATCCTGGTCGTCGTCAGCGCCATCCAAACCTGGGAGGTTATCCCGGCCATCCGCCGCGCGATCCTGCTCTCGAAGAGGAATAAAGATACCACCAAACTGGACTCGCTGCGAAAACGTGAGATCATCCTGCTCCGAATCAATTTTGGACTTTCAGTACTAATTTTGCTTGCAACCGCAGTTGCAAGAGCGGCCTAATCTATAATTCAATATGAATCAAAACAGCCCGCCGCCTTTTCAGGGACGGGCTGTCTCTATTCAATTCACCTTTTGCAGGCCGACGCGTTTATGGCACCTGCACGCAAAATTCAAATCGTTGAACGGCTACGTACCCGCCAGGGTACCGGACGCCCACTACAACGGAAACAGGTGCTACCCCACCACCTGGGCAATTAGCAGTACCTGGGAAATTAGCAGTGGAACTCTTTGCGTTGAATGTCACTTCAAGCCTAGCGAAATTGCCCTGCCCTACACGATCACCCTGCGCCGCCACAACTCCGCGGCCCGGGAAATATTGGGATGGCAGCGCCTGAGCAAAAATGAACTCCGGGTCGCTCTGCACCTGCACGATGACCGTGGCTGTATCACCAACGTTCATCACTTCAGGCAAACCCTGTTCGAGTGAGAAGGTCGTTACCGGCGCCGATGTCGCGGCAGTCAATACCCCTGTCATCAGCACCATCAACGCCACCAGACCAAGCAATGAAAAAATTCGTTTTACCATAACCTTTATCCTTTCGAAGATGACCTCAGTGTAATGCATATTGTTCAAAGCATCACAAACAAATCTGCATAGTTGGGAGATTGAAAGGTTATGAGCGGATTGGTTCTTGCGCCAGCACACCCGTTAGATCATATGCCATCGCACCAGTAATCTTCACAGGGACAATCTCCCCTATTTTGGCATCACCTTCGATGAAGACCATGCCGTCAATTTCCGGCGCATCGCGGTAAGATCGTCCAATGGCGATGCCCTTGTCTTTCCCCTCGACCAACACATCCAACGTCTGGCCGACATAGGATTGGTTGATCTGCATGGAGATGCCCTGCTGCAACTCCATGAGTCGCTCAAAACGTTCCTGCTTCACTTCGGCGGGAATCGGGTCACCCAGCGGCTCGCTGGTTGTGCCTGGTTCGAATGAGAACTGGAATGTGCCCACCCGGTCAAAGCGGATTTCCTGCACAAAATCCAGCAAGGCCTGATATTCTTCCTCCGTCTCACCGGGATAACCGACAATGAAGGTGGTGCGAATGGCGAGGCGCCGCCCCAGGCCCGTGGAAGTGCTAGAAATCTTCGAGCGCAGCTTTTCCAATGTGCGATGCACCCAGTCGATGTTGGAAGGCCGGCGCATGCGATACAGAGTCTTGGGATGGGCGTGCTGGAGTGGCATATCGAGATAAGGCAGAACCTGCCTGCTTGAGGCCATTACATCGATCAGCCGATCGGTGACGTAACCGGGGTAGGCATACATGATGCGGATCCAGTCCATGTCTGGGACAACGGTTGTCAGTCCTTCCAGCAGGATCGCCAGGCCATCCTTCATCCCCAGATCGTGCCCGTAATCCGTGGTATCCTGCGCGATCAAAACCAGCTCACGCACGCCTGCATCGCGCAGACGGCGCGCCTCGTCGAGGATCACCTCCATCGGGCGCGAGACCGCCGTTCCCTTTATGACGGGGATTGCACAGAACGCGCATGGGCGGCGACATCCATCCGCCACTTTCAAGTAGGCGCTCGCCCCCGCCACAGAGGCGCGCAGGGTATCCCCTTCATCGGTGCCAACGGTTTTTGCATCTGGCAGATGGTAGAGTGGCTCAGGGTGCGGTCCTTTGCGAAGGTCGCGCACCACCTGCACAATGTCCATCCAGCGACGTGTGCCCAACACTCCATCCACGCCGGGGACTTTCTCTGTCACTTCCGCGCCGTAACGCTGGGTCAGACATCCCGCAGCAATCAGAATTTGATTTTTTCGCTTGCCATCCGCAAGTTCACGCAAAACATCCAGTGACTCTTGTTTGGCTGGGCCGATAAACCCGCACGTGTTCACAATGAGCACCTGCGCGTGTGATGGATCCTCCACGGCATGATAGCCGTCACGGATCAGGAGTTGTGCCATGGAATCTGAGTCAACGGTATTCTTGGCGCAGCCTAATGAAACGAGATGAAAGGTGTTTTTTGACAAAAGTAGCGTTCCTATAAGTGACTAACCTTATGCAGTTTATTCCTGCTAAGGGCGGGGATGATCCGCCCAGTGGGAGCAAATTACCCGACAGTTCTGCCGGGTCGCCTTTTCAAACACACGACTATGGCGCGACCGTATTGGTCGAGGTCGCAGTCACACTCGTGGTAGTAGTCGGGACCGGGGTCAACGTAGCAGGTACAGTAGCGGTCACCGAAAGTGTGCGCGTGGGAGAAGGCGTGGCCTGGATAGTCGGCGTGATGATCTCATCTGCCATATAAATGTTGTTGATCACCTGTCCAAAGCTGCCCAACAGACCCAGATCACGCCCATTATAGACGATCCGGATCGCGGCGCCGTTTCCCACCAGGATTTCGATCTGCTCCTCCGCCTCAAACGGATACGCCGTCCCCGGCACGACGCGGCCATTGAACACTTCCTCCCCATCCACCTCCACGCGCATGAAGGTTCGCTCGACAGCCACCAGATTGACCTGAACACTCACATTCAGATTTTGAGTAGGGATCACGATGGTCGCGGTGGGCTCAGCGAGAGATTCGATCAGCACCAGGGTTTCCGTAGGAACTATGGAGGAAGGGTCTGGCGAGGCCAGCAGCACATCGGAGATGGAGGGTCCAGTGGGTTGCACTTCCTGCTGGCTTTGGAGCAGCATCACCCGATTGATGCCCCAGATGGAGAAACCGATCAACAGAATGGCCATCCCAATGCCAAAGATCATGTCTCCAGCCATAAAACTGCGGATGGGCGGCAGGCTCGCGAGAATCGGTTGACCCGCTTTGCGGACGGTTTTTTGCGGATTCTTTTCACGGTGGCGCGCCTGCAACGCATCTGCATAGCGCAGCAGCAGTGCATCCACATCCACGTCGAGGAAGGTGGCGTAGTTCGATAACATGCCGCGTGTTTGGACGGTGGAAGGCAGATCCTCCATTGCGCCTTTTTCGAGCGCCTCAAGGTAATGCGCCTTGACGTGGGTATTGTGTTCGACCTCATCCAGGTTCAGGCTGAGCAGCTCGCGCCGCTGGCGAAGTTCTTCGCCGATCTCCTTGAAGATCTGAACGGACTCCAACTTTTGGTCTGCGGAAACCGGTTCCCGGAGGGATTGATCTACATCCGGATCTTGCTGCTGTTCACCAGAGATCTCCTCTTCAGAAGATGAACTCGCCTGTGCCTCCGTCACTCGTTTTTTCCGAGCCTGGATCAGTGGACTGACCCGATTAAGCCAGTTCTGCCACAGGCTATCACTGACGTGGGCGGGAGGATTCTCCGGTTGTGGTTCGGTGGGCTCATCAACTACGGTTTCCAGTTCAGCTTGAAAAGCCGACTCTGACGCGGTTTCCGCCGGTACGGCATCGATGGGTTCTGAGATTGGCTCAGCCTTTTTACTTCCGCGGCGATTGGGCCTCTTGGGAATCTGCTCGAGCGGAGAGTGGGTCTGGGGGACCGCCGCAGGCTCAAGCTGAGCCTGAAGCGCAGAATCTCCTGGCAATAAAGGCTCGGAGGTTGGAGTCGCTGGTGGAGGGGAAAAGTCGGCAGGACCGATGATTTCATCCGGAGAGGTTGTCTCCGCGCGCAGTTCATCGAGCATTCGGTCGAAATCCAGCCCAAGATATTCGGCGTAATTGCGTAGAAAGCCGCGGGCTTGCACAGGCGATGCCAGAACGGATATATCATCCGCTTCGAGCGCCTGCAAATACAGCACGCGAATGCGCGTGGACTCGCAAGCATGTTCAAGCGTGATACGCTGCTGCTCGCGCGCCTGCCTGAGTTTTTGACCGATGGATTGCGTCATGCGAAACGAAACATCACCAGCACCCCACCCCTCCGGCGGGAATGAACTGGTGATGTCATAGGTAGTTGGGTACTGCTAGGCTTCGGCCGCTTCCTCAGCTTGAGCTGGGGCGGGGGCAGGAGCCGGAGTCTCTTCAGCCGCTTCTGTTTCCGTCTCAAGGGCTTCGCCCTCGCGGTGCACAATGATCTTCACTTCGGGAACCAGGTCCATCGTCAGGCGGACATGCGCGGTGAACTCGCCAAGGTTGCGAATCGGCTGCATATCCATCTGGCCTTTTTTAACCTCGTAGCGGGTCTTCTCCTGAATGGCGATCGCCACATCCTGTGTGGTGATGGAGCCATAGAGTTTGCCGGTTTCACCCGCTTTCGCGGCAAAGACCACGGTCAGGCCGTTGATTTGAGAAGCAAGATCCTTCAACTCCGAGTTGAGTTGGGCACGAGTGATCTCAGCCTGTGAACGGATTTTTTCCGCCTGTTTGATCGCGCCAGCGGTAGCGATGACAGCCAGCCCCTGTGGCAGTAAGTAGTTGCGGCCGTAACCATCCGCGACTTTTTTGATATCACCGGCACGGCCCAGTTTGTAAACGTCCTTGGTAAGTAATACTTTCATGTTTGTTCAAGCCCTTTCTGGCAAAAATAGAGTGGTATGCCAAACGCAGCGCGGCATTTCGGGCGAAGGGTACTACGCCCGGCGGCGAATTGTATCACATTCTCCGCTGCCAAATGCTAATCAGTTTGGCGTGAGTGTAGCGCAAAACTGTCCGGAGCCTGCTCCCTGCGCTGTCCCCGGCGCAGGGTTTCCCTCGGAGAACGCCGCCGGGGACGGCGGCTTGAGCCATCGAAAAAAAGTCACCGATACTTTTGCGCTGTACCCGTTTGGGGTGTTCAGTAGTTACCATGATTCTTATACACGGACGACACGGACGCTGTGCGCGCGGACGCTTCGCGCACGGAAAAACCTTTTATAAGCTGCGCTTTTCCGTGCCGTCCGCGAAACTTGTACTGAGCCTGTCGAAGTATCTGTGTACTGAAAAGGTTTTATCACGGCACTTCCCAGAGAGCCTCATCTTGGAAAATTCTTGACCGGCCAGGGTGCCACGCGGAGCGCGGATTGCCCGACCTCTTTTGCAATCTGTTCGAAGACCCGAGCGGTGTGTTCATCCAATGGCAGGTACTGTATCAGGAATAACTCACCAAAGGATGTAATGGTAATCGTAGCGGAGGCGCTGTATTTCACCTGGCCAAATTCATCATGCTGAAAATCAAAATAATCTGTATCAATTTCCTTATCCTGCTCGATCGATGAGACCATCTTCCAAAACCGATCGAATAACGGGTATTCGACCGGATTTCGAAATAGGCTCATCAAATACTTGAAATAAGGCTGGGCGCGATAACGCAGACTATGCTCCCGAAAGGTGCGCATCGCGTTGAGGGCAAAACCATCCCAGTTGTTTGCGATCCGATTACGAACCACCGATTCCTTGCCAAAGTTGACGCGCACGGTATTATAGCCACCCGGAACGTGAGGCGCAGTTTCCAGGATGAGCGGAGGGACTTTAAAGAACGAGAGGATGATTCGATTAGCAGCGATCACATCGCCATACACATCAGCGAGGAAGGCAGGCAGCCGCACCTGCCCCGTTAACTCGATTAATTTGTCGAGTATCTTTCTGATATTGAACACATCGGTTGCCATTGCCAGGGAGGGCTGGCGGACGATCTGTTTTTGATCCAACCCACTGGCCGCCAGGAAGAATTCGCGCCTTTCGAGCGTGGTTAACTGCAGGGCATTCGCAAGGCAGAATAACAGCTCAGGCTCAAAAAACTTCTTAACCCCCCGCTCTATTTGGCTGATGACTGCCTCATCGACCACTGCAAACTCAGCCAGCCGGAACTGCGTCCAATCCAGATCCTGGCGCAGGGTTGCTAACAATTGTCCAAAGTCCTTACGGTTCATGTGCTTACCTCAAAATGAACTCAAAGATTTTTTTGAGTCCATTTTAAACGAATTTGCTGGACTTGACCATGAAAATGTTGAATAATGAATCTGGAGTGCAAGGGGATGGCAGGGATTACGTTGGTGTTGATCCTGGGAAAATTTCCCGGAGCAATCTAGGGCGGATCCGCAGGAGGGGCTACGCAGCTTTCAGAAGACCCTGGCTTTGAACAGGGTCTTTTTCTTTTCCCGGAAACGTGCAACAAAAAATGAGCAGTTACCAAAATTTTTGATTTTTCACAAAAAGTATTGACATTTTACAAAATTAATGCTATT
>DASTOH010000196.1:0-85575 GCA_035720235.1 Anaerolineales bacterium | reverse complement strand
CTAGCGATTATGGGTCTGGTGATTTTGGGTTTAGCGACGAATCTTTTCGCTTTTCGTTCTCCTGCTTTTTATTTTTTAATTGCGGGTTTAGTTGGGGCCATTGTTGGTTTGATCGTTCTTGTTATTGCACCGGGAAATGCTATTAGGCAGGAGTACTTCCACCGCTCAACCATATCCACGGCTCTCCACATTGCTCTCAAGGCCTATTGGGCGCTATTGGCGAGTTGGTTTCGTGGGGTAAAAGGCATCGTAGGACTCTTAGCGATAGGGTTGTGTGGAGTTTTGGTAGGTATGCAAACTCAGCAGTCAGGAAAATATGATTTTCGGTACGGTTCTATATTTATTTTGTTTGGCGCTCTGTTGGCTTTTTGTTGTTTCTTACCTGCGGCCTACAGTATTTCAGCGTCCACGCCCGAACGTGCATTAATAATCCCAGCCTACTGCTTAATAACCGGTATTTTAGCTGGAAGCTATTTTTGGGGACAAGGGCTTTATGGAAGATTCGGAGATGTGTCTAATATTAAAGTCGCAGTCAGTACCGTATTATTTCTTTTTCTTGTGGTTGTTTCATCATGGAACGTTTTATCGCTTTATTCATCGCGTTCAGTGTTTATTCAATATGCTCAACAATGGGATCAAGCGCATACTTATATTCTTACTGAAAAGAACATGGGCAAGTCAAAAGTCCGTATAGCGGCAAAACAAAATTGGGCTAGCTTGGGTGAGCCTCGGAACAAACCCGGGTTTTGGCTCAATACTTGCATGAGTGATTATTACGGCATACAAGTATTGGCTCCTGCTCCTGACCAGCCTTAGGATGTGTCGTTTCTTCGTCATAGAGTTGCGATTTTTCTGGTGTTGTAGTGGTTTTATAGTCAGGGAACAGTCAATATTTTAGGCCTTTACTTCGACGACCGTCCTGCTTCCGCCTAGAAAAATATTTTCGATTTTCAACGTCTAAGAACTAATCCCGTGGCCTTCATGCAAATAGCCTCATCTGGCGTAGCGTTTTGGCAAGGGAAGGGTTCTATGTTTGTATTCACAATTTTCAGGAGACAAAATGGCTAACATAAAAGTGTTTGTGGTGGAATTCATAGGCACATTTGCACTTGTGCTGATCGGTGGGGCGGCAGGCATCTATAGCGAAAGCATGCTGGCAATTGCGCTGGCGCATGGTTTGACGCTGGCGGTGTTTGTGTATGCCTTTGGTTACATCTCTGGCGCACATATCAACCCGGCCGTCACGCTGGGGCTGGCGGCGAACGGGAATATCAAATGGGGTGATGCGGCTGTATATTGGCTTGCGCAGTTTTCGGGAGCCGCTCTAGCTGCGTTTGCACTTTGGGGTCTCTTCAATCCGCTCCAGGCGGACTTGATCAACAGCGCAGCCACGAACGGTGTGCTGATCACAAGGCAACTACCGTATCAGGCCATGGCAGTTGAGGCTGTGCTGACGTTCTTCCTTGTCAATACCGTCCTGCACACGGCGGTCGGGGGCAAGGCGGGTCCATTTGCGGGCTGGGCCATCGGCACGACACTGATGATTTCCATCATGGCCGGTGGTCCATTGACCGGCGCCTCCCTGAACCCGGCGCGATCGTTTGGTCCAGCCATTTTTACGAGCGCGATCACAGCGGGTACACCCGATTATCAGAACTACCTGCTGTATCTGGTTTATTTCATTGGTCCGTTCCTGGGTTCGATTTTGGCGGTGTCGGTGTATCAGTTCCTCAGCTCGGAACCTGCCTCGGAGGAAGAGGATGAAGAGGAGGAAGTGGAGGAATCTGAAGAAGAGGATGTGGAAATGGACGAAGCGGTGATCGACGAGGAAGTAGAGCAACCCGCAAAGTAGTCGATGATCCACAGACTTGCCTCTTTGCGGAAAAGCCAGGAAAGCAGCAAGCGTAAGGATAACAAGAGTCCCTGCCATTTTGTGCGGGGGCTTTTTGTTTTACAATTGCGGCAACGGAGGCCGGTATGTCCAAATACGTTGCAGCCATTGACCAGGGTACAACCAGCACGCGTTTTATGATTTTCGATCACGCGGGGAATGTGGTCGCTGTCGATCAGAAGGAGCATAAACAAATCTATCCCAAACCCGGCTGGGTGGAGCATGATCCGGTCGAGATTTGGGAGCGGACCCAGGAAGTGATTCAGGGCGCGCTGGCAAAGGTTGCCGATGATCACTTTTCAGTAACTGGTGACCAGATCGCGGCCATTGGGATCACGAATCAACGTGAGACGACGGTCGTGTGGGAGAAATCCACGGGCAGGCCGGTGTATAACGCTATCGTGTGGCAGGATACGCGGACGGATGCTATCATTGGCAAACTCGCGCATGCAGGCGGGCAGGACCGATTTCGCAAAAAGACCGGCTTGCCCCTTGCCACTTATTTTTCGGGCCCTAAGATCAAGTGGATCTTAGACCACGTAAAGGGCGCCAAAGAAAGAGCCAAAAAGGGGGAACTACTGTTTGGCAACATCGACAGTTGGTTGATCTGGAACCTGACGGGTCGCGAAGCACACATCACCGATGTGACCAATGCCTCACGTACGCTTTTGATGAATCTCAAGACTTTGGATTGGGATGATGACATTTTAAAAACCCTTGGCATTCCACGCGCCATGTTGCCGGAGATCAGATCGTCATCGGAGATTTATGGTTCCATTCATGCTCAAGGGGGCGTCTCGGCGATGCCGCGTAGCGGTACAGCCGCCGGGGACGGCGGCGAGAGTATGCCATTACAGGGTATCCCGGTGGCTGGTGATCTGGGTGATCAACAGGCTGCCCTATTCGGTCAGGCTTGTTACAAGCCGGGCGAAGCCAAAAACACCTATGGCACCGGTTGTTTCATGTTGTTGAATACTGGTGAGAAGCCTGTGCAAAGCAGAGCAGGTCTGCTCACAACGCTGGCATACAAGATCGGAAATCAAAAAGCGGTGTATGCATTGGAGGGATCGATTGCGATCACGGGCGCGCTGATCCAGTGGCTGAGAGATAATTTGGGGCTGATCCAATCGTCGGCGGAGGTGGAGGCGCTGGCGAAATCTGTCGAAGATAGCGGCGGTATCTATTTCGTCCCGGCCTTTAGCGGCCTGTTCGCGCCCTATTGGAAGTCTGACGCCCGGGGAGCTATTGTGGGGATGACCCGTTATGTCAATAAGAGCCATATTGCCCGCGCCGCCCTGGAAGCCACCGCCTATCAAACACGTGAAGTGCTCGATGCCATGGAAAAGGACGCAGGCGTAAAATTAACTGCGCTGAAAGTGGATGGCGGCATGGTGTTCAATGACCTGCTCATGCAGTTCCAAGCGGATATTTTGAATGTGCCAGTCATTCGACCCCGGGTTGCAGAAACCACAGCGTTGGGTGCAGCCTATGCCGCAGGACTCGCCATCGGCTTTTGGAAGGACTATAACGAATTGCGCGCCCACTGGGCCAAGGATAAGGAATGGCATCCAGCGATGAGCACGAAACTACGAAAAACGTTATACTCAGGTTGGAAGAAGGCCGTAACACGCACGTTTGACTGGGTTGAATGAAGTTCCAGGTTAGTAGACATGGAACGTGGAACCTGACACCTGAAACTCCCACAATATGAACAGACAAGATATCCTCTCTAATCTCAAGAAAAATCCCGACATCTCTGTGCTGATCGTGGGCGGGGGCATCAATGGTATTGGTACCTTTCGTGACCTGGCTCTCAATGGCGTGGATGTGCTGCTGGTGGAGCGGGGCGACTTTTGTTCCGGGGCGAGCGCCGCTTCATCTCATATGGCACACGGGGGCATCCGCTACCTGGAAAACGGCGAATTCCGGCTGGTGCGCGAAGCTGTGCACGAACGCAACCGTCTGCTACAAAACGCTCCCCATCTCGTAAAACCTCTGCCTACGACCATTCCAATCTTTAAGCGTTTTTCGGGACTTCTCAATGCGCCGCTAAAGTTTTTTGGAATTCTGGATAAGCCTGCCGAACGCGGCTCACTTGTCATCAAACTGGGCCTGATGTTGTACGACGCTTATACCCAGGGCGGAACGCGCGCCGTACCCCGTCACCGGTTTTACTCACGCAAAAAATCGCTCCAATTGTGGAATCAGTTAAGTCCTGAGATTGTCAACACGGCTGTGTATTATGACGGTGCGATCCTGCATCCCGAACGGGTTGGCATTGAATTGTTGTTGGATGCGGAGGCTGAATCCTCTGGCGCGCGTGCCTTGAACTACATGAGCATGGTGGGCGGGCAGGAAGATACGCTCATCCTGCGCGATGAACTGACCGACGACACCTACGATGTTCGTCCCAAACTGGTCATCAATGCTGCCGGACCATGGATCGATCTCACGAACCGCAAGCTGGGTGTGTCCACGCGTTTTATTGGCGGCACAAAGGGTTCCCATATCGTCGTCAAGCATGATGCGCTGCGGCAGGCCATTGGCGAGCATGAATTCTTTTTTGAGAACCAAGATGGGCGCATCGTGCTCATCTTCCCGCTATATGACCGCGTATTGATCGGCACTTCAGATATCCCAGTTGATAACCCGGACGACGTGCACGTCACGAACGATGAGATTGATTACTTTCTGGACCTGGTGCTCCGCATCTTTCCCAGCCTGGAGATTTCCCGCTCCGATATCGTTTTTCAATTCACAGGTGTTCGTCCGCTTCCGCGCTCCACAGCCAAGACAACTTCACAGATCTCACGGGATCATGCCATTGAAGTCCTTAGCGGCGATTGGACCAATCTGGCCTTTCCGGTGTACTCTCTCGTTGGCGGAAAGTGGACTTCCTTCCGCGCGTTCTCCGAGCAGGTAACTGATAAGGCGCTGATACACTTTGGCATGGCACGCAAAAAGGACACGCGCGCGCTACCCATCGGCGGCGGAAGGGGCTATCCACGCAATGAGGAGGAACTCAGGCGCCAGATCGAAAGCCTGTCGGCCTGGACGGGGGTGGCCAGAGAGCGACTCAAAGTCCTATTTGAACGCTATGGCAGCCGGGCTGAGGCGATTGCCACCTTTATGAACGGCGGCACCGATTACATTTTCCCATCGCTGCCTGACTATTCGCGCCGCGAGATCACCTATCTCATCCATCACGAAAAAGCTCTGCATCTCGATGATTTCATCCTCCGCCGCTCGATGGTGGGCATGCTGGGACGGGTTACCCGAGAAATGGTGGAAGAACTGGCAGGTATCTTCGCCAACAACCTGGGCTGGAACCAGGAGCAGAAACAGGCTGAGGTGACGCGCACATTGTCCATTCTGGCAAACAGGCATGGGCTTATTCTCTCGAACGTGCAGCCGGATGATGTGAGCCAAGGCGGAGGGCAGGCTGTGAGGCGGGTGGTAAAATAGCGCCCTATGAATCTTTCCATCGTTGTTCCGGTGTACAGGGGTGAGAATCTGGTCGAGCCTTTGGTCGAACGTTTAAAGGAAGCCCTTCCTAAATTTGCCCAAAAATATGAAGTCATTCTGGTCAATGATGGCAGCCCTGATGGCAGTTGGGAGGTCATTGAATGCCTGGCGCAAAAATACCCCAGGTGGGTGAGGGGCATCCGCTTGATGCGGAATTATGGTCAGCACAGCGCGACCTTGTGCGGTGTGCGTCTGGCGCGTTTTGAAGTGACGGTGACCATGGACCAGGATTTGCAGCATCTCCCCGAGGATATCCCACTCCTGTTGACAGAACTTGAAAGAGGATACGATGTGGTGTACGGCGCGCCGCGAAAAATGCCGCAGAGCTTCATTCGCAACTTCCTGACAGCCAGCATCAAGCGTATCCTTGCCAGCACCATGGGAGTGCCTTCAGTAAAGGATATTTCCGCTTTTCGTGCGTTCCGCACCCATCTGCGGGCTGCGTTTGAGAGTTTCAAAAGCCCCAACATGATCATCGACGTTTTGCTTTCCTGGGGCACGACGCGTTTCACTTCGGTGCAGGTGGATATTGTGGAGGCGCGGGCATCCAACTATAACTTTACATCGCTGGTGAAGGCAGCCATGTCCATTCTGGTGGGCTACAGCACGAAACCTTTGCGGTTGGCGAGCTGGATCGGCTTTGGGATGACCTTATTTGGGCTGGGTGTGTTTGTCTACGTCCTGGTGATCTACTTTAGCCTGGGAAGCCTGCCGGGCTTTCCTTTTCTGGCGTCTATTGTTGCGCTCTTTAGCGGCGCACAGTTGTTTGCACTTGGCATCTTTGGCGAATATCTGGCGCGCATGTTTGATCGCAGCATGGATATGCCAGTGTATGTGGTGTCAAAGACTACGGACGAGTAAACCCACCAAGGAGATTATTTTGTTATGAAGGTTGGCATCATCCAGTCCAATTTTCTACCCTGGCGAGGCTACTTTGATTTCATCCGCGAAGTGGATTTGTTCGTTCTCGAGGATGATTTGCAGTATACCAAGGGTGATTGGCGCAATCGCAACAAGATCAAAACGCCGCGGGGCCTGGAGTGGATTACAGTGCCGGTCAATTACAGGCGTACCGAACAGCTGATCCAGGAAACGTCAATCGACTATTCCACGCCGTGGGCCAAAAAAATGCTCAATCGGATCCGCGAATCCTACCGGTCCGCCCCATGTTTTGAACCTTATTTTTCCGAACTGAGCGAACTGCTGTATCAACCGGCGGCCTCCATCTCAGCCTTGAACCTGGCCCTGATTCGCTGGGTCTGCGATCAACTGGAAATACAGACGCCGCTGGCATTTTCACAGGATTATCAGCCCAGCGGTACCAAGACCGAAAGAGTGATCAGCATCCTCCGCCAGGTGGGAGCCGGGACGTATCTTTCAGGACCGTCTGGAAGAAACTACATCGTCCCCGATTTGTTTGAGCAGGCAGGCATCCAGCTAGAATATAAGGAATATAATTATTTGGAGTATGAGCAATTGTATCCCCCATACAATCCAGCGGTCAGTGTACTGGACCTGTTATTTATGAAGGGTGCGGAGGCGAAAGTCTATCTGGAAGGTTTGAAGGAGGAGCAGGCATGACACACAAACTCGAGGCTGTTCAGGCGCAACTCAAGGATTTCTTTAGCAAGAAGCTCGAGCAATATGGGGCCACGGCGGAGGGTGTGGATTACAATGGCGAGCAGGCCCAACAACGCCGTTTTCTGGAGTTGGTCCGGATCATTGGATCCGATCAAGGTTTTTCGGTGATCGATTATGGCTGCGGTTATGGCGCCATGTTTGATTTTCTCCAGTCAAGGGGCCGACAGTTCGAGTATTATGGATTGGATTTGATTGAAAAAATGGTCCGGGCGGGGCGTGAGAGCCATCAGAATTATCCCAACGCTCACTTCACCACCGATGAAAAGGAATTACCGATCACCGATTATCTGGTGGCCGCCGGCATTTTCAATATCAAAATGGATGCCGAGTATGCCGATTGGAAGAACTTCACTTGTGAGACTCTCGGGCGGATGAATGCGCTGTGCTCAAAGGGCTTTTCCTTCAACATGCTGACGATGTATTCAGATGCTGAGCGTATGGCCGAGCGTCCCGATCTCTTCTACGGTGACCCGCTGTTTTTCTTCGACTACTGCAAACGTAATTTCTCAAGGAATGTTGCCCTGCTCCATGACTACGATCTGTATGATTTCACGATTTTGGTGCGCAAGGTCCTGTAGTTGCGATGCAGATCCTTCAGGCGCCGCGGGCTTCGGCGATCCTCTACAATCTAATAAAAAGTCGGTTTGATACACGGCCCTGGTTATTGCCTGCCAATATCTGCCCGATCGTTCCCATTACATTTCTCAAGGCGAACGTCTCTTTTGATCTGGTGGATATTTCCGCCCAGACTCTGCACATGGATCTGGAGCAGGCCGAGGCGCAGATTCGGACGCGCCGGTTTGGCGGTCTCCTGTATGCGCACACCTACGGCGAAGCGTCCACACCGAATGATTTCTTTCATCAAATTAAATCAGAGGATGAATCGATCCTGATCGTGGATGATCGTTGCCTGTGCATTCCAGAGGTGCAGCCTGATGCAGAGAACCTGGCGGATGTGCAACTCTATAGCACGGGATATGCGAAGATCCTGGATTTGGGCCTGGGTGGATTTGCCTTTCTCAGTGAGGGCGTTCCGTATCGTTCGGCCCACCTGCCTTTTGACCCGTTGGCACAGGACCGGATTGAAGGGCAATACAAGCAGGCCATCCGGGATGCCACCGCTTTTACGTATGAGGACGGCAACTGGTTGCAGACGGATGCGGTACTCCCTGCCTGGGAGGAATACCGGAGGCAGATCGAGGATGGGCTGACATTTTCGATGAGCCATCGTTCAAAGCTGAATAGGATCTATGCGAGCCGCATCCCACAGGAACTACAATTGCCTGATGCTTATCAAAATTGGAGATTCAATATCCGCGTTGGAAACAATGCACAGATGGTGAAAGCGATCTTCGAGGCTGGTTTATTTGCCAGTTCGTATTATGCCTCGCTGGCTGGAATCATGGTCGAAGGCAGATGTCCTCAGGCCGAGGCGCTGCACAATGCTGTCATCAACCTGTTCAACGACCATCATTTTGATGAGGCGAAGGCAGAAAGGGCCTGTGAGGTTATTTTGGAGAATCTGCACTGAAATGTAGGGAGTGGCGAAAATGGTGAGTAAAAACCTTCTTAGCCACCGCCCCCGGACGGGGATAATAAAGAACACTGAGCCCATTGAGAAAGAATCTCCTAAATCTCTGCCGTCTCGCACCGACGTGCTCGCCGAAGGTACTAGTGCACTTTCAGTGCGGCACGAACGGTGTGAGCTCCCCTGGCACCCTGCGGCTTAAGCCGTACCAGGGCGGTGTGTGGCTTAACACCCAAATAGCCACTCCCAAATGTAGGGGCAATCAGACGCTCGGAAATGACATGGTAGAATTCCTAAAATGTCGTCGAAACGCAGGCTGAAGATTGACCTGGTCATCCCGGTTTACAATGAGGTGGGGGTCCTTGAGCAGACGCATGCCCGAATCTGCGAAGTTATAGCTCAAATTCCACAGCACTTCACCATCTATTACGTGGACGATGGCTCCAGCGATGAAACGGTCAACTCGATTGCCGCGCTGGCCAGACAGGACACGCGGATTGTGCTGCTCGAACTATCGCGTAATTTTGGCCATCAGGCTGCTTTAACGGCCGGGCTGGAGGCCTCCCAGGGTGATTTTGTGATCTCGATGGATGCAGACGGTCAGCACCCGCCTGAGATGATCGCCGAAATGCTTGAACTCTTTTACCAGGGATACGACATCATCCAGGCGCAGCGGGTTGAAGATGTGTCTGCCTCGGCTTTCAAGCAATTTACTTCCTCGGCGTTCTACAAACTGATCAATGGCATCAGCGGCACGCAGATTATCCCCGGCGCGGCGGATTTTCGCGGCTTGAGCCGGCAGGCTGTGGATGCATTGAAAGCCATGCCGGAGTTCCATCGCTTCCTGCGCGGCATGATTTCATGGATGGGTTACAAAAGCGTCATTCTGCCTTATCATCAGCCTGCCCGGGTGGCGGGGCGGTCAAAATATTCGCTGGGGAAAATGGTTCGGTTGGCTTCTGATGCGATTTTTTCGTTTTCCCTGATTCCTCTGTATATTGGCCTGAGTACCGGCCTGCTCTTTTTTGCGCTGGCTTTCATTCAACTGTCGGGCGTTTTGATTTTATGGCTCACAGGCAATACTGAGCACGTGGTCCCGGGTTGGAGTTCGTTGATGGCCATCCTCCTGATCGCCAGCGGAATTATCATGATTTTGCTCGGTTTCATCGGCGTATATGTGGGGTATATTTTTCAGGAGGTCAAGAAACGGCCTGTTTATCTGTTGAAAAAGAGGCACGAGTAAGTTAGATGGATAAAAACCTGTATCAATTTACCCTGTTGCGGCATGGCGAATCCATTGGCAACGCTCAATCCCGCTGGCAGGGACAATCGGATTACCCGCTTACCGAGCGGGGACGCGCCCAGGCGCACGCGCTGGCGGAACGCTGGACATCGGAAGTTGTAAAATTTGATCTCGCGATTGCCAGCCCATTGGCACGTGCAAAAGAGACGGCGCAGATCATTGCGACCGCCCTTCAGGCGAAGCTCGAAATCGACCCTATCTGGATGGAACGCGATATCGGGGAAATGGCCGGCCTGACGGTGGAGGAGGTGCGCAAGTTGCCGCCACCCCCATATCTCACCCCATATCATTCGATTGGGGGCGGAGGAGAAGGCGATTGGGAACTCTATTTGCGCGCCGGCAGTGCCCTGCATAAATTGCTCAGACGGCCAGCTGGCAGTTATCTCATCGTATCGCATGGGGGCATGTTGAACCAGTTAATGCATGCCATCGTCGGCATTGCGCATCATGCCGACCCGGGCGGCGTGCGTTTCCGCTTTGACAATTGCTCATTTGCACAGGTCACATATTACCCGCACCAACACCGCTGGGCGATCGAGGTCGTCAATGACCGAGCTCATCTAAAATCCTGGAAGAATGAGTAGTTCATGGCATTATCGGAATCTTCCAGCCTGAATGGCAAATTGAAAATCCTGACCTTCGGTGCAGGAGCCATCGGTACCTACATTGGCGGGAGCCTGGCGCTGGCGGGGCATCCGGTCGTTTTTGTAGAGCAGCCTACAGTGGTCGATGAACTGCGGTCGCGCGGCCTGCGGCTGGATTTGACGACAGATGAAAGAAGAAAGACACTTGCACCGGGCGCAAGTGCAGGTGCGAAAGATGCTTCGACTCTCGCGCCGTCTTCGTTTGTGATCGTTTCTGCGCTGGACGAGGCGCTTCGTTACGGACCGTTTGACCTGGCTCTGTTTGCCCTGAAATCGTTCGACACCCGGGCCGCATTGGAAGGCATGCAGCCCTTCGCGGAAAAAATGCCGCCGCTGTTGTGCCTGTCAAATGGCGTCTCGAACGAGCCCGCCATTGCCGAAGCGCTGGGTAAGGATAAGGTGATCTACGGTACGGTGACCACCGCCATCGGCCGGCGCGGCGCCGGTGACATTGTCCTGGAGCGATTGCGCGGCGTCGGCGTCGCAAAGGGACACCCGCTTTCGGAGAAAGTCCATGTCGCGCTGGAGGCCGCTTATCTCAATTCACGGCTATTTGATGACGCGGCGAGCATGAAATGGTCGAAGATGCTCACCAACCTGATCGCCAATCCCACTTCCGCCATATTAGATATGACCGCCCGTGACGTGTTTGCAAATCGCGAATTATATAAGCTCGAGATTGACATGCTAAAGGAGTGTCTCGCGGTGATGGAGGCCCAGGGACTGCAGGTTGTGGACCTGCCCGGCACGCCCGTGCGCGCCCTGGCATTCGCTACCACCTTGCCGCTCTGGCTATCCAAACCGTTCCTGGCGCGCGCGGCCGGGGCAGGCCGCGGCGCCAAGATGCCCTCCTTTCACATTGACCTGCATTCGGGACGCGGCAAGAGCGAAGTGGAGTTTTTGCACGGCGCGGTGGTGCGGGCTGGTGAAAAGTACCATGTCCCCACGCCCGTCAACAAAATATTGACCGAGACGCTGGTAGCGCTGACCAACAGGGAAATTCCGCTCGACGCATTTGCACATAAACCAGAAAAACTGCTCGCGAAGTTATGACGGCAAATCGCAATGAACAGAAGGTCGTCGGTGTTCGCCGCGCTGATCATGCTTACAGGGGTTGCGATCCGCTGCACTCATCTCTTTTTGATCGATCTGACCCATGAACCATATCGTTTAGGCGGCCTGTTCGTCGCTTTTGCGGATGAAATTGCCGCTCACAACTTTCAGCTTCCCGTAAACATTCCGTACTACTCATCAGGCGGCATCCCGTATGCCTATCCACCGCTTGGATTTTATGTGGAGGCTATTCTGCTGAAAATTTTCCCCGGGCAGATTTTCGCTGTTGCCAATCTGCTGCCGCCTCTGGTATCTATCCTTACCCTCGGGCTGGCCGCGCGCTTTTTTTATCGCTGGGCAGGTGGCTGGAATCTTCATTCCTTATCTGCCCTGGCGGCGTATGCGATCTTGCCCGGTGCCTTTTATAACCAGATCGATGCGGCGGGCCTGGCAGAGTCCTTTGGCAGCCTGGCGCTGGTGATCTATTTTGCATTACTCCATGCCCATCAACAAAACCACAGCCTGAAATCTGCTTCGTTTGCCGGGCTGGGACTGGCGCTGTGCGTACTAAGCAGTCCGGGTAGCGCGTTGGGCGCGACCCTGATTTCTTTGGCCCTGGTCCTGGATACACTTATCTCCGTTCGCTGGACCGAAAAGATTCAACCCTATCTGCACTTATTCTGGATAGGCCTGACCGGCCTGGCCATTTCCATGCCGTATTGGCTTTCAGTGATCCTCCATCATGGCATAGGGATCTTCGTATCCCCAGTTGGGATGCAATATGAGGAGAGTGGTTCGGCGTCTTTTCTGGGAAAATTGCAGGGCAATTGGTTTACGTATAGCGCCCTGCAGCAGGATGGCGTCTATTTCTGGAGCATTGCCATTCTGCTGGGCATTGGCTGGCTGGTTTGGCGGCGGCGCAAACTGTTTCTCCCATTTGCATTTTTGGGATTGTTCAGCATCCCGCGCGAAAATGGCTGGGTGACAGCTTTCCCTGCCGCACTACTGGTTGCGCATGGTGTTGCAGATGTCCTGGTGCCAACGATCAAGTCTATGTCCGTGTCTACAATAAGGATACGGACTGGCGTTATGTGGGCGGCTTTCGGCCTCATTGGCATGTCACTGATTTTGCAGGCGTTCGAGTTGGTCAACTTTCAGGTGCGGGACCAAAACTGGAGTCTGAAAGCAGCTCAAGTGGATGAATTGCGGCGGGCGCGCGAGATCATCCCATCCTCCGCGCAGGTGATCGTGCTGGGGAATGGTGGTCTGCGGGAATGGGCCCCTTATCTGCTACAGCGGGAAGTGTTGAATACGGAATTCGGCCTGGAATGGCAGCCCGCTGAATATCGCCAGATCTTCTCGGCAAATAAAGCATTGGACGAAGCTGAAAACTGGCAGAATGTGGCAGAGGCCGTCCGCTCGCTTACCCACCAGAGGCAAGTCTATGTGATCCTGGATCCAAACGATTCGTCTGGCTGGTCCGATATCGCAGATCATGAATCATTTCTGGTTAAAATGAACACACCTGAATTGCAGGTTGGCATTTTGAAAATCCCATAGCGAGAAAACATGAACAAGATTCGAACCTCACAGACCGATCCTACCGTTCAAATCTTTCTGCCAGATGGGCAGACACTGGAAGGACCGCGCAGCACGACAGTGGGGGAGTTCCTTTCGGTTGTCAAGTACGAGGCGCAATTAGTGGCGGCAGTGGTCAATGATGATTTGAGAGAATTGACCTATCCCATTGAAATCGAATCAACCGTGCGGCCGGTGCTGATCGACTCGCCGGATGGCGCGCGCATCTACCGCCGTTCACTCACCTTTCTGCTCGAGATGGCGTTCGAGGATTTATTCCCCGGCGCGAAATTGTTCGTCGATCATTCCGTGGCTTCGGGTGGCTATTACTGTCAGGTGGCTGGGCGGGAGGCCCTGTCTGATACTGAAGTGGCCGCGCTCAAGACGCACATGCAGAAATTGATCGAAGACGATCTGCCATTTGAGAGGCATGAAGTGCCGTTGCAGGAGGCGGTTGCCTATTTCCAATCACGCGGCTACGGCGATAAGGTTAGCCTGCTCAAATATCGCAACAAGGATTACCTGACTCTGTACCGTCTGGGCGAGCGCATGGATTATTTACATGGTTATATGGTCCCATCCACAGGATATTTGGGCTTATTCGACCTGACGGTGACTCCCGGCGGGTTTATTCTGCAATTCCCACGCAGGCACAAACCGGAGGAGCTGCTGCCTCTGCCAGAATACCCAAAACTGCTCTCGGCCTTCTTGCAGTACGGCGAGTGGTTGAACAAACTGGGAATTGAAAATGTCGGTGCGCTGAATGATGCCATTCAGGCGGGCCGCAGTGATCAGATCATTCTGGTCTCTGAAGCATTGCATGAACAATACCTGGCTGAAATTGCCCGGCGGATCGCACAGCAACCCGAGGCTTCACAGATCATCTTGATCGCGGGGCCCACGTCATCCGGGAAGACCACCACCTCACGCCGGCTGGCGGTGCAATTGCTGGCGCTGGGGATTTCGCCGTTCCCGATGGAGCTCGATAATTATTTCCTGCCGCGCGATCAGACCCCGCTGGATGAGGACGGCAACCCTGATTTTGAGGCCATCGAAGCATTGGACCTGCCGCTGTTGGCGGAGCATTTGCAGATTCTCATTCGGGGAGAAAAAGTTCGATTGCCGCGCTACAACTTCATATCCGGGCTTAGCGAGGCGGGGGAAGAGGTCCAGCTAAGGCACGGCGAACCGATCATCCTGGAGGGGATCCATGGATTGAACCCGCGCCTGATTCCCGAGTCGTTGAGCGCCAGGGCCTTTCGGATCTATGTCTCGGCCCTGACTCAGCTAAACCTGGACCGCCACAACCGCGTTTCCACCACTGACACCCGCCTCATCCGCCGCATCGTGCGCGACGCGCGCGAACGCGGCTATTCTGCCACAGACACCATCTCGCGCTGGGAATCGGTGCGGCGCGGCGAGAAGCGCCACATCTTCCCGTTCCAGGAAAATGCCGATGTGATGTTCAATTCGGCGCTGGTGTATGAACTGGCCGCGCTCAAGGCCTTTGCTGAGCCACTCTTGCGACAGGTACAGCACGGCACACCGGAATACATCGAAGCGAAACGTCTGCTGGCATTTCTCGAATGGTTTTTGCCGCTGGATGCGTCCCTGGTGCCAGGAACTTCGATCGTAAAAGAGTTCCTGGGTGGTTCGATCCTGAAGAATTTTACGATGTGGAAGGGCCTGTAGCGCGTAGGGGCGATTCTCACGGTCGTCGAGCAAATGATTCCCGTTGGACAGGTCGCCCACTGTTCTCAACACCTTCCCCGCTGGCGACAATGGAATACTTCTCTTTGAATTTGAGAAAATAAGATTCGAAGTATTTGTAGGATAGGCCCGCCACCAGGATCACTGCTAGCAGGCTCAACGGGTATAGCACCCAGTCAGACGTCTGCTTGAAGGTCAGGGCAAGGTTGAGTATCAACACGATGCAAATTGGGTGATACATATACAACCCATACGAGATTTTGCCGAGATAGTGTAGGATTCTGGACTCCAGGCTGATGAGGATTTCCCGGTTCGATGCAAAGTTCAGGATGATGATCCCAAACCACAGGGAGTAAAACTCCTTGAATAGATATTCGAACTTGATTTCGTTGACCATCAGGATGGGAAAGTATATGCCCCGAACTATCAAAAAGGATGTGAGAACCAGTGCAAAATAGAAAAGATATTTGTTCTGAAAGATTTTCAGAAAGGGGCTTCTGGCATGTAACAGCATGGCGAAGAAGCCTCCAATGGCCATGCAGTCGATGTTGAAGGTGGACCAAAAGGCTGTGATTTCATATTTGAGTGGGAGAAAATCGGTGCGGCTGGAGTATAGCGCGCGTGCCACTAACAAGTACCCGATAACGATGATGAACATTAACAGCAGCCGGTATTTTTTGATGTGCTTGAGTAACACCGGCCAGGTCAGATAAAACTGCTCCTCCGTCCCGATGGACCAAGTGAGAGAGGCATATGGAACGATCCCGAACAGTGGTGAAACCAGGTTAGGCAGAAAGAACAGGTACAGGAAGATCTTGCCCGCCAGGTTGCTATAGATTTCTGCACGGTCATAGCCCGGCAGGACGAATAAGGGGATGTTCGGCAGGACCAGCAAAGCCAGGATGACGAGCAGAAAATACAACGGCCAGATGCGCAGGATGCGCCGGACGTAGAAATTGCGGACGAGGATGGAGCCGGTCTGGCTTTCCTCTGCCACCAGCAAGTAGGTGATCAGGAAACCGCTCAGGACAAAGAACAAGATGACGCCAAGTTCCCCAAAGATTTGAATCGTTGTGGAGGAAAAGTTATTTGGCAAGCCATAAATGGATTTGAACTGTTCAATGTGATGGATGATCACCATCAGCGCCGCAACAAATCTCAGCCCGTTGAGGTTGGGGAAGTAAACTCTATCTGCGTTGAACCCTGACATACTATTTGGAAGAACCTGTGATCGTTCGTCGCTCCACGGCTGACTGTGGTACCCGTTGTTGCGACATTTTGATCTGCCGTGCAATTAAGAAGAGGGGAAACATGACACTCACGGCAATCAGCAAGGATAACAGAATATAAACCCAAACATGGCGCATGTGCAGCCGGCGTGCTTCCAGCACCATAAATATGGATCCTGCCAGCGCGTAGAGCAGCAGATCGTTGGTAATAGAGGCCGTGGCTCCATTGGCATACAGGGCCCGGAAAAAGCTCAAGGCGTTCTGATTCTCTGGCTCCAGCATGAAGGCAATGTTGTTCGTCCAGGTCGTAACCAGCGCGATGACTGCGATGGCAGCATATAGGCCACAGATGATTTTCTCAGAGCGCGTCATGCTTAAGTTTCTCCATGCGTCTTTCATGATCGATTCGTTTCCGCTAATCGATCGAGCGTGGGTAGTGCCTCTTCACGGTTTTGCCCGAAGATGGTCAATATGATCCTCTTGACTCCCGCCATTTCCATTTCTGCGATGGTTTTCGAGTCGGGTATGGACTGTTCGAAAAGAGATATTTCCAGTGAGCTCGGGTCGCGTCCGTTGGCGGTTGCTTGTTTTTTTAGTTTGGCGATCCTTTCTTTTGCCTTTGTCCATTCCAATGACCAGGGAGCCCAGCCGTCGCAGAGTTCCGCAGCGCATTCAATGGCCTTATCGCCTTCTCCACCCATAATGATTGGAGGGTGGGGCCGCTGATAGGGTTTCGGAAACGCCCTCATCTTATCAAAGTTCACAAAATTGCCATGAAACTCGGATTCGTCTGTGGTCCAAATCTCTTTGATCGCTCGAATTTGCTCTTTAAGAAGTTGAAAACGTGTACGGTAGACCACTCCGTGGTCAGCCATTTCTGACTCGAGCCAGCCTGCTCCAATGCCAAAAATGAAACGTCCTCTGGAGAGGATGTCTAGGGTTGCCGTTTCTTTCGCCAGGAAGATCGAGTCACGCTCGATGACAAGCGCAACGCCAGTTGCGATTTTGATGGCTTTTGTTGCGGCTGCGGCGAGCGTCATGGCTACAAAGACATCGTAGGTTTGCCAGTAATGGTCTGGCAGGCGGGCTCTATCCCCCGGCGCGTCTAGAAAGCGGAGGGGGATATGTGTATGTTCCGAGAACCAAACCGAGTCCAGTCCGCGCTCTTCAGCCGCGCGCGACAGCTCGTCCGGTTGAATGGAAGATTCAGTAGGGAAAATGTGAACGCCGAATTGCATTTTGCCTCCAGGTGACCCAATTCATCGTGTAGGGTATATTTCCTTTTGCTCTTTACCTTGATTTATACGCCCGGCGATCATCCTTTGGCGCCCGGCTAGCCGGCCTAACGAGACGAAACCAGTAGGCTGGGCAGCATACCTGCTCGAACGAGGGACCTTATTCAGCTTGTAGATTGACCAGCACGCCGCCATGTGGCACGCTTCGCTGCTACCAAGACCCCAGGCGCCGATTCTGCATACCTACCGATAAATGTCGAACTGGCCTCTGCCAAAGACAGCCATACATTGATTCTCTCTACGGTAACACCTGTGCGAATAACAGACTGGCCGATTGTACTTGAATCTCCTGCGTGTTGCGGTAATAGCTGATCCGCCCTTGCCAGATGCGTACGTAAGGCCGGGCGGCATGGATCGTGCCGGGCGGGCATTTCATGGCCAACGCCCTGCCGGCAGCCCACGGCGAACAGAGTGGGAAGTGAGTAATTTCCAGGCCAACGTAGTACACGTTTTGATTCCCTACCGACAACGCCACCAAGGGCGAAGCGCGCAGAATGTGGATATTTGACACAGCTCCCAGGCCGATGACAATCAGGAGGAACGCCACCACACCATAGACCATCCAAACCCTGTGGTCGTTTCGCTTTTCCTGCGAGTGAGGATTATGGTGAAGGTTGGTTTCATTCATACCGATACGATTGGAGAGTCAGACTCAGACGGCACCAGCTTTGAGCCCAGAAACCAGCCTGACTGTCCGTAGGGCGCGCGCACGCCGCGTAGCGGGGCTGTGTTGGGCGAATTTTCCGATTAATCCCATTCCATGATGTACATTCCGATCTTGCTGGCTACCTCACGAAAGCCTAATCGCTTGTAAACTGGATAACCCATTCTTGATGAGAATAATACTGCGAAGTGGTAACCTTGCTTGCGAGCCTCCAGCAACGGTTTCAAAGTCATGGCCGCACCAATGCCTCTGTTTCGCTCTCGAGGTATTGTGCCCACCCCGTAGATTCCGGCTACACCAGCGCCATTAAAGAGAGCGCTGGTCGCCACGGGTTGGCGATCCAGATACCTAACATACAACTGCCAGGGTACGTTCTCCGGTTTGATCGCCAGGGTTGCGTCTGCCCATGCCTGCCCATTGGATATGGTTGCCTCAAACGCCTCCGCGAAAACATCCCGACAATCCGCCAATGATTTCTGATCTCTGGCTTGTATGATATTGAACCCATCTGGCGGCTGAACATCTTCCTCCAACTTGTGTAGATTTACGACCATACCAGGGTCGCCTTCTAAATTACCATCAAAGCCTCGTCTCATCAAGCGCTCAACCAGATCAACAAGTCGGGTTTGTGCATCCGTCCACCAGAAGAAGTATGGCGCCTTGCGTTGCTTGAACCAATGAGATACTTCGTCAATCCTGGTTTCTGCGTCTTCAGGAGAGAAGCGTGTTTTCCATGCTCCCCTGAACATCGGGTTGGAGAGCGATGCATGATGCAGGCCGAGACTATCGCTTTCCATCAGCTCGCAGCCTGGTATGACCTGCATGGAACGGAACAGCGCGTACAGATTTTCCTGAACCGCGGATTCCAGTTCAGCCTCACTCGGATTGGTAAGAATATTCTCAGTTCTCATGATTGCACCTTGCTTTGATCGCTTAATGGTGTGGCTCACCTGCCGCCGATTTGAACGAGACAAGATTGCTACATTCGTTTACTTATGAGCTTCCAGCATGATCCAATCGATATTCCAGGGCAGATTATCTTTGTGCGGCACGGTGGTTATGGAAAAATCTCGAAAACCGGCTTCCTGCAGCCGAGCTTGCACCACCTCGGTGGTCGTGAAGTCGATGGATTGTGCCGGATGTTCCAGTGAAGTCAGAAACGCCGATGCCAGACGTGACGGTGGTGCCATGGTCTTGCTCGGAGCAAATTTATCTACGATGACAAGCCGACCCTTCTGATTCAATACCGCGTGAATCCTGTGAAAAAGGATTTCGCTAAATAGGCCCACATCACAGAGCATTACCATATCAAATCTAGTGGGCAAGTCTGCTTGTAAAATATCGGCAGCCAGGTACGTAATTCGTTTCTTCAACCCATTCTCGGAAGCAATCTCTCGACCAGCCTGGCATACGCTTTCAGCGTCAACGACTACAGAGTTCAGCTCGTGTCGTTTGCGAAGAAGGGCAAACGACACGACGCCGGAACCACCGCCCAGGTCCAGCAGTGTTTTGACCCCCTGTAAGTCAAGCATGTTTGCCAGTTGTTCTGCGAGTGGAACGTGAATTTCGTAGAGCTTGCGCGTGAAGCGTGCCGCGTAGCCGGGATCTTCCTGAGTCTGTTGGAAATAATCCGGCGGCGGTAGATTCCCGGCTTGCCAGGTTGACATGGGCTTGCTGATATTCAACGTTAGATCTCGCACATACCAGGAACTAGCGCGATCTTCTCGTGCCTGAAAAGCCCAGGTGTCCTGACTCTGCGCGTTCAGTATCGCTTCTCGAGCGATTCTAGAGGGGGGCATAACCCTCGTCGCTTTCCTCCAGCAAGCCAAGCCTGCATAATAGTTGTAACCAATGATGGCAGCGGTTCAATGGGATGTTCAAGGATTGGGCTACATCTGGTGCTGATAAAGGTTTCTCAGCCAGTAACCAAAAAACGCCCAGTTCCATGGCAGCGCCTACAACGGCTGAGACGATATAACCATGCAAGAGCTCCAGGATATCTTGCGTGGTCTCAGGCTTCATATCGGACCTCCTTTTCAGTCAGTATCGAAAAAGCCGGTGTCATTAATAGCCTGCCAGCGCGCTGACCGTGCCGATCACCGCCAATTGCATTCCACTGGCGAGAGGTTTGCCAACCATTCGTCCTCAGGACAAGATTATGCAAACTTATCCATCGGCTTCCACAATAGACTTCATCCTGGCCTGATCGATCAGATTTCCATGGCTAATGACGAAGCGCGGCGCACCGTGCTCGCGTAAGGCTTCCAATACATTGGGGACATCCAACACCACCAGGTTCGCCGGTGCTCCGACTTTCAATTGATGACCCTCTACATTGATGGCCTGGGCCGCATGCACTGTGATCATGTCATAGAGTTGTTCCATCTCGCGGCCGGTCGTCATCCACAGCAGGTGCGCGGCCAGAAAAGCCACCTCGAGCAAGTTGTTGCGCCCAAACGAATAGTACGCATCAGATATATCATCCTGGCCGAGACACACCGTCACGCCTTCCGCCAGGAGTTCTTTCACGCGCGCATGCAGCGGACCCGTATGCGGGTCGCTCACGACTGCCATGTTTGCCCGCTTGAGCAGGGCGGCGACCTTCTGAAAGTACGGTTGTGGATAGAGGGCCATCGCACGGGCGTGATGTGCGAGGGCGCGTCCGTGCCAACCGCGCCTGATCGCTTCGGCTGCCATGGCTTCCAGGGAGCGCAGACCAGGATCGCCCGCATCATCTACCAGCATGGAAACATCCTTGTTGAAGTTTTGAGCGAGATCAAAAACCGCCTGGATGTGCTGCTGCATGTCCGACTCCGTGTACTCGATCCACGGAATCCCACCAACGACATCTGCGCCTAATTCCATCGCCTGGTGCATGAGTTTATCTACACCCGGCTCGCGTACCCAGCCATCCTGTGCGAAGGCGCAGACTTGAATTTCGACGATCCCTTTGAACTCTTCGCGTGCACGGATCAGCGCCTTGACCCCCTCCAACCGGGCTTTACTGTCCACATCGGCGAACGCGCGGATGTGCGTATTGCCATACAGCGCGGCTTGCGACACTGCTTTGCGCACGTTCTTGATGATCCACGTTTCGTCATATTTCTCTTTGACGCGCGCCGCCAGTTCAATGGCGTTCATGGCTTTGCCCATGCCTTCACCCTGATATGAAGTGAGCGCCTCTTCGTCCATCATTTTCAAGGTGTAGACCTTGCACAGGTGCAGATGTGGGTTGACAAAAGATTCAGTGACCAGATTTCCGGCTGCGCCGATGACAGACTTCGCGTCTCGATTCAGATTTTCTTCGAGCGATGCGATGCGTCCGTCTGTAATGCCGATATCAACCAATGCCTCTGGCTTGTCGCGTACTCTTGCGCGCTTGATCAGGATATCAAATGGATCGATCATTCACATAATCCCTTTTACGATATTGTCTTCAGAAAAGCCGGGTACTGTTGGCTCCTTCTGTATTCTTTATGGCACCGTCGGCACCTTGAAGATCAAGCCCACAACGTACCCGGCCAGCGCGCTGACCGTGCCGATCACCGCCATTTGCACTCCGCTGCGCAGTGGTTTGCCAACCGTTACACGCGCTTTGTAATAACCCACGATGAACAAGGTCAGAGCGGCGATGAGGATCGAGATTCCAATACCCAGGTTTACGGTCCAGAAGAAGAACGGGAAGAGGGGGATGAGAGAGCCCAGCAGGGCGGAGAAGCCAACAATCAGCGCGGAGCGAAAGGCCCGCGACTTTTCCGGCGGTGTCAACTGGAATTCCTCCGCCATCATCACGTCTACCCAAACATCCGGGTTGGAGGTAATGACCTCGACGATTTTCTCGAGTGTTTCGCCTTCGAAACCTTTCCTGCGATAAATATCGCGGATTTCCTCCACCTCCACATCAGGGGCGAGATGAATGTGGCGGTGTTCCCGTTCTCTTTCGCTGTGATACAGGTCATTCTCTGCCAGGGTGGACGTATACGCCACCGCGCCCATCGAGATCGATTCTGCGAAAGTGGCAGCCAGGCCGGCGGCGATGACGATGCGCACGTCGCGCGTGGCCGCCGCGACACCCAGAATGACACCCAGCACATTGACCAGGCCATCCTGTCCGCCCAGGATCACATCGGAGAGCCGGAACTCGCCGTGGTGCGGGTCGTGACGGTCGTGCAGGCGCACCTGCTCGATCAGCTTGCTTTTTCCTGTGTGTGTATTGATGTGTGACATGGCTGCCCTTTCTTTCTGGCCGATTCACCGGGATCGAGCCTATCGATCCAGATAGATATCCTCCATGGAGATTTCGTCTTCTGCCGGTTCAAGATGCGTAAAAACGGTGGTGGCTCCGCCCAATGCCGCGCGGATATCGTTTTCGAAATCCTCGGCAATGTGGTGTGCATCGTGGACCGTCCAGTGGCCGGGGACCAGGACATGCACAGACATAAACCGTCGTGCAGCCGCCTGGCGCGTACGCAAAGCATGGAAGGCCACGCCCTTTTCACGATATTTGCCCATCACCGTCTGGATCTGTTGCTGTTCCTGCTCAGGCAGGGCTTCATCCATGAATCCAGCGACCGAGCGGCGTATGAGTTTTACACCCGTCCAAATGATATTGAGCGCCACCAGGATCCCCATGATTGGGTCAAGGATGTTCCAGCCCGTAAGCCCAACAATGCCAACACCGCCGATGACGCCCACCGAGGTCCACACGTCGGTCATGAGATGATTTGCGTCCGCTTCGAGCGTGATGGAACGGCGCTGTCTGCCGGCCTTCAACAGGATGCGGGCTACGATGAAGTTGATCAGGGACGCCACGACCGAAACGACCAGGCCCAACCCCAGTTGCTCGATTTCCCTGGGGTGGAGCATTCTTGGTACTGCCGCGCTGATGATTCCGATAGCCGCGCCGAGAATGAGCAAGCCTTCGGTACTGCTTGCAAAATATTCGGCTTTGGTGTGTCCATACACGTGATCGTCATCGGCTGGCCGGGCGGCAATGATCAACATCAACAGCGCCATGACTGCGCCAACCAGGTTGACCAGGGATTCAATGGCATCAGACAGAAGACCGACAGAACCTGTTAGAAAATAGGCGCCGGTTTTGAGTAGGATGGTGGCAACCGCCGCGCCAATGGATAGCCACGCAAATTTTGTGAGGGAGGCGCGGTCTTGCATCAAGTCGCTGTGGTCAGCCTGCTTATGCGGCATATGAATATCATACTTGTTTGGGGGAAACTTGAGAATAGATGAATGTCATGGTTTACCGCGCGTCTCACCAGTTACTTATACTTTGGCAGCGAATTGCCGGCAGCTCGCTGCCGGCTAAAGCTCAAACTTCAAGCTTCGACAATAATGCGGCACTATGTAACGAAAAAGGGACAGGCTCATCGCCTGTCCCGTTGAAATCAAACTACCGTCCCGAAGGCGGACGTTCACACGTCCCGGCCTTGGGACATTTTCCTGAAAGATGAAACCTTCGGGACGATTTAGACGCCAATGCCGCGTGCCATCATGGCGGCTGCAAACAGGATAATGGCCAGCCCGATGACTTCCAGCGAAAGCAGCAGCCGGGTTCGCTTGAATTCGTTGTCGCTGATCTCGGGTGCCTTGTTCTCCTTCAACGTTCTATTCCAACGCAAATACCGGATGGTTGGGTCAACGGACAGCAACGCAACGATCAGGAACGCACTCATCTTTACCCAGAAGAACGGGCTCTGAGCATAAAATGCTGCTCCTTTTTCGAAAAAGAACACGCGCAACAGACCCACGACTAATAAAACGCCTGCTGAGATCCCATAGACGATATCCGCCCGTTGGATGCGGCGCGCCTCCTCGATGGTCATGCCTTTGCGAAAGGCAATGAACTCGTAGATCACACAGGCCACCAGCGCGAACGCCAACAGGTGGTGCAGAAATGCCATTAAAGCTGAATTCATTTTGTACTCCTAAGATTGTTATGTCATTGCGAGGAGCGTTTTCGCGACGAAGCAATCTCCTCGCAACACTTGCACCTCCCTGACATCCGGCTTAAGCCGGAACCGTCAGGTCCCGCTGAAGTCCTGCTTAAGCAGGAAGGTGTGACGTGATTTGCTATGAATTGCCAAGCAATTCAAAAATCATGCAGGTGTGACAGGCTACTTCTTTTCCGGATGCGACCTATACCATGCCACGGTCTCCTTGATCGCTTCGCGCATGGGTGTGGCTTTCATGCCAAAGGTCTTCTCGAACTTGCTTGAGTCAATGATAAATGGTTTGTCGAATTCGTACATCATTTCCACGGATTCTTTTGCTTCGGGGATGAAAAGACCGCCGATTGCCATCATGGTTTTGCCCATGCTGCTTATTCCGGGTTCCACGCCGGCTTCTTCGGCAAACATGCGGACCAGCTCACCTTGCGTCATGTTCGGCTGATCATTCGGAACGTGCCAGGCCAGCCCATCGGCTTCCTCACGTTCGCCCAGTATCACGAGTGCTTTTCCGAAATCTCTTATATAGGTATGGGTATGAGGGAGATCTACGCGCCCAATCAACTGTGCAGGCTTGCCGCGCAGCAATGGGTAAAAAACACGTTCTCCCATGGTGGAGTCGGTGCCCCAGGGGCCGAAGAAATTGCCGCCACGGGCCCCAGTGACTCGTAGAGATCCCTGCTTATGTGATTCAAAGGCGGCCCTGGAAATCTCTCCACGGACCTTGCCTTTGCGCGTATGCGCGTTATAGGGTGTATTCTCAGTCATTGGCCTTCCATTTGTATCGCCATACATGTATAAATTTTCGACGACCACCAGTTTCGTATCCTTTCCTGTCAGACCATCAATGATGGATTTCTGCAAGAGAGGGAACTTCTCGGGCCATTCGTAGTAATTCGGCTGCGCAGACTGGTACACGACCTTTGCCCCTCGCGTCACCTCCCGGACCCTGGCCTGGTCATAAAGATCTGAGGCCACCACCTCCACCCCGGCCGGGATTTCGTCCATCTTCCCTGAACGGTTTACCATGCGAACGGTCTCGCCGCGCCTGATGAGTTCCTCTGCAACGGCACGCCCGATCGCGCCGGTTCCCAAAACAACATGATTTGCGGGCATTTTGATTACTCCTTGAACTTATAAAACTGGTGAAAAACGCCCGGTGACATCTTCGGACTTCAACGGACCACCATGACCAACGTATAGCTTCGACGGTTTGCAACTGAGAATCTTCTTGAGGCTGGCATGGAGCTGTCCAATATCGTCAATGTAGTAGTGATAATGGGGGCGCGAACCGAACAGCGCGCCGGCTGCCCAGCCGCCCATCATGAGATCGCCGACAATTGCCTCGTGGCTGCCACACAAGATGGAGATCGAGCCTTTGGTATGACCTGGCGTGAAGATCACTTTTGCATCTACACCAAAGTCTGTCAGTACCATTTCCTCTTCGATCAAAATATCGGGCTGGCTGGTTTCGAAAGACTTGGGCACGAATGCCATGATTAACCTGGCCTCAAAATTGCGCGGCTTGATCTCGCCATTCCGGCCATCGCGCAGCATGAATGCATCGTTGATATGTACTGCCACGGGTATGCCTAGTCTGCGTTTCAGTTCTGCGGTGGACCCGGCGTGGTCAAAATGTCCATGCGTGTGCAAGATGAGTGAAATATCTTTCGGGTTCACGCCTGCTTTATGTACAGCGGCGAGTATTTTATCTGCCTGGTTTGGCGCGCCTGCATCTACCAGGATGGATTTCTTATCCTTTACCAGATACGCATTCGACAAAGGGAGTTTGATTCTGATGATTTCCATGTCGTTCACTGATTCGCTTCGATGATAGGATTGAGGCTTCGATTCGCAGCCAGCCGCTTGCGGGCGGTTTCGCGCCGGCCCACAGCCTGTACATGCTCCATCGCTGCGGCCAGACCAAACCTGGGCATGTTGCCGTATACGCTTTCAAATTGATCGGGGTTGACAGTGTAGGTCTCATGCCAAATTCCAACAGTCCCATCTGCGCCGATAGCCTGGTTGAATTTCTTCCACGCTTTGAGATGTGGGTCGGTGGGGTGACGGGCAAATCTCTCCAGGTCTTCGAAGGAGCGCCAGTATTGGATCAACACAGGACCGCTAAAATTCCAGAAGAACTCGGCATGCAGGAATCCTTTTTCGGGATTTGTAAACAAGGTCTGCAGCATGGGGCCCATCGCAGAGGCAACCGGGAACCATTTGTCGAGGCGCCACCATTTATTGACGCGCATTCCGATCAGGAAGACGACAAAAGGTTGATCGGTTTTTGCTGTGTATCGACCGTTGAATATTTGTGTCATGTGGTTTCTCCTACGAAGTGCCGCATAATTTTCAAACCTGAATTTGAGTCTTATCCGGCGGAATATTAGAAAAACTTGGCTAGTTCTCTGATGGGCGATAAAGATAAGGCTGTCGTTTCAATTCCTTTTCCATGCCATATTGCCTGGCAACTTGTCTCCAGCCAAACTGCCCCTGGAGCGTGTACATCCAATTGGGGATGATGGGTTTTGCGAGCAACTCGCGTGCAGATTGTGGGATGGGATATCCGCCTGCTAACGCCTCTGCAGCGAGATCAAGTGACCTCTTGATCGGAATGGCGCGTCCATCCAACTCGTGGAGTGGGATGCCGTGCACGATGCCTTCGCCTGCGCCGAGAGCGAGTCCGCCCATCCATGTGAATCCGGTCTGGCGGGCGAATTCAGAGCAGATGGCGATGGCTGTATCGTTGTGATATGCTCCTGGGAAGCCGCAATTTGCAATTGCTGCAAAACGAATGGACGATTGGTTATCCTTGCGATGCGCGGCAATTTTTTCCAATGCAGTGGTGACGGGTGCAGGAAGGCTATCCACGTAGAGGGGGAAGGCCAGCACGACCAGGTCCGTATTGTCAATGGCTTCATATATGGCATTCATCCGCGTTTGTGAATAGAGCGAGGTATAGATTTGGATCGTCTGTGTTTCGACGCCGCGAACATTCAATTGCTCGAAGAGATAACCACCCAGTGAGCTCGACGTGCTCTTCTTTGTACGCGGACTGCCAACGAGCAACACTGCACGGCGGATGGGAGTGGCATCAACGGAGGAAATGTCCATCGAAGGCAGGGCAGGCACCGGGGAGGATGATCCGCTGGCGATCGCTTTGAGCCAGAGGCCGGTTTGGGAGTCCAGGTCGGCTTCGGACTGGCGACCAATCACCAATCCACACACAGAAGTTTCTGCGTACATGTTGATGGCGTTACGATGCACGAGGTGGCGGAAGATGGCTTCGGCTTGCGCGTTCGGCTCGTCAATCCAGCCGATGGCGAGCAGGTTTGGGTAGCGTTTGTAGCGTTTCTGGTGATGGACTTCGCCGTGGATGTTCGCGAAGAACGGCGAGATATTCTGGATCTGGTGATCGACCATGCGCTTGAGCTCAGAGGAGTAGCCGCCGAAGGTGATGGGCGTGAGGTAAATGACCAGGTCGCTGTGTATGACCGTTGCCGCGATGATGCGGTTATCGTCGTCGGTGTTGCACATGCCTGGGCTGCGGACCCAGCAGAGGAAGTCGCCCGCGCAGTTGCCGATCTTCTGTTCGCGCAAGAGGATAATCTCCGAATCAGGTAGATGCTTGCGCAATGAATTGGTGAGGTTGACCGCTTGCGGGTCGTTTGCATGAGAACCGTCGAGGATCAGTGCTTTCATTTTTATTCCTTGATGTATTGTTTTGCGATTGAGTCCATTTCGTACATATAGAGTTCGTCGCCGCTGGCACCGAAGGGTGGAAGGTTCCCGGCGATTTCCAGTGAGACAATGCCGTGGACGTGCGACCAAATGATCATGGCGACCGATAGTGAGAGCAGGTCGGCGTCACCCCCGTAAGTTTTCCACATTTCGAAACTGATTTTGTATTCCGGTTTGACTTGCGGGAAGGATTTGACGTTCAATCTCCCCGATGTTCGGAGCTGTTCCACGACGCTAACCAGTGCGCTGATTGAACGTGCCGAGGAGGGGAGAACTTCCATGAGCGGCGCTTCATAACCTGGGATGGGTGTTCCGAAGATAAGTTGATAGCGTTGCGGATAGGTGTGCGCCCAGCTTCGATAGGCCAGACCAATTGCCATCATTTTTCCTTCAATATTCTCGGCTGGGACTGCATCGCGGGCTTCGAGTTGTGAGTCGCCGAAGGATTTGTACGCGTCGATGATGAGCGCAGTGACCAGCGCATCCCGGTCATGGAAGTAGTTGTAGATGGCGGGCGCGGTGATCTTCAGTTCGCGCGCGATCGCCCGCAGGGAGAGGGCAGGCGCGCCGAATTCGGCGATCTGTTTCCAGGCCGTTTCCTTGATGGCTTCCTGCAGGTTCGGGATTTGTTTTCTCTTGATAGGTCTGACCATGTTGACTCCTGAAAAGCGAAATGAATTTCGCGTTGCTTTAAATTTACACTGTAAATATACAGTGTTTATTTATTGTTGTCAAGAGGCAAAAAAAGACTTCCGATGTTCCAGAAACATCGGAAGTCTCGTTGATAGGCCAGGAAGCTTAAGCTGGTATCCGCTTTTGAATGATCGCGCGGATTTCTTTTGCGTGGGTCTCTTCGTGCTCGGTAAAGATTTCCACCAGGTCTTCAATCGTTCCCTGACCGCCCCAGGGGAATCCGAAGGGTGTGTGCAATTGTTCATCCGTCATTTTGCTCAATACATCCAATAATTCAGCGCGGGAGGCTTCCCACTCGCGTTGTGTCACTTTGTAGGGAATAGCTTCGCGGGATGTGACGGTATCCGCGTTGTAGGCATCGATGCCACGTGCAGCCGGCGTCGCCGGGACGTCACCCGCCAGGAACGATTTGATCGACGCAATCACCGCATCATCCCAGCCTGTGATGTGATCGAGTACTTCTTTCATGCGCCAGGGCTGGTAAATGGTGGGGTTGTCCTGTGCCAGATGTACAATTTCCTGCATTTCCACCCGGGCCGCTTCATAACGTTTGATGTAGGTTGCTTTATCGCTCATGTTTGCTCCAACATGAATTATCGTCCTGAGGGTGAGTGCAGGCAACCTTTTTTCCTTTCAGTTCCCTGACAAACATTTCCAGCGTCACGTTTCAAACGTGACCTACTATAATTGGCTCATGGACAACCATTATGATTGCAATGCAGCCATCATTGGCGGGGGAATTGCTGGCCTCACGGCCGCCCTGCATCTGGCCGAGCGCGGCCTGAAACCCCTTATCCTTGAAGCTGACCAACGCGTAGGTGGGCGGCTTGCAGGGAAGGAGGATATCCTCCTCAATGGCTGGTGCTTTCCGAGTGAGCATGGGGTTCATGGCATATGGTCTTCATATGTGAATTTCAAAGCCATGCTCCGGCGGCATGGGGTCATTGACGAGCTCGTCCCCGCCCGCGAAGAGCAGTGGATTTATCGCTCTGGCAATTTCATTCGCCGCGCACCGATCGGGTCCGTGATCCGCAATAGCAAATTGCCTGCGCCGCTGCACTACATTCAACTCTTTGCCCTCCCGCAATTCTTGTGGATGCTCAGCATCCACGATTGGGCTTCGATTTTTCGTGTGTGGTCAACATTGCTCATGTCGATCGGCATCGATCCGTTTGTAGAGGATCAGCCGCTCGAAGGTCTTACATTTGGCAACTCGCTCAAGCAATGGGGACCTGCTTTCCGTTCCCTGTTCTTTGGCCTCACGCGCAATGGCCTGTCTACCAATCCGGAGGAGGTTCCGCTGGCGGGATTTCTGGCATTCCTGCGTTTTTATACGGTCATGCGGCGCGATGCCTGGCAGTTTGAATATCTGCCCAATGGCGGTGGGGAAGTCTGCGAAAAGCTATCAGTGAAGATACGGGGACTCGGAGGCGAAATCAGTCTCAAGTCTCGTGTGAAGCGGGTTGAAAAAGATGGGGATTGGATCGTGCATTATGAGCAGGACGGAGTCCCCGCGTCGCTTAAAACCCCATTCGTCATTCTCGCTTCCGACTCACCCGCGGCTGAATCCATTATCAGGAACAGTTTCCCGGCTGACGGCTTATTCTTTCCGCACGGGCTTGCCCACGCGGTTATCCGGCTGTGGTTTGACAGGGAACCGCGCAGACATGCCGAAGCGGGCATCTTCAGCGGCGATTTCATTATGCACAACTTTTTCTGGCTCGATCGGATCTATGAGCCATATCGCAAATGGAATGCTGAGACTGGCGGTTCATGCATCGAAGTGCATGTGTATGGACCGAAAGAGGTGTTGCAACAAAAGGATGCTGTGCTGGTGACCAATGTGTTGACCGATTTTTACCGCGCCTTCCCCGAGCTGAAGGGACATCTCATCAAACCGCATATTCAACGCAATGTCGCTACTCATACCCTGCCGGCTTTAGGTACCCGCGGCACACATCTGGGGGTCGAGGCGCCCTGGCAAAACTTCTTTTGCGCGGGCGATTGGGTGTGGCTTCAAAATCCGTCCTTCTTTTTGGAGCGTGCCTGTGTGACCAGCATCGAAGCCGCGAACCAGGTGTTGGCACGTTGTGGAAGAGAGATGTTCGAGATACAAAATTATCCGCCACCCGAGCCGCTGGCGGCCTGGATTGAAATGTTGATGATGCGAGGGCGTAAAAAACGAAAAGAGAAATTGCGTTCATCCCGGAGTTGAGCTGCCGCAGGAACGACACCTTCACGCAACCTATTGCTTCTTGAATCCGATTTTTCCGTATGCTACACTATGGACATTGAAGATAACGCTATATAATTGCGTTGAGTTTATCAGTAGGCCAGATCGAGGAGATTCCTTTATGACCACAGGACGTAAGTATGAATTGTATTCGCATGAGTTCCGTCAAAACTCACACGCTGTTTTTGCCCAAATGCGTACGAATGATCCAGTGATCAAGCAAGCCGGGCTGGATGGCACCACTCCGATTTGGTTCGTCACACGCTACGCAGAAGTACAGCATATACTAGCTGATGATGAGCATTTTGTGCGCGATCCAGCTCTGGTATATAGCGCAGAAGAGCGGGAAAAAATATTTGGAAAGCCTAACGAACTGATCGACAACATGATGAATAATCATATGCTGAATAAAGATGGGCACGATCATCGCCGTCTGCGTTCGCTGGTGAGCAAGGCGTTCACACCCAGAGTCATTCAAAACATGCGCCCACGCATTGAAGCGATCGCGGCGGAGTTGCTGGATAAAGTGCATGCGAATGGCAAAATGGAGTTAATCTCAGACTTTGCATTTCCGTTGCCGATCACTGTAATCGCCGAATTGCTCGGCATTCCGCTGCATAATCAGAATCAATTCCGCATCTGGTCGAATGCCTTTGTACGACCTGCCATGACGGAGGAAGCGCAACAGGCAGCCTTTCTCCTGCTGCAGGAATTCGCCGCCTACATGCAAAACCTGGTTGCTAACCGCAGGCTCCATCCCGGAGACGATCTGTTATCTGGATTGATCCATGCTGGGGAATCTGGCGATAAATTGACCGAGAGTGAATTGTTCAGCATGTTGTCGCTGTTGATCGTGGCCGGACACGAAACAACCGTGTCGCTCATTGGGAATGCCGTGCTGGCATTGCTTCAGGCTCCGCGGGCCCGCGATGAAATCATGAGTAACCAGGCGCTGATTCCTGCCGCAGTGGAGGAATTTCTGCGCTACGACTCGCCGGTCGAGCGACCTCTGACGCGCATCGTGAAGGAAGATATTACACTTGGGGGGTACCAACTGAAACGAGGCGATCTTATTATTCCCATTATCGGTTCAGCCAACCGTGATGAGATGCAATTCCCATCTGCTGATATTTTGGATATTCATCGCAGACCGAACTCCCATATTGCATTCGGCAAGGGCGCGCATTATTGTTTAGGTGCTCCACTGGCTCGCCTGGAAGGTGAAATTGCTCTGCGAGTCCTATTTGAACGATTCCCTGACTTGAGGCTAGATATCGCTCCGGAGGATTTGGAGTGGCGCGATGTGCCAACCTTCCGCAGTCTCGTGCGCCTGCCGGTCAAATGGACACCACACTAAGTTTCGGTATCTTTTCCATGATCAATGCCGTCATGTAATCAGCTTTCAAGAAATTAGTCATGGCTATCTAAAATTGCCAATGGAGGAATCCATGTTCAGGAAAAGCCGCTCGCTCGTTACGTTAATCGTTCTTCTCGTTCTACTCTCCATGCTGACTGGCGCTGCCGCCGCGGCCCCGCCGACGCCGCGCGCCAAATGGACAGTGATGGTGTACATCTCGGGGGATAACGATCTCGAAGATTACGTTGTGCTGGATCTTGAAAATGAGCTCGCGCTTACCGGCTCGAGTGCAGACGTGCAGGTGGTTGCTCTGGCCGATCGTGCTCCTGGCTACGACACAAGCCGAGGTGACTGGGAACAGACTCTGTTGTATCACGTTACACCAGGTTTGATTGCTGATGAAGCCAGCGCAGTGGCGGATTGGGGTGAACGCAACTTTGGCGACCCGCAGACATTGATCGATTTCGTCACGTGGTCGAAGAACAACTACCCCGCCGACCACTATGCACTGTATTTCTGGGGCCACGGGTGGAACTGGCATCCCGATTATGTGATGCAGGATGACACTGATGACGATACACTCGACATGGAGGAAATGAAAGCTGCCTTGCCCTCCATTGGATTCATCGACATGGTGGGCTTCGATGGCTGTAACATGGCTTCGATCGAAGTGCAATTGCTCTGGCACGGTCATGCCACCGCACTGTCACATTCGCAGGAATGGGTCGGTTGGGAAGGTATCGAGTATGATTTTGTCCTTGAGCGGCTGGTAGCCAATTCAGGCATGAGCGCTGATCAATTGGCAGTTGTCACTACCCAGAGCGCATCCAGTGATAAGACCTGGTCGGCTGTGGCTGTAGATGGTCGTTTAGATGCCTTGCTCACCGCGGTGAATGACTGGTCCATCGCGCTGAACAATGGACTTCCCACCTATCGCAAACAATATGACCGGGCCTTTGGCGCAACCCGAAGTTTCTGGCAGGCGCCCATGGACAAGGATTTGTACGATATGGCGTATGAGATCAAGCGCCTGGTCAGTGACCCGAATATCAAAGCCGAGAGTCAGGCGGTGATGGATGCCATCGATGACGTGGTGTTGTACGAACGGCACGTCAACGCCTATGCGGATGTGCACGGGATTACGATCTATCACATCGCCAAAGCGACTGAGAAGGATGACGATTACGAGTATTACCGTTCGACGATCGATTTTGCATTGCAGACAGCGTGGGACGAGTTTTTGGATGCGTACGCGAGGTAGGGGAGCAGGTAAACAAGTAGACAAGTAAACATGACCTCCGAGTTTTTGGCTCGGAGGTCGTGTTTTCAGACTATGTGACTGGCCAACTAAATGACTCCCAGTTTCTTCCCAACCTTCGCGAACGCCTCCAGGCCCTGACCCAAATCATCCCTGTCATGCGAGGCAGAGATCATCACGCGAATGCGTGCCTTGCCTTTTGCCACAGTGGGGAAACCGATGGCCATGGCAAACACGCCCTCTTCGAATAGCTCACGGCTGAATTGTTGGGCCAGCGGCGCTTCGCCGAGCATGATCGGCGTAATCGGTGTTTCGCTCACACCGGTATCGAATCCAAGTTTCTTCATTTCGGCTTTGAAATATTTGGCGTTGTCCCAGAGCTTGTCCACCAACTCGGTGGATTCTTCCAGCAGGTCAACTGCCGCGAGACAGGCTGCCGCATCCGGCGCGGTGACCGCGGACGAGAACAGGAACGGTCGTCCGCGTTGGCGCAGCCATTCGATGATGACTTTGTCGCCTGCGACCATGCCGCCGACCACGCCAAATGCTTTGGACATGGTCCCGACTTCGATATCCACTTTGCCGTGCAGGCCAAAGTGATCCACGATGCCGCGGCCGCCTTTACCGAGAACCCCTTCGCCGTGCGCGTCGTCCACCATGAAGAGGATATCATACTTCCTGGCGACCTCATACAGGGCGGGGAGAGGGGCGATGTCGCCGTCCATGCTGAAGACGCCATCAGTGATGATCAAGGCCCGGCGGTAGGACGAAGCGTGTTCTTTGATCGCGTCCTCGAGCGCGCCCGGGTCATTATGTTCATACGCCACGATCTTCGCGCCTGAGAGACGGCATCCATCTATGATGGATGCGTGGTTGAGGCGGTCTGAAAAAATCACATCCTCTTTCCCTGCGAGTGCCGAGATCGTTCCAAGATTCGCAGTGAAGCCAGATTGGAATGTGATGACATCCTCCGCACCTTTGAACTTGGCGAGACGTTGCTCGAGTTGCACATGCAGGTCCGTGGTACCGGCAATCGAACGCACCGCCGCGGGACCGACACCGAATGTCTTCGTTGCTTCTTTCGCGGCTTCGACGAGTTTGGGATGATTCGCTAGGCCGAGATAATTGTTCGAGCAGAAGTTGAGCACATCCTTGCCATCCACAACGATGCGCGCACCCTGCGCCGAGCCGATCGTGCGAATGCGATTGTACAAGCCCTGTTCCTTCAAGCCGTCAATTTCCTGCGTGATCCAGTCGAGTTTGGACATGGGGACTCCCTTTTATTGTGTCATTGCGAGGAGGGTCGACACTTGCACCTGTCCCGCAGGGACAAGTGCAGGTGAGACGCAACGAAGCCGCGAAGCGTCCTCGCGATATGGGTAAGTGGTAATTTTTTCTTCCTTGGCATTATAGCAATATTGACTGGAATTTCTGTCACAATTTTCTTCACAATCATCATGTTTCCGTAAAGATTAGGAGATCACTTTCAAGCACCAACGATGAGGAAATCCGATTTATAATCTGTCTATCCAATGACTGCCAAATCCTTGCGAGAGCAAATTGCCGACCTCAAAAAAGCCATCGACGCCCAGGAGGGTATGCGTTCAGTTCTGGGGGATGCCGTGGTGGAAACAACCCTGATGGTTTTGCGCGACCAACTCAGCGAGCTTGAAAGGCAAGCCACGCAACAGGATGCGGTGACTCAGGCGCGCCGGAAGCTGGTCACTGTCCTATTCGCCGACGTCGCAGGGTTTACCGCCTTCTCCGAAAACAGGGACGCGGAAGATGTGGCGAATCTTGTCAACCGCCTCTGGAGCCGGGCCGACCGTGTCATTCAGGAACATGGCGGTTACATTGACAAACACATTGGTGATGCAGTGATGGCCCTTTGGGGAACAGAAACTGCGCGTGAAGATGATGCCGAACGCGCGGTCCGCGCCGCGCTCAGAATACAGGAGACCTTCAAGGAAGGCGCAGGGGCATTCCCCATCCACTTGAAAGTGGGGATCAATAGCGGGCCGGTCTTGTTGAGCGCGATTGGTACGCAAGGCGAATATACTGCCATGGGCGATACGGTCAACACAGCCAGTCGTTTGGTATACGCTGCCAATGGGGGTGAGACTCTCATTTCGCACGATACCTACGAACTTGTGCGTGGCGTGTTCGATGTGCAGAAACAGATGCCGATCACAGTCAAGGGTAAGAGTGCTCCCTTGCAGACGTATATTGTCCAGCGCGTGAGACCGCGCACGTTCCGGATCGGCAGAAGAGGCGTCGAAGGTGTAACAACCCGCATGGTCGGGCGCGAAGCGGAATTCCAGGTCATCCAGTCCGCGCTGGAGCAGTGTGCGGTCAATCGCCGCGTGAGCGTTGTCATCGTCAAAGGCGACGCGGGTTTGGGCAAGAGCCGCCTGATCTACGAAATTGAGGCATGGCTGGACCTGCATCCGACAAGGTTTTATTTGTTCAAGGGTCGCGCCGACGAGGAGACGACGAGTCTGCCATACAGTCTGTTGCGTGATGTGTTCAGCGCGCGCTTTCATATCCTGGATAGCGACTCACAGGCCGAGGCGCGTCAGAAGCTGGTGAGGGGCCTGGCGGGGACAGTCGGCGCGGAGAACGAGGAACGCGCCGCGCTGATCGGCGAACTGCTCGGTTATGATTTTTCCGAAAGCGCGTTTGTGCGCGGTATTCGCAATGACGCGCGCCAGATTCGAGATCGTTCGTTCAACCACATTGCCCAGTTCTTTATGGAACTTGCGCTGGATACGCCGATCGTCCTGTTGCTGGACGATATCCATTGGGCGGATAACGGTTCACTGGATTTGATCGAATATTTGGCAAAGCTGGAAATTGATTTACCGCTGTTTATATTGTGTACAGCTCGTCCCAGCTCGGATGAGACTCGCGCAAACTGGGGAAACAGCTTCCCGCTGTGTGAGATCGTCACGATCAAGAATCTTGATCTCGAAGCCAGCCGTGAATTGGTTGGCGAAATTTTACAGAACGTACCCGACCCGCCTCGGGAACTGGTAGAGACTCTCGCCCGGAACGCGGAGGGCAACCCGTTTTATCTGGAAGAGTTGATCAAGGTACTGATCGAGGATGGTGTGATCGTAAAGGGCGAGGACATCTGGCAGATTTCTCCCCACCGTCTGACACAACTACGCGTCCCGGCCACATTGACGGGCGTCCTGCAGGCACGCCTCGATAGACTCCCCTCCACCGAGAGCGACGTGCTGGAACGTGCGGCGGTGATTGGTCGCACGTTTTGGGACGCGGCGGTGGAGGCGATGCGCGGCTCAGAGAGCGCCCAGGCGCTGGCAGGCGGGGAGGACGTCCATGCTGTACTCAGCGCTTTGAGGAATAAAGAGTTGGTCTTCCCACATCTGCCGTCCACGTTCGATACAGTGCAGGAATTTATTTTCAAACATGCCATTCTGCGCGAGGTCACGTATGAACGCGTACTCAAAGCCAAACGCAAACTGTATCATCGCATGGCGGCGGACTGGCTGATCCAGCAAAGCGGCGAACGCGTGGATGAATATCTGGGACTCATTGCCCAGCATTATGAACTGGCAGGTGATACGGCGCGGGCGGTCGAATTTCTCGAGCGCGCCGCGGATCAGTCCATGCGGTTGAGCGCGTACCGGGAGGCGCTTTCCGCCGCCGAGCGTGCCCTGGCAATTCTCGCCTCCTCCGAAGAAAAGAACCCCGCCGTGCGCGCCCGCCTTTTACTGACCATCGGCTCGGCGCATCTGTCGCTCACGGATCATGCCACCGCTACCGCGCGCTTCGAGGGCTGTATCGCCCTCGCCCGCACCATCCATGACAGAGGGCTTGAATCCAAGGCGCTGGCGCGGCTGGGTCGGATCGGGCTGGAGCAGAGCAACTTCGATCAATCTGAAAGACACTTGCGGGAAAGCCTTGCCATCGCCCACGAACTCAACGACACGGGAGTCATCGCGTATACGCTTGCCCACCTGGGGTATATCAGTCACTATCAGGGCAGATATGCTGACGCGCAAAAATACGGCACGGAGAGTTATGAATTTGCGAAGAAGACCGGCGATGCCGTCGCGCAGGCATTTTCATTGAACATGCTGGCCATGGTCAGCGTGAACAACCGTCAATTCGAACAGGCGCACGCGTATTACCTGCAAGCCATCGAGATCTGCAAACAGGCGGGCGACAGATTTGGTCTGGCGCGGGCGTATAACAACCTGAGCGAACTCAGGCGCGTGCAAGGATCGTATGCCGAAGCCAAACCTTACGCGCTGGAGGGCATTGCCCTCGCCCGCGAGCTGGGTAATCGCCACGCCGTTCCGCTCATGCTCATCAATCTCGTTTACTCGCAGGTAGGTCTGGGCGAGATGCGCGCGGCCTACGCCACAGTGCGCGAGGCGCTGCAACTCAACATCGAGAACACCTCCATCGCGTGGATCTTGTTTTCACTGGTGGGCTATGCAAACATCCTTGCGGCGGAAGGCAAACGCGAGCAGGCGCTCGAGGTCCTGGGCTTGTGCATGTATCACCCCGAAACGAACAGCGACACGCGCCGCGATATTCAAATCGTCCTGGAAGATATGAAGAAGGTTCGTGCCGACGATATCGAAGCTGGACTTGAACGTGGCAAATTGCTGGACTTGAAGGAAGTCGTTGTCAGGGCTCTGGGTGGTTAGTCCTTCACCACCTCTGCCAACAGACCCAACTCAGCTAAAGCCTCCATCACTTTGGCGATGGCTCCACTTTTGACGATCACCGCCGTGGGACTTAATACTTCACCCAGAAATTTCCCAGCCTTTGATCTCCGCATCTCATCCAGGACCTCAGGCCGGCTGACTCGTAAAACGACCTGAGTCTCAACTCGCGCCTCCGTCCCGTTCACCTCCCAGCGTTTAAGGGCTTTGACCAATGCCGGTGGGACTTTGTTGTTTGTATGCCTGACCAGCAACGCCAGGAGCTGTTCGGCTTTCAGCCCTTGCTCTTTGGCGTGCTTCAGAGATTGCGCGGTGATTTGATATTTATATTCGTTTCCTTTCGATTCTTCCCATTCACAGAAACGTGCAATTTGATAGCGAACTGCGCGTGGAGCGAATTGTTCCACGCTGATTTTTCCACTGGATGAAACAACGATCTTTCCTCTTTCATCTTTCCCTGCCGTGGCGGACGATACCTGAAAAGCAGTTGGTTCTGCTGAACCATCTGCAATGGATAAATCGACTTGTCCCAGCCAATGCAAAATGTCTGTGATGAAATATTTGACGAGCGCGCCATCCACCTGGTCCCAGTATGCGAAGCCGCGCAGGTATTCTCCATCCGATTGCCTTTTGATGAACCATGAGTCGTAGTCACCGGCCGGTCGCTGAAAGTCGGCATATTTTTGTTTGATGTCACGCACAAACGAATGGAGGCTCCACCACTTGCCTTCCGGAATGGCATCCAGCAGGTTTAGCAGAAATTCACGTGTTTCCTGAGGTTGATTGGTCCATTCACCTTCACAAATAATACCTGGCATCAGTTTCAACTCGTTGAAGGTGGTGCTTTCCATCCAGGCATCGTGCAGTATTTTCAGGGCATCAGGGCGCGGAGCTTCAAGAAAGGCTTTTACAGCCTCAGGCTGGAGCGTGTTCTTTTTGATCAGTTTTGCGGTGGTAAGTAAGGCTTGCATTCGTAGGTCGGATTGTCGCGAAGCATCCTGCAAGGGCCAATCCGCCTTACCCGTACGAAGGGCGGCGAGCAAAGTGGTGGCGTCATCCAGGATACAATCGTTGGCAAGAATCTCTTTGCCCTTTTCCTTGGGCGAGGCAGGGCGACCCAGTGCCTCGGTTGGGACAGGCATTTCCTCTCCCGCTTTGCGACTTTCAATCAATAGCAACAGGTCATCGGGAATATAAGCGAATTCCTGCAAGCCTTTTTCGGTCTCGAAGAAGGCCCGGGCGAGCAGGCCGCGATAAAAAAGCAGTTCTGCGGTGGAAGCAGGCTTGAGATGTGGGCGTTCGCGGTCACGTTTGCCAGCGCCCATCTCGCGGATGTCGCCATATTTGCGGGTGAAGGCTTGCCAGGGGATTCGGCCGCCCGAGTTGACGAGATCGGTGATGGCAGAGTCCGCTTGCGAGGAGAGTGAGTCCATTAATTCGCCGAGCAGGCTCGGTTCGAGGAGCGAAGCGGACAACTCCTCCCGCGCAGAGTCCACTTCGGCCGAATCCAGCTCAAGTCCCCAAAATTCCGCGATGATGCGGAGGTGGCCTATATCTTGTTTGAGAAGGGAGTGAGCTAAATCGGGCATGGTTACGCAATATGCAGTACGAATTTTAGTGCAGTGCCTGTTTCATGAATTAGCCGCGAATGACCTTCAATGCGTTCGGCAAAATTTCGAAACTCACCTGGCGCAGATCTGTGCCGGGACCCGTGAAGATCTCCCCATCGGCATGAATGTACAGTGGACGATTGGCTGAGATTGTAAATCTTTTGCATGTACCCATCTTGACCTGCTTGAAACGGCCATGTGTGCCTTTCATCACTTCCGGCACGATGCGGAACATCATGGGGCGGCTGACGTCGGTGATCATGGCATAGTGGAGGATGCCATCATCTATTTTGGCATCAGGCGCAATGAGAAAGCCACCGCCTTCGCGTGGCCCGTTGCACAATACGAGATAGATCACTTTCTGTTCCCAGCGCTCACCATCCGCTTCGATCTGCATGGTGATGGGGTTGTGATCCAGAATGATCGTCTGTAAAACAGAGGTGAGATACATCAGGAAGCCGCGCAGGACAGGCATCTGATGTGAACGAATCGTGACGATGGCGCCAAAACCGATGCCAAGCGTATTATCGAAATATTCCCTGCGCCCGTGGGCATCGGTCATCAAGCCCAGGTCCACTGTGTACGGCTCACCGTTAATGGCGCGTTTCAGCGCTTCGGTTGGGATTGTAGAAGCATTGATGCCGTGCGCAAAATCATTGCCGGAACCTACCGGTACGACACCCAGAATGGGGCGCTGGTTTTCTGGTATCTGCATGAGGCCATTCATCACTTCGTGCACCGTTCCATCCCCGCCCATCGCAATCACAAGATCATAGCCCTCACTGCCGGCTTGTCTGGCGAGCTGAATGGCATGGCCGGGATAGACAGTTCCGCTCCAATCCACGCCGCCATGCTCTTCCGTGATCGAACGCAGATCGCGGGCCACACGCCAGGCGTTACCCATATCTGCCATGGGGTTGAGGATGATTTTGATTCTGCGATGCATGGAAATTCCTCCATTTATGGAAAGACCCTAGAGGTTTTCATTGGCGGTCTGAGAGCTGCAATTTTGTATAAACCTTTAGGGCCTTTGAGTTTTCTTACGATTATAACCCCCGCTAAACGAATGGGAGACTTACGCTTCAGCAATGGTATGCGTGGCCAGCGGCCCCGTGATGCCGCGCGCGACTTGAAACGTGCCGCGATCATACTTCTTGGCTTTGTACAGGGCTGCATCCGCCGCCCGCAGCAAGTCAGCTCCGTTGCGGGCGTTGACCGGGAAAATGGCGATGCCGCCGGAGATGCCCAGCTTGAGTCTTTTGCCATCGGGTAATTTGAATTTGAGCCTCTTCATGCCTTCAGTGATCTTCTCAGACACGATCAAAGCAGATGACAGGTCAGATTGGCTGAGGATCAGGGTCAGCTCATCGCCTCCATAGCGCGCCAGAAAATCGGTGTTGCGGACACCACGTGCCATCTGGTTGAAGACCAGGCGTAACACGTCATCACCCAGGGGGTGACCGTAGGTATCGTTCACGGCTTTGAATCCATCCAGGTCCATCATGATGACTGCAAAGGAATAATCATTCTTGCGTGCCGAGAGGACTTCCTCCTCCAGCCGTTCATCCAACGCGCGGCGGTTGGGGAGCCCGGTCAGGGTATCGCTGTAAGCCTGTCTGCTCACGATCTGGTGCAGGCTGGCGTTTGAGATTGCAATCGCGGCCTGATCTGAAAGCATTTTGAGAAGCTGTAATTCCGACTCCTCAAAACTTCCAAAGATGGTGCGTGAAACATTCATCACACCGACGACTATGTCACCCACTTTGAGAGGCAGCCCAATGATCGAACCCAGCCACTCCACGGCCGCGTTGACAAACAGCGGGTGGCTTCTCATATCCTCGATGATGATCATTTCTCCGTTACGGGCCACCGTATACGTGAGACCATTCATTCTGGGTTTTGCCAAAATTTTATTTTGATTCCCAGTTGAATCCAGGGAGGCGCCAAAGGTCAGTTTTCTATTCTTATATAAGTAGATATTCACATCGCGTGCGTTCGCGATCAGACCCATCGCTTCAGAAGTGATCGCGTCCAGTACATCAGGCAAATCCAAACTGGATGTCAGGTGCATACTCAGATTCTTGAGCGCGACCAGTTCATCTGCCTGCTGTTTGAGCAGCGCCAGCAGCGCGCGATTATCAAACAGTCCCTGAACCAGATATTCGGGCTTCTCCTGAGGGTTCGAGGAGAACTTTTCTACGGAGGCGGAGAGGATGTCCAGGAGTTTTAGAAGGTAGTTGGTTTCGACCGGAGACCCACCCTGTGCTTCCAGCGCTTGGCGCGCCAGCGCAAGAATTTTCAGGCGATGTTCACTCATTCTTTGAAGGTTTACCCATGCGGAAATTAATCATAGATTGCAGGATCGCTGAGAGGGATTTCTATCCTGCAAAACTGCCTTTCATAGAGGTCATTATAATCATTCGCTATGCAGGATGTATTACATGCCCGTTACAACCTGCTGGCAGGGGATATGCTACAATCAAGATATTCCTTTCTGGAGGACACTGTGTCAGATCCCGTTTCCGCTGCAGACTTACCCCGGCCTGCTCCTGCGACCCCGCTGAATCCACGCCGGCGCGGTCTCATCATCGGCGCCTCAGATGGCCTCGGAGCCGAACTTGCCCGAAAACTTTCGCAGGAGGGGTTTTCACTGGCCCTGCTGGCCCGCCGCAAGGAAAAGCTGGCCGTTCTCTGTGCGGAGATCAATTCGTCCGCCAAGGATCGACGCGCGCTGGCTTACGTCCATGATGTGATTGAATATGACAGGGTGCCAGACCTGCTCCGAAAAATTGTTGCCGACCTGGGCGGCCTGGATCTGGTCATCTTTGTGGCGGGGGTCAATTACCCGCCCGGTGGGATCGATAAATATAACTTCGAAAACGATCGCAAGATGATCGATGTCAACCTGATCGGCGCGATGGCGTGGCTGCATCCTATTGCAGAGATGTTCCAATCCGCAAAGGGGGGGCAGATCGTGGGAATTGCATCCGTGGCCGGAGACCGTGGGCGTGTAGGCAACCCCGGCTACAACACCTCCAAAGCCGGGCTGGCGACCTACCTGGAAGCGCTGCGCAACCGGCTTACCCGGCACGGCGTGCATGTGCTTACGGTGAAGCCTGGTTTTCTGAAAACCGAGATGCTCAAAGCCGCGCAGGGCGCAACTCCGTTTGCGATCGAACCCTCCCAAGCGGCAGACGATATCGTGAAAGCCATTCGGAAACGCAAACAGGTGATCTACACCGCGCCCATCTGGCGCTGGATTATGCTGGCGATTCAGCACACGCCTTCGTTTATTTTCAGAAGACTGTCCTTTTAATTCGCTCCTGCCAGCGTCCTTTGCGCACTCCGTCCCTATGGACGGCAGTGAGGACGCTGACTTAGTCAATTCATGAACCTCAACAATACCTTTACGCAGATCGAAAACTTTGGGCATTCGCTCAAAGCCTCATCGTATCGCCTCCGAATCCGTACCACGGAGGACATTTACGAAGCCTTTCAGCTCGCGAAGAAACTTGAATTGAAAGTCGTCGCACGAGGGACAGGGCTCAGCTATAACGATGCCTCACTCAACAGCGGTGGGATCGTGCTGGATATGACCAGCATGGATCAGATCCTGGAATGGGATCCAGCCTCCGGCCTGGTGCGATGCGAATCCGGCGTTACGCTGGAGCAACTCTGGCAGAAGGTCGAACCGGACGGCTGGTGGCCTCCAGTTGTCTCCGGTACGATGAAAACAACGCTGGGAGGCTGTCTCGGGGCGAACATCCACGGTAAGAATAACTTTCAGGTGGGTCCCATTGGTGAGCATGTGATTGAATTTACTGCGATGATGCCGACGGGCGCGCTGGTTACCTGTTCTCCGAAAATGAACGCCGATCTGTTCTACGCGATGATCAGCGGACTTGGAATGCTTGGCATATTCACATCTATCACGTTGAAGATGAAACGCATCCATTCGGGACTTATCTCTGTGGACGCGTGGCCCGTGGCGGATCTCAGCCGGCAGTTGGGCGGCTTACTCGAACACGCCCCCGATCATGATTACATCGTAGGCTGGCTCGATACAACCGCCAAAGGGAAAAGCCTCGGGCGTGGTCAGATACACGCTGCGCGAAATCTGTGCGAGGGAGAAGATCCGGATGCACAAAAGACCCTGCGGCTCGAACACCAACATCTGCCTGACCGGATGTTTGGCCTGATGCCGAAGTCATTGCTGCATTACCTCATGAATCCATTCTTGAATCGTTGGGGGGTATGGGGAATCAATACGGCAAAATATATTGCATCCCTGCGGGATCACACCTTCAGGCAGTCGCATGCCGCGTTTCACTTCCTGCTGGATTATGTGCCGGATTGGGAGCGTTCCTTTGGGCGCGGTGGATTGATTCAATACCAGTCATTTTTACCAAAGGAAACTGCTGAAGTCGTCTGGCGTGAGATATTGTTATTATCTCAGCGTCGCAATCTGCCTTCCTATCTAGGCGTGACCAAGCGTCATCGTCCGGATGCATTCCTGCTCACGCATGGCGTGGACGGCTTTTCCCTCGCGCTGGATTTCAAGGTTACCGACCGGAATCGCAGGGTGCTGCATGGGATGCTGCAGGAGTTTGATCAGCTCGTGCTGGAGGCAGGTGGACGGTTCTATTTTGCCAAGAATGGTGAGACCTCGGCTGAAAGCGCGCGAAGATTTCTGGGTGATGAGACGCTCGCGAAATTCAGGAAACTCAAAACGCGTTGTGACCCGCACAATTTGTTAGAATCAGATTTGTATCGTCGTTTGTTCAGGTAAATAATTTTGCGCTCAGCGGCCTCCTTCGCGGAGGACGGCGACTTGAGCAGCAGTGGGCTGGTCTGGCAATTGGAGCAAGGAGGTGCACCATGGAACACTACGACTTGATCGTCATCGGCTCGGGGCCGGCGGGGGAGAAAGGCGCCGCGCAGGCGGCATATTTCGAGAAGCGGGTAGCGTTGATCGAGCGTGCTCCTTATGTGGGCGGCGCGGGGATCAATACGGGTACCGTTCCATCCAAGACCTTGCGGGAAGCGGCGCTATATTATTCCGGCTTGCAGCAACGAGGCTTGTATGGCATCGATTACTCGCTCAAGGAAAATATGTCGGTGGCCGATTTCATGCACCGCGAAAAAATTGTTGTAGAGAATGAGCGTCGGATTATCGAGAACAATCTTCATCGCCATAATATCACTCTTGTGCGCGGTGAGGCTGCATTCAAGGATGCACATACGGTGCGCGTGTCTTCGTCTGAAGGAGAGACGGAAATCGGCGGAGATATCATCCTGATTGCTACCGGCTCATCTCCCTATCACCCGCCGGAGATTCCCTTTGATGGTAATTTGATCTACGATTCAGATTCGATCCTGCATATGAACCGCATCCCAAAAACGATGGCAGTGGTGGGCGGGGGAGTCATCGGGACCGAATATGCCTCCATCTTTGCCGCGCTGGGTGTGCAGGTGATGTTGGTCGAACCGAAGGAAAGGGTTCTGCCGTTCGTTGATTATGAGATGATTCATCGCCTGCAGGATCAACTCAATTTGCTGGGTCTTAAATTTGCCTTAGGACACAAGGTGACTGCCATCGAGCCTCATGAGAATCATGTCCAAATCACGTTGGATAAACAGCGTGTCATGGAGTTCGATATTGCACTCATTGCTTCAGGCCGGCAGAGCAACGTACAGGCGCTGGGGTTGGAACAGATCGGGGTGAATACCGGCAATCGCGGGCTGATCCTTGTCAATGATAAATTTCAGACGAGCGTGCCGAATATCTATGCGGCGGGCGATGTGATCGGTTTCCCGGCGTTGGCATCCACTTCCATGGAACAGGCGCGGGTGGCGATGGTTCACGCCTTTCAGCTGGAGTATAAGGAAAAAATGTCGCACATCCTGCCGCTGGCGGTTTATTCCATCCCTGAGATTTCGATGGTGGGCGTCACCGAGGATGAGTGCCGGGAAAAGCAGATCCCGCATCTCATCGGGCGTGCCTACTACGAAAACAACCCGCGCGGACAGATCATCGGCGACATGAGCGGGATGATCAAACTCATCTTTTCGCCCGCTGATAAAAAATTACTCGGCGCGCATATCATCGGCGAGCAGGCTTCGGAATTAATCCACATCGCTGCGCACGTGATGCTCGAGGAGGAGACGATCGATGCCTTCATTCACGCGGTCTATAACTACCCAACCCTTGCGGATGCATACAAATACGCGGCATACGATGGCCTGGGACATTGGGAGAGGTCGAAGAAACAGAATTCAGGAAATATGGTGTGAACCTGGAAATCCTTGATCTTGGCTTGATCGAATATGAAACAGCGTGGAAATTGCAGGACCAATATGCCTTAGAGATCGCAGAGGGGAAGCGCGCGCCAACTCTCTTGTTGTTGGAACACCCGCATGTGTATACGTTTGGGCGGCGCGGGAAGCAGGAAAACCTGTTGTGGGGCGAAGCGCAACTGAAGGAAAAGGGCATTGCCATCCACTGGGTGGATCGCGGTGGAGATGTCACATATCATGGACCGGGGCAACTCGTCGGCTATCCGTTGTTATCGCTTGGTCAGGTTGATTCAGAGAATAAACTGCCTCAGGCAGATTATGTGGGCTATGTGCGCAATCTGGAGAAGACGCTTATCGCTGCGCTGGCAAATCTTGGCCTCGCCGCGGGGCAGCGTCCCGGTTTGACGGGCGTATGGATTCAAGCTGACGTGCACTCGCGCTGTGCCAGATGCAAACCCGAGGATCGCCAAAAACCGGCCAAGATCGCGGCCATCGGCGTGAAGGTGGATGCGCGTGGCGTGTCACGTCACGGGTTTGCGTTGAATGTGAATCCCGACATGGAATATTGGGATGGCATCATCGCCTGTGGGTTGCAGGATGAACCGGTCGTTTCGCTCGCAGATTTGTTAATGCAGCCGCCCTCGATGGATCAAGTGAAACAGGAAGTGGTGAAGGCATTTCAAGAAGTGTTTGAGATGTAGTAGCTCTGTCAGGGGCTTAGCCCCTGACAGAGCATTTTAATCAGAAACAGGCTCCGGCTTAGAAAGACGCGGAGCCTGTCCTTATTTCTAATCTAGCCTATGCCTGCGAGGCTGCTGTCGCCTTTACGGCGACTTTGTTATCTCTTCGCCAGAAAACAAAGACGGTTGCAATGTAAACAAAGTAAGCGATCATCTCGGTGAGCGACGGGTTGCCGTTGTAGCCAAACAAGGTCTTGAGCAACTGGCCAGCGAACGAATTCTCGTCAAGGATCATGTTCACGTCCCATACATGTTCGACGATCGCCGGAATCCAGCCTACTTCGTTGAACTCATGCACACCGTGCGCGACCAGTCCGGCGGCGAACAGGATCAACAACAGGCCGGTTACCTGGAAGAAACGGCGCAGGTCGAGCCGGACGGTGGTGGCAAAGATGGTGTAGCCCAGCAAGGCCGCAGTCCCGAGGCCCAGGATCGTGCCAGCCAACACTGGAACGGTGTTGCTGTTTGCTTCACTCGCGTTCCCGGCAAAAAATGCGGCGGTGATGAAGATCGCCAGTTCGACGCCTTCGCGGACGACTGCTACAAATGCCAGCCAGAAAACCGCACTCTTGCCAGTGGTGGAGGCAGCCTTATTGACGCCGGCTTCCAGTTCGCTTTTGAGGAAGCGTGCCTGTTTTCCCATCCAGAAGATCATCCAGGTGAGGATGCCTGCGGCGAGGAGCATGGTAATGCCTTCAAAAATTTGTTCCGCTCCCTCTTCCAGCGACATGCCAAAACTCGTAAGGATCACGGCTGTCAGGATGCTGACGATAACTGCACTCAAAGTGCCGAGCCACACGCTGGGGATGAGGTCAGCCCGGCGGATTTTGTTCACTGCCCCAAGCACGATGCCGATGATGAGAGCGGCTTCAAGTCCCTCACGCAGGGACAGCAGGTAAGTTGGTAACATTTTTCTATTTTCTCCTGAATATGACTTTAGTTGTCCAATTAGCGGCGTTTATACTCGAAGGCAAGGGAAATATCTAGAATGGCGCGTGAAAACCCCCGTAAGCCGGATTGATAACAGTTTTCAACCAGGTTGATGATTTTGAGTATGGAAAAAGAGGGACTCGGTGGTCGAGTGGTAGCGCTTCGCGCCACGTATAGCGACCATATGTAAGCACAGTAATTTTGTTACGAGTATTTTTCTTATATCTGGTGGCTTCGATACAGCACCGGACGAACACGGCGCTTACTCAACCACCGGAGCTCGCTTGTTATTTGCTCTTCTTTGCAGAAGAAGCCTTCTTTGCTTTCATCGGCCGCCGATAGGGAGGCATGTCAATCACGCAGATCTGAGACTTGCTGGTATCCAGGATCTTATTCCAAAGGCTGGGATAGCTCTTTGAGAAACTATCGGGGTCAAGGGTCGAAGTGATCACAGTTGGCAGGTTTGCATAGTAGCGGTGATTGAGGATCTGATGCAGTTTATCCTCCGCCCACACCGAGCTGATGCCGCTCTCCTTGAGGTCATCGAGCATCAGCAGAGGCGTGGTGCGAATCTCATAGGACCGCCGGTCAAACGTCACGTCGGAGTTGGGGCGAAATGTGGCTTTCAAATAATCGAGCAGAGTCGAGACTTCAGCGAGAATCGCCTGTCCGCCCAGCAACAGACGATAGTTTCCAATCGCCGCCGCGAGATGGGTCTTACCGTTGTGTGATCCTCCCAGGATCACCAGCCAGCCGTTTGGATTTTCCGCAAATTGTACGGCTGCATCCAATGCTTCGTGCAGCCTCTTGATATGCTGCGCGGTCACCTTTTCGCGGATGATCTCCTTGTCTTTGAACGAACGGCCGTAGCGATCCTGCTTCTCCTTGACGATGGTGGTGACGATCTCCTTGCCAACTTCCTCGTCGCGCGTTTCAAAATTCCCGAATGACATGGTCTTGATGTGTGAAAAGGACAACATCGAGATGCCCGGGTTGCTCGTCTCCGTTGGGCGGCGGTAATCCGGCGCCATAATGCGGATATATTTCACGAAGTCAGCATCCTGCAAACGTGAACGGATGCGGCTTTCGATTTCATCCAGGATCAAATTGGTGGTAATCGCAGTGGGAAGTTTGTTGATATAGCGATAGTTGATAATCTGGAAGAGTTTTTCCTGCGCCCACGGCGTGGCATTCTGTGTGCCAAAGTCATCCATCACCAATAAATCTGCATTGCGGATGTCTTCGAAGCGCGCTTCGAATGACGTTTCGGGATCGCTAAAAGAAAAGCGGAGCGAATCCAATAAATCGGGCACTGTAATAAATAGAGTTGGCACACCACGTTGCACGGTATCATTGGCAATCGCGGCCGCTAGGTGGGTCTTGCCGCAGCCATACGAGCCTTCCAGCAACAACCAACCCTTGAGAGTCCGAGCAAATTCCTCTGAAGCATCCAGCGCATCACGCAGGCTGGCAACTTCCTGAGGTGACACAAATTCCGCCTTGGGATTGCCCGACAGATTGAAGTTCGCAAACGTCAAATGGCTCAACCGTTCCAGGTTGCTCATTTCATACAGCCGCTGACGAGCATTTTCGCTGATCTCATTGGCGCGGCACACACACGGCTCGAGCCGGCCAAACTTCTCATGTCCCACCGGCACGTCCAGCCGCAAAAAGCCGATGCCGCCACAGTGAGGGCAATCGGGTTTTCCAAGCAGCGGCGCGGCGCTCATTTCAGTCGAGATATTCTGCGAACTCACTCTGGGTGTATCGCTCAGAACTCTTGAGAGCGTCCCGCTGATTTTTTTGTCCATGTCTTCCTTCTTCTTTCCAACGCTTCAAAATCGCTTCACAATATTTCCAGTTCCGTTTGTTATTCTTCACGGCTATCTCGATCACATCGGCAATCCATTCATCTGAATAGAGCGCTTCTGCATCCTTCAAGGCGTCGGCGATCAACGGTGTGAGTGGACCGATATTCTCTTCATATAACTTGAATATGTTCGGACGTTGTATCGGCAGCGCGGGGACTCCGTTGGCTGGATTCCATTTTCCGCTTTCGATGGCCTGGACTCCCGCCCGCCCGCGTGGGGAATTCAACAGGAAGTAGACCACCGCGTCTTTCTGGACTTTGAGCAGGCTCCCGCGCCTCACAGCTTTCTCCAGCCCAGACTTGATCTCCTGTGCGCTCAACCCCAGTTCTTTTACGTCGAAATCCATCTTGTTCAGCGCCCGAAACGGACCTTCCATATGCTCGGCGCGCCACAGGAAATACGATGTCACTTTCAACTCATCCACATCCTTGATCTCCTTCAGGAGCTGATGGAAGAAGGAATCGGGCAGTTGCGTGAATGTTTCAGAATCGGTAAAGCCTTTGAATATGTTCATCTGGTTCCCGTAGGGGCGAAGCATGCTTCGCCCCTACCATAATTTATTCATTCGGCCTGAACACCCTCGTCGCCGCGTTCTCGAACTTTGCCAGCGCGCTGCGGAAGACCAATTCCACGCTGCCTACGGGACCGTTTCGATGCTTCGCTATAATGATTTCCGCGATGTTTTGTTTGACCGTATCCTTCTCATACTGATCCGGGCGGTAGATGAACATCACGATGTCGGCGTCCTGCTCGAGACTCCCACTCTCGCGAAGGTCCGAAAGCACAGGTCTCTTATCGGTGCGCTGTTCGACGGCACGCGATAACTGCGCCGCGGCCAGCACCGGGACATTCAACTCGCGCGCCAGGATTTTCAAGTTGCGTGAGATGTATGAGACCTCCTGGACGCGGTTGTCGGTGCGCTGGTCACCGCCCATCAACTGGAGATAGTCGATGATGATCAGGTCGAGACCAAACTCCATGTGCAGGCGGCGGCATTTCGTCCGTAACTGAAGTGGGGTGATGGCAGGTGTATCGTCCAGGAAGATGTTGGTATCGGAGAAGACCTCTATCGCATGCGTGAAGAGCGGCCATTCCGTATCCAGCAATTTGCCTGTGCGCAGACGCTGGGAATCGATGCCGGTCTCCTGCGCGATCAGTCGCTGCACCACCTGCTCATTGGACATTTCGAGCGAAAAGATCGCCACGTGTTTCTTGTGGGTCAACCCGGCATTTTTTGCAATCGAAAGCAGGAAGCCGGTCTTGCCTTGTCCCGGACGGCCTGCGATGATCAACAAGTCGGATGGTTGCAGACCGGTGAGCATTTTGTCAAGATCGATGAAACCGGTCGGCACGCCAACAATGTCCTCGGCTCGTCGGGCGAGATCGTCGATCCGGTCGTAGTACTCGCTCGCCACTGTTTTAATGGGTAGCAGGTCATGCTTGAGGCGGCGTTCGCTCACGTTGAAGACGGCTTTCTCGGCCTCATCCATCACGTTGTCGACGTTGATCTTCTCGTTGTAGGCAGTCGAAGCGATCTGGTTGGCGGCGTTGATCATCTTCCGGCGGACGGAATAGCCCTCCACGATGCGTCCGTAGGATTCGGCGTTGAGCGAGGACGGCACCTGGTTGATGAGTGAGGTGAGATAGCCACGTCCACCAATTTCATTCAACTGGCCACGTTTATCCAGTTCGTTGGCAACCGTCAGCAAGTCAATGGGGACGCGTTGTTCATGCAGGCTGACGAAAGCCTCCCAGATCCATCTGAGACGGTGAATGTAAAAATCATCGGCGCCCAGGAATTGGGCCACGTCATAATAGACTTCGGGGTTAATGAAGACCGCCCCTACGACAGCTTCTTCGGCTTCACGGCTGTGGGGGATGACCGTGGCTGTGGTGGGGGCAGAGGGTTCTTGAGATGGGATATAGTCGGTCATTTCTTCTTGGGTTTTTTGGGTTTGTCCGGTTTATCTTCTTCTGAGTCCTCCGGGTTACCCGGGTTATCGAAATCTAGCTTTTCAAGGAAGTTTTCAAAGACGGACAGGCGTTCGGCGCCTTCCTTCGTTAGGGGAGCTGGTTCGCTTTTTTCAGGTTCTCCGCCATCCTGCGGCATATCCTGTTCCGGCACGATGCTGGCCTGTTCCATGACGCTCGGGTGGACGAGGATCGGCACATGAGCCCTGACCGCCAATGCAATGGCATCGGAGGAACGCGAATCCACGCGTACTTCCGCGCCGTTCAGCTCCGCGACGATAGTTCCAAAATAGGTGTCGTTTTCGAGCTTGACAACCTCCACGCGTATGATGCGGGCATTGAGCGCATGGAAAACATTTTTGAGCAAGTCGTGTGTCAGCGGGCGGCTCATTTCCACTTCCTGCAAGGCAATGGTGATGGCTTCGGCTTCGTAGGGTCCCACCCAGATAGGGAGGTAGCGTTCGGCGTTGATCTGCTTTAGTACCACTAAGCGATTGGGTGTCATCAAATGGACACGTACACTGTCGATTTGAACTTCGATCATATTGTTCATGGGAACTCCGGCTGTGCCGCTCGTTTCGTTCAATACGTGCATCCTGAAGCGATTTGCAGACTATATTCCAAACACTGCATTTGGAGAATCAGGCGGCATCCTGTAGATGACTTATTGTAGCATTAAATCATTGAGTTGCCAGAATGTTCAAATAAGACTATAATGCTGCTCTGTCAATTCGGGCATTGGCACAGTCCGGCTCGCACGTGGCGCTGAAAGCGCCAGGGTCGGAGCAGGATAAATCGGGGCGTGGCGCAGCCCGGTAGCGCGCTTGCATGGGGTGCAAGAAGTCCCGAGTTCAAATCTCGGCGCCCCGACAGAAAAGAGACTCCAGAAATGGAGTCTTTTGTGTTGGTGCTAAGGTAGCCTCCCCATTTTGTCCGGCTGCCCTCATCAGGGCTGCCGTCCGTACCCTTATCAGGGCGCTTCGCAGGGGACGGCGTGCTCAGCGGCAACCCCAGAAGTTTCCCCGCAGGGAATTCCCTAGTCTTACATCTCTATAATTAATTCTAATTAGGTAGGAATAACCCTAATAGGTGATGAATCTTTTTGCCTTTCATCTCGTCAATAGGAATAAAGGACATATCTCATGAATACCTTTATGGATAAGAAACGGATCAATGAGAAGCTCAAGAGAACTGTGAAATACTGGCGTGTACGATACCAGCAGTCAAACGAACGAGAGCGTTTGAACCTCTATTTGTTTGCTTTCCTGGTGTTCAGCTATACGTGGTGGCTGCTCATCGTGCTCTAATTCCCAATGCCAGGTTTTGGAATTAGCTCGATACTGATTTCCTGATCGCTGCAAAACAATTGCAGGGTGGGAAATGATGTGGATTTTTCCGCGTGTGCCTGATGCACGCTAAGGGAAGGGATGTGCAAGATCCCGCTCTGGAAAAACAAAAAGGACCGTAAAAAATTGCTCGAAAAAATGGCAAAGCAGCAGGCTAAAAAATTTTTCCCCGCCCGACACAAGAGAGACTCCAGAAATGGAGTCTTTTGCTTTCAGCATAAATCAATCAAGAGATAGCCCATACCCTTATACGGCGGCAGCGCATCAGAGTAAAATCGAGTTATCTGCCGTTCTAAATTGTAGGAAACATGAAAACAATAAGTGAAATACCCGGCTGGTTCTCACAACAGAAGTTTAGCGGAAAATTGATGATCGGAGGCATGGGACTGCTTTTTCTGCTCTGCCTGTGTGGTGTATTGTCGACAACTTTAACCCAGTCGGGACAGCCCCCTACAATAACCCTAACTTACCAAGGAGCTGATAGCGTTCTCTTAATAACGTGGACACCGGCTGGTTCATTAACGCCCACGAGTTCAGCGACGCCTACGGGTACGCCAGCTCCTACCCGGACCCCATTACCGACCTCATTACCGACTCGAAGTTTCGAAACAGCAACAACAGTAATTCTTCCTACTTCATTCCGACCTGATCTTAGAGGCAGTTTCGTTGCCATCGTTTTGGTCGACAAAAAGCTAGAGTTTGTAGAGATTCAAAATCTTAGTGGTGCACCGGTAAACCTAAGCGGATGGGTGCTTGTCTCTGAACGAGGCGACCAGTCTTGCACGCTGAGCGGAATTTTGCAACCGAATGAAGTCTTGAGAATTTGGGCAGGCACAGCTGAAACTGGCTATAGTTGTGGATTTGGGAGGACAGTTTGGACTGATAACGAACTTGACCCTGCCGTTCTATATAATCCACGGGTGCAGGAAGTAAGCAGATATCCCCCATAGCGCGATTAAGCTTAAACAATTGTCCTTATTCGTGCATAGGCTGACACTCACGACTGCCTGGCTATATTAATTTATGGCGAAACGGCGGTGTTAGAAGGACGCGGCGCAGCCCGAAGCGAAATTCACCTCAGGTGCCTCGCGCACTTGCATGGGGTGCAAGAGGTCGGACGCGTGCACCCACCCGACTGTACAGAGGCTCCAGAACTGGAGGCTTTTGCTCCAACAGCCCAGCGTCATCCTTGACACTAGAAAGCCCGCGCTTATACTTTCCTATGGAAAGGAGAAAATATATGGACAATTGGCGGAAATATTCGGACAATTGGCGGATACCTCTCAGGAGCATTTATCGTGAGGTGATCGACTTTCGACTGAAAGCGAATGCTGACAACTACATTCAAGCTGGCTGGCGGTCCGCTGGGGTCCCATCTGAGCCTGCTGATGTTTTTCGACTTATTCGACTTATTCGAATCAAAGAGGTAATTCCCTTATTTCGGGTAGGTTGGCCCCGTGGTGCTGGTGAACCTCCTCGCCCGCCAATCATTGACGAAGGATCGCCCCCGCGAACTCAAGACTTTGGACCTTCGGAGAACTGAAGCTGTACCTTGACGTGTCACACGAAGGTGCGGAAAAGTAGTCGGCTTACTTGTGTTGGTCTTGTTAAGCGCGGCACCTGGAACGCGAACCGAGCCAGACTTTTGAAAGAGCGTCCATTGTTTTAATTATAGGTTCTGATTGGTCTCAAGAACAGTCCTCTTCGGAGGGCTGTTTTCATTTCAAGGCTCGTTGCAGATGCATCGCAGATGCATCCTGCAAGGAGCCAATTATTTATAAGGAGAAAACTATATGAAACTCAAACTTGCTGTTGTTACTCTGTGGGCGGAAGATGTCGATCGTACTGCCGATTTCTACCGCCATGTTCTAGGTCTGCCGCTTCTGACCATTGACCGCGGACGGCCTCATTTCGATTTTGGTGGCTGGTATTTGGTCATTTTGCCTGGGAAGCCACACAGAAAGAAAATTCCACCCAATCCAGATTTCCTGTCCTTGCATTTGCAGTGGATAACCTGGATGAGATAATTCATCAACTGAAATCTGATGGCGTTGACATGCCTTGGGGTGTGGAAGAAGACAGCGATTCACGCTGGGTCATGTTTTATGATCCCGGTGGCAACCTGCTCGAGGTGGCGATGATGGGAATTAACAAACACCACACATAAAGTCGACAGTGCTCACTTGCCAAGCCTCACGCGTTCGAGTATCCTTGCGCATGCTACGCATGGGAGTGGTTAAGTCCCGGTGGGCTTCCTGGTCTTCAAAACCTGTGGCGGGTCGCGTTGCGGGTCGCGGTGGGTTCGACTCCCATCCACTCTCGCCTATCGATGGCAATCAGGTGACAGTCACTTTGCTCCCTGCACTTGCTTGAAGAGTGCTCAGCTAAAGTGACTGTCACCTCTCTGTAACAAAGGTGATTCATGTCTTATCCCGATCTCGAAGTCTTGAACAGCCAGGTTTCACGAATCTTCCGTATTGACGATGTCACGGCCGGCAACCCGCGCGAATGGATTGTCCGTTATCGCGGGCAATTGCTGGGCGAGGACTCAGCCGCCGCATACGACCAACTGGCAGAGGCCATGCGTCCGTATGGGGTCACACCATTGTTTCGAAAGGGAGAGGATGGCAGGCAGGTTATTTTCCTTGCGCCGGTCATCCAAATTCCCAAACCCTCCAGGCGGGCAACCATCAATATCGTGTTGTTCATTCTCACGATCTTGAGCATGATGTTCACCGCAGTCGATATACCACCTGAGACGGCTTCTACTCTCGATGGCCCGGCTTTCTTGTTTTACAAATTGGAACATCTGCTCACCGGCTGGCCCTTTGCGTTGAGCATGATGGGCATCCTGTTCGCTCATGAAATGGGACATTACATCGCCTGTCGATATTATAAGATTCCAGCAACCCTACCGTTTTTTATTCCTGCCCCAGACCTAAGTCCATTAGGCACCTTCGGCGCGTTCATCGCGATGCGTGGCATCCCGAAGAACAAACGGATCCTGTTTGACGTGGGTGTGGCTGGTCCATTGGCTGGACTGTTAATTGCCATACCGGTCTTGTGGTATGGCCTGTCCATTTCACCACTGGGACCCATTGATAGACCTCCTGTGGGATTCTCGGGTTTTCTCGAAGGCAATTCGATTTTCTATCTGTTATCAAAATATCTCATTTTCGGAAGGTTCTTGCCTGAGCCCACCAGCATGGGAAACCTCTCGCCGTTCACGTACTGGCTCCAGTACTTCTTCTCGGGCCATCCTATTCCATATGGCGGCCTGGATGTGCAACTCGATTCGGTGGCCCTGGCGGGTTGGGGCGGATTGCTGGTCACTGCATTGAATCTTGTCCCGGTCGGCACACTGGATGGCGGGCACGTGGCGCATGGGCTGTTCGGCGAAAAGGCTCGGCGGATTTTCCCGGCGATGATCGGCCTGTTGATCGCGCTGAGTTTCCTGCCGGTCCTGCTGACCTTTTCATTCGCTTCGTTCAATTATGGATGGTTGTTATGGGTGATGATCCTGTTCTGGCTGGGCAACGTTCGCACGACGCCGCTCGATGACATTACCGAACTTGACCCCGTCCGGCGCCTGGTAGCCCTCCTTGTTTTGATTCTCTTTATTCTGCTCTTCACTCCGGTCCCCATGGCGGTCTATTGATGTCTGCATCGCGAAAACTGTTTTGTGCTCTATCATTTTTCATTCTTTCATTTTCAGCCTGTACCCCACCAACCCCTGCGGTAACGAACACCCCGCGGCCGGGGGTGACGGCAGATGTGTCGGTGAAGGGCACGCCCACTCGAGCCGTGAGCAGCCTGGGGGTCGCGAAAGAGGCGCTGCGCGGGGCGCAGGTCAAAGTCTGGTATCCCTGGTTTGGCGCGGAGGCGAGTCTGTTCGAGTCGCAAATTGCGGAGTTCAATAAACTGAACGAGTGGGGGATCGTGGTCAGCGCGGAGGGCAAAGGGAACTATGGGGAGTTATATCAACAGACCACCGAGGCACTCGAAGCTTCGAACCGCCCACAGCTGGTGATCGCGCTCCCGGAACATGCGTTGGACTGGCAGGAAGACGTGGTTGACCTGAATACCTATCTGCTTGACCCCGATTATGGTTTCAGCGCGCTGGAGATGTCTGATTTTGCCAACGTCATCTGGATGCAGGATGAGGTGGATGGGATCCGGTATGGACTCCCGGCCCAACGGACGGCCCGTTTCCTTCTCTACAACGAAAGCTGGGCGCGTGAACTTGGGTTTGTTTCCCCACCGAAAACTTCCACGGAGTTCGAGATTCAAGCTTGCGCAGCGCACGCGGCTCTGAGCAAGGATACAGACCTCAAGAATGACGCGTTAGGCGGCTGGTTGATCGATACGAACGCAGCCACCGCGCTCTCGTGGATGCTGGCATTCGATGGCGGGATACAGGAAGAGGACGGCTATCGGTTTCTCGCGCCGGGGAATGTCGCTGCGTTCAGATATCTGAAGCTTCTACAACAGAAAGGTTGTGCGTGGGTGCCTTCGCCGGATTTGCCGGTGCACGATCGTTTTGTCGCCCGCCAGGCATTGTTTGCCACCACCGGCCTGGAGGAACTGCCCGATCAGGCCCGGGCCTTCCTTACCTCAGGCAGTAAGGATGAATGGACATTGCTGGCATTTCCTGGTGAGGAGCGTGAAGCGCTGGTGGTGTATGGCTCATCCTTTGTTATGTTTCAGTCAGACGACGTGACTCAGCTCGCTACGTGGTTGTTCCTCCGCTGGATGCTTTCACCGGAGATTCAGGCGCGCTGGGTGCAGAGCACAGGACTCCTCCCGCTCCGTTCTGCAACGTTGAACCTGCTTGGCGACTATGCAGCGAATCATCCTGAATGGGCAGAGGGAGTGAAGCTGCTGTCCAGCGGCAGAACCGTACCGCAATTGGCTTCCTGGCGGCTGGTGCGTGTGATGCTCGGCGACGGATTTGCCGATATGTTCGATGTGATCCGCCACCCGGATCTGACGGATGGACAGGTGCCGGTCATCCTGAAACAAATGGATGATACCGCGGCTGAGTTGAATCAGTAACGCTTCTGCTCCTTCAGGGGTCATGACCCCTGAAGGAGCAGAAATACAGGAATCTCTGCGTAATTCAGGATGACATTAGCAAGATGCAAGGGCGGAATTTATGCGCGATAATGAGGGCGAGGAGAAAGTTTTCATATCCACAGCATAGGAGAATAACATGGAATACACTCAATTAGGTCGGACGGGACTGAAGGTATCGCGTTTGTGCCTGGGCACGATGAACTTCGGACCGCACACCACCGAAGAAGATTCGTTTGCCGTCATGGACAAGGCCATGGAGCTAGGCCTCAATTTCTTCGACAGCGCGAATGTTTATGGTGGGAAGCTGGGAGAGGGGATTACGGAGCAGATCGTTGGCCGCTGGTTTGCGCAGGGTGGTGGGCGGCGCGAAAAGACCGTCATCGCGACCAAGGTCTACGGCCGGATGGGCGATTGGCCCAACCAATCGCGTCTCTCTGCCTTGAACATCCGCCAGGCCGTGGAGGGATCACTGAGGCGCCTGCAGACCGATTACATCGATCTGTACCAGATGCATCACATCGACCGCGATACGCCCTGGGAGGAAATCTGGCAGGCGATGGAGACCCTGGTGCAGCAGGGCAAGGTGCTGTATGTGGGCTCATCCAATTTTGCGGGCTGGCACATTGCCAAGGCGCAGGAAGCCGCCAGGGCGCGTCACTTCATGGGGCTGGTCAGCGAGCAATGTCTGTATAACCTTAAGGACCGCATGAGTGAATTGGAGGTATTGCCGGCCTGCAAGGACTACGGTCTCGGCGTGATCCCGTGGAGTCCGCTGGCAAGCGGCTTGCTGGGTGGCGTTCTGCAGAAGATCAAGGAAGGTCGCCGGGCGGAAGAGGGCCGGCAAAAGGAGATCAAGAAATATCGCTCCCAGATCGAAGCCTGGGAAAAGTTCTGCAAACAAATGGGCGAGCAGCCGGCTGACGTGGCATTGGCGTGGCTGCTGGCGAACCCGGCTGTGACCGCGCCGATCATTGGGCCGCGCACGATGGAGCAGTTCACCGGTTCTCTGCGTGCCCTCAAGGTCAAGTTCAGCAAGGCTGAAATTGAGAAACTGGACGAGATCTGGCCCGGTCCTGGCGGGGAGGCGCCTGAGGCCTACGCGTGGTAATTGCGTATACTGTAGTGCGAGATACGCAAAGCGTCTCGCACTACGATATTAATTGAAAGGTAATTCCCATGCCCGAATCCCAATACCGTGCCCGGCAGATTGCTGCAAAGACCCATGAAGTGGTTGAATACGACCACGATGATTCCAAACCCGGAAAGCCATTGCATATTTTGATCCCCGGTGGGTTTATTGCCCTGGCGGCATTGGGGACGATTATTCTGGTCATCTACCTGACGTGGTTCGAGGGCAGGGTGAATGAAAGCCTGGGGTTGGGGCTGATCCTGTTGCTGGCTCCATTTTATGTAGGCGGCGTGTTCCTCTTCAGCTACGGGTATGAGCTCTACAATATTCCGCGCGCCCTGCGGTTAACCGCCATTATTGTTTTTTTGACGGTGGCAGCGGTGGTGATCGTGGCGGTGCTGTTCCTTGTGCTGGGCGCGGGCGGGAAAGGGCTCACGGGAGGTTCGTCGAAGAAGAAATCATCGGGCGGAGGAAAGCCTTTGGCAAAACCGGTATCCCAGCCGGTCTCATCTGGAGGTGGTTCCGGTTTTCCGAATCTCGGTCCGGTGGTCGTGCTGGGTGGCGGGCGGACTCATACCCGTGAAGTGACGCGTGAAGTGGTGACGGAAGTGGAGGTGCCCGTGGCGCCGCGCGCCATTGATTGTCCGTACTGCAAACGCTCGTATGTACCGGCTGAAAACGATTTTGCCTGCCCCGCCTGTGGGGCTGCGACACCACCGGAGCTGATCGAAGAGTCGCAGGCGCCGAAAGAGCGCCCTGAGAAAGCCTGATTTGCCTTGCGCAAATCGTCCCGAAGGTTTGAGTCACCAAACAACGTTGCTCACAGAAACCTTCGGGACGATATTTTTATGAATCCTCCTGATTATTCTTATCCGCGCGGCCTGTTTACGCGCGTTGCTCTCGATGCCCTTCTCTTGCGCCGTAGAAATTTTCGGCGGGATGCAGAGGCTTGCATTCAGAATCTACACCCATCTTTGCGGGTTTTAGGAATTGAAAATATCCCACAGCGCGGGCCTTGCGTTGTCACCGTGAATCATTACCACCGGGTTGGGTTTGGAGCGCAGTGGCTGGCTTTCGCGATTGCCGCGACGATCCCAGTGGATATGCACTGGATCATGACGGGTGAATGGATCTATCCTGACCAGTGGTATGCGTCCTTAGGGAGTATCTACTCGCGTTTTATTTTGCCGCGCCTCGCGCGCATCTACGGTTTCACGACCATGCCTCCCATGCCGCCGCGCCCAAAGGATGTGGAAACTCGCGCTGCGTCGGTGCGTAAGGTCTTGGACTTTGTGAGACACGCTCAAAATCCCATTCTCGGACTCGCGCCCGAGGGGCATGATCCGCCTGCGGGAGTTTTGATTCGGCCCGCTCACGGCCTAGGCAGATTCGGCCTGTTATTGTCCCACGCGGGACTCAAGTTTGTTCCGGTCGGCGCGTATGAAGCGGAGGGAGTCTTCACACTCCATTTTGGAGAAGCGTATGAGCTGCGCGTCGCGCGTGATCTCTCAGCCGATGAAAAAGACGCGCGAGCCGCGCAAATCGTTATGACCCGTATTGCAGCTCTTCTGCCGATGAACCTACGAGGAGAATTCGCGTGAGAAAACTTTCGCTGTTGCAACTGCTGGTCCTCAATGCCTATTGGGTGGGGCTTTCGTTCATGTGGAATGCACTGCACCCGATCATCCTGCCGGCGGTGTTGCTCAACTATGTGCCCGACGCGAAAAAGAATACCTATCTTGGTCTGCTGACTTTCGCCGGACTGATCCTTGCCATGCTCGTCCAGCCTCTGTCAGGCGCTCTCTCCGATGGCTGGAAATCGCGTTTTGGGCGCAGGCGTCCGTTGATCGTGTGTGGCACGTTATTTGATTTCATTTTTCTTTCAATATTGGCGTGGAGTGGAGGACTGGTCTGGTTGTTCATCGGATACATTGGCCTGCAATTGAGTTCGAACATCGCGCACGGACCTTTGCAGGGACTCCTGCCTGACCAAGTGCCGCGGACTCAACTGGGAGTCGCGTCCTCGTTGAAGACGTTCATGGATATGCTTTCGCTGATCATCGCTTCGCTGCTCGCGGGACGATTGCTTGATTCTGCTTCGAGAGATCCCGCGGCCATTATGCTGGTCGTTATGGGGTTGTTGGCGGTCTCCGCGGCGATCACGATTTTTGGTGTGCATGAGTCCCCCTCGCCTGACGGGAGAGGGATGTCCGAAGGACAGGGTGAGGGAGAATTCCGTGCTCAATTCAAAATTAACTTCCGTGAGAATTCCTCCTACTGGTGGCTGATCGCCGAACGCGCTTTGTTCCTGCTCGGTATCTACGGCGTGCAGGCCTTTGCGCAGTACTATTTGCAGGATGTCCTCCATGTCCCTGACCCGCCCAAGCAGACCGGTGACCTGCTGGCCGCGTTGACAGTAGCGCTGGTGATCCTTGTTCTCATTGGTGGCTGGCTGACTGACAAATATGGCGCGAAGCGAATCCTTTACATTGCAACTTTCATTGCGGCAGGAGGCATGTTTCTGATGATGTTTGCCACCGACATGCGCGGCCTGACGATCTTTGGTGCCATACTGGGCGCGGGGATCGGCCTCTTTCTGACGTCGAACTGGGCGCTCGCAAACGGACTCGCACCCGAAGCGGAAGCGGGCAAATATCTGGGCCTCACGAATCTGGCAACGGCTGGTTCCGGCGCGCTGGCGCGGCTCGAAGGTCCGGCACTGGACTGGTTGAATGCCGCCTATCCCGGCGCGTGGATCGGGTACAAAGGTCTATTCATCTTCGGTGCTTTGTGTATACTCTCGAGCGTGCTGCTATTGCGGAAGATTGACTTAGAATCTAGCAGTTCCACCAGTGTTGGTAGCACAATGTCATTCTGAGCGACTGAAAGGAGCGACACTTGCGCCCGGGCGCAATGCCGGGAAGAATCCCGCCGCGTAGCGGCGGAGACCCTTCGCCATGCTCAGGGTGACATAGTACACTTCCATTTGCGGATTCAGATTCCACTTAAAATCCTGATAGAGGTATGCTATGAGACTGATGTACATCCACGGCGAATTTACAAAAGGCAAAGCCCAGGGCGAGATCGAAATCACAAATCCAGCTACGGAGGATGTGATCGATTCCGTGCCGAGGGGAACTGCCGAAGATGTGGAATCAGCTGTAAGGTCGAGCAGGGAGGCGTTTCAGTCCTGGCGCAGGATGGGGGCGAACGAGAGGACCAGTCTCCTGCATGAGGTCGCGTCCAAAGTGAGGAATCACAAGGAAGGGATTGTCCATTTGCTGACGCTGGAGGAGGGCAAACCGATTCCCGAGAATGAGGAGGAGTTGGAGTGGGTAGCGAACACGTTCGATTACTATGCCGAGCTGGGCCGGCATGATCGAGGGCGCGTGATCCCGCCGGGCGAACATTCACAGTTCAATTTCATCTTGAAGGAACCCTATGGCGTAGTGGGATGCATCGTGCCTTGGAATTATCCGTTGCTGTTGATGGCGTGGAAGGTCGCGCCCGCGCTCGCGGCGGGGAATACAGTGGTCATCAAGCCATCCGAGATGACGCCGTTGACCGCGTTGTACATGGCGGAGCATTGTTTCGATGGTTTGCCTGCGGGCGTGGTCAATGTAGTGACGGGCTTCGGCGCGGAAACGGGGGAGCCGTTGGTGAAGCATCCGGATGTGCCGGTGATCGCTTTCACGGGCAGCCTGGCAACGGGACAACGAATCGCGTCACACGCCGCGCCGATGATGAAGAAGCTGCATCTGGAGTTGGGCGGCAAGGATGCGACTGTCATCGCGGACGATGCCGACCCTGAACTGGCCGCGAAGGCGGTAGCGTATGCGGCGTTGATCAACGCCGGCCAGGTTTGCACCAGCACGGAGCGGGTATATATCCCGAAGCCGAAAGCGAAACAATTCACCGAAGCGATCGTGGAGCATGTGAAATCATTGAGATTGGGTCCTGGCCTGGATGCAACCACGGATGTCGGTCCGATGATCGGGGATTCGTATCGGGCGAAGGTCGAATCTCATGTGGAAGATGCGCGTTCACGCGGGGCGCAAATTTTGACAGGCGGCCAACGACCCCAACATATTTCAAAAGGATGGTTCTATGAACCCACGGTGCTGGCCGGTGTGGATCATTCCATGTTGATCATGCGCGAAGAAACATTCGGTCCTGCCGTGCCTTTGATGGAGTACAAGTCCTTTGAGGAAGCCATTGAGCTGGTAAACGATTCCCAGTATGGCCTGGGCGCGGTCCTGCTCTCGGAAGACCCGAAGAAGATCAAGACCTTCTTCGAAGATGTGAAAGCGGGGACGATCTGGATCAATGACCCGCTCACGGATAATTATGCCGGTCCCTTTGGCGGCATGAAGTATTCAGGCGGCGCGCGTGAACTCGGCATCGAAGGCCTCGACGAGTTCCGCGAGACCAAGCACGTGCACTGGGATTTCAACCTGGCGGATAAGTTGTATTGGTATCCGTATGGGAAATAACTATTTTACACAAGATGCATCCCCAGAATCTTTAAAGGTCTTCCCGGCCTCAGGAATGAACTCCCAGGTATAACTACTTGGATGCAGCGTCAGCTTGAGCACACCATAGGTATCGTTATTCCGCGCCTCGCTATTCGCGATGGGAGCTCCAAACGGATAAAGGCTGCGACCTCCCGTTCCGACCACGAATTGGCGAATCCCACCTGCTGGGTCAGCCGTGCCGTGTGGGTCTTGTGGCGCGAAGCGCTCATAATTATGTTCGTGACCGGCCAGCACGACGTCGGCACCATTATCGTACAAGGCCTGCCAGAGGGGCTGCATGGAAGGGTCACTGCCGTGTACGGTGCCCGAACTAAAGCGCGGATGATGCCAATAGGCCAGCGTACAAGCGACGAGGTGCGACGCCAGGTCTGTCCGCAGCCACTGTTCTTGGGCGGAACCGGTTTCGACCGGGATGTTACTGTTGAGTACAATGATGTGCCAGGCACCCAGATCATAACTGTAATAACCCTCCCCAGGCTCGCCTGCCATTGACCCGAAATACTCAAAATACCCCGCGGCCTCCGCAGTATGATAGTCGTGATTTCCGGGAGAGGGACGAGTGCGCTCTACATGGCGTCCCCAGGATGGCCCATAACAGTCCGCAAACTCTTCCGCTGTTCCATCTGGATACACATTGTCACCGGTGGTGAACACAGTTCCAGATATGTTGTCGAGCAAACTGGCTGTCGCTTCGTCACCATCACGGGAACAAGATGCGATATCGCCCGCGCCGACCAGGGTCGCGTCGGGTATGGGGGTGTCTGTCGGCGTGGGCGGAACAGTGGGGGGAAACGTGGGTGTACTCGCCACAGTTGTTGGCGTCGGTTGCTCAGGGGGCGACATACAGCCCGCCAGAAGAAGGCTAATCAAGAGAACATGTGAGAACTTCAAGGGACCTCTCCTTTATAGATTGCTCTACAAAAGCATAAATTACTTGTAGAATATGAGGAGTTTGCTTCCCTGGGAAGCCAAGGAGGCGAACCAATCTCACTCTCGTAATGATCGCTCCCTTATGAAAAAAACTCCGCTCCCCACCCTTCAGCAAATCGAGGAACTAACGGTGTTTCTGCCGCGCTTGTATGCAGAGGGCTTTTCGCCCGTCCTACGTTGGTATGGTGGCAAGCAGAAAGATGGTAAATTCACACTTCCTTATCCAGATTATGACCCGCTGGTAAAAGAATTTTTCAGTGTGGTAGTCAATGAGTGCTGGCGTGATTATGACTATGATCCCGAACCAAGCTACCAGATGCTTCAGGATGAAGACTTTGTCAAAACTGCTTCTCTGTCTCAGATCAAGACCATGCTAACGTTCTGCGTGCGCGGCGAGCGCTTCTCCGATGGACACTGGGGCGAAATGATCGAAAAGGGATACATTCGCCGGCTGCTCGAGCGGTTGAATCAGATTAAAGGAACACTTCCGCGCTGAACGGAGTGAGCCGACAGGCGAGCGAAGTCGAAGCGCAGGTGATAAGGCACTCTCCTCAGAATAGGGGCTTGCTTCGCTCCCCGCGAAGCGGGTCGCTCGCAATGACACCGTGTTGATTGTGGTAAAATACCGACCGCACGCGGGAGTCGCCAAGTGGTAAGGCATCAGCCTTCCAAGCTGATATCCGCGGGTTCGAATCCCGTCTCCCGCTCTCTGGTTCAGTGATCAGTCGTCAGTATTCAGTACTCAGTTACTGGTTGCTGATCACTGATTACTTTTTTACTTGAAGAGGGCCTATAGCTCAATGGCAGAGCAGAGTGCTCATAACGCTTTGGTTGCAGGTTCGAATCCTGCTGGGCCCACTTTTTTGACCTAGTTTTAAAAAAGCTAGGTCATTAAATTTTAGAATCTCAAAGGTTCGGCTTCTTGTATAGCGTGAGTACATCTTACGGAGAAGATCATGACACAGAAAAAATGTAACCACTGCGGTTTGTACAAAGCTGAGGAAGAGTTTAACTGGAGATACAAGTCGTTGGGTATTAGGCACCCCACCTGCCGTGATTGCCATCACTCAAACTACTGGCAAATCCTCTACAGGGCCGGCTGCCGGCGTAACTTCAATTCATTCTTCTTTCTGAGTTCAGCTCTCCGAGCGCGGATGCGGTCGATAGCGATCGGATAGCTACCGTATTCATGCACCGTATGATACATTTTCGCCGCGTTTTCAACCGGCACAGCGTCGTGAACTTCGCTGGATGACCCAATGAATATGCCTCCCTGCGGACCGATCTTCTCGATCAACTCCAGGGTTTCATCCTCAACATCCCCTAGCGTGCCATGCGGCAGGGTGTGAATGCAGCACACATTCCCAAACAGCAGCTTGTTTGGATACTTATCGCGGATCTCAAAGATGTCATTGCAGCCGTTGCGCTCGATTGGGTTCAGCCCATCGGCGCCCAACTCATCGAAGATTAAAGGCAGGAAGTTTCCATATCTGCCATCGGTGTGGAATAAAAACTTGAAGCCCTGTCGCTTGACCGGCTCGGTGATCCACCGCCAACGCGGCAGTCCCTCTTTTCGCACAAATTTGGGGTTGAAGATCGGTCCGGTCGTACAGGCGATATCTTCGCCCATGAATAACAGAGGCACATCGCTAATCTCTGCGAAAGCCTTGGCGATATGGGCTGAGAACATGCCTGTGCAATCCATGATATGGGATACAAGCTCTGGCGCGTCAAACATGGCTTGCATGAATAATTCCATATCCATATAGGAGTAAGCATCTGTGATGGGTCCTTCAATAGCACCGATCATCACAATATCGTGCTCGCGCAGCCCAGCCTGGATTTGGCGCATGCTGGGCTGGTACCAATCCCGCACCTCCTCGTACACCGGCAGCTGAGGCAAATGCTTTTCGAGTTCCGTGAGGGTTTTGAACGGGCGCTTGGATATCCAGGCTGTCCCACCCGTTTGGCTAACCTCCCAGTTGTCTGGGTTGACTCCAAAGAACCGGATCCAGTTGGTTATCTTGCTTCCCATCCAATGATTGACCGGATCATAAACAAAGCGCGTAATATCCACTCCCACGCTTTTCCAAGCTTTGGCGTTGACCTCAATCAACTCATCGAAGCTGTAATCCCGGGTTTCATCAAAACTACCGTGTTCAACCAGGAGATGGCGGTTGTCCAAAAAATCGTAGGTTAATAACCGATCGATAGGTTCCCAGTTGATTGCTTTCTTGAAACGTTCCAAGTTGTTCATTGTTTATTTCCTTTCACCGCCAGTGGAGGGTGCGTCTGAATCAGGCAGTCACTCATTGTAAGGGAATGGTTCTTCGTGTGTACCAAGTCGCACACGCAAAGTCCAGGTTTGGATAACGCCAGGTTCCAGCACAGTAACTTCTTTTTTTTCGCAAGCGACAGCCAGGCTGTCATAGAAACCGGTGGTAGGCTCTGGGGCAGCCACCGATTCATGATTCACAGCGCCCTCATCGGCCCATAAACCCAGGTAGGGGACCAGCTCTGGATCCCACTCCAGGCAGAGCCAGTCCCGGACTGGGGTGTGTACCACACCTGCCCAGGCGGCGCGCACTTGTGGCATCAAGAAAAACTTGCGCGCCTTGTGTTGCGAGGATGAGCCGATGCGATCGATACGCACAGGCTGTCCATCCAGACCGGTGGCCAGGGGCCAGTTAAATCGTGTTTCTGGTTCTCCCCATCCCCACGAAGCCGGAATGGTATTGCACACTTCCGTCGCATGAGGCGGAAAGATGATTTCAGCGCCCAAGCTACACACAAATTGTGGGTGCGCAGCCCAGATGTACGGCATACTTACCTCCCCCAGGTTGGTTAATTGGTACTGAAATTCTAAAAGCGCGGGCGCAGTGTAATGGAGTGTACGGATCAGCTGGTAAGGAAGGGCCTTGCCTTGTACACGAAGCCTCAGCTTTTCTTCTGCTTGCTCGATGTCCCAAGGCAGCGACCAAACCTCACCATGATCAGGCAACGGCGCGCCGTGCTGCTCGCCGGGTCCAGGATACGGACAGGCGATAATCGTCGGGAACATCTCGTCCCATCCGCTCAAGTCTTGTTCATGGAACTGGGCGCCATAGGTCGCTTTTTTTACCGGCCGGCTTCCAGGTCCCACCAGCCATTCTTTCTGGTTGCGTTTGTCAAACAGTGAGACGAGCTTGGCACCCAACTCCGGAACGATTACAGTGCGTAGGTATTCATTTTCGAGAACCAAGGCGTTGAAGCCGTACCAATTCGTGTGCCTGATTAATGCGGTCATTTTTTATCGCCATCAAATACGGGACAGGTGAGTCAAGATCCTGAATAAGGCGTGTCCGTAATCGTGTTGACCATTGCCCAGAAATTTTGCATCGGAGTATCTAGCTGAAGGCGATCGAAGCTTCACTCATGGCCAGACAACCATCAGGCTGATGCTCGTATTAACAGTGAAGCTGGAACTCTTATCTCCCAAGGATATGAATCACCATCCTGGATGAGCTGATACAGGCGGGTCGCGGCGATTTTTCCCATGGTATGCATATCGTAATTCACTGTCGTAAGAGGAGGAGATGTGAATTTGGAAATATCATAGTTTCCAAAACCACTGATGGCAATGTCCTGAGGGATTTGCAGCCCGGCTTCGATCAATGACCGCATTCCACCAACGGCAATCATATCATCGGCGTAAATAATAGCATTGAGATCCAAATTTCGTTTCAAGAGTTCTTGTGTGCTTTGATAACCAGCCTCAGGGAAAAAGTCAGACTGGATTACCGCCCGAGTTTCAAACGGCAGGTTGTTGATTTCCAATTCCAACCGAATGCCATCCATTTTGGCTTCACTGGTTTTCGTGGTGCTTGGCCCATTGACAAATCCGATTTTCGTTCTCCCCTTCTCAATTAAATGACGCACCACTTGTCTTGTGCCATCCATGACATCAGCCATGACGTTGTTGAGCATCAGGGGATGTGCATGAGAGCCTACGATAACGAAATGAATATTTAGCTCGTTTAGCCTCGTCAGGAAATCGTTAGGAGCTACACCTCCCAGGATGATCAACCCCGCGACTCCAGGCTCTCTGGCAAAGTGCTCGGCGCTTTCCACAGTCATCTCCGAAGTTTGTAGCTTGGTGAGGACTTTCTTTTGGGTTAAAACAGTTTCAACGCCTGCCCAGACTGCCTGCTCAAAAAAGTTTCCGCCGTTTCTCGTTTGCGAAGATTGAACGATATTCTGGCGAATGAGGACAGGAATAAAACGAGAAACCATCTTTTTTTGAGCTGACTCTTGAATGGAATAACCAATTTCCTGGGCAGCGTGTAGAACCAGCAAACGAGTACTTTCGTTCACGTTTGTCTTGCTATTCAGCACCCGGGAAACGGTTGCGATGGATACATTCGCTTTCTGTGCAATATCTCGGACTGTGGCCATGATTTTCACCTTCGCTATATGCAAAAAAATGCTGTAAAGTCACGTCATTATTTGCAAAGCCTATGTAACACGCGTTTTTTGACTGTGAGTGGATTCTTTCTTCTATCTTCACAGTCTCAAGGATTTAAGAGGGAATAATATGAGAAAGTCAGTCAAAATTGACCTAATCCTCGCTTTTTATGTAATTATATCCTTTCAAAACGATAATTTGCTCCATTTTGTTTCATATTTGTTACATATTTGCAAAAACATATTGCAATTATACACCATCTAGTTGTAAAATCAATATGAGAAATATTTCACTTATCAACGAAAGTTGTTTTAGGATCCTTGCCAGGAGCAATTGTGAGCCTATCCACGCCTCTCCCGCTCGCTGAAACCGTCTCTAAACATCCCCGAAGGCTTCAAGACACTCATGTAGCTTACCTGCTTGTCCTGCCTGCCCTGGCTTTGCTGCTTGGCATCATCATCTATCCACTGCTAAATTCGATGTACATCGGCCTGCTCGACAAAAGCCTTGTCTACGGAGGGAATGACTTCGTCGGGTTGCAAAACTTACGATCGGTTCTAAATAGTGACTTCCTTCCCATTTTATCCAACACGTTGGTATTTGCTCTAGCCGCAACCATATTGCCTTTCATCATCGGTTTTGTCGTAGCGCTTCTGCTTAATGCTTCCATTTGGGCAAAGGGAATATTGCGGGGCGCTTTTCTCTTGCCGTGGCTCGTGCCCAGTGTCATTGCCTCTTTTCTTTGGTTGTGGATCTTCAATGCAAATTACGGCGTTCTAAACGGCATTTTGCGCAATTTGGGGTTGATCGATCAAAATGTCAATTGGCTCAGCACGGCCAATTCGGCTATGGCCGCAGTCTTGATCGCCAAAACCTGGCAGACCTTTCCATGGATCGCCATCATGATTCTGGCCGGCCTCCAAACGATCCCTAGCGAACTTCTCGATGCGGCGGCGATCGACGGGGCGAACCGTTTGAATAGATTCTTCAAAGTTACCCTGCCTCATTTACAGAGTGTAATCAGTGTTGTGCTTCTGCTCTCGCTCATCTGGAATTTTCAACATTTTGAAACGATCTATGTCATGACTCGCGGAGGTCCTGCGAAAGCCACAACGACATTTTCTGTGGCTGTTTATCAAACAGCTTTTCAAGCCTTTGACCTGGGCAAAGCCGGCGCGCTCGGAATTCTGTGGATGGTTCTCCTGTCCCTCGTTGTGGTGATTTACCTGCGCTTTGGTATGAGCAGCGAGGAGAATTATTAATGAGAGCCGCTCTCGAGTCTGGGATAGTTGCGGGTAAGTCTGAACGTTTTTGGAACGGCATCTTGTTCTACTTCGTGCTGGCTCTCGCCATGCTCTACGCTTTTTTCCCAATCTATTGGATGTTAGTGACATCACTGCGGCCAAATTCGGAAGTATTTGCGTTCCCTCCCAAATTGCTACCGGGCACGCTGACTCTGGAACACTATCAAAACTTTATCCAGAACCCTCAACTTTTACGCTATTTGTGGAACAGTCTGTTGATTGCGACCACCACTGCAATTGGCAGTCTGCTTATTTCCACCTATGCGGCTTATTCCTTTTCCAAGTTCCGCTATACCGGCCGGCGCGCTCTCATGTTCCTCATCCTTTCTGCACAAATGTTCCCACAAGCGCTATTGCTGATCTCACTTTATCTTTTGTTCTCTTCACTAGATTTATTGGATACATACACTGCACTGGTGCTATCTTTTACAACCTTCACGCTTCCCCTGTGCATCTGGATGTTGAAGGGATATTTTGATCACATTCCCAATGAAATGATTGAAGCCGCGAAGGTGGATGGCGCCAGCCAGTTTCAAATTATCCATCTTATCTTGCTGCCGGTCGTTCGGCCGGCGTTAGTGGCCACCGGGATCTTCGCCTTCATGCGGGGCTGGAATGACTTTATTTACGCCCTTACTTTGGTTGGTAAAGCCAAGCAGACTCTGCCGCCCGGGCTGGTATTAACCTATATCGGTGAGTTCCAGTCTCAGTGGGCAGACATGATGGCGGCTTCCTTGTTTGTGTCATTGCCGCTCGTAATTGCTTTCATCTTATTCCAAAAACAAATCGTCAGCGGCTTGACTGCTGGTGCTGTCAAGGGATGAAGCCCACACTGGGGGGCTACACCCTACAAAAAACAAGTCATTTCAAGACAAGGAGAAAAGAAACATGAACAACAGACATCGTATCGCTCATTTGATGATCGCCATTGGTCTGGTCATCAGCCTGGCTGCGTGCAGTAGTACACCAGCCACGCCAGCCGTAGAGGATCCTGCGCCCGCTACGCAGGTTCCCGTCGTTGAAGTTCAGCCAACCGAACCTCCCGCCCCAGAGACACCTGCTGAATTTACCTTCACGGGTTGGGCAATCAATGAAGGTGCATCCAAGGAGGTTGTTACCGGCTTCATGAAGGAATACAGTGAGGCCAACAACGCAGTGGTCAAGGAACAGGCCTTCCCATATGGCGAGATGCTTAACCAGCTCGTGCTTCAGGCAAATGGTGGTTCTGCCGACGGCGCTGCCCAGCTCGATATTGCCTGGCTGGCTACGATGGCAGCTACTGGAAAATTAATGGATCTTTCGGCCTATACCGAGGGTCGCGATTACACCGAAGCCGCCCTGCTCAGTGGGCAGGTGAACGGCGTCCAGTATGGCTTGCCATGGACCACCGGATCGATTGGACTGGCGGCCAACAAACAAATCCTGGATGAGGCGGGCGTCACAGAGATGCCGAAAACCATTGCTGAATTTGAAGCTGCCCTGGTCAAAATCAAAGAATACAATCCTGAGATTATCCCCTATGCAGGCATGACCGCAGCAGCCCAGCTCAAGGATATCGTCCCCTGGATTTGGACTTTTGGCGGAACGGTGATCGATGAGAGTGGCGAAGTGACGCTGGGGGATGCTGGCAGTGTTGCTGCCCTGGAATGGTACAAGAGCCTTCTGGATCGTGGTCTGATGGCTCCTGAGATGGACCGATTTACCGCCCGCCAGCTTTTCTCGCAAGGCAAAGTCGCTTTCTATGATGACGCCATTGTTTTGAAAGGGATTGTTACCAAGGATTCACCAATCCCCAACCTGGGCGACTTGATCGTGCCACTTTCACGTCCGGTGCTCAAGGAGGGTGATACTCCTCAGGCGCTTTTGTGGGGGCATGTCGTGGTTGTCTTTGAGGGCGAAAACAGCCAGGCTGCCGCGCAATGGACTCAATTCCTGACCTCTGACCAAGCTACCGCCACAACCTACTTTGAGAAAATGGCTTTACCACCAACCACTGAGACTGCCCTGAACTCGGATGCGGTGAAAAGTGATGCCTTTACTTCCACATGGTCGCAAAGTATCACCGCAACTGCCAATCCGAATCCCTTTGCAGTCTATGCCGAATCCGCTCGCATGGAATCCATTTTGACCGAGCAGGTGAATGCATACTTGGTTGGTTCAGTAGCCAGTGCTCAGGAAGCCTTGGATAAAGCCGCCGTCGAAATCAGCGCATTGATGAAATAAAGTTCACTACAAACAGAAGGATGAAGACGGCGCTCCTTTGAGAGCGCCGTCTTCTCAAGAGACCGATACATATGAAGCTTGAAGCCCCTGTAGAGAAAAGGGATCTTAAAACAGATCACGTTGCCAGTGACCTTGTTATTGTGGGCGGTGGTATGGCCGGTACATGTTGCGCCATTACTGCTGCGCGGCTGGGATTAAAAGTCACGTTAGTTCAAGATCGTCCGGTGCTCGGAGGAAACGCCTCCAGTGAAGTTCGCTTATGGATTTTGGGCGCTACTTCACACATGGGCAACAATAATCGCTGGGCCCGGGAAGGCGGCGTGATCGACGAGATTTTGGTAGACAATCTATATCGCAACCCCGAAGGTAATCCGCTCATCTTTGACACGATTCTTTTAGAAAAAGTGGTTGCCGAACCCAACATCCGGTTATTGCTCAATACCGCTGCTTTCGAAGTAGCTAAACAAGATGCGGATACCATTGAATCCGTGCGCGCGATTTGCAGCCAAAACTCAACCAGTTATGTTCTTTCTGCGCCGCTATTTGTTGACGCCTCGGGAGATGGGATCGTGGGTTTTCTATCCGGGGCAGCCTTTCGGATGGGCGCCGAAAGGAAAGAGGAATTTGGCGAAAAACTGGCCCCAGAAGAGACTTACGGAGAGCTGCTCGGCCACTCCCTCTATTTTTACAGCAAGGATACTGGACGCCCAGTTCAATATATTCCCCCCAGCTTTGCCCTAGCAGATATAACGACGATACCACGTTTTCGTAGTTTCAATACCAAAGAGCATGGCTGCCGCTTGTGGTGGATTGAGTACGGTGGTCGCCTGGATACCGTCCACGATACCGAAAAGATAAAGTGGGAGTTGTGGAAGATTGTTTATGGCGTTTGGAACCATATCAAGAATTCAGGAAATTTCCCCGAAGCAGAGAACTTGACCCTCGAATGGGTAGGTCATATCCCTGGAAAACGGGAGAGCCGCCGATTTGAAGGGGATGTGATGCTCACTCAACAGGACATCATTGAACAGCGGCTCCATCCAGATGCGGTGGCTCATGGAGGCTGGGCTGTCGATTTACATCCTGCTGATGCCATTTACAGTGAATTACCCCCTTGCAATCAATGGCATTCGCGCGGGGTATATCAAATCCCCTACCGCTGCCTGTATAGTCGCAATGTTCGCAACCTGTTTTTAGCCGGCCGGATTATCAGCACTTCACATGTAGCCTTTGGCTCAACTAGGGTGCAGGCTACGCTTTCAGCAGCGGCGCAGGCTGTGGCTGTCGCAGCCGCGCATTGTCAGGCGGAAGAAGCGTATCCGCGTGATATGCTCGAACCTACACACATGATATCTTTACAACGAGATCTGTTGCGTCTGGGACAATTTATCCCCAATGTCGTTCTTCACGATCGGGATGACATGGCCCAAGCCGCCCATATTTCTGCCAGCAGCGTTTTAGCTCTGTCCGAACTGCCTCCCGATGGCGAATACCTTGCTTTAGAATATTCCTGGGCGCAAATGCTACCGGTTAATCCCGGGCGGCTGCCGCACTTCACCTTTTTTGCCGATGCCACTGCCCCGACAACCCTGATTGTCGAACTACGTACCAGTAATCGTCCATCCAACTACACGCCCGATGTGATTTTGGGTTCTCGCGAAATTTCTTTGACGCCTGGCGAGGCGGAATTGGAATTGGATTTTAATCTGCCTGTGGATGAAGCGCGTTATGTATTTTTAACCTTCCAGAAAAATCCGCATGTCTGTTTGCGCACCAGCAAGCAGCGCTTGACCGGTCTCCTTTCGGTTGCCAACAAATACAATAAGGCAGTTGCCAACTCTAGCCGCCAAGAACCGCCAGCCGGGTTGGATATCGGCATCGAAAGCTTCGAGTTCTGGACTCCCCAGCGCCGCCCTAATGGGCATAATCTGGCCCTGCGGATTGAACCTGCCCTCCATGTTTTTGCTGAGGAAAACGTGATTAATGGGCTCGCGCGGCCTACGAATGCCCCGAATGCCTGGGTGGCAGATTATCATGATCCAAAACCCAGCCTGACACTCTCGTGGCAGAAGCCCTTCGCGCTGCGCCAGGTAGAGCTCAGTTTCGATACCGACTTTGACCATCCACTGGAAACAGTATTAATGGGCCATCCAGAGAACGCGATGCCATTTTGTGTCAAGACCTATCGAGTATTAGCCAACGAACAGGAACTGGCATTCGTTACCGATAATCATCAGACACGCAGGATACATACTCTTTCAGAGCCAATTATCACAGACTGCCTGACCGTTGAGTTGTTGGAAACGCGCGGTGGTGTACCGCCAGCATTATTTGAAATTCGCTGTTACACATAAAACCTTTGATGAAGCGTATCGAAAGACTTGCGATCAGTGGCCGCTGGAACCTTCAATATCAACCGTTCCCTTACCATAAACAAAAACTTCCGAAGTCGAGAAGCTCCGGAAGTTTACTTTTTATACCAGCATCCTGACCGGATTTTCCAGAAACTCCGCGAGCTTCCGCGCCTCGCTGAGGCGGTGGCGCGACCTAGGTCTAGGAACTATTCAGTTGCGGATTTCAAGGGATGTGTGAGAGGTGCCTGCCCCTCCTCCAGGCGTAGCAGTGCCGGGCTGAGTAGGATCCAGGTCACCATCAGTCCGCAGACCAGCGTGCCCAGCAGATACCAAAGCTGTACGCCAAAGCGGTCAGCCAGCGGACCAGCCACCGCGAGTCCCACTGGCGCCATTCCCATTGAGACACTCATCAGCACGGTGAAGACACGTCCCTGCATCTCCGGTGGGATAATACTCTGCAGGATGGCGAAGAAGGGGCCGTTCGCAAATGCGTTCATCACGCCGACCAGGATCATACCTGTCAATGCCATTCCATAGGCACTGCCCGGTGATAGGCCAATCAGCAAACTTCCGATGCCCAATCCGGCAATCCCCAGCAAGGAGGTAAAGATTCGCCGCTTGAACCCACCCCAGATACCGAGCAGTGCGCCGCCGCCGATGATCCCAAGACCATACCCGGCGTTGATCCAGCCGAGCTGTAGTGCTGAGCCGTGGAAGTGATCGGTGATTAGGATCGGTACAAGTGTGAAGGCGGGCGTGAGCACCAGGTTGAGCAGTGCAGCGATGCTCATGACACTTAATAACGCAGGCCACTGCTTGAGAAACGAAAATCCGTCACGCATATCCTGCCAGACAGTTGCTGTGACGTGGGTCGTCCTCTCACGAAACGCTGGTTGAGGGATGTGGAGCGCAAAAAGCAGGCTGATTGCGATCCCTGCAGTGAGGAAATCAATGCCAAGTATCGATTGCATGGGCAACAATGCGAGCAGCAATGCGCCTAATGGAGGAGTGGCAATCATGGTGAGGCCCTGCAATGCCTGATTCAATCCAGCAACCCGCGTCAGCTGTTCCTGTGGCACCATCAACGAAGTGGAGGATTGTACGGCTGGAAACTGAAAGGCACCGGCCAGGGCTCGCAGGACATTGATTACATAGATATGCCAAAGTTGAATGCTGTTTGTCCAGAATAATCCCACCAGCAAAAGCGCCAAAACTGCGCTGGCGGCATCAGAGAGTATGATGACCCATTTGCGGTTCAGCCGGTCGACCAGGGCGCCTGCCAGCGGGCCAAACAAAACCCCGGGAACCAAGGCAGCCAGAGACGCCGTTGCAAGGACGGTGGCTGAGCCGGTTGATTCTGTGATCCACCAGACTACTGCAAAGGAGGCTAATCCACTGCCAAATAAGGACAGGGCTTGTGTAGTCCAGAAAGTAAAAAAAGCTGGTTTCCACTCTTGTTGTTTTTCCATGGGTGCAATCCTGTTATAATACTGGACGGAATTGGAGTTCACGATAGTATTCAAATACTTATTAGTATTTGAATACTACATAGTATACGAGATAATCAGGATTTGTCAATAGGAATACCCCATGATCAAACAACGTATGTCAAGAAAAGAGAGCCAGCTCCAAACCCGCGAGCGGTTATTGGACGCCGCGCTGCAGGTATTCAGCCGCCGGGGCTATTCTGCCGCGTCGGTCGATGAGATCGCGGCGGAGGCTGGTTTTTCCAAGGGGGCGGTGTACTCGAATTTTTCGAGCAAGGAGGATCTATTTCTTGCGCTGATCGACCGTCGCTTTGCAGCGGACGTGCAAGGCTATCCTGGAATCATTAATTTCATGACGGATGGATTACGGCTCAAGAACGGACCCGATTTCAAGGAAGTGGTCATGGAAGACCGCACCTGGAATATCTTGATGGTCGAGTTCTTCCTGTTCGCTCTTCGTGATGAAAGCAACCGTGAGAAACTTGCCGTGCGTTTGAGTCAGCTGCGCCAATCTATGAAGGAAAACCTGGCTGCCTTATACGCGGAACTGGAGAAAAAGCCGATGTTGCCGGTTAAGGAGCTGCCCTGGTCGATTTTCTCGCTGGGGGTGGGAATGATGCTGCAGCTATTTATTGACCCCGAAGGACTTCCCGATGGAGTCTACGAGCGCGCTTTACAGCACCTCTTAAGATAAGAAACCGTCCAGCCGTCAATGGCAATGAGCGAACTGGTCGCGCACCTGGTTCCTTGCTGAAGAAATCCAAAAACTTATGATCTGCTGTTATTGGCAAGTTGATTAATCACCGCCTCGTTTGGGTCGAAAGGCATGTGGGAGACGAGTGGTATTTCCAGACAAAAAGGTAGGACCCTGGACCTGAAAAAACGCTCCCTCCGGAGAACTGATTGTTTGTGCGTTTATTGACAATTATTGTCCAGAAATCATATAATGAACTGGTTGCCGGAGATAGCGGCGGACATGAGGAGGTGTCACATGCCGGATTACGAGCAGGCGGTTTTTATTTCGTATGCCTGGGGTGGGGAACGTGAGGAACTGGTTAATCAAATTGACCGGACGCTGCATGGGCGGGGCATCAAGATCATCCGTGATAAACGGGATGTGGCGTATAAGGGGTCGATCAGCAGGTTTATGGAACGGATCGGGCAGGGAGATTGCGTAATTCTCGTCATCAGCGATAAATACCTGCGATCTCCGAACTGCATGTTCGAACTGGTGGAGATCGCCGAGAACAGGAATTTTCGGGATCGTATATTTCCCATTGTGCTCGCTGATGCGGATATCTACAAACCTGTAAAACAGCTCGAATATATTAAGCACTGGGAAAAAGAGATCAAGGAACTCAAAGAATCTCTGGTGGGCGTTGACCCAACCCACCTTGAAGGCATTTACGATCAGTTAAACCTTTATGACCGAATCCGCGATCACATCTCACGTCTCACGGCTGTGCTCAGTGACATGAACACGCTTACCCCCGATATGCACCAGGATTCGGATTTCAGTGAGATTTATGACGCCATCGAAGAAAGATTGAAGGAGAGCCCGGGGCTGGTCGGATTTGACACCATCGATATGGAGTATTTTGAGCCGGAGACCATTCTCATCCCCGAAGGTCCGTTCTGGATGGGCAGTGAACCGGGCAATGGTGTTCCGAATCACGAAACACCCCAACACGAGGTGAGGCTTCCCGCCTATCGAATAGGAAAATACCCAGTTACCAATGCACAGTATGAAAACTTTGTTCGTGAAACGGGAAAATTGGTTGCACCAGCCATGGGCTGGGATGGTCAAAGAGTGCCGATTGGTCTGGAGAACCATCCTGTCACTGGTGTGACGTGGTATGAGGCCCGTGCCTACTGCGAGTGGTTGAGCAAGAAAACGGGACGCAGCTATTCGATCCCGCATGAAGCGCAATGGGAAAAGGCCTGTCGGGCGGGCGGCAGAAATATCTATCCCTGGGGCAACGAGTTCGACCCAATGCGCTGCAATCATGGGAATTCCCAGCTCGCCCCTGTGGATGCTTATCCCGCACAAAATGATTGCGGGCTATTCGACCTGGTGGGAAACGTTCGCCAGTGGACAGCGACGTTATGGGGAGAAAAACTGATCACACCAGACCCGAGCTTTGCCTACCCCTGGAGGGATGATCGGCGCAATGATTTGAATGCCAACCGGCAGATTCGACGCGTCATGAGAGGTGGTTCATTCAAGGAAGACCCAAAATGTCTGCGTTGCAGCGCCCGCAGTGGTCAATTCCCGGACGATGCCGGGCTGCCAGGAACCCGCCACAGTTTTCGTGTTGTGATGAAAGTCTAGTTCCCTAAGGAAGCAAATAAGATGGATACCGAAGAAAACCAGGCAACCTCCCCAGGAAATGAAAGCGCGAATTTGTTGGATGACCTTCTTATGTCATCCATTAGCGAGGGCACCGTTATTCCAATCATCAGCAATTCGTTGCGGATAGAAGGGATCTTTCGGTCCATCAGCACGTTGACGGGTAAGATTCCAAAAACACCAAGAAGCAGCGATGAATATCTGACAATCAATGAACAACTGACCAGGGAGTGGGCTGATTCGATTCAATATCCATTACCAGATGATCATAACCTGGCACGAGTGGCGCAATATTTCCAGGTTCACGAAAAGAACGATATAGCTCAGGCAAAGACGAAATACCTTAATTTTCTGAAGATGTATTTGTTGGAAAACAGCCTGGAGCGGGATTATCAGAGCATTGTCGCCCAATTAAAGTTGCGAACACAGGAACGAACATTTTCAGATATTGCCTCCCAATTGGAATATCCCAGGTTTTCATCTTCTTTCGAGGATCCCCTGCGCCAGCTCGCAAATCTTCCGCTGCCAATTTACGTCACCACAAGTTACTATAACTTCCTGGAACGCGCCCTGGAGCTGGCTGGCAAGCTACCCCGCACACAGGTTTGCTCCTGGAGTGGCGGAAGGGCCAGAAGACCCGAGCATCTGCCCGATCCGAACTTTCTGCCCACCCCGGAAAATCCAGCCGTCTATCATCTATTTGGATTGGAGAATTATGCCCCCACCTTGGTCCTGAGCGAAGATGATTACATGAATTTTTTGATCTCGGTGGCGGAGGATACGAATACGCAGAATCCTGGCATCCCACTGCGACTGCGAGAGGCACTGGCTGAATCGCGCCTGATCCTCCTGGGCTACAACCTGCAGGACTGGGAATTCCGGGTGTTGTTCAGATTTATCCTGAAGTTTCGAAAAATTGAAATTTCGCCGCGCAGCACGGTGATACAGCTCAAGCCCCGTCCGAAAAAAGTAGAGGACGAAAAGAGGTCACTCGATTATTTGTATCGGTATTTCGATATAAAGCAATTTGGCGTCAAATGGACCAGCGCCGATCGTTTCATACAAAAGCTTACCGAGGAATGGGATAAATATACCAAGGGAGTAATGGCTTGAACACGAACCACAGCAATCCTTATGTAGGTCCCAGAACTTTTCGAAGAGATGAAGGCCACCTTTTCCATGGTCGGGACCGCGAAGCGCGTGACCTGCTTGCGTTAGTGGTTTCGGAGCAGTTGGTGCTGTTTTACGCCCAATCAGGCGCCGGAAAAAGCTCACTGATCAATACTCGTTTGATACCCAGCCTGGAGGGGAAAAACTTTGAAGTCCTGCGAGTGGGCCGTGTCAGTGGTGAAGATCAAGCGGGCATCGAAGTTGCGAATATCTATGTGTTCAACCTGCTGCGCAGTTTGATGCAACAGGATGTGGGCGTGGATGTCCTGGCCAGACTGCCTCTGGATCAATTTCTTGCGGGGCTGAAAAGGAATGAAAGGGGATATTTTTATGATCATGCTCCCGTGAACAACGCTGATATTCCGAAACAACGACGCGCCCTCATCATTGATCAGTTCGAGGAAATATTCACCACCCACCCTGAGGCCTGGGAGAAACGTGAAGACTTGTTTGCCCAAGTGGCGCAAGCCATGGAGAACGATCCCTATTTGTGGGTCGTGCTTGTCATGCGTGAAGATTACATTGCCTACTTGGATCCATATGCCCATTTGCTTCCCAATGGCTTACGGGTGCGTTATTACATGCAGCGGCTCAGCCGCGAGGCAGCCATCAAAGCTATGAAAAACCCCGTGGAAAAAATACGGCCGTATTCGGAAGGTGTGGCTGAAGAGCTGGTAGAGAATCTCGCCAGCATAAAAGTGCAAAAATCCGGTGGGAGTCAGGCTGTTCAACCCGGTCAGTTTGTGGAACCGGTGCAATTACAGGTGGTTTGCTATAGTCTCTGGGAACATCTGTCGCCTGGAGGGACCGAGATCACAAAACAGGACCTCCTTGAAGTGGGTGATGTGGATCAATCTCTGGAGAGATATTATGACGAACGTGTCAGGACAGTTGCCGAGCAGAAAAATGTCTCTGAACGCCTGATCCGGGAATGGTTTGAGCAGGAATTAATTACACCCAGCGGCACCCGAAATATCGTCCTTCAAAACCGGAATAGCGACGGCTTGAGCGACGCTGTCATCCAAACCTTGCTGGGAGACCTGGTGCGGGCGGAAGTGCGAGCCGGGCAGGTCTGGTACGAGCTTTCGCATGACCGCCTGATCGAGCCGGTGCGTAGCAGCAATGCCAAATGGTTCGATAAAAACCTAAGTCTGTTCGAGCGGCAAGCAGGTTTGTGGATCCAACAGGGACGCCCTGAGGGCATGCTTCTGCGAGGCAAGGAGTTGGAACAGGCAGAGAACGAAGCAGAATCGAAAACGCTCACGCGGGATGAAAATGATTTCCTGTCCGCCTGTTTACGGGCCCGGGAACGCGACAAACGTGAAAAGAGAGCAAATCGACTGGTCCAAATCCTTGCGATAACAGCATCAATGGCATTTGTTGCTGCGATCTTCCTCGCGATCAGAGCGACTTCGCAAGCCAGTGCGGTCAGAAGTGCCGGAGAAGCTGTGCGGGTGGCCGCCACGGACGTGGCAGATTCGCTGAGTGCGGCACAGGTGGCCAATGTAACGGCTGAAGCCGCAAACCGGATCATAGAAGCTGACAAGCTGGCCGGTCAGGCGCAGATTGCGCTCAGTCAACCTGATTCCGTTCGATTGGGACAGCTCCTGGCCATTTTGGCTTATCGGAGAAGTGCAGATTCGGACAAATTTCTGCCCAACGTGTACCAGGCCCTCTTCGATAGCGTGACAAAGGGGAATGATTTACCGCTGGGCACGACCATCCAGACTGCGGGGTTCAGTCCAGAGGCTCCCGTGAAATGGCTGATCGCCGATGATGCCCTGTGGAACCTGGGTGTCCGACAGAAGACCGAATTGCCGATTTTTGGCGGCGACCTCCTTCAGGCGGCCTTCCAGTCCCCTGAAAAAATCACCCTGCTTGTCCGAGATTCGAATTACTATGAGCCAACTTATATAGTTTATGTCAGCGATACCACGACTCAAAGCCAGAACGAGTTCTCATTGGCAACGCCGGATTTTGAGATCAACGATGTATATCTGAGCAACAATGGCCGCTGGCTGGTTGCATACGGTTCCAATCTGGTAGACGGATTAAGTGACAGCCGCGGTGTTCAACTTTGGAAGGTCGAGAGTCTGGTCGATGGCCCTAGAAGTTTCATCGTCGAGGATGGGCAGGAAGTGCGAGGCGTGGCGATCAGAGACGATGGCACGAGCCTAGCTGTCGCTGTAGACAAATATTTATACCTGTGGAGCGGCGACAAGGAAGATATCCTGTCTGGAACAAAAGACACCCTGAACCCAGATTTCAAGTTGGATACCCCGCCTTCTGTTTCAGGTAGTAGGTTTATGGGAAGCAGCGGGAGAAATCTGCAATACAGTGCAGATGGAAAGTGGCTGGCTTTGCTGACAGAAGACAGTATCAACCTCTATGATTTGCGGGAAGGCCCTAAACAGGCCGATGCGATTCCGCTAGACCCGGCTGCTCTACTGCTGGGTTTCCGTTTCTCGCCAGATAATCAGTCACTGATCTATATCACCAGCACCTATTCAACCTGTCGCTTGCAGCTCAGAACGGCTTGCCAGCCCAGTGCCTCGATCCTGCGCTGGCCGTTGGGTGAGCCAAAACCAACGCCATCCGAAATTTATAAGAGTACGACGGCTGATATAACCGCCATGGATATCAGCCTGGATAAATTAGTGATTGGCGATGCTGCTGGGTATGTGAGAACCTGGACAAGCAGCCAGAATGCCAGCCAGCCTCCACTGATCACCAGCGCCCATGCTGGGGAAATCGATCACATTCTGATAGCGCCGGATAACCTGACAGTCATCTCTTCGAGCAAGGTAGACGGCGCCCGGCTCTGGGAGCTCTCAGATAGAGGCATCGAAGAGGCGGTGATCATTCATCGGATCTCGAACACGGTTTCCAGCCTCCTGGTGTGGAGCAAAGACCGAAATGTCCTAGCGATCGGCGGCGCTAATGGAGAGAATACCCTGGGCAGCAATATTCGGGTTTATTCGGGCGTGCAGATGCCTGATACGTTAACCGATATTCCATTCAATTCCAATAACGACAACCAGAGCGAACTGGGCGCTATTGCCGTTAGTGACAACTGGATCGCAGCGGCCCGCACCGATAATTTCCGGGGTGATGAATTATTTCTGGTGGATTTCTGGAAACGAAATTCCGAAGGTGCCGGGATCACTATGAAGTTGTCAGCTGAAGCTAGTAGCCTGGTGTTCTATCCGGACGGGGCTTACCTGCTCGTCGCAGCCAATACTGGCCCCGAAAATCACGCGGAAATCTGGATCAATGCAACAAGTTACCTGGGCAGCATCGTCGAGTCCATTTTACGCACAGCTTCGACGACTCCTGCGGTGGCGATGCCGGAAAGCGGCAAACTAACAACCGAGCTCCACAACATCCAAAGCCTGCAGTTTACCCGGAGCGGCCAATATCTCATCGGCGCCGGTGCGGACGGGGCGCTGGTCTGGAATATGCATAAAGAGCTGCTTCACAATGACACTCAACTTGCGAATGCCTTGTATCCGGTGATCCTGAGCCCGGATGAACAGTGGCTCATCACGGCCGCCCTGGATAATACGGTTCAACTGTTTGACTTTGAGGATATCGCAGCAACTCCTGAAGATGTCGCAGCAACTCCGGTTGTAATATTCCCAGTGGGAAGAGCCGAGATAGACCAATTCGCATTCGATCAAGCTGGCAGCTTGCTGGCCATTTCTGATAAGACCGGCAAGATCTCAATCTACGAGTTTCCAGTTACTTCGAATGCTGCGGCACCGGTTCATACTTTGCTCGGCCCAACGAGTGAAATCAGTTGGCTGGAATTCAGCCCCACAGAATCCAAGACGGGAGATTGGTTCGTAGCTAGTAGCGAAAGAGCGGTTTACTTGTGGGACCTGGCCAATCCCAACGAACGGCCCATCACGCTGCAAGGCTACAATGGCAATGTGATGTATGCGGGTTTTACCAATGACAGCCAATGGATCGTAACCGTGGCGCAAGATCGAACGTTAAAGTTCTGGTCACTTAATCTCGAAAGTGTAAGCAGAACGGTATGTCAGTTTGCCGATCGCAACCTTCACCCCGCGGAATGGAGAAGTTATACTCAGCTACCTTATGACCGGGAAAATGCGGATATCTGCGGCTACGGCATAGAAAACTGATTCTTTTCAATGTGTTAATATTACAACGAGATTTCGCCTTACTACGAGACTTTGATTCGTACTACGAGATTTTAAGGTTTACACTCATGGGCGAGCTATAGAACAGAGAGGAGATCGCCATGAGTTCCAGGATCCGCCATATGAACCGCCGCGCTACGCGCCGACCACCTGCCAGTGGGCGTACGCCATCGGAGAAAATGAGTGTAAGCGATGTGAACCTGAGCGCAGATGAGTTGTTGGCATTTCATCGTCAATTCCAAACCCTGTTCAAACGCCGCGAACAGCGGAACTGGTCGTTGCGTTATCTGTGTGGTCAGTTGTCTAACTTGGAGCGCAAGACGATAGAACCGATGGTGCTGGCGCAAATCGGTGCGGATCCGAATGCCATTCGCGGGATGCAACAGTTCATTGGGCAGGGCACCTGGGATAGCACAGCCTTGATGATCCAGGCGCAAAGTCTGGTGGGAGGTTGGTTCGGTGAAGTGGATGGCGTGGTCATCGTCGAGGGGAGTGGTTTTCCCAAAGACGGGAGCCACTCGGTCGGCGTGGCGCGGCAATACTGTGGGCATTTGGGAAAGCTCGCCAATTGCCAGGAAGGGGTCTTCCTGGTGTATGCCAGTCGACAGGGCTATGCGTTTTTGGACGAGCGTTTGTATGTGCCGGAAGAATGGTTCAACGATGCCTCTCGGAAGAGATGGAAATCTTGCGAGATTCCGCAGACGGTGGTTTTTCACACGGAGCCGGAGTTGGGATTGGAGATGATCGGCGCGCTGGTAGCGTGCGGCGTGATTCCGTTCCGCTGGGTTGCCTGCGATGAAAGTTACGGGAAAATTCCAGCATTTTTGGATGGAATCGCGTCCCTGGGCAAGTGGTATCTGGCGGAGGTGCCCTCCGACACACGTGTCTGGTTGCATCGTCCTGCGATCCAACCACCAGGCTGCGGCCCACTGGGACGACCGCGTCTTCATCCACGCCTCAAGCCCAGCGCGCCTCGCCCCCTGGAGTTGTGTGCCCTGATGAATCAACTGCCTGCAAGCACATGGCACAGGCGCATTATCAAAGAAGGCAGCAAAGGTCCACTGAGGGTCGAGTTGGCGTTTGTGCGCGTGACGCCCGTGCGTGACCACTGGCCGGGCGCGCGTTGCTGGGCGATCTTTCGCCGTTCGCTGGGCGCGCAGCCCGAAATCAAGTTTTATTTGAGTAACGCACCCGCTGATTGTCCGCCAGCCGAATTGACCCGCATCACGGGGATGAGGTGGCCGGTGGAAACGGCGCTCGAAGAAGCCAAAGGGGAGGTGGGTTTGGATCATTTTGAAACTCGTACCTGGCAGGGTTGGCATCATCACATGCTGCAATCCTTTCTGGCCCATTTATTCCTGATGCGCTTGCGTCTCTTGTTTCAAAAAAAAGCCCTGCTCTCACGACCGCACAAGCTCGACAACTGGTGGCAACTGCCCTGGAAGACGAAACCCAGCCCAGGCCCGATCTCCTGGCCATCCTACACTATCGCCAATGCCGTAATCATGCCGCCTATTGTTCTCACCGCAAACGAACCCGTTCGCGATCGCACAGGCAAAGCTCGAACCGCTGTAAACGCAAAGTCTCGTAGTACCAACCGAAATCTCGTAGTACTATGAAGTCTCGTTGTACT
>DASTOH010000195.1:0-15951 GCA_035720235.1 Anaerolineales bacterium | reverse complement strand
GGGCGCGCCGGATACCTGGCATCCTGATGAGATCGTGGTGCGTTCGATGAAAGCCCTGTTTGATGCCGAATATCGGTTCGATGAAGTTAATTTTGATTACCCCACCTTGCCGCAGTATGTGATGTATGGCCTGGGGAAGTTGGTCCTGGGTCTGGGCTATTCAGACAGGGAAATCCTCATCTCGGCCCGCGTCCTTTCGGCGATCTTGGCCGGACTTACGATTCTCCTTACTTACCTCATCACACGACGCGTCGGTGGGAGTGTATATGTGGCAGGGTTGAGCGGCCTGTTGTTGATCTGCGTCAGCGAGATGGAACATAATGGCCGGTTTGCCCATAACGACACATTCATCATTTTCTTTACAACCCTGGCAGTTCTTTGTGTCATTGAATATTTCAGGAAACAGAATAAGCTCTGGTTATATAGTTCGTTTATGGCGGTGGGTCTGGCGGCCTCCAGCAAATATATTGGCGGCAGTTTGCTGATCCTTCCATTCGCAGTCTATCTGATGAAGCAACGGAAAAATTTGGGGCGGGAACCACTGCCGGCAGCCGAGACCCTGTTCATCGGCACCGCACTGACCTTCCTGGGCTTTGCCGCCGGGACGCCTAAAGCTCTGTTCTGGATGACCTATTATGTCAAGCGCCTGCTGCCCGCACTGCAATGGCAGGTGGCCTACGGCAGACAACCTGACAGCGTCCGCGGTATCATCGGGCAATATGCTGTGTTGATCGATGGCCTCGGATGGCCACTGATGTTCCTGTTTGGTGCGGCGTTTGTCTGGGGTTGTTATCAGGTGCTCAAAGGGTATCGGAGTCATGAGTCCGGTTCACAGTGGGGCGCGTTTGCGATCCTGATTTTTGCGATCCTCGTGCTCGACTTGCCCATCATGTTCTCCTACAACTATCAATTGCGCTATTTCCTGACGCTCATGCCATTGCTGGCAGTGCTGGCCGCGTTTTTTGTCGAGGCATTGTATGTGCAGGCGCAAGAGACGAACCGAAGAGTCTATCCTATCCTGATAGGCCTCGCCTTTTCGGCCATGATCCTGTACTCGCTGGCCCGCATCGTCAGCCTCATGCTGCTGGTCGTCAACGATGCACGGATTCCGGCCAGCGCCTTCATCCAAACTTTGCCGAAAGAGACAACACTGGAACACACGAATTATCCACCCACGCTTCCGGGAAATCACTTCGAACGCGAGCACAACTATCCGATGCATTTTGTCAGAGGTGGTGAACCGCTGCCCACCAGTAAAAAGTTTGAATTCAATGTCGGTGAGATCGGGCTGGACGAACGTGAAACGGATTACCTGGTCACTGATAGTTTCACCTACGAGCGTTTCAGCGACCCCTATCTTTGCAGCAGCATGCAGGCGGAGTGTGATTTCTTCAAACAACTCGATACAGGCCAATCGGCCCACTACCGACGGATCGCCGAGTTTTCCTATTCCTTGCCTCCCTATCTGCCGCAGATTCAAATTTTGTTCGTCAATCCCGTCATCCGCGTCTACGAAAGGATTCCATGAACGATTTTCGTTCCGGTTATGTCGCCATTATCGGTCGGCCCAATGTGGGCAAATCCACGCTGGTGAACGCGCTGCTGCGGCAAAAGATCGCGGCGGTGTCGTCGAAGCCCCAGACCACCCGCAAACGTCAGTTGGGGATTCTCACCACGGAAAAATATCAACTGGTGTTTGTGGATACGCCTGGCCTGCACAACCCGCGTCATACGCTCGGCAAATTCCTGAATCAGGAAGCAGAAGAAGCGCTGCAAGGAGTGGATGTTGTGCTCTGGTTGGTGGATGGATCGGTCAAACCGACGGAGGAGGACAAAGGGATCGGAGTCCTGCTCAACGGCCTCCCGCGGCGGACTCCACTGGTGATTGCCGCCAACAAAATGGACCTGGTCCCCGCTGAGGCTTTGACTCGGAATCTCGAAGCGTATCAGGCGTCGGTGAAGAAGGAGGCGAGCCTCCTATCCATCTCTGCCACGCAGAACACCAATCTCGACCAATTGATCGAGTTACTTGTCTCTTTGAGTCCATTCCGTTCGCCGGAGTTTGATGAGGAGCAGGTCACGGATTCGTATGAACGTGACATCGCCGCGGACCTGATCCGCGAGGCGTGTTTGAATCACCTGCGCGATGAAGTGCCGCACGGTGTCGGCGTCCGCATCGACGAATTCAAGGAACGCGAAAACGGCATGCTCTACATCGCCGCCACGGTTTTTGTGGAACGCGAATCACAAAAGGGAATCGTGATCGGCGAGGGTGGAAAAATGTTGAAGGCAATTGGTTCCGCCGCGCGGAAGGAAATTGAAGCCATGGGTGGGCGCCCCGTGTTCCTGGAGTTGCGCGTGAAAGTGTTGAAAGACTGGCGCAATGACGAAGACCTGATGAAGAGGTTTGGATATCGGATCGATAAGAAGAAACGAAGATAACGTAACGCGAAAATTATTTCGCATTGTGTGTCATTGATGCCATCGCCGCCGGGGACGGCGGCTTGAACAGTGTCGAGATAGTACCTCGCCTTACTGTTTAATAGGCTTGAACCCTTCCCCCAAGGCCTCATGCGCGATGCCGATGACCATAAACGCGTGCGGGTCCATTTCCTGGACGATGGCTTTGAGTGTGGACACTTCGGCGCGTGAGATCACGCAATATAGAACCGGCCGCGCTTCGCCCGTGTACGCGCCTGAACCTTCGAGAATCGTGACGCCGCGTTGAAGTTCCTCCAGCACACGGTTGGAGATTACATCTGCCTCTTTGGTGACGATCATCGCCGTGCGGACAGTGCCGCCGCCTTCCAGCACCGTTTCAGAGACCAGACCGCTGACATAGAGGGTGATCATCGCGTACAGAGCTTGTTTCCAGCCGAAGACGAAGCCCGCGCCGAGAATGACGGCCGTATCCACAATGAGATAACTTTGGGTCAACGAGATACCGCGCCAGTTGTTGAGGATGCGCGCCAGAATGTCCGAGCCGCCACTCGTGCCGCGAGCCCGATAGACGAGACCGTAGCCGATGCCGCTGACGACGGCTCCATATAGCGAGTTCAGAAAGATATCGCCCTGCAAATCCTCAATCAGTCTGGTCCCTGCGCCGTTGGGTGCAAAGAGCGGAGTTTCCAGCAGCAGGTCGGTGAGCATGGCATAGGTGACGATCGCAAAGGCTGTGCGGATGGCGAAGCTCCGCCCGCCCAGGAAACGCCAGCCCAGCAGAAAGAGTGGGATATTGCCAAGGAACACCATCAAACCGATAGGCCAGCCGGTGAAGTGATTGATCAATTGCGAGATGCCGCTCACGCCGCCTGAAGCCAGGTTGGCCGGAACGAAAAAGACGCGCAGGCTGAACGCCTGGATCAGGGAACTGATCCCGATCAGGGTGAAATCGCGCAGGAGGGGATAATATTTTTTCATTATTTCAATCATACACGGTGGTCGAGTAGTCCCGCCTCGCTCCCGAAAAGCATCGGGACTATAGTGAGCGGAGTGGCGCCCAGGCGCCACGAAGTCGAAGCGTCGCAGGTCATATCGAGACCACCAGGCACTACAAAAATCTTTGTTTCAAGATTTCTTCTGATAATCTGTGGTCTCGATACAGTCTCGGCTAGCGCCTCGACTTACTCGACCACCGGGGTTCTTATGGAATTTCTACCCCAGCCAGCTTCTCGATCACACCCACCACGGCAGAATTATCCAATTCACCCATGCCCAAATCCACCATTTGTTGGAAGAGCTTCGTATTTTCAGCCGCTGATGAAACTGGAATACCATATTCTTTCGCTGTCTCCAAAATAATGCGAAGATCCTTCAGTTGCATGTGAGCTTTGAAACCGGGGTTGCGATTGCCATCGAATAAACGCGGCGGCTTGACGTCCAGAGTCCAGCATTGGGCCGCGCCGCCTTTGATCGCCTCCACGACTTTGCGCGGATCTACTCCAGCTTTCTTGGCGAAGACCAGCAGTTCGCCCATGGCCACCATCTGCGCCGCGACCATGATCTGGTTGGCGGCCTTGGCCACCTGACCCGCGCCCGCGTCGCCGACATGCGTCACGGTCTTGCCCATGGCCATGAAAACAGGCATGACCTTCTCCAACGCGGACGCGTCACCACCGACCATGATGGTGAGCGTACCATTGCGCGCGCCGATGTCTCCGCCTGAAACCGGTGCATCCAGCGCGTAAACATTTTTCTCAGCCAGTTTCTCTGCGATCAGGCGGGCAGAGGCGGGCTTGATGGTAGAGTTATCCACATAAATGAGTCCCTCATGCCCGCCCTCGATGATCCCATTTTCGCCCAGAACCACCTTTTCCACATCGGGAGTGTCGGGAAGGTTCGTGAAGACCACGTCCACCTGCGTGGCAACGTCCTTCGGAGAGTTCGCGGCCACCGCGCCTTCTGCCACAAGTTCGTCCACGGCAGCACGCGAACGGTTGTGAACCACCAGTGGGTAACCCGCTTTCAAAATATTGCGTGCGATGGACTTGCCCATTAATCCCAGACCGATGTATCCGACTTTGAGCATGAGGACTCCTGATTCGTGGGGCGGGATGGTCGCAAAGCATCCCCGAAGGGGGCATCCCGCCGAATGATGATGAATGATGAGATTATAACTTGATGGAAAAGTTATCCGCTAATCTCCACGAATATTCGTGTTGATTGGCGCAGATTAGTGAATCAAGTTAAAAAACAGAGAACCTGCTCCTAGAACAGGAACAGGTTCAATGTGAGTAACGATCGGATGGGTTCTACTTGATGGCGTATGCGATGTTGACTGTCACGGTGAAGGTCAATTGTCCGGGCTGGATCGGCACGGCTGCCGCTTCTGCTGCTGCTCCGCCACCGCGGCCATCCATGAATGGATACACCGGGGTGTCATAGAAGCTAATGGACTGAACCTCACCGAGGGTCAAACCGGCTGCGGCCGCCAATTCCTTGGCCTGGGCTTCGGCGTTCTTTACCGCATCGGCGCGGGCTTGCTTGAGCGCCTCGGCCTTGTCCACCACATCGAACTGGATGCTGTTGACAGTGTTCGCGCCGGCTGTCACAACTGTATCGAGCAGGTCGCCGAGTTTATCAAGGTCGCGCACGGTCACGTAGACCGTATTATCCACAGCATAGGTCTTTTGGCCGCTGGGCATACCCGTGGCAGGATCATACTTATCCATAGGCCAGATGCTGAAGTTGGTGGTGCGAATATCCTTCGCATCGATGCCGAAATCCCTGAGCGCCTGGATCATTTGCTGGGTTTGCGTGTTGTTCTCAGTCACAGCCTCGGAGGCGGAGGGCTGCTCGGTATGCACACCAACGTAAATATAAGCAATATCCGGCTCAAGGTTCGCCTGCCCGGTGCCCGAAACGCTCAGCGTGCGGACGGGGGCGGGAGCCTCCTGGTTGATGGTGGTCGGTCCACAGGCACTGATCAACAGCGCCAGCATGGCAACCGCCGCGATCATAATGAATTTGGTCTTCATGGTTCTAAACTCCTTATTTAAGATCATTTTTCTCATGGTGGAATGACGACGGATGACGAAAAAAGTTCCCATATCTCACCTGTGGCGAGACATTCCTGGTACGTTTGACTAAGGCTGCGGTATTGAATTTTAGTCGATTTACCTGTACAATCCATGCACATTTGTTCTATCCCCAAAGGGGATACCATGCCAATCAACTTTCAGGAAATCTACCAACAAATCCAGACGATCGGCAAGAGCGCCAGCGAGCGCAGGAAGACGCTCCAGGAGCGTCGTGAGCTGGCCCGCAACCTGTTGGCTACCTACTCCTCAGAGCTGGATTACCTTCGCCGCCGTGTGGACATCGTTCGGGAAATCGATTCGAATGTCCGCTGCGCGTACCCACTGGATGAAGCCCTCGCCTCCTCCTACCCGCCGCCGGCTGCTGTGATGGACGGCACACTCATTGCCGCAGACGGTTCTCAGATCAACCCGGATCGGCACGCAGCCGTCCAGTTCTGTCTTATCAACGTGGGCACCATCACGATGCGCCTCAACTCCGGCACAACGACGGATATCGGCACCCGGAGTGAATTGTTATATGGCGATGACCTGTTCCCAAACGGCAACCCCATGTCGGAGGGCATGGTCGCCATGCGGCGTGATATTAGCGAGCGTACGGCCTTTGATGAATTATCCAAAGAAATTCCGGGGCAAGTTGTTACATTCACTGATGGACCGGTCGAATTATGGGGCGCAAAAAGCGATGACCCACAATCCTATTCACTATTTGTAGATAGATATTTAGGAGTGCTCTCCCGCCTGCAATCCCGTGGCGTGATTACTGCCGGTTATGTCGATAAGCCTTCCGCGGACTTGGTCATCCGCCTGCTGGAGCTGGCCATCGCCACCGATGAGCAACGACAAAAATTGAGGGAATACCACCCCCTGCGCGGCGTCAGCGACCGCTGGCTGTACGGAGAAAGTGCGAATCCATTATTACCGCCCGGTCACCGCTCGGCGGTTTTTCACATGCAATCGAGTTCCGAAAAGAATTATACAGGTGTGCTGTCACTGCATTTCTTTTATCTCAATGTGGGTACCGAGGGGCATCCATGGCCAGTGCGGGTGGAGATCCCCAAATGGGTGGCGGATGACAAGGCCAGACTCGACCTGTTGCATTGTGTGTTCATCGAACAATGTAAAATGATGGGCAGCAAGCCGTATCCGTATCTACTGCACCGTGCGCATGAAGTGGCGGTGGTGAAACACGAAGAGAAATTACAGGTGGAGCAGATGCTGATCCAGGAATTACGCCGTCAGAGCGATGAGATCGATGATGGCTCGAACAAGCAATCGGCGAAAGACAGGGGCGGAAGGACGGCTTACAAGCGATGAAAGAGGAAATTGTTACGCTTACAGAAGAAAACCTTCATAAGTATCGCACCTTCTGTGGCCTCTCTGGACGTTACCTGGAAGGGAACAGTAAGAAAACCGAGAGGTTGAAAGATCGTTTGCGAGAGGGATTACGATATAAAATCTATCAAGTCAATGGTCACAAAGCAGGTTTCATTGAATATATCCCCGGCGAATATGCCTGGCGTGGCGTGAACGCGAAAGGCTATCTGTTCATCCATTGTTTGTGGGTGATTGGGAAAAACAAAGGCCATGGATATGGCCGGAAACTACTGGAAGCCTGTCTTGAGGATGCCAAGGATTACCATGGTGTTGCGGTGGTTGTGAGCAAGACTCATTGGCTGCCCACTCCAAAGATATTCCTGAAGAATGGTTTTGAAGTAGTGGATCACGCTCCGCCTTCCTTTGATTTGCTGGTCAGGCGCAATTCAGCCAATGCACCCCTGCCGCGTTTCAAAAAGAATTGGTATAGAGCCAAGAAATATCCCAATGGATTGACTTTCCTCAAAAGTGCACAGTGCCCTTACATGTATGTCATGGATGAGGGTATCAGGCAAATTGGCAGGGACCTGAATATCCCGATCAATATCGTGCAGTTGAAAACGGCACGTGAAGCACAGAATTTGCCGTGTGCCTACGGCGTGATGGCTCTGTACTATAACGGCGAACTGCTTACATATCATCCAACGAACCGGAAGCAGATCGTAGAGTTGTTGGAAGCAAAAATGGTGTCGTCAATGCGATAAGCAATCTCCGATACAGAGATGGCTCGCAATGACGGGAGGTGACAATGACTCAACAAATCGAAATCGGACGTTTATTGCGTGCAGGGACAACAGGTTTTGTGGCCGGCTGCCGTGTCTCACAGTGGGATGCACCCGCGCTCGGGGCGTTGGTTCGCGCGCCAATCAGCAACGGTTACCAGGTATACGGCCTGATCCACGACATTCACATTGACGATGACGGGCTGGTGCGCCAACTGGTCACCGCGGATAACGTCAGCGATGAGGTCATGCGCGATAACCGCGAGCGGCGCATCGTGCCGGTGGAGATGTCCGTGCTGACGGTGGGATACCAGCAGGATGGCAAGATCTATCATCTTCTGCCGCCGCGCCCGCCTTTGAGTCTGGACATCATTTACTTGTGTGATGGCACGGACCTGGCGCGCTTTACCGATTCGGGCCGGTTCGGTTATTTCCGTCATATTTTGCAGAACCAGGATATCCCGGTGGGTGAGGTGTTGGCCGCGCATTTGCAGCAGGCTGGCCATGCGCACGGAATGAATGGCAATGCCTGGAAGGAAAAGGCCACCCATGAATTGATCACCCTCTTGCGGGATGACTATGCCACGCTCATGTCGGTGCTGGGCGCGTTGAGCGATGTGAGCCTTTGAGCATGACAGACTTCTCCTTCATCCAGATCACGGACCATCATCTGCTTGAATCGGAGGAAGCCTTGCGTGCGGGTTTCTGTCCCGGGTATGCGCTGCGGATGGTGATGCGGCACATTTCCGACAATGTGGCTGACAAGGCGGATTTCATCATCTCGACCGGGGATTTGGTCGAGCCCGACACTGACGCGACCTACCAATGCGCAGTGAAGTTGCTGGGTATCAAAGCGTCAGCGGCGTTGCCGGGTCCGCAGAAAGTGAATCTGGAAGGGTTGTATAACTACCCCATGTATTTTTTGCCGGGCAACCATGATCAACGCGATATGTTCACACGTTACCTATTCCCTGATTCAAAAGCGCCCGATTTATATAACTTCACCTTTATGCATAAGGGTGTGCAATTCGTTTTCATGGATTGGGGCTCAGAGTCCAAGGCGTTTTTCTTCCCGGAAACGCGTGAGTTTCTTGAGAAAGCATTGCAGGCGGAGGTACCGTCCGTGATCGTATGCCATCAGCATGTGAAGAAGATCGGCAGTCGCTGGCTGGATGCTTTTCTGGCGGATAATCTGGATGAGTTTTGGGAGGTGGTTGCTGACTCGGGTGTGAAGGACAGGGTGTTGGCCATTCTTTGCGGGCATGTGCACATTACATATGAAGATGAATATCACGGGATCCCGATTTTGGGGTTGCGCTCCACGGCCTATCCGTTCGCGAAAACGGATGAGTTTCAAATCATTCTCGCACCACCGCACTATCGGTATATTACGATTCAAAATGGCATTTTGACTTCAAGGATTTATAAGGTACCGATTTAAACACGAAGGACACAGCGGACACGAAGGTTTGTAGAATGATTGGCGTGAGGAGTTTGTTCTGATAATGTTTGAGGATGAGCTAGGTTAAAGGAAGAAGAAATCATGTTAAAGTCCCCGAAGAAGAATTTTCAGCCGATCCCGGCCGAGACAGAACGAATCGGGAAGGTCGTGCTTGACGCGGCGTTCAAGGTTCATACTACTTTGGGACCTGGCTTGCTGGAGTCGGTGTATCGGGTGGCGATCAAACATGTGATCGAGAGTGGTGGGACACTGGCGGAAACAGAGGTCAAATTTCCGATCATGTTCGAGGGAGTAAAACTGGAATCTGGTCTACGAATTGACATGCTGGTTGCGAACTGTGTGATTGCTGAGCTCAAGTCTGTTGAGAAGATGCACCCAGTCTATGAAGCACAGTTGATGACGTACTTGCGGCTGACTGGAGTCCGTTTGGGTTTTCTCATCAACTTCAACGTACCTCATCTAAAGGATGGGATCAAACGAATGGTTGTCTAAATCAACTTATGACACAGTGGTAAAAGGACACCTGGCCCTTAAAAGATCCTTTGTGCCCTTCGTGTCCTTTGTGTTTAGAAAGAGGAACTATGGAGCAACAACGAACCAAAATTGGTTATCTAGTTGGGGGCGGGTTGAAAGAAAATTTTCGAGTTCGATTAACCGTCTCGCCGCAGGAGGTGCAGGAGGGGGCGTTCGTGGTGCTGGTCAGCGGGAACTGGCGCTATTACGGCATCGTCACCGATATCGCCCTCGGCGCGACGGACCCGCGCTTTGCGGACGAGCAGATGGAGGGACGCTTCCCGGCGCACATCTCAAAGGCGCTGCACGGGCAGACGCTCTTTGCCAATCTCGAAGTGCTGCCCAATCTCATGCTCGAGGTGGGACCGGACGAATCCAGCCCGGAGTACGCGGCCTGGCTGAGAGGCAACCCTGAACCCAGGTTGCTGCCGGTGAAGAACATCCCGCCACATCATGCGGAGGTATTCCTGGCCTCCCAGGCGGATATCGCCCAGATCTTCGGCGACCCGTCTGAGACGGGCAAATTCATCATCGGGTATACGCGCGAGCAGAATCATCCCGTGTGCATTGACCTGGAGAAGTTCGTGCAGCGGTCGTCGGGGGTGTTTGGGGCCACGGGTACGGGCAAGTCGTTTTTGACGCGGCTGGTGCTGGCGGGGTTGATGCATTACAACAAAGCCTCGGTGCTGGTGCTGGATATGCACAACGAGTATGGCTTTGACGATAGAGCGTCAGATACGAAACAACTCGTGCCAGGATTAAAGAACAAGTTCAAATCGAAGGTAAGAGTTGTCGGCTTGGGGGCAGGCACAACTATCAGAGGAGAACAAGTCGATTTTAATTTGGAAATCTCGACGGGAGATATCTCCACAGCCGATATCGAAACGTTGACGCGTGAATTGAATCTACGCGAGACCACACCGACGACGCTCAATGCGTTGTATGGGTCGTTCAGGAATGAGTGGTTTGCACACTTCAAGGCGATGAATCGGCTGGAGATAACGGTGGATGATGAAAAAGGGAAATCGAAGAAAGTGCCGCATCCGGACAGTGTGGCGGCATGGGCAAATGAAAATGGTGTCAATGTTATGGCGGCGGAGGGGTTGTATGAAAAATTAGGTCGCTTGTTTAGCAGCCAATATATCGTCGAGAAGCCTGCCGCGGACAGCGTGCGTGAGATCATCCAGTCGCTCGAAAACGGACAGCATGTGGTGCTGTCGTTCGGCCAGTACGAAAGCGACCTGGATTATTTGCTGGTCTCGAACCTGCTGACCCGCAAGATCCGCAACGCCTGGGAGCACAAGACCAACGCCTTCCGCACGCACGGCAAAGAGGAGCCGCGCCAGTTGATCATTGTGGTGGAGGAGGCGCACAAACTGTTGAACCGCGAGATGGCGGCGCAGACGACCTTCGCCACCATCGCGCGCGAGCTGCGCAAGTATTACGTGACGCTGTTGATCGTGGATCAGCGCCCGTCACAGATCTATGACGAGGTGATGTCGCAGTTGGGGACGCGCATCTCAGGCTGGCTCGGCGACGAGGACGACATCCACGCCGTGCTCTCGGGCCTGGCGGGACGGGAGGCGCTGCGCGGCATGCTGGCGCGCCTGCAACCCAAGGAGGAGGTGCTGCTGTTGGGCTGGGGTGTGCCGATGCCGTTGCCGGTGCGCTCACGAAGGTATGACGAGGAGTTTTGGAAGGAGTTGTTTGCAGGAAAGGAGAAGCGGAGCAGAGAGCAAAGTATGAAGGAGTTAGGGTATTAGCGTTAATGTCATACGCTATAATAGTACGAATGGAGATTTGAATTATGACCTTACCTTTGAACAAGATTCTGAAAGGTGATTGTGTTGAAAGCTTAAACTCGTTGCCTGAAAAGTCAATAGACTTAATCTTTGCTGATCCGCCATACAATTTACAGTTGCAGAATGAATTACACCGTCCTAACATGACCAAGGTAGATGCAGTTGACGACCATTGGGATCAGTTTGATTCGTTTGAAGCCTACGATGAATTTACCCGGAAATGGCTCATCGCTTGTAAACGGGTGTTGAAGCCTGCCGGCACGATTTGGGTGATTGGTTCGTATCACAACATTTTCCGAGTTGGGACAATCATGCAGGATTTGGGCTTTTGGATGTTGAATGACGTAATCTGGGTTAAGACGAATCCGATGCCCAATTTTCGGGGTGTGAGATTTACTAACGCTCATGAGACATTGATTTGGGCAAGTACAGGTCAAGGTGCGAGATATACATTCAATCATCAAGCCATGAAGGGCTTGAATGAAGAAAAGCAGATGCGTTCTGATTGGTGGTTGCTTTCCTTGGCAACTGGTGCAGAGCGAGTTAAAGATGCGAACGGCGAAAAAGCGCATTCGACGCAAAAGCCTGAGGCGCTGTTATATAGGGTAATTCTTGCTTCAAGTAATCCTGGTGATGTTGTGCTTGACCCGTTCTTTGGAAGCGGTACAACGGGGGCAGTGGCAAAACGTCTACATCGGAATTGGATTGGAATTGAGCGCGAGGAGAGTTACATCAAGGTCGCCCAAAAGAGGATTGACGCCATTCAACCAGAATTGTTCGAGCCGCAAACCTTCGATGTAAAAAGCAAAAGCAAGTCTGCACCGAAAGTTGAATTCTCGGTGCTGGTGGAAAACGGATTTCTGCAACCGGGTCAAAAGTTGTATTTTTCGAAAGATAAGACCCGTTTTGCGACGATAAAGCCGGATGCGCGAATTCGGACAGCGGATGGTTTTGAAGGTAGTATCCACAAGGCGGGAAGTCACTATATGAATGGTTCTCCATGCAACGGTTGGGAGCATTGGTACTTGCAGGAAAATGGACATCTAATCTGTCTTGATGAAGTGCGCCAACGCTATAGGGTAGAAATGGGGCTTTTTGATGAGCAACCCAGTTAAGGAAGTAATAAACAGTACGGTCCGTCAAATGTTAACAGACAGTATGTCCGCCCAAAATATTCGACATATGTTGCAGAAGCACGAGAGGAAAATTCATTTCGTGCCCATTCGTTATCGCATTATTGGGGGAATACTACAGGGACTCAACATTAAGTTTGGCAATTTTATCGAGCAGTTGTTGAGAAACATTGTCGAGACAGATACTGGTGTTCGGACAATGGAAGACTCAGGAAAGAAAATCAAGTTGTTTTTCACCCATCAAACCGATGCTCTGATTGACACATATATCACTGATAGACAGTTGCCCAATAGTCCCGATGACTGCACGGAGCTTTTTGATGCTTTACTGGCAGATATATTGGAAATCGAAAGCGATGCCACTGAGAAGCAACGTCAAGGGATAACAAAAGATGTTGATGGATTGTTTCAAACCGATGACGGATTGATTGTTTACACAGAACTTAAATACAACGATGATCACGATACAGGTAAGTTTGTGGACATAAATCGCAAGTTTATAAAAACATGGGCTGGATTGGCAGTGCGCTATCAGATCCAATCCACAAGTCAGTTATTACCCATTCTTTACTATTTCAATCCAAAGAAAAGATACGGTCCAATTTATGTGCCAAGCAGGAACATTATGCGTGGACCTCAATTGTTTGAGCGATTCTTGCATATCGGCTATGATGATGTAGATGGGTATTTGTCTGAGATTGGGGATGACCCTGAAATTCTTGCGATTTTTGACACAATGTATGATTCAGTAAGAAACAAGTAGGATTCGATTTTCATGGTGTTTTTTCCTTCGACTGGGATGTGCCTATGCCGCTGCCTGCCCGCAGGGGACTCACGCCGCTATGACGAGGCGTTTTGGCGGGAGTAGTTGGGGGCGGAGGCAACCATAAGCGCAGCAAAGAGCAGAATTTGAAAGAGCTTGGTTTTTAGCCACGGATTTCACAGATTGGCACAGATTGTGAATGAAAAAGAAAACGAACGATATGTTGCCTGAATACAATTTCCGAGGCAGCAAGGCCGAGCGCGGTCGGTATTATCGTTCCCTGGAGAAGGGCTACACGGTACGCATTCATCAAAGTGATGGGACCACGGTCGTTAACCATTACACTTTGGCAGACGGCACTGTTTTGCTTGCGCCCGATGTGCGGGAATATTTCTCGGATTCACAGAGCGTCAATGATGCGCTCCGCTCGTTGATTCATTTGGCGGAAAAGGTACCTGCCCGAAAATACAGCAGGCAAAGCCCCAGTCCTCGACAGGTGGCGGAAAAGGGAAAATAGGACGCAGTTTACGGTTGGGCTCGAGTGTCCTGGGTGGCTGCTGACTCGCAGGGACTTATGACGGTATGACAAGTAGTTCTGGCTCGAATTAATCGATGAGATGGGATAATCATAAGCGTAGCAAGGAACAGAACTTGAAGGGGGTTGTGATTCTAATATGTTCCGGGTAAAAGTGGTGCATAATAAAGGTCAAAGCCAGGTCTAAGCAGTACAGGAGAGACCTATGGATGGCGCGGTACTTGTCGAAAAGTTAGTCAAGACGTACAACATCAAACAACGCACGGGCCTGTTCAAGAGCGAGGCCAAAAGCGTGGAGGCCCTCAAAGGGATTTCACTGGAGATTCAACCCGGTGAGATCTTCGGTTTGCTGGGACCCAACGGCGCCGGCAAGACGACCTTGATCAAATGCCTCACTACTTTATTGCTCCCTACGTCCGGGCGGGCGATCATCAATGGCTATGAATTAACCAAACAGGATAACTCCATCCGCGCCACCGTGGGCTGCATGCTGATGGGCGAACGCGGCCTGTATTGGAAACTCACCGGCCGCGAGAACCTGATCTTTTTCGGGGCGTTATATCATCTCGCCCCGGCAGACCGCAAAAAACGCGCCGAGGAGATCATCGAACAACTCAAGCTGGGGGACATTGCCGACCGCGCGGTGGAGACCTATTCGTCGGGCCAGAAGATGAAGCTGGCCTTTGCCAAGGCCCTGATCAACGATGCGCCCCTGCTGATCCTGGATGAGCCTACCAACACGCTGGATGTCCCCTCCGCACACGAGCTGCGCGCGGTGGTGAGGGATCTGAATGAACAAGGCAAAACAGTCATTTACACCACGCACATCATGTCCGAAGCGGAGACGTTGTGCGACCGCGTCGCTATTATCGATCATGGTGAGGTGCTCGCGCTCGGCACGGTGGACGAGCTCAAGGCCTCGGTCACGCGTGAATCGGTCATCCGTATCGATGGCGTGATATCGGCCAAAGCGAGCCAGGCAGTGCAGGGATTACCCAATGTGAAGCGCGCCGCCACCACCAATGTGGACGGTCGTACCCAGTTGACGGTTGTCACGGATGATCCGACGGCCATGCTCCCCAGGCTGATCGAGACCCTGAGCGCGCATCAGGCGGTGATGCAGAGAATCACGCCCGAAGAGATGACCCTGGAGGACGTGTTCATCGCCCGCACCGGCCGCACGCTGGCGGACGATACGCGGGTGAAATAACCATGACCGCCATGCCCGGCCACCCCACCCTGCGACAACAGCTTTCTGCCATGCTGGCGGAGACGCGCCTGCGTATGCTCAACATCGCGCGTTACCCTGGCCAGATGATCATGGAGGTCATCATCCCGATCGTGTTCGCGTCCATGCCCATGCTGCTGGGTCGGGCTTCAGGGGAGGAGGCCGCCGCAAACTTTGCTGCGAATACGGGCACGGCCAATTACGTGGCGTTCCTGTTAATCGGGTCGAACGTCTTCGCGCTGGTCTCCAATGCGTTCTGGCACATTGCGTACTGGGTGCGCTTCGAGCAGGAGACCGGCACACTCGAAGCGGTCTATCTCACACCCACCTCCAGCCGCGTGCTGGCGAGCGGCGTGGCCATCTACAGCGTCACCCGCGGACTGGTCGCCGCGACCCTGGCCTATATCATCGGATGTTTTATATTCTCGGTCAACCCGTTCGATGGGAATGTGCTGATGGCCCTGGCATTTCTCTTCGTGGGTCTTATTCCGCTCTACGGGATTGCCATGTTGTTCGGCGCGCTGGTGCTCAAAGTCAAGGAATCCAATGCGCTGATCGGCCTGATGCAGTGGGTGGTGAGCTTCCTGATGGGCATCTTCTTCCCGATTACCGTGATGCCGCTCTGGCTCAGGACCATCGCGCTCCTGTTCCCGCCCACCTGGATGACCAACGGCGTGCGCTCCGCCCTGTTGGGGGTCGGTTTCTTCTTCGGCGAATGGTATCTGGACTGGGCGGTGTTATGGACCTTCCTGCTGGTCGCGCCACTGCTCAGTTTCGAGCTCTTCCGCCGCGTGGAACGCAACATCCAGCGCAATGAGGGCATCGGGGAGTTCTGATTCCAAATGTCATTCTCCCGAAGGGACACCGCTTCGGGACGGT
>DASTOH010000194.1:0-23419 GCA_035720235.1 Anaerolineales bacterium | reverse complement strand
AGCCAAAATGTGGGGCGAAGCGGGCGGACAGGTCCAACTGGCGTCTGAGTTATGGAGCGCAGAGGCGGCCCACGAGTCTGATAAGATCGGTAAGGGCGATAAAGTGGAAGTCGTCGAAGTGCAAGGATTGAGATTGAAAGTCAGGAAGACAAAATAACTTTGTACCGCGACATTCATGTCGCCTATGTGAGACCATGGTCTCGCGGTACACGCCTCAAAAGGACTTTATGCCTGCTACCCCTACGAGAGACCGGATCAACCCCGAAACCAACGTGCGCCCGCTGCGCCGCCCTGAATGGATCAAGGTGCGCGCCCCCAGCGGCGAGACGTACGAATGGCTGCACGGGCTGATGCGGAAAAAAGAATTACATACCGTCTGCGAAGAAGCGATGTGCCCCAACCTCGGCGAGTGCTGGGGCTCCGGCACCGCCACCTTTTTGATGCTCGGCGATGTATGCACGCGTACCTGCGCGTTCTGTGATATCAAACACGGCAAGCCCACGCTGATGGACTGGGGTGAAGCCGAGCGCGTGGCACAAGCTGTGAAAGCGATGGAGCTAAAGCATGCGGTCATCACATCGGTAAACCGCGATGAACGCAGGGATGGTGGCGCTCCCATATTTGCGATGGTTATCAGGAGAATTAGAGAATTACTGCCAGGGTGTTCCATCGAAGTGCTGATCCCCGATTTCAAAGGCTCACTCGAAGCCCTGAAAATCGTGATGGATGCACGCCCTGAAATCTTGAATCACAACGTGGAGACGGTGCCGCGATTGTTTAAAGCAGTGCAACCTCAGGATAATTACGATTGGGCAGCAGCGACTCTCTCAAACGCCAAGAAACTGGACCCCGAAGTGTTGACCAAATCGGGCATCATGGTGGGTCTGGGCGAAGAGATGGATGAAATCAAAGCCGTGATGCGCGACCAACGCAGTTGGGGCGTGGACATTCTGACGATTGGCCAGTACCTGCAGCCGAGCAAAAAACACATGCCCATCTCACGTTATTACACCATGGAAGAATTCGCCGAACTGCGCAACTACGGCAAAGAGATCGGCTTCAAATGGGTGGAGTCGAACCCGCTGGTGCGGTCATCGTATCACGCTGCGGAGCAGGTCCGCGCGTTGAGTGTGGTGCATCGCAAATTGTATGGGGACAGTGTTATCCGCGCCCCCGAAAAGTCATCAGGACTATAGTGAGCGGAGTGAGTGACAACGAACGTAGTCGAAGCGCGCAGCCTATCAGTGAACATTTTCTGAGGCATGGAATGAGCGCCCTAGTTGATAAGCAAAAACCACAGCCACGAAAAGCCTTTCGTCCCAGCACTGCTCTAGCAAAAAGCGTTCAGTTTAGGGACGAAATGATGGAAGTTCATCTTACTGATGGGCGTATTATCGTTGTGCCCGTTATCTGGTTTCCGTTATTACATGAAGCAACGGCTGAACAAAGAGAACATTACGAGATCGGCGGCGGTGGTGCAAGTTTGCACTGGGAGGACATCGACGAAGACATATCAGTCGCCGGGCTGCTGGCTGGTGGGGAGACACAAGTTTCATGATTGTTGTGCATCGGAAGTTGTATGGGAATGTGAATGAATAGAGAATACAGTAGTGACGCCCGCCAGCAGAAACTCGGCGGGAGTCTTCATTAAATATTAAGGGAGGGTCTTGTAATGTACGAGGTGTGACCGTAGAATCAGGTAAGACAATTCATTTGAGAATCCACATTGAGTAAAAGACCATGCTAAAGTCAACCAACAGCCTGATCAGCGCGCTGCTGCTCCTGGCAGCATTGATCGTCCTGGTTCTTTATGTATTTCAAAGAGGCGGGTTGCTGGCGATCCAATATATGATAAATCAGAGCCAGTCCACTGGCCTGCCAGCTTCTTCCACGCCGGTCACAGGGTTCTCCTTTCCGACAGCTCGAGCGCCCGCTGCGCTTAACACAGAGCTGACCGTCGGTAATTTGGGCATCACCGTCACGGGCATCGTCAGCCCGGCGGATCATGTAGTGGGGAAAGCCAATCGATTCAACGTGCTTGAGAAAGACGAGGAATATCTGGTGGTATACATCAAGACGCGTTGTGTTTCGAAAAGCGAGACATGCCGCGTGACCGAGTTCGATTTCGGCGTCGAGAGCGATGCCGGGCGGGATTATCCCGCCGAACTTTCGGGAAATTACTCCGATGATCTCAAGGGACTGTTTGAGGGAGGCGATATACCGCCTGGGCAAAACCTGGGTGGCTCATTGATTTTTATTATCCGAAAAGGCGAGCGCGGTCTCACGTTGGTCTACCCGCGGATGTTTGGTTTTGGGGACGCGGTCAAGTTTACACTCGGCAAATGAGCTGCGCGGGTGATGAATAAAGAAATAACCGGCCATCATGGAGGTACTTTGACTACTCAAAGCTTCAGGTCTGTGGTTAGGAAATCAGGGAGCAGGGTATTTATTGCGCTACCTTTCAACCCGAACGACGTCTGGGGAGTCAAACAGCGTCACCACATCACGGGGACTGTAAGCGGGCATGGCGTACGTGGATCGCTGGGTTCTGATGGAAAGCAATATTTTCTCCCTTTGGGCGCAGCCTGGCGGCGTGGTTGTGGGATCGATGCGGGCGACGAAGTAGAGGTGGTGATCTCTCCAGAGGGTCCACAATCTGAAGGTTTGTCACCTGATGTGGTCACTGCCTTGGATGCCCAACCGCAAGCCAGAGCCTTTTTTGAATCACTGGCTACTTTTTATCGCAACACGTACATCAAATGGATCGAAAGCGCCAAAAAAGCTGAAACGCGTACCGCGCGTATCAAGGAAATGATTGAGTTGCTCAAAGCCGGGAAGAAACAAAAATAAGGATCGATACATCTGAGGGCATCGCATGACATCGAAAAAGCAGGTCTTCGACAGCCCAAGGAGTTGGGTAAAAAATCACATTCAGGAGTACGTGGAGAGTGATGGCAGGAAGGGCCACCGCTGGCGCGGACTGCCTACCCTGTTGTTGACCACGCGCGGTCGCAAGTCGGGGAAACTTCGCCGGACTGCGGTGATCTATGGCAGGGACGGGGATAATTATCTGGTGGTAGCCTCCAACGGCGGTGCACCCAAACATCCATTATGGTATCTCAATCTGGTCGAACATCCCGAAGTTGAAATACAAGTTGGCCCGGACAAATTCAACGTACGCGCACGTACTGCCACCACAAAGGAAAAGCCTCGCTTGTGGCAGCTGATGTGCAAGATCTACCCGCAATACGACAAATATCAGGTAAGAGCCGAAAAAGCCGGTCGAGATATTCCAGTGATCATTCTGGAGCGGGTTTGACCCTGCTGATTCTGAATATGAAGATTTTTAGAAAATTCGGAAAATCGTGATTTACGCTATTGCTATCCTATTCCTATTGCTGGCGGGCTTTTTCATCTATGTCTTTACTTCAGGGCCAGTCTTGCCGCCCGAAACAGATGCAGTAATCGAAAGTGTCTTGAACAGCGGGTTGCCCGAAATCATTATTGGCAAAACAGGTTTTGCGTCATCTGACGGTTTGAATATATGGTATGAAAGCATCTCTCCCCAAGGGCCGCCGAAAGGGACCGTTTTGCTTATTATGGGAAACGCGGCTGATGCTTTGATATGGCCCCCAAAATTCGTCAGAGCATTCATTGATTCTGGCTATCAAGTCATTCGCTACGATCACCGTGGGACCGGGATGTCTGACTGGGTTAAAGATTGGGATTCCAAGAACCCATATTCGGTTGCAGATATGGCGGGCGATGCTGTCGCGGTATTGGATGCGCTCGAGATCCAAAAGGCGCACATCGTCGGACTGTCAATGGGAGGCATGATCGCGCAGGAGGTTGCCATCCAGCATCCTGACAGGGTGGCCTCTCTCACGTTAATGATGACCTCGGGCTACATTGGAGATCCTGACCTTCCCGGTTTGACATCACGTTACTTCTTTGATTATGTGGTGAGAGGCATTCCGTTATTAAAGTATCGCATCGCTGGCGGCGAGGGAAATCTGATTAAGGAACGCATCGCTAAGACAATCATGGTGTCAGGGTATGAAGGGCTGGACATCAAAGAATTAGCCGAAGTCGTGCTTTACGATCTTCGAAAACGAAGGGGCATTAACATTCAGGCAGCATTTCAACATCAGGCTGCGGTGAGTATTTCAGGCTCACGGTATGAAAAACTAAGAACGCTCGACATACCGACCCTCGTCATTCACGGAACGGCTGATCAATTTATTCCGGTTGAGCACGGCAGGAAACTCGTGGAAGTAATACCAAATGCTAAAGGTGTGTGGCTGGAAGGTGTGGGTCATGTTTTTCCGGTGCCAGACATGGATGCGCTGATGAAAAATATCGTCTTACATCTGGGTGACGGATAGATGGTCCGCTTTTCCACATATTTGCCAGATATATCTCAACGTTCCAAAAATAATTCAAAGGAGAATGAAAATGGAAGGTAGAGACATGAAAGAGATCAAAAAATACACAGACCAAAACCGCAGGGCCTGGGATGAGATCGCAGAAGTTCGGTACAAAGGAATGAAGACGGCTGAGTTCTTTGCCAGAGGAGGCTGCCTCCTGAACGAGAGAGTCCTGGAGGTAGCTGGCGATGTCCACGGATTGAAACTTTGTCACTTGCAATGTTCGACCGGTGAGGACACCCTCTCCTGGGCAACCAGAGGCGCCCATGTGACCGGAGTCGATATCAGCCCGAAACAGATCGAACTGGCCCAGCAGAAAGCCGTCGCCGCGGGTCTGCCCGCACGCTTCATCGCTTCGGATATCTACGCATTACCTACACAACTATTTGCGGAGAAGTTTGATATCCTATTTACGGGTGGCGGAGCGATTGTGTGGCTGCCTGATCTACAACGATGGGCCAGGATCATCGTCCAATTGCTAAAACCTTCCGGGCGAATCGTCATCGATGAATCACACCCCATCGCCGGTTGTATGGAAGTGCAAAACGGACAGGTCCGGTTTGTCGAGGATTACTTCGGGCGCAAGCCTGAAATGTATGTGGGATGGTCGCATTTCTCCGGGGCGGAAAATGCTGTAGAGAAGAAATATGAATTCATGTGGCCTCTGGGAGATATAGTAACCGCCCTGGCCCAGGCTGGACTGCGGATTGAACTCCTGGAGGAAAGGCCGAGCCAGGCGCAGTGGAGATTTGGAGATAAGCTCAATGAGGTGGCACGCATACCGGGTGAATATTTGCTGGTGGCAAGAAAGGACCGCAATACCGAATAATGCTGATTGGATTTGTTTCATTCTTGAAACTCCCGCCAGCTCGAAAGGTCGGCGGGAGTTTTTTATATTCAGATACGTGGGATAATCGCACAAATTCAGAACCGCCAACTGGAGGCTGACGATGAAGGCTCATGACAACCTGGAAGAATTTACCGACCCACCCAACTATGACATTGAAGAGGGAGAACGTTCTGCCGCCCGGATCGCGTTTTATTGCGAACTGGCGAAACGGGTTGGCGGACCGGTGCTCGAGATCGCCTGCGGCTCGGGTCTGGTGACTATTCCCATTGCGGCCACTGGACTGGATGTGACCGGCGTCGATCTCGCCCTCCCCATGCTGGAGCACGCGCGCAAGAAAGCTGAGGCGCAAGGGTTGAAGGTCCGCTGGGAGGAGGCGGACGCACGGTCATTCGACCTCGGGGCGAAATATCAGTTCATCCTGCTGACCGGAAATGCCTTCCAGGCCTTTTTGCGGCGTGAGGACCAGGAAGCGCTGCTCGGGTCCGTGAGGTGGCATCTCGCGCCCCAGGGAATCTTCGCCTTTGAGACGCGCAATCCGTCCGGCCATGACCTGGACACACATCCTGAAGAGGAATTCGATCAAAGTTACGTCAGCGTGGAGGGGTTTCGAGTTTCAGTATCATTTACACAGGCGTATGACCCGGTTGCGCAAGTGATGTACTGGACTTCCTATCGCCGCTGGAACATTGGAGAGCGGGATCATAAGAAGGAAACGCACATCGCCTGTCGTTTTACACATCCGCAGGAATTGGAATCGCTCTTGCATTACAACGGTTTTGAAGTCATCGAACAGTACGGAAATTGGAGCAAGGAAGCGCTTTCTCCCTCCAGCCCAAGCATCATTACGGTCTGCAAAGCACCGCAAAAACAAGGGTAAATCATAGAGAATTCTCCCTCTCATATGTGGTATATTCGGAGCTTGTAGCCCGTATATAAAATTTTTATAGCGCATTGCTTCTTGTAGTCCTACACATCTTATTGGATCGCCCGGCAATATCCCCTTCGTTAAAGACCTTACAAGTAAATATCGCAGGCGATCACCCGAACGTTGACAGCAAGGTCAGGTTTGAGCTTCATAAATGACATCTCGCCGAATAACATCCAAAGGATAAAATCTTCATGCCATCCGCTAAACGGCCCACACCGCGGACAAAACTTCTACCCAAATCACCGACCGGAATTCCCGGGATGGATGAGATCACCGGCGGTGGTTTACCAAAGGGCAGGCCGACTTTAATAGCTGGCGGCGCGGGTTGCGGCAAGACCCTGATCGCCATGGAATTTCTTGTCAATGGGGCTATCCAATATGATGAACCCGGCGTCATTATAGCGTTTGAGGAAAATGCTAAAGAGTTGACACAAAATGTTGCTTCACTGGGTTTCGATTTGAAAGAATTGATCAAAAAAAAGAAACTGATCATAGATTACGTGCGCATCGAACGCACCGAGATCGAAGAGACTGGGGAGTATGATTTGGACGGGTTGTTCATCCGCCTGGGACACGCGATTGACTCAATTGGGGCCAGGCGAGTGGTGCTCGATACCGTCGAGACGCTTTTCGCTGCGTTGCCAAACCATGCCATCCTCCGAGCTGAACTGCAGCGCCTGTTCCGCTGGTTGAAGAACAAAGGCGTGAGTGCAATCGTAACCGCGGAACGCGGCGCTGGGACGATGACCCGTTTCGGTCTGGAAGAGTACATCGCAGATTGTGTCATCCTGCTCGATCATCGCGTGACAGAGCAGATTTCGACACGGCGAATGCGGATCGTCAAGTATCGTGGCACCCTGCACGGTACGAGCGAATACCCATTCCTGATTGGCAAGCATGGCATCTCGGTATTGCCCATCACATCACTGGGACTCGAACACCAAGTGTCGAGCGAACGTATCTCCAGTGGGGTCAAGGAGCTTGACAATATGCTGGATGGTAAGGGCTTTTACCGCAGCAGCAGCATTCTAATTTCGGGTACAGCCGGGACGGGGAAGACCAGCCTCGCTGCGGCATTTGTGGACGCAGCTTGCCAGCGCGGCGAGCGCTGTCTGTTTTTCGCCTTCGAGGAATCCACAAGCCAAATCATCAGGAACATGCGCTCAATTGGCTTGGACCTGGCGCCGCATGTGAAAAGAGGGCTGCTCCAATTCCATGTTGCCCGCCCGACGCTCTACGGTCTTGAAATGCACCTGGTGACCATGTACGACCTGATCAAAGAATACAAACCAAGCGTTGTCGTAATGGACCCTATCACTGACTTTACCGTGGTCGGAACCAGGGCCGAGGTCAAAGCCGCCATCACGCGGATCATTGACTTCTTAAGAACGAGCCAAATCACCGCGCTGTTCACCAGCTTTACGTTGGGAGATAGTAGCCCTGATGAATCCATCGTGGGTATTTCATCGCTGATCGATGCCTTCATCAGTCTGCGGGATGTGGAGCTTAATGGGGAACGCCATCGCGGCCTGTTTGTCCTGAAAGCCCGCGGGATGGCCCACTCCAATCAAGTTCGCTCTCTCATTATGAACGACGATGGCATAACGATCGGTGCGATGGATCTCGCCGGACGCCGAAGCCCGTTCAGTGCAACGTAGGAGTGACCTCCAATGCATCTACCTGTTTTCATTGTTGTATAAAGTATTGGTATAAAAACAAATAGGAGAATGCAATGAAAAAATCCATACCAGGCAGTCGCTCTCGCCGCCCCAAGAAAACCTGGGAATTGCGGCTGTACGTAGCCGGGCAGACGCCCAGGAGTCTGGCAGCCTTCGCGAACTTGAAGAAGATTTGTGAGGAGCACCTGGCCGGACAGTACCACATTGAGGTCGTCGACCTGCTCAAGCAGCCGCAACTGGCAAGCGGTGACCAGATCCTTGCCATCCCAACCCTGGTAAGGAAATTACCGGAACCGATCCGGAAGATCATCGGTGACCTCTCCGATACAGAACGGGTTTTGGTTGGGCTCAACTTGCGTGAACAAAAATAAGCGTGGCCGCCCGGCCGTGCTTTCTAATCATTTGCCTCGCTCGGAAGAAGGTGAGTTATGGGTAAAATAAACCAAGCTAGTCAGCCTGTCGCGGGGAATGCGGTGGTCGAACTGAAAAACCGCCTGGAAGAAACCGAAGAAACGCTGCGCGCCATCCGCCAGTATATGGTGGACGCATTTGTTGTGACCCACGCGGATGATATACAGGTGGTAACACTGAGTGACGCGCAATTCCCCTATCGGATGATGGTCGAATCGATGAACGAGGGCGCGGTGACCTTGATCCCGGATGGGACGATTTTTTACTGTAACCCGCGCTTTGGCGAGATGGTTAAAACGGATTGCGAAAAACTTGTCGGTGTTCGATTTCACGACCTGATCCGTCCGGAAGAACAAGCGGCTTTCGGTGCATTTTTTTCACAAGCCCAGGGGCGAGGCGAGTTTTGCCTTCAGCCGCCTGACGGGAAGTGTGTGCCGGTACAACTTTCCATGTATCCGCTTGCGGCGGGAGATTCTCGTGGAGTCTCCATCATCGCCACAGATATTACCGAGCGGGTACAGGCGGAGGAAAAGATCCGTACACTTGCCTCTCAAATCACCATGGCAGAACAGGAAGAGCGGCAGCGCATCTCTCAGATTCTGCATGACGACCTGCAGCAATCCCTCTTTGCCATTAAGACCCAGTTGACGATCCTCATGGATAGCGGCGAGTATGCGGTCATTCCGGCTCTCAGGGAGGAACTTAAGCAGGTCCAACGCTGGGTTTCCGATGCGATCGGCATCACGCGCAGCCTGAGTGTCGATCTCAACCCAATCGTCCTGCAAGAGGGACTCGCCGATGCCATTCACTGGTTGTCGTCGCAAATGAAAACACAGCATGGCCTGGACACGCAGGTGCAGGGACAGGAAAGTTTTAGCAACTTTAACCAGCAGATGCGCCTGCTGTTGTTCCAGACCGTGCGTGAGCTGCTCTTCAACATCGTCAAGCACTCTGGCGCCGCGGCAGCCACCATTACGCTGGAACAGATCGATGGAAAAGCGCGTATTACAGTCACTGACACCGGCAAAGGCTTTGACGTCGAAGCTGTGATGAACGACCCGAAGTCTGCCCACGGCTTGTTGATCGTTCAAGACCGCCTGGCGCTCATGGGCTGCAGCCTCCAAATGACATCTGATCCGGGCCAGGGGACGCGTGTTGTGATCGAGGCTCCACTGAAGGAATCTTCAGCCTGATTGTGGATCGCTTCAGGATCTATCTCGTTACCCGTTGAGCGAGATTGCATAACATCTCGCTCAGTTTTTTACCTAGCGCCCCAGAATTGAGTCTTTCGAGTTTTTGGCCACGGATTGCACTGATTTACTCGAAACGAGTCGACCCTGGCCCGACGGAGTTCAGTGCGAGGTACCAGGGCAGGTGTCGATGCTGCGCGGTGAAGGGTTTGCTTTTTCAGTAGAGTCATCCGTGTAATCAGTGGCTGAATCTTTGGGTTCGGGGGTAATCAGGTGCTTATTCCTGGTATAGGTGGTAAATCCAACGCCCAACACCATCCCACCTGTGATTGCCGAAATTATCAAGCCAACCGCTGTCACCTTCGGCATGGCCAGGTTACCCGTCCCTACGCGGAGGCCCAACCGGTCAAACACGAAGATCGTCAGTAACAGGAACAGCACTGAGACAAGGCTGGTCGTCAAGCCAATCGTCAGGGCGGCTTTTACACTTCGCAAGATCAAACCGTATGCCAGACCGACAAAGAGGGTCACGCTTCCGATCAGCACAACCATGGCAGCGGCATAATTGAGCTGAATAGGAAGGTCAGGGCAGTAATCATATAGAATCCCATCCATATTCGCCAAAGGGGAAAACCATGCCGCCAGGATGCCCAGCGCGCTGGCAAGCGCGATCCGCCACCAGGCGCGGTATCCGCTGATGCGTCCGAGCAGATAACTCCACACACTGGAACTGACCACCAGGATAAAGATGCTAGACAGGCCGTTCGTCTGCAGAATGCCGATCAGCCCATCAATGACCGCGGAATGGTTTATCTGCCGAAGAAGGATGAGCCATAACAAGAATCCGGCGGGGAATCCCAGACACAGGCCGGCTGCCATCGCGCTCTGCCAGGCAATGCGAAAATAATTTGGGGTTTTTGGCATTTCGTGAACTGCCATAGAGCCATTCATACCACAGTCTCCACGCGCGAAGTACACCTTCCAGCCAGGTAGGGTTCCGTTGTCACGTAAGATTCCTAAACACAGTGTGACTGCACTGCAAAAAGTTTTTTCACCGCGAAGACGCGAAGATCGCGAAGGGAAAATAACCCTCCGAAGTGGCGCCTAGGCGCCACGAAAGAAGATCTATGGAAAAGTCAATTGCTCTTAATCGCCTTCGTATGGTTTTCTCATTATCGCTTGACAAAACCCTCTTTCTGTATGCAGAAAACGCAGATCACGCGGACAACACGGGTTCTGCCGCAAAAAGACGGAAAAATCCGTCCACTCCATGAAACTTGTACTGAGCCTGCCGAAGTATCCGCGTACAAAGCCTCTTATCTTCCGATTTTGAAAAAGCCATGATCGCCTTTGAATTTTCCTTCGTGCCGTTGGTGTCACTTCGACTTCGCTCAGTACAGGCCTTTGTGGTTGAAAGGGTTTTTCAGTAGACTCCAGTGTTTAATCGGGAAAGGATATTTTTCCCCATAAGTCATGATATTTGGTAATTTGCAAAGCAATGCGATTCCGTCATAATCAGACATAGCATCCTGACTTTGGCATAATTTTGCTGCCACTTGGCAAGCCTGCGCTTCATAGCATGCGACGCAGTTTACAGGTGCCTGGGTGGTGGTTTTATTTGAGGAGACCATGATTACCAATGAAGTCGGGCAATAAGTTTCCTTTTCTTCGTAAAAAAGCCATCCAACCGTCTGGCCAACTTCTGAACCAATCTAACCAGAATCTTGATCCACACAGCCGCGCAGATTTCTCCGGGGCTCCGTACCAACCCGCTCATCCCTCTGTGGGACCTGAGTGGTTTTCTGCTCTCCGATTTCTGCTCTCGACCATTGGGGCAGTGTTTCTGGCAGAAGTATTTGCCATGATCGTTCTGCTCTCTTTCAAAACACTGCCCTATTACCTACAGACCCTGATCGATGCCGGCATCATGGTCGTTCTGATTTCCCCTGTGATCTATCTGCTGTCTTTCAGGCCCCTGCTCCAGCACATCGAAAAACGCCGGCGGGCCGAGCAGCAGGTCCAGGAGATGGCCCTCTTCCCCACGCTGAATCCTGATGCGGTGCTGCAGGTGAATGCGCACGGACAGATCACGAAGACCAACCCGGCCGGCACGAGAATGGGGCTGATCGTTGGAGCCCAATTATCCGATCTCATTCCCGATTTGCGTGAAATGGATCTGCCAAGCTGTATCGCGGAAGGAAAAACGCAGCAAATCCATGAAACACAACTGGGCGAACGGGTCTTGCAATGGGTCATACATGGCGCGCCTGAACTGGGACTTGCCTTCCTGTACAGCACAGATGTTACGGAACGAAAGCGGGCGGAGGCCGAAATCTACCGGCTTTCCAGCATTGTCCAGCAGACGGCCGATACGGTAGTGGTCACCAATCGTGAGGGCGTGATCGAATATGTTAACCCAGCCTTTGAGCTGCAAACAGGCTATCGCAGGGAGGAGGTGCTGGGACAAACTCCCAGCGTTCTCAAGTCCGGCGTACACGATGAGGATTTCTATCAGGAACTTTGGGAGACCATCCTCTCGGGCGAGAACTATCAAAATGAAATTACCAATCGCAGCAAGAGTGGCGCGTTATTTCACGAGGTCAAAACCATCATGCCCCTGCGGGACGCTAGTGGCAATATTACGCACTTCGTTGCCACCGGCAAAGATATAACGGATCGGAAAGAGGCGGAGGAAAAGCTCAAGCATGCGTACGATGAACTGGAACTGCGCGTGCAGCAGCGTACCGAGGAACTGGTCGCAGCAAACATCAACCTGTTGGCAGAGGTCAACGAACGGAAGAAAATCCAATCCGCCCTGGAGCAATCAGAGCAGGAGCTGAAGGCATCTGAAGAAAAAGCCCAGAATTTGGTGCAATATGCCCCGGCCGCCATTTACGAAATCGATTTCCTTGGCCGGCGCTTCCTCAGTGTCAATGACATTGCATGCCAATGGAGTGGGTACACCAGAGAGGAAATGCTTTGTATGAATCCGCTGGATCTCATGGATGAGGAGAGCAAAACCAGATTCCAGGAACGAATCAAAGCCAAACGAAGCGGGGAAGACATAGATGAAGCGGTCGAATACAGGATCCTTGCAAAGGACGGTCACGAAATCATTGCTGAAATGCACGTGGGAGCATTTACTTTCAAGGAGGGCGCGCCTGAGAGTGTGCTGGTCGTGGCGCATGATATTACCAGGCGCAAGCGCGCCGAGGAGGCGATACGAGCCGCCAATGAGGAGTTGACGCGCTTCAACAGAGCCATGATTGGACGTGAACTGCGCATGATCGAACTGAAAAAAGAAGTGAACGAGCTGTGCGGCCAGGCAAGCCAGCCACCGCGTTATCACCTGGAGTCTGAGAAGGAAGTCTGAATGTCACTCGCTTATGGAAGGAACCATGCTAAGCCATAACTGGCCCCGAATAAGCAGGTTTGCCCAGAACGCAGTTGTTCTGATTGTAATTCTCATGACAGTCTTCGGTTCGGGCTCCTGTTCGCCGGGAAGCTATTCGGGGCCTATCGAAACCTTGACCATTGCCATCGTGCCAACAGAAATCAATGCCCTGCTTTACATTGCAGAAGCCCGGAATTCCTTCGCCTCCAATGGACTTCAGGTGATTCTCAAAGAAGAATATGATTCTGGCGCGGCGGCAGCCATCGGGATGTTGAACGGCGAAGCGGATATTGCCTCGGCGGCTGAGTTCCCAATGGTGAGACAGATCTTCAACAAGAAAGACATCGTCAACTTTGGAACCATAGCCAGGTACGAGAACACCTACATGCTCTGGCGTACGGATAGCGGCATTAAGACAGTTGAAGGCCTGAAAGGGAAGAAGATTGGCGTTACCCTGCAGACGATCTCGGCATTCTACCTGGGAAGAACGCTCGATTTGCATGGGATGAACATTCATCAAGTAACCATCGTTGATGTCAAGGCTGCCGATGCTGAGAAAGCGCTTGTCAGTAACGAGGTGGATGCGGTAGTCACGTGGGAACCCTGGGTAAACCAGATCAATGAACGCATGGGTACGGAAGTAACCACAACTGCGGTGCAGAGCAGCCAGTACGCCTACTGGAACTTAGTGGCTACCACGGATTGGATCAACGGCCATCCTGACACGATCAAGCGGCTTATCGATTCGCTGGCCCAGGCGGAGGACTATGTTGCCAGCCATCAAGCTGAGGCGAAAGAGATCATCGGAAAACGGATGAATTTCGATGATGCGTACCTGGAGATGATCTGGAAACGTTACCAGTTTTCGCTCTCGCTTGACCAGTCGCTCATCACAGCCATGGAAGACGAGGCGCGCTGGATGATCGCCAATGGTCTCACCCCTGAAACAGAAGTGCCCGATTTCCTGGATTACATCTATATGGACGCGCTCGAAACAGTCCAGCCGGAAGCAGTGAACATTATCCGCTAGTACCGTAACCCCGCCTGAATGTGGGCGGCTACGGCACCCGGTGAAAGCCTATGAAAATCCGAACCCAGTTTATGCTCAGCACGATTGCCCTTGGGATCATCCTTCTTCTCGTTTCTGCATCGCTCATGATCACAAATCAATGGGTCGAGAACACGCGCCAACAGGAAATCCTTGCGATACAGATCGAGCGCCAGGCTTACGAACTTGGTTATTTGGCGAATGATTACCTGCTTCGCCGCGAAAGCCAACAAGCCACCCGCTGGGAATCCAAGTTCATCTCATTTTCGAATGATCTCCTAAGCATGGAAGTGGACACGCCGGAGCAACAGGCAGTGCTTGCTAATATCAAGACCAATCAACAGCGGCTCGAAGCCGTCTTCGCAGAGGTCAGAGCCAGTATTGAAAATGCACCGCCGACTCAGGAGCCTGAGCTTGACGAAAAATTCATGCAGGTCTCCTGGAGCCGGCTGGAGGTGCAAAACCAGGGCATGATCTTCGACGCTTCCAGGCTGGCGCAGCTGTTACGCGAACAGCAAGATCAGTTAAGGCGATTGACCGACCTGCTCAGTTTCGTTCTCATCGGCGTGCTCGCTGCCTTCCTGGTGGGCAGTTATGGGTTGACCATTCGGCGGACACTGCGGGCCATAGCGGAGCTCCAGGCGGGTGCCAGAATTATCGGTTCAGGTGACCTTGATTTTGCCATCCCGGTCAGGAATGAGGATGAGATTGGCGAATTATCCCGCGCCTTCAATCAGATGACTGCCGACTTGAAACAGGTGACGGCCTCCAAAGCGGATCTGGAGCAGGAAATCACGCAACGCAAGCGGGCCGAGGAGCACCTGCGAGCGACGAACGCACGACTTCAGGAACAGGCTGGGGAGCTGGATGCGCAGGCAGAGGAGTTGAGAGTGCAAACGGAGGAACTGGCCGCGACAAACAATCAACTGAGCGAGAGCCAACAGAGATACTCCACGGTCTTCGACAAATCTCCCTTTGCCATGACACTGACGAACACGGCGGACAGCACATTCGTGGGCGCCAACAACGCATTCCTGGAATTGTTCGAGCTCACACAAGAGGAGGCCATCGGAAAGAGCAGCAAGGATCTGGGACTCGCAGACCCGGGTTCACGCGCCCAGATCGCGGCGCAGATGCGCGCGCAGGGTTCGATTCAGGATTTCGAGCTCGCACATACTACAAAAACAGGTACCAGGCGCATCCTCTCTCTTAACATGAAGATGGTAAGCCTTGACGGAGGGGATCATGTCCTGACAACCATTCGCGACGTTACCGAACGCAGGCGGGCGGAGGAGGCGCTGCGACAGGTGAATGAGAGACTCCAGGCGCAGGCCGTGGAGCTGGAGAGGCAGGCCAGGGAATTGCAGTCTGCCCGTCTGGCGGCGCTCAACCTGATGGATGACGCGCTGAATGCCCAGGAGAAGGTGCAGCAGATCAACCTCAGGTTGCGCGAGAGCGAACAGAGGCTGAACCGGGCGCAGGAGATCGCTCATCTCGGCAGTTGGGAGTTGGATCTCCTGAACAACCGGTTGGCCTGGTCCGATGAGGTCTACCGTATCTTCGGTCTTCAGCCCCAGGAATTTCCCGCCACGTACGAAGCGTTTCTCGAAGCCGTGCATCCAGACGACCGCGCCAGGGTCGATGAAGCGTATTCGGGCTCCATACGCGACGGCAAAGACCGCTATGAAATCGAGCACAGGATTATCAATCAGTCGAGCGGTGAAGTGCGTTTTGTCCATGAAAAGTGCGATCATTTCCGGGATGAAGCTGGTCAGATCATCCGCTCCATTGGAATGGTGCATGACATTACCGAGTACAAGCAAGCTGAAGAGGCGCTGAAGGAGAGTGAAGCAAAATATCGAAATCTGTTCGAGAACATGACGGAGGAGGTGCATTTCTGGAAACTCGTACACGACGAGGCCGGCTGCATCAAAACCTGGCGGCTGGTGGATGCCAACCCCCCGACACTCAAGACCTGGGGCCGGACCACGGTCGACGAAATCCGAGGAAAGACCACAGACGAGATCTTGGGTCCCGGCGCTACAGAACATTACATGCCGGTTGTGCAAAAGATTATCAGCGAAGGTGTTCCATATTACTACGAGGATTATTTCCCCAATCTCGACAGATACTTCCGGTTTACCAGTGTCCCGCTCGGAGAATATTTCATCACAACCGGCGCGGATATCACCACTATCAAGAAGGCGGAGCAGGCATTACGTATCGCGCGCGACGAACTGGAACAGCGCGTCCAGGAACGGACGGCGGCGCTGGCAGTTGCGAACCGCGAATTGTTGAACGAGATCGCGGAACGGCGGGAATTCGAACGACAACTCCGCATCCAGAGTGCAGCCATGGAAGCGGCGGCCAATGGCATCCTCATCACCGACCCCCAGGGGAACATCCTGTGGACAAACCCCGCCGTCACCCAAATGAGCGGTTATGGCGCAGATGAGCTCGTTGGCCAGAACACACGCATCTTCAACTCGGGCCAGCATGATCCCGCCTTTTATCGCGACATGTGGTGCACCATCCTTGCCGGAAATGTATGGAAGGGCGAAACGACCAACCGGCGCAAGGACGGTGGTCAGTATACCGAAGGGCAGACCATCACCCCGGTGCGAAGCGAAGAGGGAGAGATCTCCCACTTTATTGCCATCAAGGAGGACATTACCGATAAAAAGCAGGCTGAACAGGAGATAAGAGCGCGCAACGAAAAGGAGAAGATGCTGATGCAGATGATCCATACCATGCAACTGGACATCGCGCGCGACCTGCACGACACGCTGGGTCAAAATATCAGTTTCCTGCGCATGAAACTCGATTATTTGACCGGGAAGAAGGTCAGGAAGCAGGCCGACCTGCAAATGGAAATCCGGAATATGGCCCGGGCGGCCAATGAGTCGTACGATTTGATGCGGGGCACGCTGGCAATTCTTCAATCCACAGACTCCGCTGATCTGTATCGGTTGTTTACCCGCTACACGGAGCAAATCGAAGAGCGATCAGGTTTCAAGGTCGATTTCTGCAGCCTGGGTGAGTCCAAACCCATCTCCGCGCCGAGAATGCGGCAGCTATTTTACATCTTCCGTGAAATCCTGAATAACATTGAAAAGCACGCCACTGCCAGCCAGGTGACCATCGAAATGATATGGGCCGCAGATCATCTTAAGCTCATTGTTTCTGACAACGGCCAGGGGTTTGATGTGAATCAAGTTCAATTTGGAAGCCATTACGGCCTTAAGTTTCTGCGGGAGAGGGTTGAACTCCTGAACGGCTCGCTCACCTTGCGTTCAGAACCGGGCTCTGGCACGAATGTGGCAGTTCTGATTCCCTATGAAACCTCCTAGCGGCTCGTGCGTCCTGAATTTGAGGGATTAACTGCCAATGAAACTGCTCATTGTTGACGATCATGTTCTTTTCCGCGAGGGCCTGGCGGCCATCATCCGGCCGGAACGGGATTTCGAAATCGCAGGCCTGGCCGGAACGGTGAAAGAAGCGGTTGAGATGGCTGAGACCGCAAAACCGGATATGATCCTGATGGATTTCACCTTGCCAGATGGAACCGGCGCTGACGCCACGCGCCTGATCCTGAATGCTCATCCCGAATGCAAGATCGTCTTCCTGACCATGTCGGAAGAGGATGAAGACCTGCTGGAGGCGATTCGAAGCGGCGCAAAGGGCTACCTGCTCAAAAACATGCAGCCGCAGAAACTGATCGTTTCATTACGGTCCGTTCAAAAGGGGGAAAGCGCCCTGTCACGGTCCATGACGATGCGATTGATGGAGGAACTCTCGCGGACCAAAAAGCCTGAAACTCCCCCGTCCAGCACGTTAACCCACCGGGAAATAGAAGTGTTACGCGCCGTTGCTGCAGGTCTTTCGAATCAGGAAATTGCCAGGCAATTGTTTATCTCTGAAAACACGGTCAAATATCACGTACACTCGATCCTCGGAAAGCTGGGCCTGACCGATCGCAAAGAGGTGGCGGCCTATGCACGGGAACACGGCCTGATCAAGGATTAACCTGGGGATTAATCCCCAGATTAAGACTCTGCTGCAAAAGACCATCCTTAGGATGGTCTTTTTTTAATCCCTGTCGAAGGGTGGCGGTAGATGCCAGGGATTTTCATTTCCACTATGATGAATTCAAGGTTCCGTTCCCGTGGAGCTTTTTTGCATGGATTTCACCAAACTTGCGAGGCAACTCAATGAGGCCAAAATGATCGCGACGCCCAGAACGGCCATCCTTTGGGGACGCGAAGACTTGCTGGGGAAGGCAGTCGAATCCATCCTGACGGCAGACAGGAATTGGCACGTTATCAAGGTCTCTGGCGACTCTGACTTCAGGACATTTACCCAGGAAGTGGAGAGGATAAGTCCGGAAATCGTAATCATAAATCAGGGTCCTTACACAGATGATTTTCCTGCACCCATACAGCTCATAGAAAACTTTCCTGAATTGAAGGTCATTACCGTTAACCCGGAGAACAACCTCGTGGAAGTGTACAGCAAGCAAAAGTTCTGCATCAAAGAGGTTTCTGATCTTTTATCCGTTATCGATAAGAATTCCAATCCCACTACCTCAGGAGGTGAAAATAAACCATAGAAAACGATCGGGTCAATCATTCACCAGTCTCAAATGCTGGACGAATTACTAACTAAGAGGAGATCCAAATGTTCAATCGCAAATTTCTAAATATTGTCATCTCGTTGATGGTGCTCACCACTCTGTTATTTGGGGGCAACAGCAGGGCCACGGCCATGCCGGACAGCGAGACAGACGAGACCAAGGTCCCGCACTATTTTGGACCAAACCCGAACTGGGCGCTCAGCCCGCTGCGCGAAGCCAGAGCCGTTGTTGATATCACCGGCGGCGGTGGTAACGGAGCAACGGCGACAGCAACCGTAGACCCACAAACGGGCGCTATCACGGCGATCACCATCACGAATCCCGGCAGCGGGTACACCTCTGCTCCGCTTGTGGACATCACCGGTTTAGGTAGTGGCGCTCAGGCAACAGCTGTGGTCGATTTTTCCGGCAATTCTGTCGTTAACCAGGTTACAGTGGACGTGGCAGGGGGCGGATATACGGCCCCCGCTGTGACGATTTCTGGAGGCGGAGGGACCGGGACGGTTATATCCGTTGGGAATCCATTGAACGCGCGCACATACGCTACGGACTGGGTAACCTCTCCACCCGTTGTGCCTGCCAGTGTTTCTCAAGCCGCAGTCGACACTTACAAAGTGAGCGTGGGCAACGCCACCGGAGGCACATTCATATTCACAGTTGATGCTGCCTCGACTACCCCTATCGTATGGAACGCCGCAGCGGGGGATGTCGCAACGGCACTCAATGCGTTGGCAGGAGTTTCTGTCACGGTCACCGGCGACGGCTCGGTCGCTGTGCCGTGGGTTATTATGTTCGCGTCAGCACCTGCCTCGGTATCGATCGATGGCGCAGGCCTCACCCAGGGTGTAACTGACAGTGCATTGACTGGGGCAGATGTGACTTACAACGTTCACGTTGGCAGCGCCACAGGTGGTACCTTCACGCTCACCATTGACGGTGTGCCAACAGCCCCCATCAATTGGGACGCGTCGGCGGCGGATGTCCAACTTGCACTTGGCGCTGGTGTAGCGACAGTCGCCGGCAGCGGCTCGGTTGCCGATCCGTGGGTGATCACTTTCACGACTGCACCAACTACCGTCACAATGGACTCCGCTGGCCTCTTCCAGCCTGCAACTGGCAGCACCGCAACCAGCGTAATCAGCTATAACGCGCATGTGGGCAGTGCCACCGGTGGCACCTTTGCGCTCACCGTAGATGCTGCAACGACCGCCTCCATCGCGTGGAACGCAGCGGCGGCGGATGTCCAGACGGCACTCTCGGATGCCGGCATTACGGCTACAGTCAGCGGAACCGGCTCGTCCGCCGATCCGTGGGTCGTTACTTTCGCATCAGCACCTGGCTCGGTCACCATCGACGGTACCAATCTCACGCAGCCATCTGCTCCTGCCCTCGTTCCCGTATTCGTAGTTGTACCAGCCGCGATGCCCGCGAATGGCGTTGTGCAAGCGATCGAGTATTTCAACCAGGCGACAGCTGGTAGCAGCCCTGCCCCTTCGGCGGGGAACAAGTTCCATGCTTATGTGCTGCATCCCACTGGTGTGGCGAACGAGTACAGTGTTGTCTGGGACAGCGGTGAAGTTACAGTGCTTGCCACGGCAGATCCGGTTGGCACCGTCGAGACCATTCCAGTTAATCCCGGTGTCGCAGTCACAACAGGCGATGTACTTGCGTTCTACGGTGCTGGCATCCCCGTCGATATCGTCGCCTCAGGCGCTGACATCTTTAGCTATCCTGCCCCCGGTGCACCCATTCAAGGCACGACAATCACTGTTGGGAGTGCCGCGTTCCCCCTCTTCGGCCAGGCGCGGACATACTCCTTCGGAGCACAGGTCCTCGATAGTAGCGCGGTTTTACCGGTAGTGGACGCCACAGGTACCGCCTATGGCGGCGTCGATGTAGTTCAAATTGTGGACGGTGGCAGCGGCTACACCATGCCGACGGTAGAATTCGGCCTGCCAGCTGGACCAAATGGTGTCCAGGCCACAGGGCACGCTGAGATGAATGCCGATGGCAGCATTACAGCAGTCATCGTGGATAACGCCGGCGCCGGTTACTCGACCGCACCAATGGTAACCATCCACAACGGTACTGTTGCTGATCCCATTCCCGGGGCTACTTTAGCTACGGCCACTGCAACACTGGCAATCCAGAGCGTTGTTCTTAATAGCTTCGGCTCTGGTTATGCTTCTGCGCCCACAGTGCAAATCAACGACACCACGGGCTCCGGAAGCGGCGCGCATGCTTTTGCAACAATTGGCAGTGGATTTATCAAAGACATCACCGTTGACAACCCCGGCTCTGGTTACACGACCCCCGGCATCCAGAAGTTCATTGACGGGCTGCCTGGGCTGTGTGCCCCGCCAAACTGCCCGGCAGATGGGAAGTACATTCCGCTCGCCGTGCCTGAGGAGAAACTTTACAACGGCGTTTTGGCTGACGAATACGTGATCGGCCTGGTTCAGTACCGGACATCGTTCTCCTCCAGCCTGCCAGATACGCTCGTACGCGGCTACGTGCAGCTGGAAACCGCGACGAATTCCGCCGCCGGCCAGCACTACAATTTGCAGAATGAGCTGCGCGATGGAACGAAGGTCGACACCGGGTACCTGGCCTTTACACCGCCGCAGTACCTGGGACCGATCATTGTCGCACGGAAGGACAAGCCGGTCCGCATCGTCTTTCGCAACTTGCTGCCCACCGGTTCTGAGGGCAACCTGTTCCTGCCCACCGACTCGACCCTGATGGGCTCGGGCATGGTTCCAATGGCCATGGCGGCCCCGGTTGACCAGGGCTCGGTGATGGACGAAGTGCGCAACCCGATGTGCAGCGAATACAACAAAGATATGATGGACTGCTTCAAGGACAACCGCGCCACCCTGCACCTGCACGGCGGTACCTCCCCGTGGATTAGCGACGGCACTGCTCACCAGTGGATCACCCCCGCCGGTGAGAGCACCATGTATCCGCAGGGCGTGAGCGTCTCGGACGTGCCCGACATGCTGACCAATCCCGCGGATCCTGCATCTGTGGTCTGCAAGGCCGGCGATGATGGCTGCCAGACGTTCTACTACACCAACCAGCAAAGCGCGCGCCTGCTGTTCTACCACGACCACTCGTGGGGCATCACCCGCCTGAACGTGTACGCGGGCGAAGCCGCCGGCTATCTGATCACCGATGAAACCGAAGATAAGCTGTTCGGCCAGAACGGACTGTTCGCAGAGCTTGGCACCGGTACCCCGCTGATCGTCCAGGACAAGACCTTCGTGCCCGAAGACTGGCAGCTGTACAACACAGTCGATGAGGTCACCGGCAAAGTCACCCGCTACGGCCAGGATCCCACCTGGGACCAGTCGCGCTGGGGCAGCTACGGAGACCTGTGGTATCACCACGTGTACATGCCGGCCCAAAACCCTGGTGACCCGAGCGGTATGAGCGCCTATGGACGCTGGATGTTCGGCCCCTGGTTCTGGCCGCCCGCCACCCCGCCCTATGGCCCTATCCCCAACCCGTACTACGATTCGAGCTGCAACCTGGATGACCCGGCCACCTGGCAGTACGATGTCGACCCGTTCTGTGAGCCTGCCGAGATCCCTGGCACCCCGAACATCTCGGTGGGTATGGAGCAGTTCAACGATACACCGCTTGTCAACGGTGTTGCCTATCCGACCGTCACCCTGGAGCCAAAGACCTACCGCTTCCGCGTGCTGAACGCGGCCAATGACCGCTTCTTCAACTTCCAGTGGTACGTGGCCGACCCCACCACGGGCACCGACAGCGAAGTGGCGCTCAACGCTGCGGAACTGGCAGCTGCGCAAACCAATCCTAATCTCTCCCCGACCCCCGACACTGCCGTCAGCCTGCCCGGCCCAGACTGGATCCAGATCGGCTCAGAAGGCGGTTTCCTGCCGGCACCGATCGTAGTTGACGGTCAGCAAGTCACAACCTGGATCACCGACCCGACCCGCTTTGACGTGGGCAACGTTGACCTGCACTCGCTACTGCTTGCCCCGGCCGAACGCGCCGACGTGATCGTCGACTTCTCGGCGTTCGCCGGCCAGACTCTGATTCTCTACAACGATGCTCCTGCGGCCTTCCCGGCCCGCGTGCCCAGTTACGATTACTACACTGGCGCTCCGGACCTCAGCCCGAACGGCGCGGCCGCCATCGTGCCCGGCTACGGTCCCAACACCCGCACCGTCATGCAAGTTAAGATCGCGGACGTGGACCCGGCCCCGGCCTTCGATTTGGATGCTCTACAGGCTGCCTTTGCTCATCAGGACGATGGTTCCGGTATCTTCGAATCCGGCCAGCACCCCATCATCGTCGGCCAGGCCGCGTACAACTCGGCCTACGGTACGAACTTCGCCGCCAGCAGCAACTGCAACGCTCCAAATAGCAATGTTCAGACGTGCGACGGGTTCGTGCGCGTGAATGACCACACTGTCTTTGGCTTCAATACGTTGCTAGGCCAGAACACCAAGATGACTATGAAGGTCGAGCCCAAGGCTATTCACGACGAGATGAACTCGACAACCTTCGACGAATTCGGCCGCATGCAGGCCAACCTGGGCATCGAGGCCCAACCGCCCACGGCAGGAGCGCAGAACGTCACGCTGTACCCGTTCGTGAACCCGGCCACCGAGATCATCGACGCTACCAACCTGCCCAAGCAGGACGTCGCCTACGACTCCACAACCGGCTTGCCGGTCAGCGATATTCAGATCGCGCCCATCTCGGACGCGGCTGACGGCACGCAGATCTGGCGCATCACGCACAACGGCGTCGACACCCACCCAATCCACTTCCACCTGTACGATGTGCAGGTCCTGAACCGGGTCACCTGGGACAACATCATCATT
>DASTOH010000193.1:0-7347 GCA_035720235.1 Anaerolineales bacterium | reverse complement strand
CTTGCGAAGGATCTCAACCTTCGCAAGGTTATATGATCAATTTATGAACCTCCAACCTTACCTCACTTTCGCACGCCAACTTGCTTATCGGGCGGGTCGCATCACGCTCGGCTATTACAACAAAGGGATTGGACATGCCTTGAAGGCTGACGAGTCCCCGGTCACTGCCGCGGACCGGGCAACGGAAGAATTCATCCGCGGTGAGATCGAGAAGAATTATCCAAACCACGCGATCGTGGGGGAGGAGTATGGCGAACGCGCGGGCGAGGGGAATCCCTTCCGCTGGATCGTGGATCCCATTGATGGAACGAAATCCTTCATCAAGGGCGTGCCATTTTATTCCGTGCTGATCGGTCTGGAGATTGAAGGCGTGGCTCGCGTGGGCGCGGTCTGTTTCCCCGCGCTGGATGAGGTTTTGTACGCGGCGGACGGCCTCGGCGCGTGGAGCAATGGCCGGCGTGTGCATGTGTCAGATGTATCCAAACTCAAGGGAGCCGTGTTTTGTTATACGAGTTGGTCGGGATTCCGCACCAAAAACCGACTGGACGTGTTTGAAAACCTGCACAAGGAATGTTTCTTCGGGCGCGGCTGGAGCGATGCCTACGGTTATCACATGGTTGCCACCGGGCGCGCCGAGATTTATCTCGACCCCGAAATCCAAATCTGGGACGTGGCGCCCTGGCCGCCGATCTTTCGTGAGGCGGGCGGCTTCTTCGGGTCCTGGGACGGCAAGGAAGGTCACACCCACGGGGAGGGTTTGGCCGTGAATGCCGCGCTCAAATCGAAGGTCCTGAAATTGACACGGGTATAATCGAAGTATGGACACACGGAAACCCAACCGCAGCAATGAACAAAACGACCGATTGCCTTATCGCCTGCGCGAGCGGTTCCTGTCCACGCCCGAGCTGGCTCTGCTCCGCACGCTGCAGGAGATGGTGGGAGGTCGGTATATCGTCTGCCCGAAGGTGGCGCTGAACGACGTCTTTTATATTGTGCGTCCGAACGAGAACGTTCATTTCTTCAACAAGATTTTTCGCAAGCACGTGGATTTTCTGCTATGTGATCCACAGACCTTGAAACCCATCATCGGCGTCGAGTTGGTGAAACCGGTAGGTAGAAGCGAGACGCGTGATGCCGATCGATTTATGGAGGACTTGTTCGTCAGCGCGGGATTGCCGCTGGTGCATGTCCCTTCGAGCGAGCGCTATGTCCAGCGGGACGTAGCGGAATTATTTCAACTGGCGATCACGAAAGTAAGGAAGACAGCTCCGCTGCGCGTGTCCGCCAAAACTGATTCAGTCCCGATGTGCCCGGTCTGCGGCCGCATGATGGTCCTGCGAATGCACCGCAACGGCTTGAAGGCGGGGAAAAAGTACTACGGCTGCATGGACAGCCCCAGATGCAATGGGGTGGTGGAGATAGGTTAACATTCGCTCCCATCGCGGTCATGACCCCGATGGGAGCGTTTTTGCTTAATCGTAAAACCTGGCCCTTAATTCCCTTGTTGGAACCATGCACACGTCCCGTTTTCCAAACCACCGATAGCGATGGACTCCAATTTGACGATAAACCCAGTCGCGAAATTCTTTTGGCACCAGAAGACCTACCGAAGAAATCATTGACCAGGGGAGCTTGAGTCTCTGCCCGATCCTGAGCGCCGCGGTTGAACCGAGATGGATAGTTCCATTCTCGATGTAGATCACTGCATCCAGAAATTCTGGTGGCAGTCCGCACCACGCTAGAAGTTTTTTGCCAGTTTCTGATTGGATGGAAGCAAAGCGGAAGATGGGGGATTTTTCATGTTTGAGAATGAAAATCACCGAGTCGTTGCACAGATTACAAATGCCATCGAAGAGGATGATATGTTGCCCGTTGATTTCTTCCTTGCGCATAATGTTCCTTGCATGTCACCCTGAGCGTCTGCGAAGGGTCTCTACTCCAAGTGTCCGAGATCCTTCGGTCGCGGGGAACGCTTGCTCAGGACGACATGATGTCAATAATGCCTCTGCAACTCGGAGGCATATTTCATGCCAACCGTGTTCTTATTGGACTCCAGCCAATCTTTGAAGGCTGTCTTTGCTCGCGCAGGCTCTTGGGAGACAAGTAGATTTGCCATGAGACCGTCAACTTCTTCGGGGGTGAGAATCACATCCTTGACAAAGAGACTTAGAAATTGTGCGGCCAGCAATGCCAATCGCGGCGGGAGGGAGATTACAGGTCGCTCGGCGCCGATCTTTTTGCCGATCAATTTCACCAGATCTTTGAATGCGTAGGTATCCGGGCCGACCGCGTCGATCACATAGTTTTCTTTGCTGTATACGCCTTCCACGGCCAGGTCAGCCAGGTCTTCGATGTACACTGGCTGGATGCCATACGAGCCATCGCCGGGAATGAAAAAGAAGGGAAGTCGTCTTAAGAGATAGGCGATATTGTTGATGAGAATATCTTCTTTACCGATGAGGACCGTGGGCCGCAATATCGCATACGAGAGCCCTGACTCCATAACAGTCTTCTCATTGGCGGCCTTTCCCCAATAATAGGGGAGATACGAGTCGGCGGAGGGGTTCGCAATGCTGATATGCACAATTCTTCTGACACCGGCGGCTTTGGCGGCGTTGACCAGCTTCCGTGTGTTTTCCACAGCGCGGGGCTGCGTATTTTTGTCCTTATCGAAGCGTACCCAATATGTGTTGACCAATATTTCTACGCCCTGCAACGATCGAGTCATGCTCGCTTCGTCGAAATCAAGAGGATAAGCTTTGACCTTTCCATTGAATGGATCAGGGCGGTTGGGGTGATTGGTCAATGTGATGACTTCCTCACCGCGATCAAGAAGTCGTTTCGTGATGTACTTACCAGAATAACTGAATGCACCTGTCACTGCGATTTTCATTTTGTCTCCAACTTGGCGGGTTTTGGCGCGACCAGCGCAAAGAACGAAACAATAAAGCCGATTCCGACCAGGGCAACCAACAAGCCTCCCAAATTTCCGCCCAGTTTTCCTGCAACTTCGAAGAACAGTTCTTCTGTATTCCTTGTTTCGGGCCTGTAGTTCAAGGCAAAGATGAGAGGCATACCTATCAGCAGGATGTTGGAGAAGGCGGTCCAGAATTGGGCGCGTTCCTCCGTTCCGCACAGGTCAACCAGTATTTTTCGCAGGTAGGGCCGGAGATATCCGACGATTAGGGATACGAGTAGCAAGGTGAGTAGCATTTGAATGAGGAAGGAAAGAATCGTGTTCATCGTGGACTCCTTATGAGATTGAACTCTTTGCTCTTGCCGCCGTCCCAGGCGGCAACGGTGAGCGGTAACAGATCGAACGCCGAGGACGGCGTTCTGAGCGGGGTTGATTATTTCAACACACCGAGAATCTTCGTAACATTCGAAAGACCCAGGCTTTCCAGTTTGATGACAGCCTTGGAAAGGCTATCAATCGCGTCGAAAAACTCCTGCAACGCCTGCACGCGCGCGTGGACGAAATTCCACTCATCGTTCTCTACCCAATTCTCTTCCAAGGTGGTCAATGTGCCTCTGACGGAACGAACCGCACGATCAAATTCTGAGTTCTGGCGTTCCTGCAGGATGGAACGGATGGCCGCGTAAAAATCGGCTTCAGCCGTGTAGTAATCCTTGCGGTCGCCGAGTCTGGTGGAGCGGTGGACGAGGCCCATGCGCGCCAGGGTCCGAATCTCTGTGCTGACCGCGCCTTTGGTAAGTCCCGTCTGAGCCACGATTTCGTCGAGTGAGACAGGAGTGGGGGAGAGATAAAGCACCGCAAAGATGGCGCCCATCCCTTTTGGGAAGCCCCAGAAACGGCTGATCTGGCTGAGTCCTTCAGTGAACTCTTTTTTTATTTTGGTGAGGGATTGTGGCATAAGTTTCTCGTTCTGTACGTTTAGTAATTACTAAACGTAGTATATGATGGAAGGCGTGACTTGTCAAGAGCAAAAAGAAAAGTGACTATCAACTCCATGTTGATAGTCACTTCTTAGATCTGAGCTGGATTTACTTAGGGCGTTTTCAGCGCCTGATAAATTTCCGCATTGCTGAGGCGTGTAGGCAATAATTGATATTGATCGATATAAAAGTTGATTCCATGATTTTGACCGTCCGATTGAAAGATAATGCTCACACGTCCAGGGCGTGGTCCTACGATCTTTTCCTTCGGAATATTCAGGATGATTTGCATGGCTTTCACGATCCATTCGCCAAACGCATCCTCATCGGTGAGGTCAGCGACTTGCAGTGTGACGTTGAAGTCTGTTTCCATGGCAAGGAATTTACTGCTGCCATCCGCGTAGACGCAGTCCTCACCGAAGACAAAGGCATTGGCCCGTGCGCCGTGTTGCCATGCTTGGATGGCCTGTTGAAATTCGGCTGAAAGCTCTGGCAGGTCCTGATATGCCCACTGGTAGGCACAATTTGGATGAATCGATGTGAGGGTTGCAGCTTGTTCCGTTGGAGGTAAGATTGATGGTGGGACGGAAACGGTCTCTGTGGAGAGAATGTTTGGAGAACACGCGCCCAGCAAAACGGTCAGCAAGAGAAGCGCAGGGAGGAATCGGTGCATGGAGCTGAGACGAGGCGTCCATACCCTTTGTTCCCAAAAAGCAAACAGCGGGATGCCCCTTTACAGGGTGCTCCGCGACCATCCCACTCCACGGAAAAGCTATTTGAGCAGGTCTGACGCGGCGGAGGCCATGAGGGCGGAGGCCGTTACGAGCACGCGTTCGTCGAAATCGAATTTGGGGTGGTGGTGGTTATAGTTGAGATGCTTTTCGGCGTTGGCAGAGCCGACGAAGAAATAACAGCCGTCGATTTTTTCCTGCATATAGCCCATGTCCTCCGCGCCCATGGTGAGATAAGATGCGGTATCGATGTCGGTATCAGGCAGGATGGCTTGAGCGGACTTTAGCACGCTGGCGGCGACCATTTCATTGTTGATCACCGGAGCCGTGACTTGTTGGATCGTAATCTCCGCTTCGCAGCCCATGGACGTAGCAATACCGTGCACGATTTGTTCGAAACGTTCCAGCACCAGTTTGCGGACCTGTGGATCAAATGTACGAATCGTGCCATTGAGCTCGGCAGTCTGTGGAATGATATTAAAGGCAGTGCCTGAGTGAACCGAGGTAACGCTGACCACAGATGACTTCAGCGGCGCGACGTTGCGTGAAGGAATGGTTTGCAGTGCTGTGATGATCTGTGCCGCGGCGACAACGGGGTCAATGGTGGTATCGGGCGCGGCACCATGGCCACCCTTGCCAGTGAGCTTCACGATAAACAATTCCGCGCCCGCCATCACGGGGCCTTTGGCAACGTGAACCCATCCGAGGGGTTTGTCGTTCCAAACGTGCAGGGCCAGCGTCTTTTCCACTTTGGGAGAGTCCAGCACGCCATCGCGCATCATCATCAAAGCGCCACCGACCTCTTCGCCGTTCGTTCCTTCTTCGGAGGGTTGGAAACAGAATTTGATATTCCCCGCCAGTTGACCTCGACGCGCATGAAGCATCTTCGCAACGGTGAGACCGATGGCGGTGTGACCGTCATGCCCGCAGGCGTGCATGACGCCAGGATTTGTGGAGGCATACTCCTTGCCCGTTTCTTCAGTAATAGGAAGCGCGTCCATATCAAAGCGGAGGAGGATCGTTGGACCCGGTTTTGATCCTTCGAGATAGCCGACAACGCCCGTCTTACCGACGCCCTTGGTCACTTCGATGCCGAGAGCTTCGAGTTCCTTGGCGACGATGCTGCCTGTGCGGACTTCGCGAAAACCCAGTTCTGGATGCATGTGGAAATCGCGGCGCAAGGATTGGGTGTAGGGAAAGAGTTCCTGGGCTTGTTGGAGGAAGTTGGGCATAGGACTACCTTTTGGGTGAGAGGGTGAAGGGACGGTAATGATAAACGGTAATTGGTAATTTGTAATTGGAGAATTAGAGAATCGTCACGACTTCGATTTCTGTCAGCCATTTTACCCAGTGCCAGCCGCGCCGAGAGGGGACAACTGCGCGCATCGGGTAACCGTGCGAGTGATTGAGGACTTCATTCCCAACATGGGTGGCTAACAGTATTTCCTCGGCTTGTGCAAGTGTGAAGGGGGCTGTGTAATCCAAAACGCCTTTCAATATGATGCCGATCGCTTCAGGGCGGATTTCGGCACGAGCCAGCAGATCCGTGAGTCGAATACCGCGCCAGGTCTGGACGGTGTACCAGCCGCCAGTGCAATCAAGGGTGGCTGTCACTTCTGAAGCAGATTCGGCGAGAGCATCGGCATAGCTGAGAGTCAGCGGCGATCTGACTGCACCTTTGACGGTCAACTTCCAGGTGGATGGATCAAGTTTGATTTTTCCCTGATCCGGTCCGCTGGTTACCGGGTGTACATTCCCGGCGAAGGAACCTTCTTCGCGCGAGCCTGTGAAACGGCGCTGAGACTCCTCGCTTTGAAATGTTTTGGCGAGCGCTTCGGAAATTCCCCAGGCCGCAACCGATGCCGCGCCAAGACCTATCAGTTTGAGCGCCTGTCGCCGCCCGGCGAAATCCGTCTTTTTGGGATGATGCCAGCGCCGCCAGGTGTGTAAGGCGTATAGCGGTAATAACAGGTACAGCGCGATACCCCAATGCCAGCCTATGACGGAGTATCCGTAGCCCGCCATCCATACGTAATACTCGCCAATATTCCATTTCCACATCAGCCCAAATGCGAGGATGAGTAACGTAGCGACTGCAATCAGAATGGAGACCAAGATCATGATATTTCGGTCGAAGCGTCGATCCAACCCACGTCGCAAGGACCGCAACGAGATGATGGTCTTCCATGGAATGAGGAGGATCAGCGACCAGGCCGCTATACGATGAATTTCAAATAGCAGGGAAGGGAATGGGAAGAACAAGCCGTAGACGCCCGTGAGCGTTAGCACCAGTAAAAGGCTTAGAATGAGGGTGTTGATGAAGCGCAAATTCCTGCCGCTCATCAAAGTCTCCTTTTGTTACCGATAAGTCATAAGATTGCTCCCAGCGCGGCCCTCGGCGCTAGGTTCGCCGCCGAGGACGGCGGCTGGAGCGAGCTAATTATATTTCACCACTCTGAATTTTTCTTCGTAGCGCGGGTTTTCTTCCGTGCTGTCTTCGGCGCGGCGGGATTTGAAGCGCTCGACCAGTTTTTCAGGATCCTGTACCTGGGTCTTGTGTTGGAGAATGGCCTGGAGTTTGGTCTCCCAGAGATCGGTGACATCCAGGGTCACGTTGGGCTGCATGCTCAGCGAGCACCAGACTTCGTTGGGCATGTGAGGCGGCAAATCTTCTTCCAGCAATTCAGGGAAATAAGCAGGGTTGCCCGCAGCTGGAAAG
>DASTOH010000192.1:0-6509 GCA_035720235.1 Anaerolineales bacterium | reverse complement strand
CACAACATTTCTGCAACATTCGCAGCTACCTTTCCACGGCCCGCAAGAATGGCGTCAAGGCTCTTGATGCTTTGAGACTTGCTTTTGTTGGTACTCCGTTTCTGCCAAGTTTCGTCACACCGCTCGCTGAGTAGTTACGAATAAAATCAGAATTGTGTTGGTGGTAATTTTCATCGTGCACCTCCAATGTTGTGCAGGAGAGTGACGATACGCCCTGCCAGTAGGTTCCGCAAAATGGCAGTGATAGTACTCAATTACTATTCAGGTTAACCATGTGTACCTGACAGACTTTAGCCAAAATCAAGCAGGTTCGAGCAAAGAGTTGTTAGGCGATTAGTGTTAACCTGAATAGAGAATAAGCTCCAGCTGCAGGGATGGCCACCCATTATATAAAAAATATGGGACTGAAACACAGGTAATTTTCAAACCTGCCAAATGGCGCATTGCTCATGAATAGAACCGTAAAAGAGTCGAGCTGGTATTTGCGTCCCATGAAATATTCGATTGCCTTCCGGTTGATCAACGGCGTCTCCACGCCAAATTCCTCACTCCGTTCGGCCATGAGGCTTTCGGCATGCGCCAGCACCGCGGGCAGGTCATTCTCATCCAGCACGGCAAATGGACCGTTGCCACCGCCCACATATCCATAACCGACAACCTCTCCCGCGCGCTTATAGACATATCCCGCCCGGGTCGTTGCGACCCAGCGATGGATTGTGCCGCGGACGTGGCCGATCACCTGCTGGTCGACGCGGTTGATATCCTCCAAGTGCAGGTCTGTACGCATAGATTCGATGGAGAGGTCGGTTTTCACCGCTACTTTTTCGGCTTTGCGATAGAAATACTTGATGGGGAAACGTCCATACACACCCGCCTTCAAATAGCGATAAATGGCCCGGTCATCCAGGGTAGCCGCGATCACCCGGTACCGCGCATCGGACTTCGGGAAGGCACGCGCCAGCAACTCGCGTCCGACTCCCCCCGATTGTTGATTCGGCAAAACGAAAAACTCAGTCAGATCCATCACGCGGTCATGTTCCGTCGAACGGGCATATCCGACAATCCCATCGGCATTTTCCGCCACCCAGAACTGTGCCGCCGTTCTGGCAAGGAATTCAAAGACCGGTCCGCGCCTTTCCCAGAGGGACCGCAAAACTTCCGGATCCTTCCCGCCGGTGATCGTCATGGTGTTCGTGCGTGTGCCCAGATCCATGATGGATTGGGTAAAGACCTGGAAAACAGCATACGAGTCGTCCGGTGTCCCTCTGCGGTAGGTGATGGTCATGGTCAGGCTCCTCTCAAACAAAAACTCCGGGGGTCATGTCATCCCGGAGTTTACATCATTATCTTCTTCCAAACCACATCCTAGCCATTAGCTTATCCTTGCGGACAAACTGGTGATAGAACGCCGCGCCGATATGCAGCAGGATGACAATGAACAGCAACGAGTACGTGAGGCCGTGCCCAATGCGCGGCGGGAAGACTCTGAAATCGGCCGGCAGTTCAGCCTGGCCCTGAAAGACCGCCATCAGATTGGCCTGCATGCTCATGCCAAATCCACTGACCAACATGCCAAGCACCAGAAAATAGAGCAGGAAATGCGTCACCTTGGCCACCCCATCCAATATGGAATTGCCGGTTGTGGCATCGGCGGGCCGTTTGAGGGCAAACCGTGTGATCAGGCGGACTACCATCAGGGCAATAAGGACAAAACCCCACATGCTATGTAATTGCAAATACGGGATCTTTTCAGGGGCGTTTGGCGAATCCAAATATAACATCCCGATCGCAATCGCGCCAATGACCATCAGGGCGATCAGCCAATGCAAAGCGACATGAAATGGGTGATAACGAGTGGGGGGTGATTCGTTCGACATGGCATTCTCCTTGGGGATATATCCTTGCGGATATAGGTTTGCTAGTAATGACGGCATCGACCGTTCCTTCTCTTACAGATGCAGTCGGGGCCGATTACACAGTGTAACGACATGCCAGAGGAATCTTCGATTGCCGCAGTACATCTCTATGATAACGATACAGGATGGAGTAAAATACATTGATTCACGTTCCCCCGCCGCGTTACGGCGGGTACCTAGACTCAAAGGAGACTCTTCCCATGTATCACACTCTGATCATTGTCGGCAACGTCGGCAAGGACCCTGAAATGCGCTATACGCCTTCGGGCCAGGCTGTCACCTCTTTCTCGGTTGCATCCAACCGCCAGTACACCACAGGCAATGGCGAACAGGTCAAGGAAACGATCTGGTTCCGCGTCACCACCTGGGGCAAACAGGCGGAGGTCTGCAACCAGTATGTTAAGAAAGGCATGAAGGTCCTCGTGGAAGGACGGTTGACGCCTGACAAAGCCACTGGTGGACCGCGCGTCTGGACCAAACAGGATGGCTCCGCCGGCTCCTCCTTTGAGGTCAATGCTGCCACGGTCCGCTTCCTCTCGGGCCGGGGTGAAGGCGAAAGCACAAGTATGCCCGTGTCTGCCGGTATGGAATCTGCCGAGGTCCCGCCCGAAGATGATATCCCGTTTTAAATTAGCTGACCTTCAACAGGTCTAACGTGTCCATGACTTCTGGCTTGTTAGACCTGTTTGTTTCTATGTGATTCGAAAAATCATGACCACCCCCCAACCCACACCCGCAACACCCGGTCCACAGATGGAAACCCCACAGGGATTGGAACCCGTCTACACCAACCTGGCGCGCATTGCCCACTCCCCAGCAGACTTTGTGATCGATTTTGCCCAGATGCTGCCGGGCGAGAACAAAGCTGCGGTCCGTGCCCGCATCCTGATGAGCCCGCTCAGCGCCAAACTACTTCTGCGTGCTTTGACGGAAAACCTGGCCCGCTATGAAGCCAACCTGGGTGAAATCACAGTGCCAACCACACTGGCCGATAACCTGTTTCGCCCATTTCAACCGCCTGAACCACCCAAAGAATAAATCCTGAAAGCGCAGAGCGACTCATGCATAAACTGGAAAAGATCGCTGACCAGATCCGGCAGAAATTTGATCTCCGTAATGCCAAACGTGATCAGGCGCTGGCCCAGGCACGCCAATTGACGCGCGCCTGTTCGCTCGCCATACGCGCTGTTCACCGGGATGACAACGAAGCCATGCAAATTCATCTGGCTGAGGCACGCGCCCTGGCCGATACGCTGCGGCAGGAATTGGTCAATTACCCGGATCTTTTCTACGCTGGCTACACCCAGGATTCCCTGAAGGAATTTGTAGAAGCCAGCGTCACCTGCGCTTTGATTCTGAATCAACCGCTTCAGACTCCCGAGGACTTGATCGTTGAAGAAGCGACCTATCTCAATGGCCTGGCCGAAGTGATCGGCGAACTGCGCCGCCGCACCCTCGATATCCTGCGCCACGGTTACTCACAGGAAGCCGAACGCCTGCTGGGTTACATGGACGAGATCTATTCCGTGCTGGTGACCATGGATTACCCCGATGCCATCACCAACGGCCTGCGCCGCCAGACGGACGTGGCGCGCAGCATCATCGAAAAGACCCGCGGAGATGTCACTTTCAGCCTGCGCGGGGAACATCTCGCGCAGGCGATCCAGAAGTTCAGCCGTCAGTTGAACGGTGGGGGGGATGATGCAGAAGGTGACGTTTCCATTCCAAGAAATAACGAGGACGAATAACACATGGCACGCGGCGGAACGAAATTCCCGCTGGTTGTGTACAGGCACTTGGTCAGCCGCTGGTGGACACCCATGATCGCAATGGGATTGGTATTATTTATGCTTGCCTACTGGCAATACACAGAACCGCTCGGACCGTTCCTGCCCATGCGCTGGATACCGTTTATAGCAATTGGCATCGTGGCCATTCTGATCGGGCTCTTTTTTCTGATCATCAGGCTGATTGCTTACGTGCAGCCCTTTCCCACCCACTTGAAGTTTGTCACGCCGTTTTTACGTTTCAATATTTCATATAAACGGATTCATAAGACCACTACCAGTGAGATGCGGTTGTTGTTTCCGCCCAAAAGCATGTCTGGCTGGATGCGTGAGATCTTTGCCCCGCTCGCAAGCCAGACCGCGGTGATCATCGAGTTGAAAAGCTATCCCATATCACCAGTGTTCCTGCGATTATTTCTTTCGAGATTCTTTTTCAAAGATAAGACCCCCCACCTGGTCATTCTGGTGAAGGACTGGTTGAAATTCACCACCGAACTGGATAGTATACGATATGGTGGAGGTGATGCCTACCCTCCGCGATCTGGCAGACAGCCCCGAAAGAATTCGATACTCTCCAAACTGCCACGGGAATGAACATCTATTTTGCGTGTTCCATCACAGGTGGGCGCGCTTTCGAGCCCCTGTATCAGGCCATGGTCGCCGCGTTGGTGAGCGATGGGCATCAGGTGCCGACCGCTCATCTGGCAGAAGCAGGCGCGGGAGCGAAAGAATCGGTTCTTCATCCCCATGAAGTGTATGAGCGCGATGTGGGCTGGATCCGGGCAAGCGACGCGTTAATTGCGGAGGTTAGCGTCCCGTCACATGGCGTGGGATACGAGATTGGTTTTGCACTGGGAGCCGGCAAGCCGGTGCTGGCCCTGTATGAGCAGGGACGCATAGTGTCGAAAATGATCAGTGGCAACCCGGATTCCAGGTTACAGGTGAAAGCGTATCGTGACACGCAGGAAGGCATCCAGCTCTTGCGGGAGTTTTTGGCAGGTCTTTATTAACGTGCCCGTTCACTAAATTCTTGTTGGGCATAGGGGCGACCCGACAGGATCGTCAAGTAAATTTCCCCTGCTAGGCGGGTACCCTTCGGGCATAATAATCGCCCTTACAGATGAGCATTATCACGAAATTTCGATGACATTTCACCATAGAGAATTTCAGGCAGGTGCGCTATGATGGACGGTGGAGACGGAACAAAGACACCTCCAAAAATGCTCCTCTGTCTCCTCCTTTGGCGAAAGCCTCCGCCAGCGTGAGCGCGCTGGCGGAGGCATATTTTAATTTCATGGTGCAGGATGGTCACGACATTTTGCACGTGTCACACACTCTGTGACACCGAAATCAGGCGAGCATCGACGAAGGGGAACATTCCGCTAACCTTGAATTCGCGTGATAACATTCTGCCCACGAAACTGATCACTGATATTGAGCTATTCTCTTTTACTTCTTCAGCACTGGTACAGGCTCAGTCACGACCGGAAGCACCACAAAAAAAGAAGAGCCCTTGCCCATAATGGACTCTACCCAAACCCGCCCCTGGTGCGACTCAACAATCGATTTGACAATTGCTAACCCCAGGCCAGAGCCTGACTTGGAACTGACGTTGCTGGCGCGATAGAATTTATCGAAGATGTGCGCCTGATCCTTGGGGGGAATACCCGGCCCGTTGTCTGTCACGCGCGTGATGATCTGATCGTCCTCTGCCCGCATCATAACAACCACTTCCCCATGATCGGGTGCATATTTGATGGCATTGCCAACCAGGTTATCGAACACCTGTCGCAAGCGGACGGGGTTGGCACGCAGCGCGGGTAGAGGAGAAATATCCGTCTGCACGGTGATGTGTTTGGCCCGGATCTGTCCCTGTAGCATCTCAAGCGTGTAATTCAGAATGCCATCCAGTTGGACGAATTCGCGACGGCTGTCGAGCCCGGCCTCCAGGCTGCCCAGTTCCAGCAGGTCATTGATCAGGGAGGTGATGTGCTGGACACTGTCCTGAATACGTTTCAGAAACTCTCGCTGGGTGTCTGTCAGCGAACCGGCCCGGTCAATCAACTCGGTGTAACCGATCACGGAGGTCAGCGGTGACCGCAGATCGTGCGAAACCGTGTGAACCAACTCACTCCGAATGCGGTCCATCTCCTTAAGGTCGGTAATGTCATGCAAGGTGAGGGCAAACCCCACATCCGGGATCTGGGTTAACTGCGCGTTCCCGGCCCGGCCATCGGGAAAACTTACTTCATGGAAGCGCAGCAGGTTTTGTGTATAGGGTTGTTTGACCAGTTCGAGCACATCCGGATTCTTCAGCACTTCCAAGGCGTGTTTGCCAACAACATCCTGGGAGACCACACCAAACGTGCGGCAGAAGGCCGGGTTCACGAGCACGATCAGGCTGTCATCATCGATGATCATCACGCTGTCATGAATGCTGTTGAATACTGTCTCGAGCCTGGCTCGCTCCGTCTCGGAGATCTGGGCACGTTTCTTGAGCGAAGAGGTCGTCCGGCGGACCTCGCGGCGCAGCCAATCGCCTATGCGATGAGCATGTTTCAGACTGCTTTCCACCGTATCCACAATGTCGTCGGTTTTTAGCGGCGGGGCCAGATACCCGGTAATGCCAAGCCGAAAAATGCTCTTTATTAATTCGGGTCTGGCTTTTTCGGTGTAGATCAGGAACGGCAAGGTAGGAAAGCGGTCGAGTACCTCCTCCGCGATCCGGAGGCCATCCTGCCCATCGAACCTTTCCCCCACCAATAAGAGCGCGGGTGTAACTTCCTGTAACAGGCGATTTAGAGAC
>DASTOH010000191.1:0-49773 GCA_035720235.1 Anaerolineales bacterium | reverse complement strand
CGCCCTTCCAGGGCTTCGTATAGCATGATGCCAAAGGAATAGATATCCATGGCCTTGGTTTTTCTGGCCCTGGGATTCCAGGCTTCGGGCGCCATGTAATAAAATGTGCCTGCGGCAGTTTTTGTATAGAAGGATGACTTTGTGCCTTCCAGAATCTCGGCGATGCCGAAATCCGTCAGGAATGTGATGATCCGTTCGCCCTCCATGCGGTAGACGACATTTTCCGGTTTCAAGTCGCGGTGAATGACCTTTTTGCTGTGTGTGTAATCCAGGGCTTCCGCAATTTGAGTGAATACATTCAGGATCTTATCGACATCCTTCTGTTTGCGGTTTTCACTGAGAAATATTCGAATGTTGCCGCCCGACTGGTAATCGAATACGAGATAGAAGATCCCTTTTTGTGAAAAGCTCTCGCGTGGGAGGAGAACGCCGTGTTCCGCTTCCAGGTTCTGAAAGCTCTTCATTTCCTTTTCAAAAAGCTGTTTTGGATTCCCGACCATGAGGCTGGTTTCAAACGCTTTGAGAACAAACGCCTTGCCCTGGTTATCCCTGGCGAGCATGGTGATTCCCATCTTCCCATGCCCCAGGATTTCGATGATCTTGTAGTTTCTAATCCTCCGGCCGATCCATAACTGATCGATATTCTCCAGCGTGTTGTAATATCCGTTCCGTACGCCGTCGATCAGCGCTCCGGCGGAAAATGGCCGCTCTTCCGGCTTCTTGCTTAACGCGCCCAGGATGTGTTCCACAACCTCTGGATGGGTCTCCTGGCTTACTCTTTGTGGGGGAGGAGGCTCCGCTCTGATGGCTTCAGCAGGATTTTCGAATGGGCGCTTCCCTTCCAGTGCTTCGTAGAGCATGACGCCCAGGGAGTAAATATCCACGGCATTGGTTTTGCTCAATTCATGATCAGCGCTCCATGCTTCTGGCGCGATATACAATGGCGTTCCGGCAGTTGTTTCCGTCTGGAACAGCTTGGAGTCATTGGTGAATTTGACGAGACCGAAGTCTGTGATGAAAATCTCATAGCCGTGATCTGTTTTTTTGAATAATATGTTTTCTGGTTTCAGGTCGCGGTGAATGATATTCTTCCCATGAATACGGTCGACCACATCGGCAATAGGTGTAAATAGATCCAGCGCTTCAACAACTCCCATGCCGTTCGGGTATCGGGTGAATAGATTCCTGATCGATCCATCCTGGATAAACTCCGTGGTAAGGAAGAAAGCCTCCTGTATTTCACCCGTGTCTTTCAGACTTAAGATGCCGGGAGTGCCTTGCAGTTTTTTGAAAGCCTGGATCTCAGTGTTGTACAGGTTGGTGGCTAACGCTAATGATTTCGGGAAAACCTTGACTACGACAATCTCTTGGGTGTTTCTGTCAACAGCCTGAAATGTAGCAGTAGTTTCAGTTCCCCCCAACCTCTTAAGCAGAAGATAATTCCTGATCACCAGATCTGGTTGGTAGTTGCGGGTTTCGACGTTTGGCTCTTCTGGGGCAGGCTGCACGGTTTAATACCTCCCACACTAGGACAAGGATAATGGGTTAGAAATGCCGTGTCAATATTAATGCATTACAGTATGTTACAGAATTACAATTTGTGCTTAATCAAGCGCAAAGCTGCGCAGTTGAGCAACCCAAATTGCCTCTTTGGTGAACGGGTAGGAAAGGTCAGCCATCAGGCCTGTGCAAGAGATCACAGCGTTGCAGGGCAGATTGGTATGTACCTCTTCCACGGGCAGAATGGCTGCGAAGCGGAGGCGTTGGTCATGTCTGGCATAGACAACCTTTTCTACTATGAATCGAGGCTCTACATCTGGTGTTTATGACCTAGTGCGCATATACAATAGTGAAATAAGATGCCTGGAAGGCTTTCAATGCCGGAAACCCATAAAATTAATAAGACTCTAATCAGATGCTAATTCAATCCTATATTCCCGCCTGTCCGGCATGGTGTAAGATAAAAAATGACCTTCCTCACCGAAGGTAAGCCCAAAGCAGGCATGTTTATGCTATAGCAACGAGCCAACTACTTTTTTCCGCGGTTCAACTGAACTGCTCACAGAGAAGGAGAAAAAGATGGATACCAAAAATCAAGAATTTGAGTACGTCGAACAAAAGCCAAGTCCTGCAAGATCGCTCTTAAAAGGGCTATTCGTTGGCAGCCTGGTGGGTGCCGGAACGGTGCTGCTCCTTGTACCGCAATCAGGCTCGCAAACTCGTGCTGAAATTCGGGAAGGCGCCATACATTTGCGCGACCGGACTACAGAAACAGTGAAAGATAAAGTTACGCAAGTCAAGACCAAAGCCAATCAGATCAGGGCTGATATGCAGATAAAAGCTGTTGACCTGCAGGACCAGGGAAAACATCTGCTCGTCAGACAACTGGATCGCGTCGCGCAGGCTGCAGAATCCGGAAAAAAAGCCATCGAGAATAATCGGATCACAAGTTAACCTCCAATTCGTTGTCGATCGTAGATTCTATTCAGCCCTCTCCTGAATTCTGGGAGAGGGCTGAATCATTATGGTTGATTCCCATTCAAATGATGATCTCTGCAATACGGTTCCAGAAGCGTTCATTTTCGACCACAAGCCAGCATAACCACAAATTAACGCGTGTCTAATGTTAAGTCCTGTTGGAAAGTGGTAAGTGCTGCCAGGGCGGGCCCATCAAAAATAGAGAGAGATGTTACTTTAATTCCCATGTCTGGTCGGTTTCCCGCTGATCAGGCATTGGGCAGGACGATAGAAATGAAGCAATCAGCTCGTACCAGCATACTGATCATCGCCCTGGCAGGTATCAGTGCCCTGTTATATAGTAGCTTTGTGCCGCTGTCCGAAGCATATGCAATTCGCCAGGTCCAGCAGGGATCGTTGATCCTGCCAGTGGAACCCATCCAACAAAAGCAAGTTACGTCCTGTGGTGAAGCAGCCATTACGATGGCATACAACTATGCATATTCAGAAGACCCCATACAGGAGTCGGATGTGATTACATACGCCACCAGGATGGGATACTTCACGCCTGATCGTGTTCCGTTCACCAGCCCGATGGACATGGTGAAGATCGCAAAGAATTATACGGATGAGGTCTCCAGTGGGAGGGTGATCAATCAAGCGCAAGGCCTGAGATTGTTAATCCAAAAATTGCAAAACAATGAACCGGTCATCATTGATATTCGAACAAGATTGGATGATCCCACTGCGGGTGCGCACTTCGTGGTAGTAACAGGAATTGCGATCGATCCAAACGATCGGAACGCAATTCTCATCTATTACAATGATCCGCTTACGGGCCGCAAAGAATCCGCTCGCTGGGCCGGCGAAGAAGGAATCTGGAATGCGTGGCGGAATAATGACGATCCCGGCGGGTCAGGCTGGTGGATGACAATCCACGTTCTGTCATAGAACACTGATTTTTTCTTGCCAGCGTTTTGGTTTGCTCGCTCGTGCGGTCTATTTCGGGCATTTTCAGCGAATTGCTCGTGATCTGCACGGAGGTGATCCAGCTTACTATCCTGCATTTCCTCCAGGTCCATTAGTGAGTGCCAGGCTTCGTTTCAGTACCCACAAAATTATGACTGTTTTCGTAAAAAGAAACAAGGTCAGCCGATGCTCTTCGCTGACCTTGTTAACATTATGTCGAGCCATTCGTTGATGTTTTATTGGGCGGCTAAACCAGCGACACTTGCTGGCACGCTCACTGCGCCGAGATTGTGCAAACTTCCATCCGCGCCCATCTCGAAGACGGTGATGGTGTGCGCGGCATTGCCCAAGGTATACAGAAGGCTTCCATTATTGCTGAAGGCCATGTCCACGGGAGCGCTGCCTGCACCCGTCGAACCCGCGATGGCATTGAGCAGAGTCAGGGAACCATCCTCAGCGATTTGGTAGCTGGAGATCGTTCCGCTGCCCGCATTCGTGGTGTACGCAAACTTGCCATTATTCGAAATGGCGATCCAGCATGCCGCGACCTGTGAGTTCACAACAGCAGAGCTGATCACACTGAATCCGCCATCAGCCACCTTGTACGAGGAGACAGAGCCAGAGGCGGCTTCCGAGACAATGGCATGGTTGTGGCGGTCAAAGGCGAAGCCGAATGGGACTGCACCTGCTGAAGCATGAGTGACAGGCGCGTCTGCCACGCCATCGGCAACCTGATAGGTATCCAGCGAGTTCGTAGACTTCTCTGTTACGACCAGCGCGCTGCCCTCTGAATTGAAGGCAATTTGTCCAACGCCGGGAGCCGCTCCCGCGCCGCCGTTGCTCAATGGCTGAGTTGAGTTGGCTATCGGTGATAGTGAACCATCCTGTCCGATCACAAAGCCAGTGATGTTACCGCTGCCTCCGGCATTCAATACGTACAACCAATCCTTGTAGGTCGTCAGGCTTACCGGGCGAATCCCCCCTGAATCAGTCACATCCGCCAGACTCAGACCTTGTGCGCCTACGGCATATGTGGAGATTTGATTGCTACCTGCATTTACTACAAACAGCCAATGGTTATTCTGGCTGAGCACCACTGCACTTTGCGAGCCAAGGCTCGTACCGCTGCCCAGGCCGCCGGTGGGATAGGATTTGGGCAGGGAGAGCGATCCATCTGATGTGCGATCGAATACCAATACTTCATTCCCGCCGCTTGCATTCGTTGAGGTATAGACTGCACCGAAGCCATCTGCTGGCGCGGCAGTTACGGGCGTGATGCCCACAACAAGTGAAAGTAAAAACACCGCCACGAAGAAGAAGCGGGCAACGAACGGATGAGTGAACTTACTGCTTTTCATTTTTAGATCTCCTGGATAAGTGTTTAGGTAGCTCGACTTCCACATGCTAGCTGGAACAGCTTAAGCAACTCTTGCCCGGAGATTATTGAATTCCTACAGATTTCCCTTTCGATCGTTACAACCTCCTCGATCTGCATAGAAAACGAATTTATAGACATGCAAAGAAAGATGGGCACTTGTCATGCCCATCTTGTTTTTCGTGTCTCCTCTCAACTTAATCTCAAGGAGAAAGGTGATTTATTGCTCAGATGCAAATCACGATGAGGTGCCCTCAGCCAGGAGTCACTGTGAAGGCATCGAGCAGCACTGCTGTGGATTGATTCGGATTTGTCACTCGCACATCCCAGACCTGGGTACCAGCCGACCCGGGATTCGCGACATTTACCGTAACAGCGATGGTATTGGCATTTTGCACCTGGGTGGCAACCACTTGTGGAGCTGGCCCTTGCCCACCCTCAAAGGTCACAACCGCGCCACTCTGGAAACCCGAGCCGCTGATGGTGATGATCACTGTGGTGTTGGCTTGTGCGCCAATCGGGTTGATGGATTGTACGGCAAGCGCTGGTGTAGGAGTGACTGTGAAGGTCATGGTTGGGGGTGGAACTACGGTTAACGTCGCGGATGGAACGACGGTTGTTGGCGTTGCCGGTGCAGGCGTGGCGCTGACAACGATGACGATGGGACTAGGTGATGGGAGGATGGCTGTCGCGGTAGGCACGGGCGAGAGGGTTACGGGTGTCATGGTCGGCAGCGGCGTGAACGACGCGGCTAGCGTTGGGCCGGGCGTCATGAAGATGGGCGCTCCCACCTCTCTCCAGCCCAGGTCAGGCGCCGCGCCAGCGTAAACGATAGGACTGGGCGGAACCAGCTCCCCGCTGTTGGTTGTGTACTGTGGGACGCCTTTATCTATGGCGGGCGAGTCCGCGCGCAGGACCAAGCCGCTGAAGTCGTCGTCGATTGTTTTCCACGTTCCATCTGGACCAGGGTTCGGCGCGGCCTGGAAAAGCGGATCGACGTCCAGAATTACGCCTTCGCCCAGGTTGGTCTGTTCCACGTCGACAGTGTTATTATGGAACAGGGTGTATGCAACGACAGCATTGCTGCCCGGAGGACCCTGTACTTTCCAGGCGCCTCGGGTGACCGAATTGGCAACAATATTGTTAAACGTCACCAGGTTGCCGCCGCCGGAGATGCCATGGTCGTTTCCATAAAAGGTATTGTTAAAAACACGGACTGCTTCTGACAGGACTGCACCCGAATAGTTCTCAACGGTGTCAGCGTTCGGCATGAAGCCCAGCCCGGCCTTCTGGTTATTGGCGAACAGGTTTCCCGCGATCATGAAGCGCCGATTGGTATCCGGAGGATCCCCCGGATGTTGAATAAACTGGATGCCATCTTCGCCGTTACCGACGATCATGTTATTCCGGATATCGATCAGTGCCGTCGCGAAGGGCGCTGTGGCCTTCTGCAGGCTGACCTCGATTCCATCGGCGGCACTATACATGATGCGATTATTCTCGATCACGAGCGGGCGATCCATGTTGTCCAGGCGGATGGCGTTATTCCCGGCCTGGAAATACACGTTGTTGCGGTTGATCCCGCCGCTGCCCTGCTGGTAGGACATCAGATTACTGGCTGCATGGAAATAGTTGAATTCACATATGAACTCGGAGTAGGCCAAAATGCCATCTGTGCCATTTCGGATGACAAACCCCTGAATCACAGGCATCTGTGCCAAACCCGCAGGAATCGTAATGGTGGGCGCTCTGCCGCTGCCATCCAGGATGGTCGTGTTTTTTGCCGGGTCAACCTGGTCGAAAGTTTCGGCTATCAGTGATACTGGTTTGTTAATGGTAAGGTTTTCGGTATACACTCCCGCGCTAACCTGTATGATATCTCCCGCGCCGGCAGCATCGATGGCGGCCTGAATCGTTGGATAGTTGCCGGGAACGTGGATCACATCACCGCCCCCATCCAAATTGATAAATGCCACGGCCCGCGCACCTATAATAACTGCCAGTACAGCGATTACAGTGAAGAACAGGAGCAGCACCAGCCTGGGGCTGATGGGGATTCCCAAAAAATTTTCTCTTTCAATTTCACTGTCCTCTCTGCGAGGTGGTTCATGCATATCCATTCGTACCTCCATGAGCCCCTCTCAGGCAGGATACATTCATCTCGTAGGTCTACCGAAACACGACATGATGGTTAAGGGCGGATACGAAAGCGATTCTGCCCAAGCCGGGGTTCGTAAAGCAAACTTAAGATAACACCAGTGAACAGTACATCCATTTCCCCGTACGCAAAGGAAAATATTGGCCTCTACAAACTCGGCCAATTGGTCAGCACTACATGAGTGCTTGGTACCTCAGACAAGCGAAACTCGTAACTTTTCATTTTCCTATGCTGGCACGAGGTTCATGTCGTATTTTCATTATTTCAGGTTTTTCTTGAAGCCAAATGAGAAGACCCTTAATCGCCGATTAAGTTGAATGCCCCTTTAGCCCGGTAGTTTTGGATGTCTGCCCCATCAATCCGCAAGTTTTCCGTGTTTTGTCCTTATTTAGGAGAAAGCCCCTTGCTCCAATAACTCTATGAATGCCTTCACAACCTGCGGATCGAAGTGAGTTCCAGATGCATCACGGATGTATTCCATTGTCGTATGGTGATCCGAGGCCGTTCGATAGGGGCGATCAGAAGTCAGCGCATCGTAAACGTCTACGACTGCAAAGATGCGCGCGGAAAGGGGAATCTCTTCGCCTTTCAGGCCGCGCGGGTATCCGGTGCCATCCCATTTTTCATGGTGACAGTAAGGGATATCCAGGTCTTCACGCAGATAGGAGGTCCCCTTGAGCAAGTCATAGGCATAGGTCGGGTGATGCTGCATAATTTTCGTTTCTTCCGGCGTCAGGGCAGCCGGTTTGCGCAGAATAGAATCTGGGATTCCCATTTTGCCAATATCATGGAGCAGCGCGCCACGGCGCATATGTCTCAGAGCTTCCTCCTCAATTCCCATGGCCTGTGCCAGCCTTACCGTCATATTGGTGACGCGGCGTGTATGGCCCTCCGTCTCTTTATCGCGGAGCTCGAGCGCATGGGCCCAGCCCTCAATGGCGGCTTCGTAGGCGAGCGCCAGGTCTTCATTGGAACGCTGCAGGTCGCGGAACATCGTGGCATTGTCCACTGCGATAGCTGCCTGCCCGGCGAGGGTCTCGAGGAACTTCAGCCATTCTGAGTTGATCTTCAGCGGCGAGTGATGATAGATCTCCATCGCGCCCAACAATCTTCCTTTCGTCACAAGGGGCGCGATAAAGTACGCTACAAAACCTTCAGCAGAGATCACATCGGCGCGGTCCGGGACCTGCCGGAGGGCTTCGATTTCCGCTCGTCCGAAGACCCGTCTCTCCAACACTGAATTCCCCGCCCGCCCCTCGCCCAGCTTGATGCTGGTTTGTTGGATCAACACCGTTTGAAAACCCTGTCCGCTGGCATATTCCAGGGTCTGAACGGATGGATCAAGCAGCAGGACGGCGCAGGCGTCCACATCCAACTGCCTGCGGGTCTCATATAGGACCACTTTTAGATTCAGTTCCAGGTCCGGCCCGGAGGTAATGGCGCGATCGATCTCTCGCAGAGCTTTTTCATGCTCGAGATGAAGATTTGCCCTCTGGTACAGTTGCGCGTTTTCAATGGCGAGCGCGGCGTGGCTTCCAAAAATGGTGGCCGTTTTGACGTCCTCGTCGGTGAAACGCAGGGGATTTTCCGAGTCTGCGATCATGAGTGCGCCCAGGATGTGTTTCCCTTTCAGCAATGGAATACCCATGATGGATTGGATACTGAAAATCTCATTGATCCTGTGATCGACAAAGGGAGAATGGAGTGTATCGTTGATCAGAATGGCCTTACGTTCGCGCGCGACCCGCGCACCCAACAGATGCTGATCATAGATAGGATATCGCATCCCAATGAATTGATCGGAACCAGGGCCGTATGCCGAAAACCCAACAAGTTCGCCTCCATCCAGCAGCCAGAGAAACGCCGCCTGTGTTTTGAACATGTCCGCGCTCTCCCGGCAGATCAGGCCGAGCAAGCTGCGCAGGTCAAGGCTCTCACTCAACGCATGGCTGACGCGTTCCAGTATTTCAGCCCGTTCCCTCTGTTTCTTCTCGGCAGCCAATAGGAGCTGGTTCTCTGCACTTCTCTGGATCAGGTCGCGTGAGGCATTCCGAACAAGGAGGGACAGCACGCCGTAGATCACGAGAAACCCGATTCCCATTCCACCCCATACCCGATAATGAATACGTGTCAGCCAGGGCTGTAATTTGGACAGGTCGTAATAGACCTCATAAACACCCAGGATTTCGTCCGAGTCCGCAAGTCGGAGCGGTACATAGATCTCGAAAAGCTGCTCATATTGCTGGCGTTCTCCAATATTTTCGGCCTCATCCAGATTTGAGATTTCGGTGGCAATGCTGCCTTGAAGTGACGCTTGTAGGTGTTCTGAAAGTGGAAAAATTTGCCCTAGGAGGCTGGGATCATCCGCGTAGATGAGTAAGCCCATTCGATTCCAGATCTTGACGCGAACAATATTCGGGCTGAGCAGGCTGCTATGAATCAATCTATCAACCTGCTCATAGCGTTCACCTTGTAGAGCATCCCTGAAATCCGCCGGGATGAGGTTTTCATCCAGGACATTGGAGGCCTGCGTGGCTGTGTTTTCAGCCACCTCATTCAACATGTCGCTTTCCAGGGCAGATTCAAGAATCCATGCCAGGCTCACGGCGACTAGAAATGTCACACAGAAAGAGATGAGCGTGAAGCGGGAAAAAAGGCTCTGCTGTGCAAGGAAGTTGCGAATCATGTATCTTCCTACCGATGATTAGAAACGATGATACCATCATGAAGATGGACAAAACATCTCAAATATGTTATTTCTGTGGCTGCCCGATATGTTTCGTATAAGAAACCCTCGGCCGACTGTCAGGAGCAAATATGGCAAAGCTTATCCCTGCTGCGGAACGCCTCACGCGCGCCCGCAATCTGATTCAGCAAGCCCGGGATTTACCTGTCCCCCAAACGGGACTCGGCAAAAGCGATTTCTCCTACATTGCCCAGGTCAAAGACCTGCTGCGGCAGGCGCGCGATTTGGTCAAATTCATTCCCCAGACTGCCGGCGTCTCCGCCGAAATGAAGGCGGAGGTCAAGAAGCTCTATGATGAGATCGAACAGGCAAATCGGGAGCTACTCTATTGATCGGATGCGCTCTCGCCCAACAAAGGTGCGGGATGTGGCGGTGACTCGGGCTCCGGCATCTATTCGGATAGCACAGGCGATACGGTACTGGCGGTTCACACGGGTGGCTTTCGGCTGGGCTACTTGAGCAGAATCTGTGGCCGGATCACTTCCCTGAACCATCGTGTGGACGTGCCGATCGTTCTCGATTGGCTTGCGGAGTTTCTTGACTGAGAATTGCTCACCCTAAAAATAATTGCTCCTTCCGCCCGGAAGGAGCAATATTAATCTGCTCAAACTGCGACGTTCGTACAGACGACCTGCTGGATCGCCGGCTTTTCCTCCAGTGTTCAGCCGAATGCTGGTGTAACCTTGCTCACAGGCCAACCACTCCCCAAATACCAATAGGTGGCGTCTGAAGCGGGCGTTGAGCATGGATAAATTAGCCGAGCCGAGCATCGCCCATCTTCGAACCGTCTTGATCCAGTGGGTCGCTAATCGCTTGTAAGCGATTACCATCGGGGTCATAAAAAGTGCAATACATTAGCAGACCAGGTATAACCACTGGCTCGTCACACCGAACGCCTCGTTTTTTGAGTTCAGTGAACAGTATCTGACAATCTGCCGTATTCAGTACGGGTGTTGTGCCACCGCCTGGGCGGATATCCTCGCGAGCGAGGGTAACCGCCAGATTGCCATTTTGACCTCGCTGGCCCCATTCGACCCAACCCAACTGTTCATCGTCGAACCAGGGTGGACCTAAACCGAGCGTCTGGCTGTAGAAATCCCGCGCCCGCGAGAGATTCGTAACGCACAGCGAAACCACGTTCACTTGCTCGAGCAGTTTCATCGAGCCTCCTGATGAGTTTCAATTTGGCGCAATTTCTTCTGCAGGAATCTGCGCTCCACTTCGTTCTCCACTAATGTCAATGCCTCTCGATAACTCGCGGCGGCCTCCTGAATATTTCCGCTCCTTTCATATAACTCCCCCAGCGTGGCGTGCAGCAAATGATACTTCCTCAGCGAAACATCATCCCTCAATTTCCTTAATGGCTGAAGGCCAGCCTGCGATCCATGCACCATCGCGATGGCCACCGCACGATTCAACTTCACGATCGGTGAAGGTGCAATCTCGAGCAGCATGCTGTAGTCATCGAGTATCCCTTCCCAGTCGGTTTGTTCGAATGTCTCTGCCGTGGCATGTTTGGCTGCAATCGCGGCCTGCAAATGGAATTCACTCAATATATCGCCTTCTGCTGAAAGGCCCAGATGGATCAACCCTTCGTGAATCATCTCACGATTCCACAGGGAACGATCCTGTTCCGCCAGCAGCATCAGATCGCCGTTTGCATCGGTCCGCGCTTTGAGGCGAGCGGCCTGTAACAGCATCAATGCCAGCAACGCGTGGGCGCGTGGACCTCCTGTTATGGGATGAGTTGCAACCAGCCTGCACAAATGGATTGCCTCCAGACAAAGCTCCTCCCTCAGGAGTCGCTCACCTGTATGCGCCTCATAACCCTCGTTGAAGAGCAGGTATAAAACATTCAGCACCACCTCCAGCCGATCCGTCAGCGAGCCGATTTCGGGGAGTCCGAAGCGAGCACTGATCGTCCGCAGTTTGGTTTTCGCGCGTACCAGCCTCTGGGCCATCGTCGCTTCGGGGACGAGAAAGGCCCGCGCCAGTTCCGCCGCGCTGAATCCGCTCACAGTATTAAGCACAAACGCAATTTGGACCTCACCGGACAAAGCTGGATGGCAACCTATGAACATCATGCTCAGTTGATCATCCTCGAAAGGATAGGCCTCCGCTTCGCGCCCAGCCGTTGGTCGTCTCCGCTCAGAAAATGCCTGTTCCATCTCGATCAGCCGTATCTGCCCTTGAAGTCTTTTCTGGAAACGCGCCTCACGGCGCAGCACATCCAGGGCCTGATTTTTCGCCGTTTGCCAAAGCCAGCCGCCCGGGTTTTCAGGGATGCCGTGATAGGGCCACCCTTGCAGCGCCTTCAGAAGCGCCTCTTGAACGATGTCCTCCACCAGCTCCAGATTCTGGACGCCGAAGTACCGCGTCAGAGCCGAGACCATCTGTCCCGCCTTGTGGCGGAACAGATGATCGACCAACTGCGGCACAGACTCCCCGCTCACACGCGCGCTGACCGAAGCGTTAGCGGAGACGGAGCGCGGAGTGAGGTTTTTATCCTTCAACCTCACGCAGCTCCACTTTGCCACCATGACTCAGGGCCGGGCATTCCTTCGTGATCTCAATAGCTTCCTCCAGGTTCCCGGCCTCGATGATGAAATACCCTCCGATGGTCTCCTTCGTCTCCGAAAATGGGCCATCCACGACGATCTGTCCATTGCGGGCGTTCAGCATCAACCCTTCGTTGTCCTTGAGTTTTTCCGCTGCGATGAGTTTTCCCTGCTCACGCAATTTCCTGGCCCAGGCGCTGAAGCGCTGGATCGCCTGCTGGATTTCCTCCGGTGAAAGCTCATTCGGCTCGTCTCCATTGCGTATGAAAAGCATAAACTGTGACATAAGTTTTCTCCTTTGTATGTTGGTTTCTATAAAGAAGACGAATGAGCGTGAGCGAAATCGACAACCTTTTCAGGATTTTACACCCCAATCCAGTTCCAGTTGTCACCGCGCAATTCCCTTGCCCCGGAGGCATGCCAGTCGTACAATTATGGTGTCCGTTCAGTCGCACGGACGAGAAAGAGAGCCATCGATGGAAGAAAATGATCTTACCAACCTCCTCAAACAACTCCGCGCGGAGCTCGCCAACATTAAGGTGGTTGACCAACAGGGGCGTGAACTGTTGCGCGGCCTGAATGCCGATATTCGGAATCTCCTGGAACGATCAGAGGATGACTCAGACGATTCCCTGCTCGAACGCCTGCAGGATAGTATCGATTATTTCGAAGCGACCCACCCCAGGCTAACTCAGGCACTCTCCCAGTTGTTAAATTCCCTGAATAATGCAGGGATTTAGCGCATAACCTGGTTGAACCAACCCAAAGCGGACGCGGTGACTCGTCCGCTTTTTGATTCCCGGCTTACTAGTGGGTTGTGGGATATGTTTCGCAATGAATTCGCTACCAGTCTGAGCACTTTGCCGTTGTGGGTGAGCATGAGCAGGCTTTTGGTCTCTCTTTCACCTCTGAATTGAAATCAGCCTGGACGGAAGCCAAAGTATTGGCATGGATTTTCCAATTGCGCGGAGACCGGTGAAGCCGGAACATGGATCAACACCAATAAGAGAAGCATGGTTATTTTTATCCAACGGGACATTTCGACCTCCTGTTTTGAATTGGCTGATTTTCAACGAATGGTTTTTGTAAGGTTCTGCATCGTTTTCCTGTCACCTCCTGCGTCGAATAAAAAACCGACGCTGATTGCCGGTTGCGGCATGGGCTCGCCGCAGACCCTGCCCAAAGATTGCACTTCACAAACTAGGAGTGCCAGGCGGCACACTACGTGGCCGCCTGGCTACTGGCTATAGGTTTTGGGATTTATTGCCTCTTCACACGTTTCATCGCTAACTTTAGGGCTTGAACTCATACAGCGCCGGAAGTGGCTTGTCGTTGAAGTCGAACAGAGCCTGATTTTCCCAGGCGTTCCCCGAACTGGGATCGGCAGGGTCCCAGCCATTGCCGGGTACGCCGGTCCAGGTGGCATCCCAGTAGAACACGCCCAGGCCGCGACCGTCCGGCACGGCGCGCACAATCGACATAACATCGCGCAGCATGGCGGCTTCTCCCTGTGGGGTGGCTGGATAACCGGACGTCAATTCACTTTCGAGATTGATGATGTTTTCCCAACCATCATCATCTGCCAGAGTAAAGGGATAGGCTGTCTCCACCACGATCACATCTTTATCGTAGCGGGCTGTAATATCGTTCAGGTTGTATTGCAGATCTGCCAGCGAACCGTGCCAGTAGGAATAGTAGGAGACACCAATCACATCAAACGGCACGCCGCGTGATGTAATGTTATCGAACCACCAACGATACAGCCCATTATCGCCGCCGTTTGCGAGATGAAGCATGACGCGTGTCTCTGGCGAGCATGTCTTGACTGCGTTGTAGCCAGCAGTCAGGAGTTGTGCCAGATTGTCCCAGTTTGGCGGGTTCCAGGTATGTCCATCGGGCCACAGCATTCCAGAATTTAATTCATTACCCAGCTGGATCATGGCGGGGGAGTTTGCTGCTTCTTCAAGCTGTTGCATATGTCATAGGTGTAGTCGTAAACTGCCTGCTTGAGTTGATCGAATGTGTAGTTCTCCCAAGAGGCAGGCTTCGCCTGATGTCCCGGATCAGCCCACGTATCGGAATAATGGAGGTCGACCAGCAGTTGCATGTCGTTCTTCTGTATACGCTTTGCCATCAGTAACAGTTCGTCCTTGTCGTGATAGCCATCCGCAGGATCGACCCACACGCGCAGACGCGCCCAGTCCATGCCATAAGAACTCAAAATACTCAACGCATCTCTTTCTTTTCCACTTTCAGTTCGATAAACACCGCCGTAGTCTTCTGATTTGCGCAAGCTGGAAATATCGGCACCATGAACAGTTAACTTCGCTCGACCGGGCACAAACTCGATATCGTCGAAGTTCGCCCAATTGCCGGCGTTGGCATCCGAATACAGGCTGATCGTGCATTGTCCAGCAGTGACATGAGTCGAGACCACGATTTGAACCCAGTGCGTCGGCGGCGCAACAGGCAACTCCGTGCGCGCTTCTGGCGCACCACAATTCTTCAGAGCAATGTAAGCCGCATTCTGTCCACCACTCGACTTGACCCACGCGCGCAGGGTATACCAGCCTTTTGTCAATCCAGTGAGCGTTTGTGATGTTTCAACGACATACGCGTTGGGACTCCAGTTGGAAAGGCGCCAATTCCCGGAATGCCCACCCCATTCTGTGTAGCTCGCCTCCGTTGCACCAGTGACGGTCCAACCGAGAGGAGGCGTCGTGCGATTATTGTCTTCCTCAAAGCCTGGGTTCGTTACACCGGCGGCTGCATGAGCGGATGATGCGTTGAGTGGAGCAACGAGCATGACTGCGAGGATGAAACTACAACCAAGTTTAAGTAGTTGTTTGAACATGTTTTTTTCTCCTCGAATGTGTGGATGCATACTGACATCTTCAACTCTGGAACGAAAAGCGTCAAACTTCTTTGTGCGGGCAGAAGCGCAACCCTGGCAGTGACACGATACGTTCAGAACACGGTGATGCGCTTCATGCCGGCGGTTCTTTGCCTCGATCAAACTTTTTTAGGGAATTTGTGGATTTTATCTGTCCGATTACTGGATCTGTTTTTATGGGATGGCAAGTGGGTTTGTATGAGTTATTTACAGTGTAGAACTTTCACATGTCTGGTTCAATACTTTTCTGCCAGAAATTGGTTAGGAGTTGCTCTGATTTACCTGCTCGATCACCCTCACCATCCGCTCGTAGTGGGACCCTTTCCAGTAGATTTGCTGGCAGTTTGGGCAAATGTGAAATTCGTCGAAGTATTGCTTCGTCAGCGGCTCCAGGCGGTCGAGAACAGCTTCCTTCTTTACGGGTTCCAGCAGATGATTGCAGCGCAGACAACGATGAAAGGGCCGAGTTCTGTCTGTCAATTCAAAACGATGGATAACCTCTATAAGCTGTTTAAACGAATCCAGTGAGCGCAGGCAATATCCATGCACGATGACTTTTCTCATCAACAGGCGGCGGTCGCGGGTGAGCAGGATGCGTCCTTCGTGGTCTGCGATCGCGGCCAACTTTGCGTCGTCATAATCGTTTTGGTACAAACAATCGAACCCCAACATACGCAAGTGCGCCGTCAGACGGCCCAGATGGCAATCGAGCAGGAAACGCGGCTCCATAGGACAGCCATTTTCGACGGGATGCACTTCGACTCGATCACCATCTTCCGTGATCCTGCCTGGCGCTTCCTCCCGCCCATTGACCTGGATTCGTCCAATCTCCGGGTGCGGTACCCCCAGCGACTCAACCAAATGTTTGATGCTCTGCCGTTCCCTGAAATGAACCGTAATCGGCTGTACCTTTAGATCCTGTGGCAGAAAGTCGTTCAACCTGCCGTGGAATAGAAAGTATGCGGTGCTCATGATGAAGTCATAGGGCGTATTCGAGAACGAAGGTCAAGGTAAGGTAATGGTTGCGCATTCCACGCTACGTGAATGAATCAGGCGGATATCCCAGGTCGCGCTGGTTTGTCCTTCCAGATGGAGCAATCCTCCCTGGTCATGTGTAAATTTGCCACTGGCATCTGCTCCCGTCACAGAATAGCCAGAGCCTATCATCCTGCTCGCGCCGCCCGATGAGGTACTATAGATAATGTAGGGTACTTCTCCAGGTTGCAGGCCGCTGATTTGCAGGGTCACCTTCGAATCACTGCGGCGCTGAATATCCATTGTCACGCCATCTGCGTGCTGGCAGTCGGGTGTGGCTGTGGATACGACGAACATCGCAGTTGAAACCACAACGACGGGCACCTCTGTAGTTGCCTGCGTCTGGCAGGCAGTGCAAAACAGGACAATCGCTGGGGCAATCCACCGTATTGTCATGATCATATCCTTTCTCCTCACATTCCAAAAGAAGTATACAGAGAATTGGTATTCAAATCAATCCAGTTATCTTTCTCGCGGCAGGCTTCAAAGACCTGATGTGCTCCGGTGATACAATCCCACCATTACAGCACACGGAACAGTCATGCAACTGCTACGCAAACGTCTGCGCGGACGTTATTTCAGAATCCTGTATTTCTTTGCGGGGGTGATCCTGCGGTTTATCCTTTGGGAACTTCTCATCGCCCGGGTCGGGCTGCGCTCATGGACTCGCCGTACGCGCGCGGAACGTTTTCGGCGGGAGGCCGTTCGTTTCCGCGCGCTGGCGATTCACATGGGCGGAGTCATGATCAAGGTGGGGCAGTTCCTCTCTTCACGGTTGGATGTGCTCCCGCCGGAAGTGACAGATGAACTCGCGAATTTGCAGGATGAGGTCCCAGCGGAGCCGTATGAGGCGATTCAGGAATTGGCTGAAAAGGAACTGGGCGCACCGCTCATGGAGAAATTCGAATGGTTGGACGCAGATCCGCTCGCAGCGGCCTCCCTGGGCCAGGTACACCGCGCCAGACTGAAGCCCGTCCTGAACCGCCGCGTTGTGACCGAAGGGAGTGTCGAAACGGACGCCGAAGGAGCTGAGGACGAAGCGGAGGGGTTCCGAAACGTGGTCGTGAAGATCCAGCGTCCATCCATCGAAATGATCGTGGAGGTCGACCTCGCTGCGCTGCGCCGCGTGGGCAATTGGTTGATGCGCTATCGCCCGGTCCGCGAACATGCCGATGTGCCGGCCTTGTTACGCGAGTTTTCCGCGACGGTTCGGGAGGAGATCGATTATGTCCACGAGGCCGGGAATGCCGAAACGTTTTTTGAGAATTTCAAGGATGATCCCGATGTGCATGTGCCAAGGATTGTGAGGAGTCTTTCCACACTGCGCGTGTTGACATTGGAGGATGTGTACGCCATCAAGATCACCGATTACGCGTCCATCACCGCGGTTGGCATCGACCGCGGCGATGTGGCGAAGAGGTTATTCGATACCTATCTGAAACAGATCTTCGAAGATGGTTTCGTGCATGCTGACCCGCACCCGGGCAATCTGTTTGTGACGCCGTTGGAGGCTGACGGCGAGTCGGCGCGGCGCTGGCAACTGACGTTTGTAGATTTTGGCATGACGGCGCGCGTGCCCGAGGGCGTGCGAGATGGCTTGCGCGAGATGCTGATCGGTGTCGGCACGAGGGATTCGAGCCGGCTCATTACAGCCTATCAGCGGCTGGGAATGCTGCTGCCGGGCGCCGACCTGAAGCTGATCGAGCAGGCTGAGGCGCAAGTGTTTGACCGATTCTGGGGCATGTCCATGAGCGAGCTGCGAAAGACGGACCCGGCCGAGCTGCGCAAGTTTGCGCACCAGTACCGCGATCTGATCTTCAGCATGCCGTTCCAGGTGCCGAATAACCTCATTCTGCTGGGGCGCACAATGGCTATTCTTTCAGGGATGTGCACGGGGCTCGACCCGGACTTCAACCTATGGAATCAACTGGCGCCCTATGCACGGAAATTGATCGCGCAGGAAGCCAAGGCGGGCATCGGTGACTGGCTCGAGGAGCTGGGAAGGATGTTCCAGAGCGTGATTGCTCTGCCTTCTCAAACCAGCCGGGTATTGACCATCATGGAACGCGGAGATTTGATCGTGCAGTCGCCGCAAATGAGTCGTGAGATGCGCGCGCTGACACGGGCTATGGATCGTCTGACAACCGGGGTTATTTTCTTTGGATTGTTGATGGGTGGGGTTTTGTTGTACAACGCCGGGAGTATCGCGTATGGTCAATGGATGTTGGCGGGCGCTTTCGTTGCTTTGATCTGGATCCTGTTCCTTCGAAGCCGGTAGCCCACCATTATTCGATCAGTCGTGCTTTGATCTGTTTGATCGATTTCTCAAGTTCTTTCCACTCTGCCTGATCAATGGGTTGACTTCGATAGTCTGACATGATCTCTCGAATCTTTGTCAGGGATGGTTGTCCGTGGCGCCTGATTACCTCTTGCGTCCAGGGGAAAAACCACAAATGGAAATGACTCGAGTTTTCCTCTTGCACCAGGGTCAGAGATTCAATCATCGTGCTCTCTTTGATGGCCAGATGGGTAGTCCTGATGACTCCAGCCAATTCCTGGTACTCTGAATCGTGCATATCAGATATTGACCGGATATGCCTGAGCGATGCGATCACCAAAAAACCTGGAAGTGGTATGAGAGGATCCTGGTGTACAACAAAATGTCCTGTTTGCCGGATGAAACCTCCCGGAACCAGCATGGAGCCATTGCTGATGGCACAGCCCATACAATCAATATCCCATTCGTTCCCAAAGAAGTCGATTGTTTTCATGATCTCCGCCTGGTTTGGCTCGTTAAAAAGCGCGCCGCCGAATGCGGCGGCTTGATCGTTCCGAGACGACAAGGCAAGCCCTCTGCCTCGCGATCTCTTCAATTTTTCAATAACGGATCTTTCAGGATGGCTCGTCCATCTTCTTGAGTACATGATCGATCATGCTGCGCCAGGCGAGAAGCATCTCGCGGCGGGCATTGCGACGATGTTCCACAAAGCCCTGCGGCAATAAACCTTCGACGGATTTCTTGAATTCCTTACGAGCGTTCTTGTAATGCTGGCGTACTTCGTCAGGAATATATTCTCTCCAATTTTCTTCATAGGAAGTTTTTTCTGTCATGGATCACTCCTTGGTGTATTTTAATTATAGCACTCTTGGAGACGGACTTCTTCCTTTTTGAGTCTTCAGGATTTGCCGTGACTCTTGTATACGGACGACACGGACGCTTCGCGCACGGAAAAACCTTTTAGATCTTGCTCTTTTTTCGTGCCGTCCGCGAAACTTGCCGAAGGTGCCGAAGGTGTCGAAGTATCCGTGTACTGAAAAGGTTTGGTCACGGCGCTCTCCCAGAGAGCCTCCTTTTTATGGAAGGACCGTGGGTCCGTGCGTTCCGACATCGCAGCGAAAATTCCAAAGACTTATAAACGACCACATAACATAAAGTCCCTTCAAGGACGAAGGGACTTCTGAGGTTTATGGATACGAACCGCCCACGACAACGATCACGTAGATCTGATCGCCAAAGAACTGGCCTGACGCCGTGGACATGCGCCAGTCACCGCGAACGGCCCCAGTCTTATTGGTTGGCGCGGTCATGGAAACGGAAATTTCCACGATGCCATTTACAGGCACGGCAGAAGGCAGCGTGTAAGTGGCTCCGCTCATGGCATCGCCGCTGACAAAGGCAAACTTGAATCCGGCGTCCCAGGCACAGGAACCGTTATTGACCACTTTCCACGTTTTTGTAAAAGTCTGTCCGGGCTTGACAGGGGTGTTATCCGGGATGGTCACGTCGCTGACGAATGCCAGGCTGTAACAGGATTTGGTAGCCCCGGCGGTCACCTGCGGGATGGTAGGCAATGTGCTGGCCAGTGTCACGAGGGGGGCGACAGTGGGTGAAGGGGTGAGGGTGGGGAAAAGCTCAACGGTTGGCTGGGCCAGTGCGGTCTGAGTCTGAATCACCGCATATGTCTCAACGACATTCGTCTGAATCTGATTCACGTCCACCGTGGGTGTCGCGTCGGCATTGGGGGCATTACAGGCTGTCAGTAATAGAATCCCTGCGATCATGATAGTTATTAATCTTTGTCTCATTCTTGGTACTCCTTTTCTAGCGAGCCGCAATTGTACAACGGTTTTCGCCCGGTGTTAAACGGATGTTTCCCCTACAAAGTTCCTATGCTTCCACATGCTATAATTTGTCCTGATGGTCTACCTGGATTACTCGGCCACGACGCCTGTCGATGCACGCGTGCTCGCGGCGATGACGCCCTACTTCTCCGCTTCATTTGGCAACCCCTCCTCTGTTCACCGCTACGGACAGATTGCCGAAGCTGCGATCGATTCCGCGCGTGAGACGGTGGCGCGCGTGTTGAATTGCCGGCCGGATGAAATAATTTTCACATCGTGCGGATCGGAGTCAGACAACCTGGCGATTCGCGGCACGGCCTATGCCATGCGCGAAAAGACCGGTGCCAGATGGATTCTGGCTGCGCGGGCCGAACATCCTGCCGTCACCAACACGTTGAAGAATCTCGAAAAATATGAGGGCTTTCTGATCGAATGGCTTGATGTGAACGAGCACGGCTTCGTGACTCCGGAAACGGTCGCGAAAGCCATCTGCGATAACACAGCCATCGTTTCCGTGATGTATGCCAACAATGAGATTGGCACCATCAATCCCATTAAAGAGCTTGCTGAGGTTTGCCGCTCAAATGGCGTTCTCTTTCATACCGATGCCGTGCAGGCCGCAGCCTATTTGCCCGTGGATGTGCATGAGCTCGGTGTGGATATGATGTCGCTGGGCGCGCACAAGTTCTATGGACCGAAAGGCGTCGGCGCGCTGTACATCCGCAAAGGCACGCCGCTCGTTTCGCATCTGACCGGCGGGGGACAGGAATTCAGTTTGCGCGCCGGGACTCACAATGTGCCCTACATCGTCGGTTTCGCGGAGGCGCTGCGCTTGACCCATGAAGAACGTGAGCAGCGCGTAGTACACGTCAGGCCGTTGCGAGATAGGATCATTGGCACAGTGCTGGAGACAATTTCTGACTCGCAACTTACCGGCGATCTCGAACATCGTCTGCCTCATCATGCCAGTTTTGCATTCAAGGATGTGGATGGAAACCTTCTGCTCACATTACTCGACGCGGCAGGCTTTGCCTGTTCCTCCGGATCCGCCTGCAAGACCGGTAACCCGGAACCCAGTGAAGTAATGAATGCCATTGGTTTGAGTCGTGATTGGGGGTTAGGCTCGCTACGTGTGACGCTCGGAGTTCATACGACCGCTGCGGAGGTTGATTCGTTTTTGAGCACATTGCCGGGATTGGTTGAAAAGGTAAGGAAATTAGGGAGGAAGTAAGTGCGGAAACAGGTAAACACGCGCATTCGCGCAAGTACACTGGTCGGTAATGTACATGTTTACCTGTCTACGTCTATCCCTGTATACTTGTGGTCATGTTTACTCAACAATGAGGAGCTTTGCTTTGAATCGAATACGACTCGCTGTTTTCTCCCTTCTCTTGCTTTCCCTGCTGACCGGTTGTGGTTCTATCGGTCTCTCCTCATCGACATCCACGCCTGTTCCAACTGACACCTCTCAGCCTCTGCCCAGTTCCAGTCCAACCAATACTCCTGAGCCAACCCTGACGTTCACGCCCGAGCCAACGCTGCCCCCGACCATCATGCCAACCATCGAACCGATGATCGCGGTTGCCAGCACATCGGTTACGTTGCGTTCCGAGCCGCGCAAAGGCAGTGACAACGTGGGCGGCGTCTATGGCAACCAGTCGGTGAAAGTGATCGCGCGCAATGCCGCGGCAACCTGGTTCTATGTCATTGCCCCTGATGCACCCGGCGGCATGGCCTGGGTGCTGGCTTCCGCTTTTACGCTGCAGGGCGACCTGACTCGATTGCCCATCGCGACCTTCCCCGAAGGTTCGAATACTCCACTGTTGTTACCACCCATCATTCACGAAATTGCGGGAGCGCCGCTGCCGCTCAATCCCCCGGCTTCTGGCGCCAAGGCCGCGACTGTCGTCCAGCTTGCCAAGGTCCGCGTTGGGCCGGGCGTGGGCTACATGGAAATAGGACTGCTCCAACCCGGCACCGTGATCGTGCTGACGGGCCGTATCGACGGCAATGCCTGGCTTCAAATTGAATACCCCTCCGGGCTGGATGGTCGCGGCTGGGTATTGGGGGAATTGGTTAACTTTGAAGGCGAATATGCCGGATTGCCATTCTATAACCTGCTGGCGACTCCAGTGGAAAAAGAAGGGACCGGTTCGGCTGATGAACCAGCCGCCACCGAGGCCCCGTCCGCCGAGGGTACACCCGCCGAGACTGCCGCCGCGCCGGCGTCCGCTGCGGATAAACCCTACGGCCTGACCCTGGCCCAGATCAACGCGCGTTCCGGTCCGGCCTCCAGTTTTGAATCCTATGGGCTGGTCGAGGCCAATGAGCAGGTGTACATCCTCGGCCAGACGCTAAATGGATTGTGGTACCAGATCGAGTACCTGTCCGTTCCCACAGGCGTTGCCTGGGTTTCATCGCAGTATGTCGAGTTAAAGAGCGATATCACCAGCCTGCCCTATTTTGACAATGACGGCAGTTCGCTGCCGAAACCGTGATCCATTTATGTGGAGAAGGCGCGCATATTTAAAACGTAGACAGGTATACAAGGAAACAAGTACACAAGGACATGGATCGCGAGTGCACCTGTGTACTTGCGCGTATGCGCGTGTCTACTTGTTTGCTTCCCTCAAAGAGTCAACATGACCATCCAACACATCTTCGTCGTCGGCGCTGGGACCATGGGCAACGGCATCGCGCAGGTCGCGGCGACATCGGGTTTTCAAGTCACATGCATGGATGTGATGCCCGCCGCGCTGGAGAAAGCCAGGGCCGCCATCGCCAAATCCACGAGCAAGCTGTTGGAAAAGGGGACGATCACTGCCGGGCAAAAATCTTCGGCGGATGCGATTCAATTCGTGGGGGACATGGTGGGAATGAAAGAGGCGGACTTTGTCATCGAGGCCGCGACCGAAAATCCCGAGCTCAAGTTCAAGATCTTCAAAGATATGGACGCCGCGGCGCGGGAGGACGTGATCCTGGCGAGCAACACCTCGTCCATTTCGATCACAAAAATCGGCGCACAGACCCGCCGTCCCGACAGAGTGATCGGGATGCACTTTATGAATCCTGTCCCGTTAATGAAGCTGGTGGAGATCATCAAGGGTCTGGCCACCAGCGATGAGACTCTCCAGACGACGCTCGAATTGTGCAAAGCCATGGGCAAGGAAGCCTGGGAGGCGAACGACTCGCCCGGCTTCATCTCGAACCGAATCCTGTGCCCGATGATCAACGAAGCCATCTTCGCCCTGCAGGAGGGAGTCGGCACGCCCGAGGCCATCGACGCGGTGATGAAACTCGGCATGAATCACCCGATGGGTCCGCTGGCGCTGGCAGATCTGATCGGGCTGGATGTGGTGTTGTTCATCATGGAAGTGCTGCAACGCGATCTAGGCGACGACAAATATCGTCCCGCACCGCTGTTGAGGAAGATGGTGGATGCAGGGTATTTGGGGAGGAAGACGGGGAAAGGGTTTTATCAATATTAGATAGGTGACAGTCACTTTCGCGAAAGTGACTGTCACCTTCTGTGGTAAAGTAGGACAAGGCGGGTGGAGGTTGGAACTGGCGATGGGGAGGCGTCGTTAATTACATAGTGCCGCATGATTAGGCAAACTTCAAGTTTTGATTCCAGCATACCGAGCAGTTCAAGAAGTTTGCTTATAGACGGCACACGCGGTAATAAAATGGAGGTTGACAATGAACGGCAAGATCATCATCCACATCCTCATGCTGACAGCCACGATCCTTTCGGGGTGCAGCAGCCTATTATCCGCCGGGGAAACAGCAACACCGACCGTGGCGGAAACACCCGTCGTCGCTGCCACCAGTACCACTGCAGTGGAAGCGACCGCCACCGCGGAACCGTCCGTTACGTCAGCGGCTACCGTGGAAATCACTGCCACACCGCAAGCTACCCGACCTCCTAACGCACCCGATTGCACGAATAACGCCGCGTTTGTGGCTGATATCACGATTCCCGATAACACCGAACTTGTCGGCGCTGAGGTCTTCACGAAGACCTGGCGCATCATGAACACCGGGACGTGCATCTGGGCCGCCGATTACACCCTCACACATTATTCCGAAGAGCGCATGGACGCCCCGGCTTCGGTGCCGCTGCCGCTCACGTTCCCGGGCCAAACCGCGGACATTTCCGTAGAACTGGCTGTGCCCAACAGTATCGGGATACACCGGGCCAATTTTGTCATCAAGAACCCGGCAGGACTGATCATGAAGATCAATGATGACTCGCGCCTGTGGCTCATCATTAATGTCAAAACTACGGCTGCCGCGACTGCCGCGCCGACGTCTCAAACCCCGCAAACAACGGCTGCGACACCGACAACCGCCAGCTCTTCCGGCGGCTCAGGTCTGGTCAACGCCACGTGCGGATACGCCATTGACCAGGGAAAACTGATCGAGCTGCTCAACGCGGTCAATGCCTATCGCTCGCAGTCTGGCCTGTTTGCCTATACCGTCAACCCGAAACTCGCACAGGCCGCGCAATCGCATGCCAGCGATATGGCCTGTAATCAGGTCACCGGTCATACCGGCTCCAACGGTTCGAATGTGGCCCAGCGCGTGGCCGCCAGCGGATACGTCGCCGCATACGCCGATGAAAATGTCAACGTCAGCAGCCCGGCTGTCAGTGGGCAGGAGGTCGTCAATTTGTGGGTCAACGATCAGGCCGATACACATCAGCGGCTGAACCTGGTGAGCGACACCTACATTGAAATGGGTATCGGCTACGCCTCCTTCAATAACTCTGGGTACTACGTGATCGTATTTGCATCGCCGTAGGGAATGGATAATTTCGTGGGCTAAGATTGAATTAGCCCATCCTTTTGGCCGCTCCCTCGCCGTAGATATTTGATGCTTTCGAGAGTAAAATTGCATCCAGGAAAGGACCGCACCCTATTCATCCCACCTTTCCATAGTCCTCCCTCAATTTTAGGTTTTGGGAGGCCCAGTGTTGGAGAGTGACCTGGCTTCATCTCCAAGGAGGCAACAATGTTCAACAAAGGTTTTGCTCGGGTTTCTGTTCTCATATTGGTCCTCATGGCGCTCCTTGCAGTTCCTGGCAGTGCCAGGGCTGGAGGAGTCTGCGGCGGTACATATGTGGTCGAATGGGGTGATACCGTCTCAAAGATCGCCGCGAGGTGCGGCACCACCGTCTCCGCTATTTATGCTGCCAACCCCAGCCTTGGCGCGACGTTGTATGCCGGCCAGTCGTTGACACTGCCTGGCAGCAACTCTGGTGGACCCTGCAATTGTCCTCCCGCTGGTTCCGGTAATACGTATGTCGTCAAGGCCGGCGATACATTGGCTAAAATTGCCCGGCATTATGGGATCAGCGTAAAAGCCTTATGCGCAGCCAATCCGCAAATTTCGAATATTGACCTCCTGTACGTTGGGCAAGTCATCAATATCCCCGGGGTTTCGATTAAGCCCGCACCCAAGAAGGAGCCGGTCCCGCTTTCTTATGGAACGGTTCCAGCAAATACCCCAAAGGGAGTCATCAAGCTTTCCAACCGGGCAAAGGCTGAAGTGTACGTGTCCTTCCAGGGAACCACCAGCGACGGTTCTCGCATCATCAAGGAATACCCCGTCAGCGGGTCAAAGACGGTAAAAATACCGGCGGGCCGGTACTCCTACGTTGCCTGGGTCGGAGGGACGCAATTTACCGGAGAGTTCAAACTCGGCGCGACCACGGATGTCACCATCACGTTTTACATAGACAGGGTCGTCGTCGGAAAATGAAGTCAGTGACGGTAGGGAGATAACTCTCGAAGACAAAATGACAATCGAAGAAACGCGGCGCTCGAGAAGCCGTCCACGAATGTTCACGAACCTTCGGCGAATATCCGCGCCTTTTTGAATCTATTCGTGGACGGTACAACTCCTCCCCCATCTTGGGGGTTCCCACGATCAAGCCTACCTCCAAGCAGAAAAGAAATTCGAAGAAGCGCGGTGCTCCGTCTATTCTTCGCCCAAATATTTTTTCGCGGCTTCCAAAAATTCTTGCGCTTGATGGATCATTTGAACGACCACATCCTTTTCCACATTTGGGTCAAAGGCGTAATCCCCAATTTGCCTTTGATCAAATGAGGTAAGCAGCCAGCGGTGAAACTTGGGGTCTAATTCCTTGGTCTTCGCAAAATGCTGACCATAAGCCGCGATGACATTTCCGTGTTTGCCAAACTGGATCCCCTTTTCGTTCAACAAAGCCTCAGCTGTGTAGAACATGGCATAATACGCGCGCCCTGCGGCAATATCCACTTTATCGTTTGTCAACAGAATGTCAGATGCTTCGATTGCATCTGCCGCGCGGTCGAATAATTGCTGAGTCGTGTCCTTCACGCGGGAATCCCCTCCGCCCGGACGTTTCTCAACACAGGCAAATCACCCTTCTTCCATTGTTCTTCTGTCATAATCGTGCGGCTGACCGTGACGTTGTATTCCAACGACAGATCGCTCGCCAACTCCGCCGAACGGACGAGTTCATCCCAGTAACTTTGATACGTATCCAGAACGATCATTACGTCTAAATCCGACCCTTCGTGATAATCCCCGCGCGCATAGGAGCCGAACAAGTATACGGCTTTCAGACGGTCGCCATAGATGTTGGCTAAACCCTGCTTGAGTTCAGCGAGAAGGGTTTTGATTTCCACTGGCATGTTCTAATTATAAACCAACACGTCCCTACAAGATTCACTTCTACCCACCATCCTTTCCGAAGTAAAATACTCCCAATGACCTCCACTCAATATTCACCCCACCGCTACATACACTTCCCCCAAATCCGACGATATAACCGTTATGTCCGCATCCCAAATTTCCATCGTAGTATTTGGGGGAAGCCGGAAGGGGGTAAATAACCATGCCCCATGACCAAGCCTATCTCGAAACAGAGAAGAAAATCGAGGAAGCGCAGCAGTTGAAAAAAAGCGTCAACGATCCACGACCTGCTCAAGACCAAAGACCCCGGCTTCGGCGGCTTAGTCCGCGTGATGAACAAGCGCCAGGAATTCCTCTGGGTGCATGAAAAATTCGCAAGTGAATATTAAAGAACATGTCACTCTGAGGGAGCGTTCGTCGCGACCGAAGAGTCTTTGCCACCGCAAGGAGTCTCGCTGGTCGTGGTAGAGATTCTTCGCTCCCGGAGCCTGCCCTGAGTAGGAGCGAAGCGGTCGCTGAGAATGACATAACTAGGTTTTACTATGAGTAAGGAATACTATGTCTATATCATGACCAATAAATCACGCACACTCTACACGGGTGTAACGAATGACCTGGTGCTGCGTGTGTACGAACATAAGAACAAAATGGTCAAAGGCTTTACCAGTAATTACAACATCCAATATTTTGTCTACTATGAATCGACTTCGAGCATAGAATCTGCAATTGAACGCGAGAAACAGATCAAAGGCTGGTTAAGAACAAGGAAAATCGAACTGATCAATTCCGTGAATCCTGAATGGAAAGACTTGAGCGAAGAGTGGTTCGAAAAATAACTTGTCAAGCTTCAACAGCCCTGTCCGTGTACTGAACAAACGCAACGAATTCCTCCAGGTGCATGAAAAATACTCCAGTGAATATTAAACCGGCCAATTCTCCAATTCTCTAATCTCCAGTCTCTCCTCTCCACTCACCTCAGCACAGGAGCCTCCCCATGACCCTCACCTCCCTCTCCCCCGGCATGAAAATTGCCGCGCAGATCACGCCCGAACCTACCCAGGAGGATTTGGATTTCATCCGCCAGATGGGCGTCGAATACGTTGTCCTGTGGACCGGCGGCGACAAAGCCAGTTTTGAGTATTACGCCAGCCGCAAAGAGCTATTTGAAGCCGCAGGCCTCAAGGTCTACGGCTTTGGCAGTTCCAGCGTCCACAATCAGGATGTTGTCACGCTCGGGCTGCCCGGGCGCGACGAGAAGATCGAGGAATACAAGACGCACCTGCGCAACCTCGGCAAAGCTGGCATTCCCTACACCACTTATGCCCACATGGCAAACGGCATCTGGAGCACCGAAAAGGAATTGACGCGCGGCAATGCGCCGGCGCGGGCCTTCAATCTCGAAGCGGCCACAAGAGGCTGGTGGATCGACCGCGAATATGAGGGTCCACTCACGCATGGACGCACGTACTCAGAGGAGGAGATCTGGCAGAACTTCATCTACTTCATCAAGCAGGTCGCCCCGGTGGCGGAGGAAGCAAACGTCCGGATCGGCATCCATCCCGACGATCCGCCTGTGTACGGTCTGGGCGGCGTCCCGCGCTGTATCTTCGGCAGCTTCGAAGGATACCAGCGCGCCCTCGACATCGCCGACAGCCCGAACGTGGGCATGTGCCTGTGTGTCGGCTGCTGGCTAGAAGGCGGCTCCGGGATGGGCAGGGATGTCTTTGAAACGATCCGCTACTTCGGCGAGCGGAAGAAAATTTTCAAGGTCCATTTCCGCAACGTGGATCAACCCTTGCCGCACTTCGTCGAGACTTTCATTGACGATGGGTATATGGATATGTATCAGGTCATGAAGGCCCTGCGCGCCGTGGATTTTGACGGTGTGCTGATCGCCGATCACATCCCACTGATGGGCAATCATCCGCGGGTGGGTACGGCGTATACCATCGGATATATGAAAGCCCTCCTGGCGCGCGTCAACGCGGAAGCAAAAGGATGACTCCATGAAGATCACCGACCTCAAATTTGTGGTCATCGGCGAAAACCCCGTTATCCGTATCAATACAGATGAAGGTATCTATGGCTACGGCCAGGCGGAAAACACCAAGAGCTACCTGAAACCGCATGTGCTTTTCTACAAACAGTGGCTGATGGGCGAAGACCCAACCAACGTCGAGCGGGTGATGATGAAAATCCGCCGCATGGCGAGCTTCAAGCCGTGGGGCAGCGCTGTCAGCGCCATCGAAATGGCTTTATGGGATATTGCCGGGAAGGCCTCCGGCCTGCCTGTGTACAAGCTTCTCGGCGGCAAGGTGCGCGACCAGGTGCGCGTTTATAACGGCGGCGTGCGATTTCCCATGAAGGACAGTAGCCCCGAGGAATATGCTGAAAACGTGCGCAAGATGAAAGCCGCCTCCGAAGGCTTCACTATCATCAAGCAGGGGATCGGTTTTCACAGCGCCATGCCGTATCAAGTCCCAGGCTTTTCCTACGATGAGCCGCGCCGGGGCGCGCCGCATCCTAACCGCGGACTGCTCACCGAAAAAGGCATGAAGCAAATCATCGCCTGCGTGGAAGCGATGAAGGCGGAATTGGGCGATGAAATTGGACTGGCGCTGGATTGTGGCCCCGGCTGGATGGTCCCCGATGCGATTCGCGTCGCCCGCGCGCTCGAACCGCTCAACCTCCTGTGGATGGAGGACCTGCTCACCGGCGATTACACCCCGTACACGCTGGCTGATGTGTACCGCGAAGTGACCCAGGCTACGTCCACGCCCATCCACACCGGCGAGCAGATCTACCTGCGCCAGAACTTCAAAGACCTCATTGAAAAACATGCTGTGCGGATCATTGGCCCCGATCCACAGGATATCGGCGGCCTGGCCGAGCTCAAGTGGGTGGCCGAATACGCGGACCTGCACGGTATCCTGATGGCCCCGCATGGGATCTTCGACGGCCTGATCGGGCTGGCCGCGCTGGTGCAGGTCTGCGCCACCCTTCCGCAAAACTATATTGCGTTCGAGTATCCGGTCGCAAAACCCGCCTGGTGGTACGACATTATCGAAGGCCTGCCCAACCCTATCGTCAAAAACGGTTTGATCGACATATGGGATGCTCCTGGCCTGGGCGTCGATTTCAGAGTCGAAGAAGCGCGCAAATACCTTGCCCCGGAAGATCAGGATTTTTTCGATTAGGGTTCGCTGATTTCTCTCCCCGCATGCGGTGATCTCGTCCGTGGCATGAACCAACGCCAGGAATTCCGCTTGGAATATGGCCATTTTGTGGTGGCGGCGTCGCTTTGTTCCGTTCAGCAGGAGACCGTGCCAGTAGGAAAATCGTGCAAAATGAGACCTCGAATGGGGTTCAAAGTTCGAGGTTACAGGACTCGAAAAACTGATTGATTTTTAATCCTTTTGTGCTAAGATACGAAAGATGAACTTGTCTCAACTTGCTGCTCACTCATCGCTAGGGAAGATGGAAGCGGATCTTACTTTAGTAGACGCTGCCAGAAAAATGGATCGAGAGGCCCTGGTTACCATCTTTGACCGTTATGCGACCCCGCTATATAACTTTGCCATGCATATTTGTGGAGATCCCTTGCAGGCAGATCAGGCCGTGGGAGACGTGTTCACCAAATTCCTGGAGCAGATGGCGGCCGGGAAGGGACCTCGCACGAATCTTCGATCCTATCTTTACGAGATGACGTATAACCTCATGGTGGATGGGATGCGCCGTTCCAGGCGGGAAGTGCCGCTCGAACTTACCGAGTTCGAGCTTGAGAGGGATAATGGGCACCATTCCATGGATTCAAACCTGGAGCGCAAACTATTGATGGATGCGCTGATCCTTGCCATCAAGGGGCAATTGACCGCAAGCCAACGTCATGTGATTGTTTTGCGCTTTGCAGAGGGTTTTAGCCTAACCGAAACAGCGCAGATTGTCGGCAAGGAAGCCAGTAATATCAAGGTGATCCAGAATCGCGCAATCGCAAAACTGCGGAAGATTTTGGATCTGAGGTAAATGCATGAAGTTAACGCCTTCGCAGCAGGATCAAGAATTGCTTAACCTCCTGGAGGCACTGAAGTCAGTGAGAGTGGATTATCCTCCAGAACTGCTGGCTAGGAGGCGAGCTGCCATCATTGAAAACCTTGGACGTTTGGAGAATCCGGCCGTTAAGGATACAAGGTCACTGGACGAAGAAACAATTATCGATATGCTCGAGAACCTGAGGCATGTCCAAGCCCAGTATCCACCCTTGTTACTGGCCAAACAACGCGCCGCGTTCCTTGCTCAGGTTGAAAAGTATCGCAAGTTTGACTGGATAGAAACTTTCACCTCTGCTGTTCTGAACTGGTTTGCCTCCGGAGCCAAAGCTCTGCGTGCGTCAATGACCAACGATATAGGCAAAGCGCTCATCCTGGTCAGTCTTCTTCTGGCAGCGTTTGCAGGGTTCATAATCTATGGTCGGGACAGCCGATTTACTGCGTTCTCCGGCAGCCATTTGACTCAGCGGGAGATTTTGCAGCCAATTGTTGTACTTCCAACGGCCAACTCCGAAATAACAGAAACAGTCTGCACGCCGGATTCTCCTTCAGCACCATCATGTCTGACCAACGGTTTTGCTGAAAGCCGGGATCAAACGTCTTGGGTGAGTAAGAAGGCCAATAGCTGGATCAAGATCGATCTCGGTCAAACCGCCACCATCAACAAGGTCGAGTTGGACACACAGAATTCAGGCGACTCACCCGGAGACTTTACCATTTCGGTGGCACAATCATCTGATGGCCTGTATGAAAATGTTTACGACTCAACAATTGATAATTCTGCCTGGACTGTTGCCGGGATGGAAACGGTAAAGGTGCCCTTTGAACCAGTGCTTGCCCGGTATGTAAAAGTCACGGTCGTCGAGCCTGGTATCGTTATTAATGAGGTGAGGGCATTTGCGGTGATCCAGCCTCCGACGACAGATCAGACGATTGACGATAAAGATCCTGGAGAGCCACCAGTACTGACATTGAAGTCCACCAGTACACCATTGCCCACCAGTACGCCGTTGCCAACCGACACGCGATGGCCTACGGATACTCCTGTACCAACCAGCACGCCATTACCTACGGATACTCCTGTACCAACCAGCACGCGATGGCCTACGGATACCCCTGCACCAACAAGCACACCATTCCGTGCGGATACACCTTTGCCGACCGACACGCGATGGCCTACGGATACCCCTGCACCAACAAGCACATCATTACCCGCGGATATACTTTTGCCAATCCCGACTACCTCACAGATCGAATACGTTTTTCCGGAGTAGGGAAGGCACAGGAGGGGAGCACCGATGCGGGCGATCTGGCAAGGCCCTCCATAATGGAACCATCTGTCGATTCGCCTTGACTCGCGTCTCCCGGACGTTTTTCTTGCGGGGGTGAGCCTGTCAGGTCTGTACTTCGCCTCATATAAAGACCCTATCGCCGCCTAAGGAGGACGCTCATGGAAGTCAAAGAAAAAATCCCACGTGACCCGATTGCGAGTCTCTATCTGGTGGATGCTTACATGCGCTGGGCTTTGCTCGCGGCGGAGGAAGTAGTCGGCAAGCAAGGTTTGCAAGTCCTCCTGCGAGAACGCGGGTTGGAACGGTTCATAGACAATTATCCGCCCGAACTGCTCAAGATCAGTGGGACCATTACACTCGGCGACTATGCTCAACTATGCGCGGGCTTGCTCACCTTTTTCGGCCGCGCCGGGAAGAGCATGGTGATTCGCATCGGGCGGTTGACCTCCAAATATGCCATCGAAAAACAGAGCAGCGTGTATAATGTCGCTGCGAAGACCGCTGCCAGGCTCATGCCTTCGGGGATGCAAGTGAAACTTGTGCTCGATAGCATGGTCAATGGCTATAACAAGCTGTATGCCGAAAATGGACAGGAACTCCACTTCAGTGTGGAGGATCGTGGTGATAAGTGGGCTTTTGTATCTGTGGAGTGTCCGCTGTGCGCGGGCAAAGCCGCCGACCAGACGATGTGCTGGGGGCGGATTGGAACGCTGAAAGAGTCGCTGACCTGGTTGACCGGAAAAGATTTCGACGTCGAAGAAGTGGAATGCCGCGCCCTGGGTGCGCTGGCTTGCGTTTGGGAAGTCAGCAAGACGCCCAAAGAATGAAGCCATACTACCGTAGGAATTTCTTTGAATCCGCGAAAAGTTTGTAAGAGAGCATTTAACCATGCCTAAGGAATCCATCCCCGTCATTGAGGCGTGCGGCAAGCATCGCGAAGTAGGAATTGAAATCGGCAGGCAATGCGCCAAACTTATTCAGGATAAGTTTGTCAGTCGGCGGAATCATCTTCCCGTTGGCGCCACCTGGGACAAGATGCTCGAGCAGAGCCGGCTGTATCTCGAGTTTAGCCGCGCCATTTATCCACAATATTTGGAAGAGTTGGATGGAATCGCTCAAGGTGCGCAGGTGCCGTTTGAGGAAGTATTCCTTTCGATGTGTGAGGAGTTGTGGGACGCGAGTGCCTGGCACGGCTGTACAGACATGGCGGCGCGCGGACGCGCTACCTCCGATGGCTCAACGCTGATTGCTCACACGAATGATCTCTTACCCCAGCAGGAGTCAAGGCTGGTGATTCTTAAGGTCAAAGCAGGGGATGAACCGGAGTATTTGGGAGTCTCGCCCGGTGGGATTGCTATCAGTGCGGGATACAACGCGGCAGGTATTAGCCTCACCGGCAATCAACTGGACAGCAATGACGTGCGCCCTGGTGTGCCGCGCCTCCTGGTAGTGCGCGCAATCTTAGGTTCACGTACATTGAGTGAAGCCATGACACATTGTTTGCTCCCGCAACGCGCCTCCAGTTACAACAACGTAATCGCTGATGCCAGCGGCGAAGTCTATTCGATGGAAGGCTCGGCCACAGACTGCGAAGCGATCTATATCAAGGACGACATCATGGCTCACGCCAATCATTACACCAGCCCGGCCATGAGACGCTTCGAACTTGACCAGGCCGGACTCGCCAACTCGATCATTCGCCACAACCGCGCCGAATATTTGCTCCGCCAGAATTTTGGAAAACTTACCCCCGAACTCTTTCGTACCCTGCTGGCAGACCATGCCGGTTATCCTACCTCCATTTGTAAGCACGGATTTGAAACGCAAACAGTCTTCAGCATCATCATCCAACTCGAGCATCTGCGGGCATGGATTGGTCGCGGTCATGCCTGCGAGTCTGAGTATGTTGAATATCAATTGGAGCCATATCAAGGAAAATGGAACAAACCCGCATGATTCTCTGTCTAAATCTGCATGACATTCAAATCACTCTCATTGCTGATCTTTTTGGGGACCTTGATACTGCTAGCCTGCCAGACTGTGGATGCTCCCACTGTTGAATTTGTTGCCTCAGCAAGCAAAGTCCCTCCGGCTCTTCCCACCCGCACCCTGACCCCACGACCGACGGTCACACTCTCCCCTCAGCCTTCCTTCACGCTCATCCCATCGCTCACTCCCACCGAAACCCCGCGAACAGATATTGCACCGACTTTGCCGCCTGCCGATGTCAATTTCATATTTCACGGCGACCGCGAGAAACCGTACGTTGCTCTGACGTTCGATCTGTGCCAAAAGCCTGAATATCCAGCTTGGTTCGATCAGGGCATTGTGGATGTGCTCACGGAATACAACGCGCCTGCCACTTTCTTCATGGGCGGCGATTGGATGCGAACGCATGTGGACGAAACGCTGTTGCTGGCGTCGAACCCGAATTTCGAGATGGGAAATCATTCCTGGAGTCATCCGGATCTACCCGGGCTGAGCCAGGAGAGAATCAGCAGTGAGATCGTTCAGACGCAGAAGCTGTTATATAAACTCACGGGCCGCCAGGGCAGACTTTTCCGATTACCCGCCGGTAAATATGACGACCTGACTTTAGGTGTCATCGCCTGGCACGGACTGTACACGATTCAATGGGATGTGGAAACTGGTGACCCTGATCCCACGATTGATGCAGAACGCATGAATTGGGCAGTCAGTCAGCGGGTGCAAAACGGGTCTATTATCATCATGCACGCCAACGGACGCGGCTGGCACACCGCGGAAGCCCTACCTGAGATCATTGAGTATTTGCGTGGTCAGGGATACACGCTGGTGACCGTTTCTGAATTATTAGGACTGGAACCCATCCCCTCTGACTATTGAGTAGCTTTTCCAACTATTTGATTGTGATCAGGCCGAGCAATTGTTTTTCAAGATCCTGCCACGACGCGCCAAGATCAATGCACTCAATTCGTATGAGGTGATCTTGGAGTTCAATGCTTTCAGACAATTTGTAATGCACGGCAGGATACAACAAAATACCGACCGCTTTCTGATGTTCCCCTGACACATGCTTCTGCGAGCTGAGATACGCATAGAGTTGATACAGGTGGGCTGAATCAAAGACTTCTTTGCCCCATTCGTTTTCGATCAAACTTTTCGCGGTAAATTTCGTGTCCAACACGATGATTTCGCCAGAACGATTATTCTGGATGATCAAATCAGGCTGCATGGAGGGGAGGTAGGGGTTATCATATTTCGCGTGCCAGGAAAGACGGGATTGAGCCTTCACCGTAGATCCCTTCAGATGAACGCGGTAAAAGTTGGCAACGAATCGTTCGTAAATGTTGTACAGGACCATTGCCTCCTGATCGATGGCAGGCAGAGTCCGCGTGCTGGTTGATTCCATTGGCATTTGCCGCTGCACAATGAGTTCACAGATTGACAGCATCAACCGGTAATCACGATCGTCGCGATTCAATCGCTGCCTTCGGATGAATTCTGGTTGTAGTTCTATCAGGTCAATGCCATCGAGGGATCTTGTCAGCAGACGTAACTCATGACGCAAACGCTCTGCCCTATCGTGGTCGGGACCAAAATTTCCCAGTTGCACCAAACGCGCCAGCGTGCTGCGAATAATTTGATTTTTGGGTGAATTCGCGCTGAACTCCTGAAAATCACAATACACCTCCCCGCGTTCGAACGTGTGTCCTCTCAGGCTTTCGGAAAATATGATACGCCCACGAATGCCTTGAATCAACCGGGTCTGATTCACATAACCGCGTCCCAAACCGATGCGCATCCGCTGCCGGATGAACCGTGCCAGTATGGATGCCAGTAATGCGTCTAGTGTCGGCGCGTCTTCCACCTCCTTCAATGACCAATGAGATTCGATCGGGGCTTCATTCCAGGCATATAGCAGCATATGCCACAGGTTGCGAATCGGTATACCGTATTCTGAGTACTGGAGTGGAGATGTCGATGTGGACATTAGGCCAAAAGCCTCCGCTCGGCCTCTTCTGCCTTGGTCTGGTTATCGAACCAATATTCTTTCAGCAGGGGTACGATTTCGGTCCTTACAATGCCATAATACCAATTTATGTCCAACCCCGAAAAATTGTCGCCCTTGGGGCAAAAGAAGCTGTGACCGATCTGGTAGTTTTCTCCCAGCAAAGGATCGTCCTTTATCTCCGTGTTGAGAGTTGCCATGCGCTCAAGGATCAAATGAGCAAGCTCCGGTTTCATAGACCGATCCAGCAGCCATTGGCGGTACAAATCGCTCTCATACTGCGGCCTCAGGGTTGCAAAGGCAAACCGGCGCCGCAAAGCATAATCTACCATCGCGAGGGACCGGTCGGCGACATTCATCAGGCCGATCAAATAGAGATTGGTAGGGATGTAGAAACGCGGTTCGTTTTCATTCTGATATACCAACGGAACCGCAAACTCAGGACCTCTCTTATCGTGCTCGATCAACACCAGCAATTCACCGAAGATCTGGCTCAGGTTGCCGCGATTGATCTCATCGATGATGAAGACATATTCCCGGTCCGGGTCTTTGATCGCCTTCTGACAGAAATTGTAGAACACGCCATTTTGCAGAGCGAAGCTTCCAGCTTTGCCAGGCAGGGGACGATACCCGCGAACGAAATCATCGTAGGAATACGATTGATGGAATTGGACCACCTCCAGCCGGTCGTTATCAACCTCCTTCATCAGCGCATAAGCCAGCTTGCGCGCGAGAAACGTTTTCCCAACTCCGGGAGGTCCCTGTAAGATCAGCGCTTTTTTGGCTGTCAGTCTTTCAAGAATTTGATTCAGTTGCTCGTCTGTCAGAAACACACCCGATGCAATAACATCCTCGACACTATAGGGTTGCCCAGCAACTTCCTTACGAGCACCCCCGATTTCATCTGGTTCATCGGCCTCCTGCGAGCGTTTCAAAAACCAGTCGTAATCCTGTTCCTTGCCGTACCAGACAAAGTCCCTCAATCTTTCAGCATATTCCTTAAATCTGTAATTATGATCGGCTCTTAAGCGCCAGATCGTGTTCCGATTCATATAGAAATACCACTGCTTCTCTTTGAAATCGGGGGCCCATTCCACCTCCACCGTTCTACCGTCATTGCGGTTGGCAACGATGGTTCCAATCGCCTTGATGGTCATCCGTGAGACGGTTTTATTTCGAGCGTCAAAAGGCAGGTCTTTTCGCTGGGTTGACGCAGCTTTGATCGCAATCTTATCGTTGACACTCATGGACATGACATCGTTAATATAGCGGTTCTGATATCCGTTTTCCCAGATCCCTTCTTCCAGAAAGCGCTCGGTCTGGTCGGCTGGGTCTCGATCATCCCAATATGCGCCGACGAGCCAGTAATTGATTCCACCCCAGGCACGGTACTGAGCTTCCTTGGATTCAGCGATCCTTCTCGTGCGCTCATTTTCTGCTCCCCAGGCCGCTAACGATAGCTGCGGGAAAGAGATCCCGTCTGTCCGGAAGGATGCTACCGTCTCGGCGTAGAATTGCGCCGTGAGGCCACCTTCGGGTAGCCGGATGCCCAAATACGCCCGGTTGTTTTGATCCAGGTTCATAAAAAAATGGGGACGAATCCAAAATAACCCCATTGTAAGGTTAACGTTCGTCTGTTTGACTGTTAACGCATCGTCGAAAGCCTGCCGGAATTCATTTTTCTCCAACGGGTTGTCTTCGAGCGCCAACTGAAACACCCGCCACAGCCGTCGAACATCATTGACATCCCTGGAGACTTGGTTTGAAATAAACCATGATTTCATATTATTCAGAATGGGTATGCCATCGAGATCATCGGGCAGCTCATTGCGCAATCCAAAATAACGCTTCATCTGGGCTAATATAGCCAGACGCTGATCGTATCCAATCCGCCGGTTGAAGACGCTGAAGAAGGTGAATGGATCAAGCTCTTTCAGCAGGAAACGCGCCCCGTCCTTGTCCTTGTCGTTGAGCGACGTGATGACATATCCCTCCGTGCGGAGGTTTTCCAAGAAGGAAATCAGCTCTCCCTGTCGTTTTTCCCAGCCAGCCAGTTTGGTAGCCAGTTCCTCATAAAACGGTATCCAGGTAAAGGACTGTGTTGCCATTTGCTCTATTCAAAATTTTAACGCGGTTGAATGAGCGAATTTTAACACACAGTCCATTCGGCATACTGGTAACTGTTTGCCGCGTTCTGAAGGCTGGTGGGATGATGTTCTCTCCAAGCATAGTGTGACGTTTCCTCTAGGCGCGCCGACTATGCTGCCGGTGTAATTTCTTCTTCCTGGCCGGCGCCACTCGTTCAGAGCCAATGGAAACGCCAAGGCGCGGCAGAATCTGGCGATGGATGACAAGCGCCAGCGCTGTTAATCCGAAGGCAATCGAAAACACGAGGAGTGACGTGCCCATCTGGTTCATCCAGGCTGGGTTCACCAGCATAACCAGAGCCAGCGTCAACATGAGCATGCCGCCTACCAGTTTGAGGATACGGCCGTGTTTTTCTTCGAGTTTGCCAGCTTTAAGCGTGAAGACCGCGAAGAGGAAGATGCCCAACTCGTCGATCTGGTAGATCAGCATATAGAGCAGAAGCAGCAACACAAAGGTCAGTGCGGCAGCTTGCTGGGTAATGAGCAAGTTCGTCCACAGCACAGGAAAACCAGCGGTGCATGAGAATTCCACCAGGGAGACTCCAGCCGACAGTAAGATGGTCGCCCCGATTACCGCCCAGGTGGAGTCGCCTGCATCCAGGATGCGGCGCATGCCCTTGTAAATGCCTGGCTTTTTATCATCAGCAATCGTAAAGGAGATGCCTTGCTTGTACCAGAAATAGTCCTTGATATTGACAGCTGCAAAGAAAAGGGCCACCAGCGCCACCACGACCTGAATCCAACCAACAAAACTGACTACCGCAAACATGGTGAAGAGACCCATGATAAAGAGCATGTAAACTACGGATGTGACGGTTAGAAAAACAATGCCGACCAAAAACACCTTTTTGCGCGAGCCGGTGTGGAGGGTCAACGCCAGCAAAACGGAAAGTGCCCAGAGCGAGCACGGGTTGAAGCCATCCACAAAAGCGATCAAGGCAGTGCTCAACGCCAGCGATTGAGTGGTCAAATCCACTTTTCCGATCAATGGGATGGAAAGTATATTCGTGGCACCTAAACTGGAGGTCGACTCTGGCACTTCACCACTTTCGAGGCTGTCTACGCTCGATTCTGTGGCAGCAGCAACGGCCTCCAAAGTTGGGGAGGGCGTTGGGATTCCGGCTACGATGCCGGTCCTGGCATCGCGGCAGCCAGACCCGGAACACGCGGCGACTGCCGCCGCGATCTCGTCGCGTATTGCTTCAGAGTAGCCAACCCAATACCGGTCGCCTATGAAGATGGTTGGCACAGCGCTCGGCTCAAAGCCAAAGGCGCTTGCCATCTGCACCAAAAGTGGCTGATTGGCTTCGTTGTACCACACCTCATACGCGCGCACCTCCACGTTTGGATATTGGCGGCCAAGCTCCTCAAGGAATGGCTTGGCTGCAGCACAATGTGGGCAGCCATCACCCCAGAAGAAATATATCGCCACGGGCCAGCCATTCGTTGGGGTCGGGCCGACCTGGGTTGGAGTGTTAGCTTGGTTTACTACGGTAGGACGCAACCCGATTATGGCCGCTGCAGCTATGATGATCAATCCAGCAACAAGGGCAACGGAACGAATTCGGTGTAAGCGGAACATTTGCAGACTCCATTAACGTGTGAGTATGAGCAGGGATTTCAAGGAATCAAAGAAAGCCCGGGGTTTATATATCCATTGCATGATGGCTTCAAATATCATGAGTTCACCTCGATTTTTCCTGGCTTCGCGCGGCGAATCCAGTAAACGATCATCACCCCGATAAAGTAGAAGATTCCTGTGAGGAGGAGGAACCAACCCAGTAGATTGGATTGTATGGTTGCGAGCTCAAGAAAGGATAAAAGCAGATACAACCCCAATGTAATCACAACCAGGAAGAAGATCGCAACGTGGTTCATGGTTGCCCCACTTAACAGTAATGCCGTTTGAACTGAAAGTCAACCCTCCTTATACCAACTCAAGAGGACGAATCAGATGGATATCATTTGGTTTGGTGACTTCATTTTCATTACATGGGGAGCCACACTTCAAGACCTTTTTTCTTTAGCTGTCTGAGAGAGGGTGGGCGCAATTGCAAGGATATAGCGATTCTCTCAATTGACACAATATGAAATGTCATCACAAATCGTGACAATGCTCACAGCCCTCATCACAAGGTCATCGCACACCCATCGGCACGCGGATCGCTTCCGGCGCAGAGCACGCTTGATTCGGCATCCCGCAGAATGACCTGCCCTCGGCCAAACAAGGCGCGCTCGTATCCAGAAACTGGATATGTAGGATTTCCTAACTTTTGCAGTCCGGTGACTGTCTCGGTTGGCATACCCTCTTCGATGGCGACCTCACCTCCGGATTCTTCCACATCAATGCAGAAGCGCGGCAAATCGAGCGCGGCTTGCGGGTCAAGCCCATTATCCACGAGTGCAGAAAGAACTTGCACGTGCCCCTGTGGCTGCATGAATCCACCCATGACGCCGTAGGAGGCGTAGAGCTTTTCTTCAACATGCGTTTCGACTGCGCCTCCGCTATCGCGACGGCTCCGCTCACTATAGTCCCGGTGCGCTTCGGGGGCGCGGGTGACCATCGCAGGGATGATGGTGTGATACGGTCGCTTGCGTGGAGCGAGACAGTTGGGATGTTCGGGGTCAAGCCTGAAGTTGTAGCCGCGGTTTTGAAGCGTGAAGCCCCAGCCCTTGGGAACGATGCCGGTGCCGAAGCCCCAGTAATTGCTGTTGATGAACGAACAGGCGTTGCCAAATTTATCTACAACGCTGAGATAGACCGTGTCGGACGAACTAACCGGCGTGCCGCTTTTGGGATCAAGGGTGGCGCGCTGCCGGTCAATCAATTTGCGACGTTCGTTAGCATATTCCTTGGATAACAACTCCTTTACGGGAATATTTGAAAATTCAGGATCAGCCACATACCAGCGGGAATCGACAAAGGCGAGCCGCATGGCTTCGATCATCAGATGCATTCGTTCCACTGAGAGTGGTGGCAACGAAGCCAGGTCAAAACCTTCCAAAATATTCAGAGCGATCAATGCAGTAATACCCTGTCCGTTGGGCGGACATTCATAGACGCGATAGCCCCGATAGTCAACAGAAATTGGTTCCTCCCAGGTAGAGACGTGTGAGGCAAGATCATCCGCGGACATACACCCGCCCGCTTCTTCAATCACGCTGACGATTGAGTCTGCAATCGCGCCTTCGTAGTATGCCGATTTGCCTCCCTCCGCAATGGATTTGAACGTCCGCGCCAGGCCGGAGTTGCGGAAGATTTCGCCCGCGTTGGGTCCGCGGCCGTCGATGGTGAGTTCCTGTCCATTGCGCGCGGATTTCAACTGTCGCTCCGCGCCGCGTTGCCAGGATCTGGCAGTGATTGGCGCGACGGGAAAACCTTGTTCGGCCAGTCGAATTGCGGGCGCAAGGATTTCAGCCATCGTGAGCGATCCGTGTCTCTCGACCAGGTCGAACCAGCCCGCACACGCCCCGGGAACGGTCACCGTGTGAGCATGGAAGGGAGACAGTTCGGTGGAGAATCCGTCTTTCTTTAGCCGCTCAAGCGTGAGTGACGCGGGCGCGCGCCCCGATCCATTGAGGGCTGTGACGCGTTTCGTATCCGCAGCATAATAGAGGGCGAACATATCCCCGCCAATTCCAGTGGAGGTGGGTTCGGTCACGTTGAGGGCGGCGCCCGCTGCGACCGCAGCATCTGCAGCATTGCCTCCCCCGGAAAGGATTTCAAGCCCTGCAGCGGTGGCGAGTGGTTGGGAGGTGGCAACCATGCCGCCTTTTCCATAGACAGATGAGCGGCGCGAGTTGAACGACAGGTTTTTCATGAGTTTTGGCTCCCTTTCATGCGTTTTCGCCGATTGTAGCACGGTTCAGGAAAATTAAGATCGGCATTGAAAATCATAAATTTTCTCAAGAAGATGTAAAATATACTGAAATATTACTTGACTTAATTAAAACAATCATTATAATAAGTGAAAAATTCCCAAGCTTTTGTTGATTTTATTTACTATCGGCTGAAGAAATTAGAGGAGCCATGAAAAATCCATCCCAACCTGTACCGAAAAACTGGGCCGCACGTTTTTTCACTATCTGGTCTGGGCAGGCGGTTTCGCTGTTCGGGTCTTCATTGGTGCAATTTGCGCTGATCTGGTGGCTGACTCAAAAGACAGGCTCCGCCACGGCGCTGGCGGTTGCAGGCCTGGCAGGCATGCTGCCGCAGGTGTTGTTCGGCCCCTTTGCGGGCGCGCTGGTGGATCGCTGGAACCGCCGCCGGGTGCTGATTCTGGCCGATGGATCCATCGCCCTGGCTACTTTGATCCTGGTCTACCTGTTTGCTTTGGATCAAGCCCAGCCCTGGCATGTGTACGTCATCCTGGCAATCCGCTCGTTGGGAGGCGCCTTCCATTACCCGGCGATGGCGGCCTCCACGCCTTTGATGGTGCCTGAAGACAAACTGACGCGCGTCAACGGCTTGAATCAGACGCTGCAAGGCCTGAATGCCATGGTCGCGCCGCCAGTGGGTGCGCTATTGATCAGTGTCCTGCCTACCCAAAATATCCTGATGATCGATGTGGCCACTGCCATGATCGCGATTGGCCCGCTACTCTTCTTCTCAATTCCGCAGCCTATTCGGACAGAGTTCTCTCAGCTGGAAGCGAAACCAAGCCTGTTGCAGGATCTGCGGGAAGCTTTGGTCTACATGCGCTCCTGGCCAGGACTGGTTGCGATTCTGGTCATGGCCATTATCATCAATGGATTGCTAACCCCCGCGTCATCTCTGATGCCATTGTTGGTGACCAAGCATTTTGGCCAGGGTCCGCTTCAACTTGGGTTCATGGATACAGCCTGGGGTGTGGGAATGATTGCTGGCGGCCTGTTGTTGAGCGTGTGGGGCGGCTTCAAACGGAAAATCGTCACTACGCTGACCGGCATTATCGGCATAGGTGTAGGCATCATTTTCGTCGGTCTTGCGCCGGCAGGCTGGTTTGGTATGGCCCTGGCCGGAATGATCATCGTTGGCGTGACGAACCCCATCGCGAACGGACCGTTGATGGCCATTGTCCAGTCCGTTGTCAAGCCGGAGATGCAGGGACGCGTGATGTCGCTCATTACCACATTTGCAACCGGCATAACGCCCATCAGTTTAATTGTGGCTGGACCCATTTCTGACGCAATCGGCATCCGCACCTGGTTCTGGATGTCGGGCATTATCACGTTGCTCATGGGTTTTGGTGGATTTTTCTCACGGGCTGTAATGAATGTGGAAGATAACCATGACCAGGCAGAATTTCCCGAAGCGAATTCCGTTGTTCCCGCAGTAGATTGAATGATCTTGCTTTTCCATCTCACAAGCCCGACTTATTCAAAGTTGGGCTTGTTGCATTTCCTTGTATCGCCAATGCCGAGTATTGAAATTCGATAATTCCAGTGCACAAACGAGAGTTACACGATTTTCACAAATTCATACATTTCCTTCACATAATCTTTACAAGTATTTGTTACGATGAAGGGGGAGTATCCAGTGAATTGTATCAACGTCATAAAGATCGAGAGCATACGTGTGTGAAGAGCAGGAACTCCTGAGACGTGCCTGCCAGCTTGATACCCGAGCCCTGGCGGAAATCTACGATCTCCACAGCACGGGCATATATCGCTATGCCATGCGCCTGCTGGGGGATGTGACTCTGTCGGAGGATTGCGTGGCCGATACATTTGCTCGATTTCTCAGAGCATTGCAGGAGGGATGCGGTCCGCGCGATCACCTACGGGCTTATCTGTACCGCATCGCGCATAATTGGGTGGTGGATCTATATCGTGCACATGATAAGACTCTGGAACTGAGCGAAGCCCTTCGTAGCGAGACAGATGTCCCTGAGGAGGCCGCGGCTCGGCGCATCCGGCAGGGCCAGATCCGCAAAGCGATACGTTGTCTGACGCCTGATCAACAACAAGTTATTGCCCTGAAATATCTGGATGAGTGGAGTAATGAGGAAGTGGCATATGCCTTGAGAAAACCAGTGGGCGCGGTCAAATCGATCCAACATCGCGCCCTGCGCAGTCTACATAAGTTGCTTTCGGAAATGAGTTGACCATGAAAGACCAGACCGAACCCGAATCTGAAATCCTGCAATGGTTGGATGTAATCAAGCCGGTCCCGCCGCGTGACGCGCAGGCGGCGCGAAGAACTCGTGCGGCATTTTTGAGTCAGGCCGTATCTGCCAGTGAGCTCCCTCGTCACAAAGGGTGGAAAACCATATTCAAAAAGGAGCAGTTTGCGATGAAGATGCTGATTTCGATTTTTCTGATTGCCAGTTTGTTGTTTGGGGGTGCAGTAACTGTGAATGCTGCCCAGAATGATTTACCCGATGAACCGCTCTACAATCTGAAATTGTGGAGCGAAGATCTCAGCCTGGAGTTCCAGAACAATTCTGAAGAGAGGGTAGACCGCCTGATGGAGCTGGCGCAAGTCCGTTTGCAGGAGATGGCACAGATCAATGATGCTGGCAAGGCTGTGCCTGATCAGGTGAGATTGCGGTTCGAACAGCATATACAGCAGGCGCTGCAGACGTGCAGTGTGATGGATGATGCGGCTATGGACCGGACACTGTTGCGGGTGCGTGATCACTTGCAGGAACAGGATCGCGACATGGAACGACTGCAACTCCGCATCCATCAGGATTCGCAACCTGCACTCGAGCGGACACGTCAGATGTTACAGCTGCGCCTGCAACTCGTGAATGATGGCCTGCTCGATCACGAGATATTCCGGAACGCCGCTCGCAATGGTTTTCGGCACAGACAGAATGAGCAGTGTGGGCCAGGACAGTGCACTACACCTGTACCGACCAATACGAGTCAGCAACATGCCCAGCCTACCAGGACGCCAAATGGTCCGAATACAGAGCCGGGCGGACCGAATACCGATCCCGGTGGACCCAACCCTGATTCGGGTGGTGCAAATGCCACGCCGGTTGGTCCGAACATGACGCCAGGTGGACCCGATACAAGCCCAGGTGGAAACAATCCTGATGGCGGTGGTAATATGAATGGACCAGGTTCAGGCTCAGGAAACGATTCCGATGGCTCGGGCGGGAATGGTCCCGGCGGAAATGACTCGGGTGGTGGCATGGGCGGAAACGGATCTGGAGGAGACGGTTCCGGTGGTGGGCCGGGTGGAAACCGTCCGTAAATACAACAAAACAAGCTCCCCGTCCACCGGACGGGGAGCAATTCTCTTAACCCTTATTCATCGCCGCCCTCGCCTCCTCCTTCACCTTCCGGGTTGTTACCTTCATGACACTTTGTGCACGTCGCGGCGCTCAAGGTCTGTGTATGGCAATCACGACAGGAAGCGCCGCCATGATTAACGCCGCGCCCGCCCTCATCTGCGATTCCCGGGTGAGGCCCGTTATATCTGGCAAACCAGTTATCGGTGGTGTGGCAGGCGGCACAGTCTGTACCGAACATTCCGGCATGGAAGGCCGGGTCGCCATGACAGCTTACGCACATCGCTGATAAGCCCGCAAATTGAGCATTGGTATGGCACTGTTCACAAGCCAGCACCACGTGACGACCTGTCAACGGTAAGTTCGACTTGTTGTGATCAAAGGTTACATCCTCCCAACTGGTGGGCTGGTGGCAGGCGGCGCAATCGGTGCCGAATTTGCCAGCATGTTCATCATCTTGTTGGTGGCAGGAATAGCAATTGATGGGCGTGTCTTTGTAACTGTTGGCCACATGGCAGTCTTCGCATTGGGCCTCAGCGTGTGCACCTTCGAGTTTGAATGCGGAAAGGTTATGGTCGAATTTGGCGGGCTTCCATCCGTCAGCGGTATGACACGCAGCACAGTCGGTTCCAAACCTGCCTTCGTGCGGATCATCTTTTTGATGACAGGTACTGCAATCTGTTGGCGCTTTTGAAAAATCAGCCAACGCCCGCGCGTTGGTGTGGCACTTCGAGCAAATCAGGCCGCTGTGCATGCCGGTCAACTGGAATGTGAAATCGTGCCTGAAATTTTTCCCAAATTGATCCACCCCGTCATGGCAATCGAGACAGGTATCACCATACTCGATGGAATGGCCCAGGGCGAAGGTCGAGTCCATTTGACGATGGCAGGCCTGGCAGGAGTCCGAAGCGAAGGTGGAGATGTCACCATGATGACAGTCATCGCATGTGAACGCTTCGCGCGTCGCTGTAAGCTGATGCCCTTCCAGGGAGAATCCCACTACCTCATGCGGAAAATCTGCCCCCTCCATAACGGTCAGTGGCACGTCGGCGCCGCGGTGTTCCGGGTGACAATGCCGGCAACTTAATTCTGGGTTATCGTGCAGCATATTGCCGTGCAGAGAGGCAACGTCTTTCATTTGAACCGCGATCTGACCGTGACAGTCTGAGCACCGGTCGGCCATCGTAGCTTTTTCCCACGGCGCGACATGACAAGCCTGGCAGTCCCCGCCGGTCGCCGCGTGGGAGGTAACGCCTCCGAGTGTTTTCCCCTCCTGTGCGTTCAGTGGACCCGGATTATAGATCAGACCACCACTGGCATAAGTATACGCTGAAATGATCAGTGCTGTGATAACAGCCGTGAGGATGCCTGTGCCTGACAAACAACCCAAACGATTATTGTACATATCGCTGCCTGCTATTTCAGGAATGTGGCGTAATACAAGGCTGCGCCTGCATGAACAAAGGCCGAAACAAACAGGGCCATTCCGATCGGAATGTGGATCGTGTGCCAGAGCGCCATCAAGCGGCGCGCCTGCCTGAGCGCCTCCTGTGAGAGGCTGCCTTCGATTTCCATTCCATCCAGGGTGCGTGGGATGCGGGTAAAAATGTAGCGGCCAATAAATCCGCTCACAACGATGATCACAGTCAGCAGGGTGGAGGCACTGGCCAGACCATTGAATTTCCATGAGGTGTGCAGCAGGACCATGTAGGGTCCGACCAGGCCCGTGAAGATATGAAACTGTAACCAACTGGACATTTTGCCCCAACGGACACTGCGGCTTCGTTTTCGCAGGCTGTACAGGGTTTCGGTCATCAGCATCAGGATAAAGCCGAGAATACCCAGGCCATGTCCAAAGACTTCACGTGCAGGCGGGATCCCTCCCGTGAGGCGGATTGCGAGCGCGTAAACGCCGGTGATCAATACCATCACCAGCAAAGCGATCCAAAGCTCGTTGTTGCCTCTCAGCATGCGACCTCCGAGTTCGCGCGGCTAAGATTTGCTTGCCGTAGTTTGGTACTTCATCCAAAAGTCAGCCACAAGGTCGCCCACCGTTGCATTGGACACCAGCAATTTTTCGCGGATGGCTGAGATATCCATGTTTCCTGAAATGATCTTTTGCAGCGGGAACGAAAGTTTCTGATCGCCCATCACAATGGCGCCCAATAATGTGTTCTCGCCCACCACGAGGCGCAGATGATTCACTTCAAAACCGGTCTGCGCCACCATGGCATCGGGCAATCGCCGCCATGTCTCGCTGTCGCCGCGGGCAATGCCTACCATATCGTCATCACGTCCACGGCCCACCGTGCCAATGATGGTGGTTGTCAGCCCGGCCAGCCGTGTCACGTTGAAAGGCGCGGCTTTGACATACGTAGTCTTTAGGTCTGCCATATTCAACCCGGCAATACGTCCCTGTTCACGAGCCGGCGCCCACAGACTGTCTATCATGGATGTACCGGTCATGGGATCGTAAGCTTGTGCAACGTCGCCCGCTGCAAAAATACGCGGGTCATCAGTCTGCAGAAACTCGTTCACCACAATCCCGCGATCGATCGCCAACCCGGCCAGTTTTGCCAGATCAACACGAGGCCGAATCCCAATCGCATACGCGACCAGATCGCACTTTAGAATCCGGCCATCTGTTAACCGGACAGCCGATACACGGTTATGGTGCCCAATCACTTCAGCGATTTCAGCGTGATACTGCAATTTCACGCCTTCCTCCTGGAGGCGATGTTGCACGATTTGTGATTCCTGCTCGTCAAGGACATTGCTCCAATACTGTTCCCCGCGCAGGAGGTAATGGACCTTCATGGCCCGTGCCCTCAGCCCTTCCACGAGTTCCAGCGCGGTGATCCCTCCGCCCACGACGACGGCTGTTTTGCCGCGTCGGGCATGTTTCAGGATTTTTTTTGCATCGTCCAAGTGGTCAAGTTTGAGGACGGCTTCCAGTTCTCCCCCCGGCACTTTCAAAGGCAGCGCCTGCGCACCTAACGTCAGCAACAATCGATCATAGGTGAGAGGCGGTTTCTCATCCATATGCACGGTATTCAGGTCGCGATCGATCCTGGAGACATGCGCTCGCAGGTAGTTAACCTTCAGGCGGCTCAGATCATTGGCTGGGCGTGGATATAAAGCCTTATCGTGCAGTTCTCCGCTCAAGTAATAGGCCAAACCAGGACGGGAATAGAATCCGTGCGGATCGTCGCCAATCCATATGATTTCCCCAGCCTTGTCTATGGAACGAATTGCTTCGATGGCAGCAATGCCTGCGACGCCCGATCCGATGATTATATAGTTCATGTGATCCGCTTTGAAAACAGGTCGGTCTGTTCAAATCGTAGCACTCCCCGTGGACAGCGAGCCACGCATTCACCGCACGTCAAGCACTGGCTGTGGATGATTGCTTCTCCGCGCCAGGCGTGGGAGCGAACATCAATGCCAACGGGGCAATTGTATGAACAAATTCCGCATTGTACACAACGCATGTGGTCTGGCATGACCTGTCCCGAGGATAGGAGCGTGTGTCTACTGGTATCCCGTTTGAAAAGGTTGAACAAGCCCATCGCTACTATGGTCGCCGTTTCGCAGAAAAAGATATGGCTGATTTCATTATAGGCAGACCATATAGGACAAAAGTCACATTAATGTCACCAATTTCGAGGGCGCAGAAACAAAAAACAGAGTTACCTTGCGGTAACTCTGTGCGGTGCGCAGAACTTACGTCGGCAAGCCGACGGGCCCGATCTTATGCGAGGGGCACCACGTTTGCGGCCTGCAATCCCTTCGGACCTTCCTCGATGGAAAACTCTACTTTCTGTTCCGCCTCGAGTTTTCGATATCCATCGCTCTGAATGGCGCTGAAGTGTACAAACACATCTTCACCATTCTCGCGGCCGATAAAACCATAGCCCTTGGTGGCGTTGAACCATTTTACGGTTCCAACAATACGTTCGTTCATCTGACATTCTCCTGCTGAAAAAAATTTATGCCCGTCGCCTTTGCGCTTTCAAGGCGAACCGGGCACGACGCTCGCAAATTTATCATGTCTGAAATTGCGTGTCAAGCCCAAACTTA